>JAVBQJ010000131.1:0-38005 GCA_031549115.1 Victivallaceae bacterium
CACCACAGCGACACCACCGTGGGCAGCAACCCCAGCGCCAGCAGATTTCCCCACGCGCTCCAGCTCGGAATCACCTGCAATTCCGTACAGAACTTCAACCGGAGCACGAAAAGGAGCAGACCGAACAGCAGCACGTAAAAGCTCAGCCGCATCGTCGCCATCGTTTTCAGCGCCGAACGGCTGACCCCGACAATGTAAATCGCGTACGACAGCGACGACGCCATCACCAGGAGCACGCCGACGAGACTGAGGGTGCCGCCGTCGCCGCCCTGGTACAATAGCGCAATTCCCGCCAGCGCCATGCCGATGCTGAAGCCGGTCGTCAGCGTGACTTTTTCATGAAAGCACACCGCCATGATGAGCGCCACCATCACCGGATAGACAAACAGCAGCGTCGAGGCGATACCGGCGGCCATGTGATGGAAGCTGATAAACAGCGCCAAAGAAGAGCCGGCAAAGAGGAATCCGGCCACGGCGACCGGGATGATTTCATTTTTCTTCAACGCGAACGACTGTCGCGTCGCTTTCATCAATATGCCGAGCATGATGGCGGCAAAGGCGTAACGATAGAACAGGACCGAATCCGCGGTCATGCCCTGCGCATACACCGGCAGCGTGAACAATGGATTCATCCCGTAGGTCGCGGCCGCGACGGCGCCGCAGACAATACCGGTCACTTTGCGGTTCAACATGAAAAATATTCCTCTTCCCCGATACGAAAAGAACGGAATCCGCAACGGCGGATTCCGCTCTCAATCAATCCATTACTATACACCCGCGGGTGTATTTTGTCAAACTGCCGTCACTGCATCTCCATCATATAACGGAAGATGATATCCCCCGCGTCCGGCAGCCATTCATGGCCGAAATCCGGATAGAAAATCACCTCCTTGGGCGCGGTGATTTTGTTGAACGCCGCAAATTGCGACGACGGCGGGCAGACGGTGTCCATGAGTCCGGTCAGCATCAAAGTCCGGCACCGGATCCGCGCCGCCAGAAACTGCGCGTCAATATACCCGAGACGGGTAAAAATCGCCTCCCGCCGTTCATGGCGCGGATCGAACCAGCGGAAGTATTGCTTCAACTCGGCATATGCATCTTTGGCCAGGTCCATTTCCCACACCCGCAGATAATCGCAGAGAAACGGGTAATACGGTGCCGCCCGGTTCAGCTCCGGGACCAGGCCGGCGGCGGCCAACGTCAGACCGCCGCCCTGGCTGCCGCCGATGGCGCCGACCCGGCTCCGGTCCACCTGCGGCATATCCATCACCAGATAAATCAATTGGGCGCAATCCAGATAAATGCTGCGGAACAACAGATCCTCCGGTTTGCCGTCGAGGCCGCGGATGATCTGTCCGTTCAGCGTATTGCCCTTGTGACCGCCGACATCTTCCGAAAGGCCCCCCTGCCCGCGAACGTCGAGGACCGCGACGGTAAAACCGGCGGCGACATAGCCGAACCTCTCGTTCCAATCGGAGGAGTTTCCCGAATAACCGTGAAAGAACACCACCGCCGGCCCCGGCTTTGCCGGTTGCGCCGGCCGCATCAGCTTCGCGTGAATCCGCGCGCCGCCGACTCCGGTGAAAAACATATCGAAGCACTCCACGAACGGCGCTTTCATATCCACCGGCACCAGCGTGGTTTCCGGCTTGACCGCCCGCATCTCTTCCAACGCCCGCTCCCAATATGCATCGAAATCCGCGGGCCGCGGATTCCGGCCCTCATATTTCTTCAGCTCCTCCACCGGCAAATCGACCAACATACTGCTCTCTCCTTGCTCTTCAGCGAATGATTTCAACGTGATCCGGCACTTGCAACCCGGATAGCTTATTTGTCAGAACCAGCAATTTTTTCCACTCCGGTGCCCAGCTGCGGAAGCTCCAGCCGCCATCGGTGGGCACCAGATCGCCGTTCAACGCCAGAGGATGTCCATCGGCATCCTCGATCACCGCCGCGGTATCCAGCCAGGTATTCCACAGCCGCGGCCACAGATAGTACGCCAGACTCAGGTCCTCGCGCACCGGATAACAGTGGCACAGCTCCATCCGGACCGGACGCTGCGGCAGATAATCCGGCGTGAAGCAGGTATACGCGGTGCCGTCCGGCATATATTTGGCCAGATTGTTGCGGAAGCCATTGTACGACTGCAACAGCGCTTTGCCGTCTTTTTCGCGCACGCCCAGCCAGAACAACGCTTCGGCGCGCCACAGCCCCCAGGCGTGGCCGGCGTTGATCGCATGCCCCTCCCCGTCGTTTTCCCATTGGGTTTCCCAGTAGCGGTACGAGCCGTCCCGGGCACGGACATCGGGCGCTTCGAGGCGCCAGGCGTCGTGAAAGTCGAGAACTTCGCGCGCCCGCTGCCGGTAACGCGCATCCGGCTGCACCAGGGCGTCGACCGCCATCAACGACAACGCGGTACAGGAGATCGAGCCATCCTCGGTCCAGCGTTCATGAACGCTGCAGCCCTCGGTGGGGAACTCGAAACCGCGGCGCAGCAGATAATCCGCGATCCGGACGCAGGCGTCCTTCACTTCGGCGGTGCGCGGGTCGCGGCGCCGGTCCATTTCCCGGTACAGCTCCGCCAAAGCCAGCGCCGGAGAGATCACCGTGGTGTAATCGATCACGATGGCGCCGCCATGGACGCATTGGACCCGGCCGGAGGAGTCGACATGATCGTGAATGTGGGCCAGACCGATTTTGACCGCGTGTTCGTAATACGGTTCAAAATCGTAGGCGCGCGCCGCATACAGATAGGTTTGCACAAATGCGAACGCGTCCTGGATGCGTTCGAGCTGCCAGATGTGCCACGGCGACAGTGTACGGCCGTGGTACTCCTGTGCGAACGGCACGGGAGCTCCGACCAGGAAACCGTCCTTGACCGGAAAGGGGTCGATATTGGATGACTTGCGCTCCAGGCGTTCGCGGGTCGAAGCGGCGTCGGGAATCGGCCCCGGGAAAATATCCGGGCACCCCTGCATGCCGACACAGCTCAACGCGTCGTGGAGATAGGGCTCCATCGGCGGATATTCGCCGAGCGATTTCCGGGCCAGCGCCATCGCCTGTACCCAATAGAACTTTTCCGCGCAATAGCCGAAAACCGGCTGCAAATGCCGCCGGGCGCGTTCCAGCGTCTCGAAATAGGAGGCCGCCGCCTGCAGCACCACTTCCATGGTTCGCCCGGAAGGGCCAGTCGCAGTGAGATAATAGAACCCCTCTTGCTCCAGCGCCAAACGCTCCGGCGCAGGAGTGATTTCGGCGCCGTCGGGACAACGCAGCGCCAGCTTCGTACAGACGCCCTCGACCTTGTACGCGAGTGAGCCGCCGGTCTGCGTCGACAGCACCGGCATGATGATTTGCGGCAACTCCAGCTCCTCCCGCATCCGGGCCAACCCGGCTTCCAGCGAGTCCGCCATTGCAACCCGGACCGCCAGCGCCGCCGGAGTTCCCGGCGTCCCATAGGAATCGATCCGGTGCGAGAAGCGCGCCAGCATCTGGAAGCCCTCGACCACGAAGCCGCGGCCGTAGCGGATACGCCAGCCGGCGGCGGCATCGAGCGTGTACATGAGAATGCCTTCGGCATGGCCGACGCGCTGAAAATAGACATACGAAAGCGAGCGGTCCGGCGCGGTGTACCAGGATTTCACCGTGAATTGGTCGGTACAACGGTCATTCTGGCGCAAATCGAGAAAGGCCGGATTCAGATCGAGGCCGATCTGGTCCGCCTGCGGCATATCGGCTTCGAGCCGGATATCGAAGCTGTCTTCGTCGAAACGGTAACGCAGCCGGGTGCCGGTCATCGGATTGGCGCAGCAGTGTTCGCCCCCGGTCTCGTGCTCGAATACATTGAAAGTACGGTATTCGGAAAATTCGAAATTGTTCTGCCGGATCGGACTGCCGGTAAATTCCCAGCGCCACGGTTCGTCGGTACGGGTATGGACCACACTGCCGAAAGCGGAAACGCCGTCTTTGTGCACAAGGTTGACCTCCGGGACATCGGCGGCGAAACGGAGCCGCTCGACAATCCCGGCGCGCGGGTTCAATTGCAACGCATACTTGCGGCGCTGAACTTCGATCATGAATTACTCCTGCTTGAGTTTGATAATTTCGTCCCAGTCATACGCCGGACGGACGGTCGCGCCCGGAGGGACGATCAGGAAATCGTCATCCCATTCCCGGTCGACCAGCTTCCGCAGCAGCGTCAGGTCGCCGGTTTCCACCGCGAAAACGCGGTTCAGCTGCTCCACCTTTTCTTTGCACCCGGCCAGCTTGGCGTCGTCACGCACCTCCGGGACATCGATGAAGACCGTTTCGGCGGAGAGGCCGTCGATCGCGCCCGGATGCATGGCCTCCCAGACATATTGGGCGTTGTCCTCGCCGTACTGATCGATCAGCGCCGCCATCGAATCCCCGGTCATCAATTCGCCGTCGCGGTCGTAAAAGTATTCGCCCCGGTCGATGTAGCCGACCGAACTGAACGGTGTGCTCGGATTGGCGCCGAAACGCTCCTGGAAACGCTGGCGGCTGCCCAAAAGAATGGTGCAGCAATCGTGCGCCCGCGGAATCACCAGCGAAACATTCGGCGGCGCCGTCAATCCGTCGGTCGAGCGGCCGCACAACCCGTACGCCAGCGCGATCGCATCGTAGCGGCCGGTTTCCGCCGCCCGGTCGACCGCTTCCTGCAGGCGGGTGCGCAATTTATCGACATGGACATGCTCGCCCAGTTCGAAATACTCGACGTCGACCACCGAGGGGGACTTCCAGCACAGATAACTCAATTCCCGGAAAAACACATTGCACGCCAACAACTTCAACCGCTGACTCATAATGCTCATACCTCCCGTTGTACCAGATATTCCGCCATTTCTTCCAGCCGCCGCCGGAAAACACTGTCCGGCAGCGACGCCAGTTGCGCCAACGCCTGCTGCTGCGTCCGCCGCGCCCGCGATTGGATTTCTCCGGCGGCGCCGCAGGCTTCCAGCAGCTCCCGGAGACGGCCGACCTCCTTTTCGCCATATTCCGGCAGGCCGAACAGCGACTGCAATTCCTCCCGTGCCGCCGGAGTCGCGCGCCGCATCGCCGCCAGATACAACAACGTCGGCTTGCGCTCTTTCCAGTCCGAAGCCAGAGGCTTGCCGAACTTGGCGACATCGCCATAAATCCCCAGCCAGTCATCCTGTAATTGGAAGGCGATTCCGGCCTCGGCGGCGAAGCGCCCGAGCGCCGCCACCGGCGCGGCCGCCGCATCCGGCGTATTCAACCCCGCCATGGCCCCGGCGGTGATCGCGAATTCCAGCAGCGCTCCGGTTTTCAAGTACAGAATGCGCTCCACCGTCGCCTCGGTCACCTCGGGCAGATATTCGACTTCGATGTCGATGGCTTCGCCGGAGATCACCCCGGCGCCGGCCAGACACTGCATGCGCTCCAGAATCGCCAGCACCGTTTCCGCGTTGACCCCCGCTTCGCGGCTGCGCATCACCAGATGATTGGCCCAGCTCTGCTGCAGATCCGCGGTCAGAATCGCGAAATCGTGGCCGAAACGGGCGGAACGCGTTTCATCCACCGGATAATGAGTGGCGGCGTAGTGCTTCAACGCACAATGCGTGGACGGCACCCCGCGCCGGAAATCGTCGTCGTCGATGATATCGTCATGCACCAGCGTCCAATTGTGCCACACTTCGACCGCGGCGGCGACGAAACGCGCCCGCGCCGGATCGCCCCCGGCGGCGCCGGCGCCCCAGAGGGCCAGCGCCGGACGCAGACGTTTGCCGCCGCGCAACGGATAGTCCATCACCGCTTCGCGCAAAAATACCGGCTCGATCAGCGCCGGAAAAGCGTCTTCCCGCAGGATCGTTTCCACCTGCAGCCCGATGTTTTTCAAATCATCCCGCATTTGCAATTCATTCCTTATTTTTTCAGGCGGCGCCATCGCCGGGGGCGGCGTCCCGGAGCAATTCCGGGCGCTCCGCGCACGCCGCCAGCGCCTGCGTCATTTGCCGCAATTCCGCGTCCGTCGCCACATACGGCGCCATCAGGTACAGCACTTTGCCGAAAGGACGCACCCACACGCCGTGCGCCAGCGCCGTCTGCTGCACCAGCTCCCGGTTCCACACCGCCTGCGCCTCCAGCACGCCGAGCGAACCCAACACCCGCACCGCGGCGACATTCGGCTTTCCCGCCAGCGGCATCAACTCTTGGCGCAATAGAGTTTCCACCTGCCCCACCCGCGTTGGCCAGTTGCTTTGCTCCAACACCTCCAGCGCGCCATTGGCGGCCGCACAGGCCAGCGCGTTGGCCATGAAGGTCGGTCCATGCATGAACGCGCCGGGTTTCCCCCGTGAAATTACCGTCGCCACCGCCGCCGTGGTGATCGTCGCCGCCAGCGAAATATGTCCGCCGGTCAACGCCTTGCCGATGCACATGATATCGGGCACGACGCCCGCCCACTCCGACGCCCACAGCTTCCCGGTACGGCCGAAGCCGGTCGCAATTTCATCGAAAATCACCAACACGTCGTAACGCCGCGCCAGCTCCTGCAATTTTGTTAAATAACCGGGCGCGTAAATCCGCATCCCCCCTGCCCCCTGCAGCACCGGCTCCAGCATCACCGCGGCGATTTGGCCGCCATGCTGCTGCAAAAGCGCCTCCACTTCCGCCAGATCGGCATCGCCGATCACCCGGTCGAAGCCCATCGGCGGAGCCGGGGCGAAAAAGTGCGGCGCCAGCACACTCCGGAACAACGTATGCATGCCTTCGTCCGGGTCGCACAGCGCCATGGTGCCGAGGGTGTCGCCGTGATAGCCGCCCTTGACGGTCAGAATCCGGTTTTTGTCGGGCAACCCGCGGGCGAACTGGTATTGAATCGCCATTTTCACCGCCACTTCGGCGGCGATGGAGCCGGAATCGGCATAAAAAATCTTTTCCAACCCCTCCGGCAGCAGCCGCAGCAAACGCCTCCCGAGCTCGATCGCGGCGTGATGGGTACAGCCGCCGAACATCACATGGGAAAATTTTCGCATCTGCCGTTCCATGGCGCGGTTGATCGCCGGATGATTGTAACCGTGGATCACCGACCACCAGGAGCCGATGCCGTCGATCACTTCGCGGCCGTCGGCCAGCTTGAGCCGGATCCCGGAGGCCTCCTCGATCAAAACCACCGGAGGGGCGCCATCCATCGGCGCATACGGGTGCCACAGGTGGTCACGGTCGAATTGTTCAGCAGTCTTCGGCATGTTCCAGCTCCGTTGCTTCCGGGTGTTCCGCATCCACCTTGCCCAAGGTCGCCAGCCACGCCCGCGGGTGACGTTGCGCCAGATATCCGGCAATCCAGTCGAATGTGTCGAGCGCGATCCGTTTTTCGGCGGCCGCACAATAGTTGTAAATCACACCGGCCACCCGAATGCCGCGCCGCTCGGCGGCCTCCAGACTCAACAGGGTATGATTCAGGCTGCCGAGACGCCCCGAAGTCACCAATACCAACGGGTAACCGCGTTCGGCGACGAAATCGACCGTCAATAACGCGCGGGTCAACGGCACCATCAAACCTCCGGCGCCTTCGATCAACACCCGGTCATACGTTGCGGCGAGCCGCCGGGTGGCGTCATCAATCCGGGCGCAATCCAGCGTTTTGCCGTCCAACTCCGCCGCCAAGTGCGGCGAAGCGGGAAACGAAAACAATTCCGTGCAGGTGATTCCGGTTTCATCCTCGGGCAACAGCCCCACCCCCATCAACCTCCGGTGCAAGCGGATATCCGCCGAAATCCCGGCGTCGCCGGTCTGGACCGGTTTCTGGGTGATGACCCGAAGCCCGCGCCGGCTCCAGGCCCGCGCCAGCATTCCGGTCGCATAGCTCTTGCCGATATCCGTATCGATGCCGCTGACGAAACAAATCCGACTCATGATTTCAACGCCTTTTTCTTGCGCCCGACCAGACGGAGCGGGCGATAGGTCAACCGGACCCCGTTGCCGGAGGAGAAACGCTGCCGGTAGGCGTCTTCGAAGTTCTGCAAGCTGCTCCGCGTCCACCGCTCCTGCCGCACCCCGGTCACGCCGGTCAATTTCAAATGGTACAACACCGCGCGCGGCGATGAGAATTCCAGTACCCGGATCTCCTCGCCGCACTCCAGTATGTCGAAATGCCTGGCGAAGTCGGCGCGGAATTGCGCAATGCCCCGGTACGGCAGCGCCACCGGCAGCAGCGCCGCGATTTCCTCGAGATTGCCCGGCGCAAACGACGATACCGCCACGACGCCCTCGGGATTCAATATTCCTGCCAGCTTTTCCGCCATCCGGTCCGGGGCTTCGAGCCACTGCCACACGGCGTTGGCGGCCGCCAGATCGAGCCCGGAGGGCAGCAGAATCCGTTCGATATCCCCCGGCAGAAAATCCGTCGTGTGCTCCGGCACCAGATCGTTACGCCACAGGCGGCCGATGGACAACTCCTCCAGCAGCCGGTCGGTCAATAGACCGGAGCCGCAGCCGAATTCCAATGCCTGCGTATACTCCCGGCGCGGCAGCGCCGCCACCAGGGCGTCGGCCATTTCGGTTTGCACCACCGCATACATCCGGTAGGTTTTCCGGTGCCGCGCGAAACGCCGCGCCACCAGTTCTTTATCGATCGCATCCAAGCTTCGCTACCTCCATCCAAGCGCCGGCCGCGCCGCGAAAATCGTGCGGCCAATCCATTTCCATCATTGCCGTGCCGAGGGCATGCCACGCATTCCGCTGCGACTCTGGCGGGAAAATCCGGTCCTGTTTCCCGATCACCGCCAGTTGATAACAGTTTGCCGGGACCGGGCAGGCGGCGAATTGCGTTTGAAAATATTCGAGTTCGCTGCGGAGCGCCGCCGGACTGCGCAACGGCAGATCGCCGGGGCGCGCCCCCATCCGGCGCCAGAATTTCTTTTCGGTCACACCATCGCGCCAGCCGTCCAGTGTGGCGGCGAAAACCGCCTCCGGAATGCCGCACCAATCATCCACCGGCGTCAGGGTACCGTTGACCGCCACCGCCGCGTCCCACGCGACCGATAGCCGTGCCGCGCTCCAGACACCGAAGGACCAGGCAATCAGCACCCGGCGCCGGTAAGCCGCCAGCTCCGGCAATTCGCCGGGTTCGTTCCAGGCGAAAAGCGTGACGATATCGCCGTCGCTTTCGCCGGTAAAGTCATCCAAAGAGGCTTCGTCCTGCCCCCAGCCGAGCGCGACGACATACACCGTCTCCATTCCCGGTTCGCGCCGGAGCCAGGCGTGCTTCATGCCAGGACCTCGTCGATCCGGTCGATCACCGAATCCGGCAGCCGCGCCGACAGCGAAAACCGCAGCCGCGCCGTTCCGGCGGGCACCGTCGGCGGCCGGATCGGAAACACCAGAATTCCGGCATTCTGAAAGGTCTCCGCCAACTCACCGGCTTTCCGGTTGTCGCCGACGATCAGCGGCACGATCTGGGATTCGCCGAGGGTGGCGAAACCATGCTTCCGGATCACCCCGCGCAGCCGGTTGCCGAGCCGCGCCAGATCGGCGCGCCGGTTGTCCAGCTCCGGCATGTGCTGCAATACATAATCGGTCCACGCCACCGCCGCCGGCGACATGCCGGTAGTGAAGATAAACGGACGCATCGTGTTGACCAGATATTCGCGCAATACTTCGTTGGTGATAGCATAGGCGCCGGCGGAGCCAAAGGCTTTCCCCAGCGTCCCCACCATCACATCGACATCGTCGAGCACGCCGTCGCGGGCCGCCAGACCGGCGCCGCCGGGGCCGAAACACCCGACCGAATGCGCTTCGTCGACCACCAGCACCGCGTGGAATTCCCGCTTCAACGCCGCCAGGCGCGGCAGATCCGCGAGGTCGCCGTCCATGCTGAACACCGATTCGGTGGCGATGAACAATTGCCGGTATTTACCCTGCGCCTCCGCCAGCATATTGCCGAGCTGTTCGTAATCCAGATGCCGGTAGCGTTTGAATTCCGCCTGCCCCAGCCGCAGCCCGTCGATCATGCTGGCGTGGTTGAGCTTGTCGGACAGAATCAGGTCGCCCTTCCCGGCCAGCGCCGGCAATATGCCGATGTTGGCATGGTAGCCGGAATTGAACACCAGCGCGGCCCTGCCGCCGTAAAAGCGGCCGAGATTGTCCTCCAGTTCGCGGTACGCCCGGTGGTTGCCGGTCAAGAGGCGCGAAGAGGCCGAAGACATCGCCGTATAGCGGTTGCGGGCTTGGAAGTCACGGATCCACGCCTCATCCCCGGCAATTCCCAGATAGTCGTTGCCGGAGAGATTCCAGACCGGATTGCCGCGCAGCAGCGCCCGGCCGTGATCGCTCTGATCGATTTCCCGCAGCGACCGGTAGGCTGACGCCGCTTTCAACGCGTCCAGCTCCTCCCGGAGCCGTTGGTAGAATTCCATAGTGCGCCGTCCTCAGCGTCCGAAACGGTTCAGTTGCGCGATGAAAGCCTCGTCCTCGGCCACCGTGCGGCCACGCGTGGTCAGGTAGCCGCCGGTCATCAGACTGTTCAAACCGCACAGCATCAACAGCCCCTGAAAATCCCGCATCACCGTTTCGCGCCCGGCGGCGAATTTCAACAGAATCGCCGGATTCAACAGCCGGAACAGACAGAAGCTCTTGGCCACATCGGCGGCGGTGATGGGTTCGATCCCCTCCAGCGGCGTCCCCGGAATCGGGATCAACACATTCAACGGCGCCCCCTCCACATGCAGATCGCGGATCGCCGCCGCCATCGCCACCCGGTCGGCCCAGTTTTCACCGAGGCCGATGATGCCGCCGCAGCAGATGTCGACGCCGTATTCCTGAAGATATTTGATGGTACGGATCTTGTCGTCGACGGTATGGGTGTCGGCGATCAATTCGGCGTAACGCGCCGGATTGGTCTGCAGATTCATATTGTAGCGGTCGGTATGGTGGTCGGCGAGCAGCTTCGCCGTCTCCCGGCTCAGGATGCCCAGCGATACGCACAAATACAGATCCGGATACTTCGCATGCAGCGCGTCGAGCGTTTCCAAAATGGTCAGGAACTCCGGGTCGCGCCCGTCCAGATAGCCGTAACCGCTGGTCACGTAGCCGAAGGTCCGAACGCCGGAAGCATAAACCGCGTCGGCGGCGGCAAGCACCTCGGCCTGATCCAGCAACGGATAACACTCGATTCCGGTGTTGTGATGCGCGGACTGGGAGCAAAAGCGGCAGTTCTGCGCGCAGACGCCGGACTTGGCGTTTAAAATCGAGCAGGCGCGGATCTCCGGCGCGAACTTTTCCCGGACCTTGTTGGCCAGCGAAATCAAATCCGGAATATCGCTGCCGTGGATGTCCTCGGCCAGCGCCAGCGCCTCCGCCTCGGACAGCGCTTCCCCATCCAGTATCTTGTAAGCTTTTTCAATCAAAGGGTGCAACATGCGAAGTCTCTCCCGTGTTTATATTCCGTATACTATACAGCCGGAATTCCGTTTGCGAAAGCCCGGAGCCGCAAAAAGTCAGCAAATCGCCTGATCTTTGAGCTTACGGTGCAAGGTCCTGCGGCTGATGCCGAGTTTCTCCGCCGCCCGGGTCCGGTTGCCGCCGCACTCTTCGAGCGCCTTTTGAATCAGGTAACGCTCGTTGTGTTCGAGATCGAGCCGGTCCTGGCGGGCCGCCAGCGGCAGTGTTTCCGGGCCGGCGCTCCGGCGGATCGCCGGCGGGATGTTGTCCTCGCCCAGAATTTCACCGCGGCTCAATACCACCATCCGTTCGACGGTATTGCGCAGCTCGCGGATATTGCCGGGCCAGCGGTACACCATCAGACAATCCATCGCCTCTTCGGAAATTCCGGTCACCGGTTTGCGGTTTTCCAGCGCGAACTGCTCGATGAAACGCTGCACCAGAATCGGGATATCCTCGGTGCGTTCCCGCAGCGGCGGCATTTTGATATTGACCACATCGAGCCGATAAAAGAGATCCTCCCGGAAGGTGCCTTCGCGCACCATCTCCGCCAGATCGCGGTTGGTCGCCGCCAGCAGCCGGGCGTCGCAATACAGCTCCTCTTCGCCGCCGACCCGTTCGAAGCTGCGGTTTTCCAATACCCGCAGCAGCTTCACCTGGACCGCGGCGTCGATTTCTCCGATTTCATCCAGAAACAACGTCCCGTCCTGCGCCAGCTCAAAGCGGCCCTTGCGGGTTTCGGTGGCGCCGGTGAACGCCCCCTTTTCGTGGCCGAAAAGCTCGCTTTCCAACAGATTCGACGCCAGCGCGGCACAGTGGACCGCGACGAATTTGCCGTCGCGGCCGCTCAATTTGTGCAGCAACCGGGCGGCCACCTCTTTGCCGGTGCCGCTTTCGCCGGTGATCAGCACGGTGGAGCGCGTCGGCGCCACCTGCCGGATGGTTTCCAGAACCTCTTTCATCGCCTGCGACTGCGCCACCACGGCTTCGGGGCCGGGGCCGCCGAGCTTTTCCCGCAGCTGCCGGTTTTCCTCGCGCAGCGAATGTGCCTCCAACGCCCGGTCGAGCTTCAGCTCCAACTCATCCAGCTTCACCGGTTTGACCACGAAGTCGAAGGCGCCGAGCTTCACCGCCCGAACCGCGTCTTCGATGCCGCCATAGGCCGAAAACACCAGACAGACCGGTTTGGGCTCCTGTTTCAACGCCGTCTCCAACACCTGCATACCGTCGGCGCCGGGCATTTTCAAATCGGTCAACACCAACTCATAATGATTGCGGCTCAACAGATTCAACGCGGTGATCCCGTCCTCCGCCATGGTCACGTCGAAACGGGCGCGCAGAAACTTGTACAACGCTTCACGGGTATTGCGTTCGTCCTCCGCCAGCAGCAGCGATAAGCGGGCTTTGCCGTTTTTGTTCATTTTGCTTTCTCCCCCGCCATTTGCCACCATTCGCCGAAGCAGCGGACATCCTCTTCGGTCGCTTTGACCACCTCGAGCACCCAATACCGGACACCGGCGGTCCGTCCCATGCGGACGAAGCGCGGCAAGTCCATCCGGTTCGGATGACGCAACGGCAGATGTCCGTCCGACCACTCCAGCTTCGGAATGCTCTTGTCATACTTACTGGCATGCAAGTGCACCATCGTTACATTGCCGGTATCGAAAAAACGGCCGACCTGGTCATAATAGTCCAGATCGAACAGATTCGCCGTCGCCCACAGGTGACTGGAATCCAGACACAGCGAATGTTGCAGCGCCGCCGCGTCGCCGGCCAGCATGTTGGCCGAACCGTAGGCGGGGAAATCGTTTTCGATGCACCATTCCACTTCGGGCATCGCCGCCGCCAGCCACGCCAACCGCTCTTTGACCCGTTCCCGCCGCTCCATAAATTCCGGTTCACAGGTAAAGTCACGGTTGAGGCGCGTCTCCGGTGCGTAACTCAGCTCGGGTCGGTAAACCGGCCGCATGCATTCGTCGTAGCTCTTGCCGTGGCCGAAATTCGCCACCGGATCATCGGTCATCATGAAACCATGAAATACCGTTTTGACGATGCCGGCGGCGGCAAACAGCTTCCGGTGCGCCTCGATGCTGCGCGCCACCGGCGTGAAATCCGCCGCCGCCAGATTCAGAATACAATCCCCGGTAACCGGGGCATGCGCAGAAACCGGCACATTCAGCGCCAGCAGCTCCTTCACACGCTCCGGCGGTTCGGTATTGTGAATCTGAATTCCCAATTCCAGGTTATAGGATTCCGCCACCGCCCGGCAGGCGTCGAATTTCGCCCGGGCTTCTTCGCCGCGAAATGGGCTGGAGGTCAATTCCAGACGCACCCGCTTATCCATATTCAACATATATCGTCCTTTACAATAACTTCTGATTCTGACAGGGCAACATGCGCATCCGCCGGCCGTGGCGCGGGAAGCGGATCACCAGCGTGGTCCCGTCCCCCGGCACTGTTTCGATCTGCAGCTCCGCCCCATGCTCCCGCAGCACCCGTTCGATAATCATCATGCCGATGCCGTTTCCGCCGTTGCGGAAGCTCTTGAACGGATCGAAAATCCGGTTCAACTGCCCCGGCGTGATTCCATGCCCGGAATCGGCAAATTCCAACTTCAATTCCGCCGCCGTGCCGCTCGCCGAGATCGACAGCACGCCGCCATTCCCCATCGCCTGCATGGCGTTGCGCAAAATATTGTAAAACGCCTGCTTCAGCTGCGCCGCATCTCCCATCACCGGCGGCAGATCGGGCGGATGGATGAATTTGACTTCGACATTCTTGTCCTCCAGTTCGCGCTGCATGAACAACACGGTCTCCTGCAGCAGCGCCAGAATATCCACCGGCACCAGCTGTCCGGCGCCGGGGCGGAATGCCTGCAGAAACTGATGGATGATATGGTCGAGCCGCTCCACTTCGCCGGTGCACGCGTCGATCATCTCGCGCACTTCGGTGCGGTCGAGCTCGTCTTCGGACGCCGCCATCCGCTGCAGCAGCTGCAAATTCAAATACAGGCTGTTCAACGGGTTCCCGATCTCGTGCGCCACGCCGGCCGCCAGCAGCGCCACCACCTGTTTCCGGGCGGCTTCCAGCTCCTCCATCGTCCGCTGCCGGCTTTCGGTGACATCGCGCAGAATCACCGTGGCGAAGCCTTTCACCTCGGCATTCGGCACCAGATAGAATTGCACATACCGGTGTACCGGATAGGCGATTTCGATCTCCTGGCGCGACAGCTTGACCCACTCCTCGGCCTCCAGCTGCAGTACCCGCTTCCAGTCGATACCCGGCAGCATCTGCGACAGCCGCACCCGCCGGATGTCGTCGGGCAGCCCCAGCAGCTCGCGGGCGGCATTGTTGAAATACTGGATTTTCAGGTGCCGGTCGATGACCAGAATCCCCTCCTGCACCGCGTTGAACACGGTTTCAAACAGGCCCCGTTCGCGGGACAGATGCAGGATATACGCTTGCAGACTGTTGGCATCGATCGCGTCGATCCGCTCGATGAAGCGATCCAGAAAACTCTTCTTCTCCATGGCACCCCTTTCCGCCGAGAATTACACATGAGACAATTTGTCACATTTTTGTCAAAATTCAAGTCCGTCGCGAGGGAAAAAGCGTTTTTTATGCGATAAGCGGTTGCTTTTGCGGCACTGACGGATTACATTCTCGTGTCATCATTGAACCGGGAGGAAATACCATGGATTTTCAGGATATCATCGCACAGCGCCGGACCGTCCGATTGTTCCGGCAGCAGCCGGTCGAACGTGAAAAAATCCGGGCCGTGCTCCATGCCGCCACCCAGGCGTCGTGCGGCGTCAACCGGCAGCCGCTGCGTTACATCGTGGTGGAAAAACCGGGCGCCGTCCATTCGATATTGGCCCACACACGCTGGGCCGCATTGTTCGACGGCCAACGTACGCCGGTGTGGCAGGAAAGCGCGCCGGCGGTGTTCATCGTGATGGTATCGACGGAGGCTCCCAGCCCGCTTTTGTACATGGACAGCGGCGCCGCCGCGATGAGCATCGAACTCGCGGCCTGCGACCAGGGTCTCGGCTGCTGCTGGCTCGCGTCGTTCGATCCCGAACACCTGAAGCTGGATCTCGACCTGGATCAGAATCTGACCATTCCGTCGCTGCTGGCGCTCGGCTATCCGGCGGAAACGCCCCAAAGCGTCGCCATCGAAGCCGGCGCCCCCACCCGTTACTATCTGGACGGCGACACATTAACCGTCCCCAAATACACCGTCGACGCCATAACCCGGTGGATATAATAATCTTACCAAAGTACGATACAAAAAAATCTAAAAAAATATCATTTTCGCATTGCTTTTTTTTAAAAACTTGATGTATAATCCATTTTGGAAGCCAAAATTCATGTTTCCATAAAAAAAGGAAATTGAAAATGCAAAAAGAAATTTTTCGCGGCGTCTTCATGGTCCTGTCAATGGGTTCCATAATGGGACTGGCTTCAACTACTGAAACTCAAACAGATCCGCCTGTTTTATCCGGCCTCCTCCAAGGAAGTCCAATCCCAAATACGCCATGCGGAAAATCCGCCACGACGAAAACGGTAAACGCGGAATCGAATACTTCGGATGAAGACATGGCAACTCAACTGGGGTGGCAAGCAAACGGTGTAAATAATTGGCATCACTGCTATACTTTCGAGGTGACGGCTCCCGCCTTGAATTTCGGTATACATAAAAATGGCGGGGGAAATGGTTCTTATCAGAGAACTGGCACTGTCGAAATAAAAAGCGCCCTAAAGTGGGAGCGTACAGCGACTTACAACGCCAACGGGGAATTAATAGACGCAACTCCCTGGGTGCTTGTTGACACTCTCTACAGTGCAGAAACCAAGTCGAATAACCCCGCGCATTATACGCCATGCCTTACCCATGGCGATTGAGGTTTTTTTTATGCGTTTGAAGAAATATATCCTGAGCTCCGGCGCGTGTGTTGTTCTCCTGCTGTTGTTCTGGCTGGCGTGGAACTATTCTTTCACTGCGGATTCCACTTCCACGGAAAGTATTTTGCGTGGAAATCCCCATGTGGTGATCTGGCAGGAAGAGCTTCCGGACGTGGTCAACCTGCAATTGATCGCTCTGGATGCAGTAAAATCCACCCATCCGCCGCTCGGCTATCGCATGGAACAGGTTGAGTTGACTCCCGTCTTTGTCGGACGCGCCGGCGGAAAGGATGTTTACAACTTTCGTATTTTTGACTGGACCACCTATGAATTTCGGGATGTGAATGGAGTCTCCTACGATGGGGAAAAATCTCTGCCGATTCAGCGCGGACGCCATTGGGGCATCACGATCATACGGTTATAACAGGAGAAAGATGTATCATGAAATGGAGTCTGATAACGCTCTTTCTCGCCTTTTCGGTCCTTGGCGCCATTAGGACTCCTCCGGGAGAGACACTTACTGCGAAGCAACTTGAATATATCGCATATTGCTTCGGCGATGACTTTGACATGGTGGAGCATATTGAAAGCAAAAAGCTGCTGACCGCGGCTTTCGCAGCCGCCCCCGGGCTTTCGTACCGCGCTGTCCTCCCGGGGGCGGATGACTTCAATCCCCAATGCACTGTGGTTTTCTATCGCCATACGGCTGCCGACGGTTTCGTCTTCAAACGGGCGGAGGTGTACCGGGGAAATTCGCTTCAGGTGGTCTTCCTGCAAAACCGGGATGGCCAATTCGGTATTTCCGGAAAGCTCGCCTGGGAAATTATGGACGTATCCTTGTTGAGCCATCTGGAGGTGATCTCCGCTCCCTTGCCACAGGCCGATATGCTGCATTACGCGTACAGCATGGTTTCCTCCCGCTACCAGGGGCGCCCCTGTGTGAAAATCACCGCCCGCCTGAGCAAGAATTCGGACGATTGGCGTGCTGTCACCAGAGTGTCTTCGGAACAAATGAAAGACAGAAAAAGCGAATTCCATAGGAAACGGGCCTTTGTGCGCGAATACATTATCGATAAGGAGTCTTTGGCAATTTTCTCCAGGACGGATTACAATTCCGGACACAAGAGAATATTTCAGCAGACTCTCGGCGATGTGCAATTGGAAACGTTCTCCGACATGTCGATTTTTTCCACTCCCCGGGAAATAGCCGGAAAAGTCGCGCTCCGGTACGAGTTCGAAGCGGAACTGTTCAAGGCCACCCGGCCGACGCCCCCCTCCCCGGTTTTCCCGGCGGTAAAATCCCTGTTCTGGCGCATTGCCGATTATGCGTTGCAGTACGGAGGATACTTCTTTGCCGCGCTCGCCATCGTGCTGCTCTCCGCGGCGCTCCTGTTGAAAATCGCCGGCAGGAAGCATGCCCGCTGAAATTGCAATTTACGGCAATAAAGCAGGCTGCGAGACTTTCGGGCTTGAAAAAAGCTGCCCGGAGTATATATTTCGGGAAAGCAAACGAGCTCATTTAAAGGAATAGCATGGAACTGAAATTTCGTATCGATTGGGGTTACCAGCGGCTGTATTCGCGCCGCCATTATCATCCCGTGTACCGCTGGGACGGCAATTTGGAGTGCCGGAACGGGAAAATTGTAAACACGGCGCTGCTGGAATATCCGTATATGTGGTTCGGGCCGGGGCATTCGCCGGTGTTGAAGCCGCTGCCGGAGCCGCGCTGGGAATCCATCACCCGCCGCGCGCTGGCCGGGGTCGCCGTGACCGCCGAAGCGGACACGGAAAGTACGGAATTCACGCTGAACACGATGTCGGGCGTCTTTCACTTTTCCGCGGCGGAATTGCAACAGAACGGGCGCTTGGTCTTTCCGGTCGGCGCCGGGGAATCGCTGTGCACCGTGATCGTGACGCTGGATCACTATTACTGGTTCCGTCCCGCTCCGGCGTCCGACAAACAGCAATGGTTGCCCGACGATCTGGAGCTGCCGCGCGAAGACTGGAGCCGGATGTGGCAGGCGACGCTGGTGGCCGGAGCCGAAGTGCAGCTCGCGATCACGCTGGCGCCGCCGCAACCGCTTCCGGCGCAGGATCACGAAGTCCGGCTGCAATTGTACTTGCAGGCGATGGGGTCGGGGCTGGAACGCCTGCCGGACGGACACGAAACCCAGGCGTACGACAATTACGATCTGGATATCATTACCGACCGGAGCACCACCGCCATCCGCCATTACTTCCGCGCCCATGATATATCCATGCAGATGCTCGAAGACGTCTGGGCGCTGTTGCCTGTTGGCGAAGTCCCCCAACAGGTGACGTTGCGGAACCGCCACCCGGAGCTGCCGCTCCGGATCAGCCGGATCACCGCCCGCTGGCAGGTCCGGCGCCACCTGGAGCTGTCGCTTCCGGCGTGGGCATTGGCCGGCGAACCGCTGATCGGGCGGATTTACGCCGTGCGCCCGGACACCGTGACCGTCAAAGTGCCCGGTGCGGAAATCGCCCTCGCGCTCGTGCCCGGCTGGAATGAATTCGACTTCACCCTGACCGAACCGGGCCGCAAAATTCCGGTATCCGTCAATGACGAAACCGCATACGTGGACGCGGTTTACGCGGTAAAAGAAGAAGCCGTCCCGGTCAAGCTCGGCTACGATATGACCACAGTGCCGCACGATGACAATGGGTTGATGGATTATATCCTTGACTACACCTGGCGCACGCGTCTGGGCAACTTCGTCGCATTCCGGGCCATTTACCAGCTCGGCATCAACGACGAGGCGGTGACGCCTGCGATGGTGCAGCGCTGGAGCGATTTCTGCCGCCGCCACCGGATTTACATGCAGTGGAACAACGCCTACCGGGCGCCGTTTCCGGTGACCGCCGGCGGCGAATATCTGCACAATGCCGGGCCGCATGAATATTCCGGTTCGGTTTACGCGCACAATCCCGACGGCAAAAGCATCGATATGGCCGATGCCGCGCGCCGCTTCGTCGCCGACTTGAAAACCCGCAGCGACGAAGTTCACGCGGTGGGCGCACCCTCCGGCCTCGGCGACGCCTCGGGCGGCTGCCGTTACGCGCTGGAAGCGGGCTTCGACTTCATCCGCACCGAAACCATGGTCGGGCCGACGACACACCTGTGCTCCCTCGCCCGCGCGGCCGCCGGCGCCGGTGGCAAAGCCGAATGGGGTGTCCATATCGCCATTCAGCACGCCAAACAGCCTTATCTGGAAAATCACTTCGGCGAGTATTTCCTCGGCTTGTATCAACCCTGGATCATGGGCGCCCAGACCATCTATGAGGAGGACAGCCTGTTTCTGTTGTTCAAGGAGGAGCGGCAGGGGTGGGACGATCTGTTGACCAAGGGCAAGCGCGACATGACCCGGGAGTTTTTCCGCTTCATCAAAACCCATCCCCGTTCCGGCGCGCCGGCCATCCGGATCGCCACGGTCGAGGGGCGCTATGCGGCGCCGTTCAACGGCTTCATCTGCGACACGGAACAGGATCCGCATTACTCCGTCTGGGGTAAATTCGGCCGCAATGAGCCCGAATGGGGCCACGCGCAGCCGGAAAAGGTCCGCCAATTGCTCGACGTGCTGATGCCGGGTCAGGCGACATTGCCGTTGCGGCAGCGCTTCGACCGGCGGCGCTTCTTTTACAGCGGTTCGCCGTACGGCGACTTCGACCAGACGCCGATCGAAGCCGGCGGCGACTGGCTGCGGCAGTACCGTCTGTTGATTCACCTTGGCTGGAATACCATGGAAGCCGCCGACCACGCCAAATTGTGCGATTACGTCAAAGCGGGCGGTACGCTGTTCATCGGCGTGGCCCAGTTCAGCACCCGCAAAGACCGCGGCTTCCTCCGGGACGGCGAGTTGAAGTTGTGGAACGACGGCGACCTCTCCGATCTCGCGGGAATCCGGGTTTCGGGGCCGGGAAAGCCGTATTCGGGGCAATGGCACAGCAAATACCCCGGCTTCGACACTGTGCCGGAATTGTCGCGCCTGCCGTCTGACGATCCGGATGAAGACGGGCCGTGCCGCGCGGCGCAAATCGAACTCGCCGGAGCCGAAGTGGTTGCCTACGACCGGGAAAACGGAGCGCCGCTGATGGTGCGTTACCGCCTCGGCGCCGGCGAAGTCTGGACTCTGACCACCTGGTGCTACGCCGGTCACGAGCAGTTGTCGGAGCTGGCGGCGGCGTATCTGGCGGGCTTGTGCCGTCAGCATCGCGGCGAATACCATGTCGAAGATCCGTCGGGAATGACCTTCTGGAATTTCCGGCCGCATCCGGAGCTGGAGGGGTACGGTACCTTCATGCTGCTGAATACCGATTGGAATCAGCCGGGCAACCGGCGCGAAGTGCGGCTGGTCACGCCGCACGGAACATATCCGGTCACGGTAACCGAACGCGAAGCCTCGATTCTGACGGTGACGCCGGAGGGGATATTCGATCCGGGTCCGAACGGCCCGCATCTGGAAGCGGTGGCGCCGCGGCACCTGAAAATCCACGGCACCTTCCCGTGCCGGCTCCGGCACGACCGGGGCGACCGGGAAAGCTTCGTGAGCTTTCCCGCCTCCGACACGACCGTGCAGGATTTCTTCTATTGAACCTTTCCGCTCCAGGGGAGGAAGCGTTCCTCCTCTGGAGCGGGAATGGATTTCCCGGAATCCAACCGCCGCTTCGGCCGCCACACCGGCCTCTTTTACTGCTGGTATTGCGCCGGATCGGCTTCCGTTTCGTATTCGAGTCGCATGCTTGCCTCCCAAAAGAAACGTTTGTCGATCGTGTCGCTTATTCCGGCAAAGACGCCGGCAATCGGCGCCAATGGGACAGCGGCAATGACCCAGCCGAATTCATTCGGGAAATTAACCGGAATCATGCAAGCGCCCGCCGTCATCCCCAATACATTTGCGGCAATATTACACGGGAGATTCACGGGGAAAAGCACCGTGGCCAGGAGCGTGGAACGCCCCTCCCACGGCTTCGCGACCGGAGTCTCTTCCGCCGCGAAACACCTCCAGGCCGCCAATACCATGGTGACATAGCATAAACGCCTCATTACAATACCGCCTTTCCCAGTAGATACGCTATCGATAATGCAATTGCAAATATTGCAAACGTCTATTCGCCGATTGGCTGGCGGATGAAAGCGGCGATGCCGTCGGCAACCTCCGGATCGACGGTGTGCGGCTGCCCATACTCCAATGGCGTACTCGGCCCCTCGCCGGCGAACATCAGGTGGTTCAATTTGGGATAAAGGATGAACCGGACATCGTTTCTCTCCAGCTGCCGGGCGGCAAACAGCCGCTGATAGACGGCGAAATCCCGTTCGGCGGAGACCTGGTAATCGCGGCCGCCCTGCAGAAAAAGCAGCGGCCGTTCCACCTCCAATGCGGCTTCCGGCGTAAATTGTTCCAGATCTTCGTAGTAGGTTTGCCGGTTCTTCGGCAACGCGGCGTAATCCCGGCGGTCAAGGATTTCCGCCAGCTTTCGCATTGCCGCCAACTGCGCCACGGCTTCTTCCGATTGATTGAACGGCAGCCTGGCGAGATAATCGAGTTGTTCGGGCAGAAACTCGCGCTGCGGCCGGGCCGGTGCCGCCATGCAGATGAAACCGGCGGCACGCGGAGTAGTTGCCGCGATCCGCGGCATGACCATGCCGCCGAGACTGTGCCCGAGCACATAGATACGGTCCCCGTCGAGCCGCCGGTCGGCGGCAGCGGTGTCGACCGCCAGCGCGGCGTCCTGCACGGTTTCTTCATAAACGGTGGGAAACTCTTTGTCGGCATGGGCGAAGCTGCGCTTGTCATAGCGGATCGAGGCGATGCCGCGTTCGGCGAGCTGGTGGGCCAGATCGCGAAACGGCCGGTTGACGCCGACGGTTTCGTCGCGGTCGTGCGGTCCCGAACCATGCACGAAGATTACAACGGGAAATGGCGGCGTCCCTTCCGCCGGCAGCGTCAGCGTGCCGGGCAGCGGGATTTCACGGCCGACCGTGACCGCTTCTTCGGTAAATTTGCCGGACGGCTCCGGTTCCGGCGGTAACGCGGAGAGGTTGAAACCGGCGATTTTGCCATCGACGGTCAACGCCACGGTGAACAGGAGGTCGGCCTGTTCACAGCGTACCTTCTGCCGAAAAACGTGAAGTTTGGCATGCGGCAACTCTTGCGGGATGCCGGAGAATTCGACCAGCTTGCCGGTCTGAGCGACACATTGCGCGGAGATATCTTTCAGCGCGGCATCGGTGATTTTTTCCTTGAATTCCGGCGTGGCCTGCGCTTCGAAGCCGGCGGTATCACCGGCAAGGAAACGGGCAATGAGCTGCCGCGCGTTTTCGGCCGCCTCCGGCGGAGCCGCCGCCATGCCGATGGCCGGCAACAACAATCCCAGAACCCAAACAAGAATGGCAATGCATTTCATTTTACCACCCCATCGCCAACAACGGCGACGTTTTCTTTTGCTCGTCACCGGTTTGCCCACAGCCGTATTGCGAGGTCGTACTCATGCTTGAAAGGCCGGTATCTTTTTAATCGTCGTAATCACCTGTTCCGCCGAAATCAGTCTCGTACATTCGAAATGCCGGTCGGTACTCTTGTGGCGTGGACACCACAGGAAATCGAAGTGGTCGAAGTCGATGCGCATATCGTTCCAGCAAGAGTGACAGGTGTGATAGTTGATGACACGATAGGGCGTTTCAAATTCGTTGGTCGGGTGGGTGAAGCCCGAAATCATTACCACCGGGACTTGACAACCCCACGCCACCCAGGATAAACCGCTGGATAAGCCCACAAAAAAGTCGGCGTCCTTGATCAGATTCACCCGCTCCTGCAGCGGAATATCGCCGGTGAAATCTTCGCAGCCGTGCGGAATCAGATTGTAATTGATGCCGGTGCCGTGGACTTTCTCCTTGTCGATGCACAGTACCCGATAGCCGTTCTTTTTCAGGAAGTCGATCACCATGAGCCAGCCATAGGGGTTGTTCCAGTATTTCGCCTGGCTCGAAGACTGTGCGGCGATACAGACGTATTTGCCTTCGATTTTGCGCGGCGCCGACAAGTCGAAGCGCGGCGGCTCGTCCTTGGGGTCGACACCGAGAATGTACCCGGCGGTCCGGTGCAAACCGATGTAACGGAAATCGATCGGCTGGTTGTCGACGTCGCCCTTGAAGAACAATCCCATGTAGTAGCTCGCGTAGGGTTTGTATTTCATCGTATCGTCGGGGCCGATAAAGGTGATTTCAGGGTACTGATCTTTGACCAATGTCGCGATCCACGGCGTCATCACGCAGATGACTTTGCAGCCGTGCTTTTTCTGGAAGCGTTCGACATAGGAGAACCAGCCGATCGAGTCGCCGATGGTGCCGACCGGCAGTTGAATCATCACCTCTTTGTCGCGGCAATCGTAATCGTGGGTGAAAATCGCTTCGGTTTCCCCCTTGCGGAAAATCTGGAGCCGGAAGCGGATATAGAACTTCTTGACGCTGGTCACATACGCGCCCGGCACGGTGTCGGCACTGTAGAGGATGATGCCGGTATCGATATCGGAAAAACGGCAGTGGTATTCCTTGCCGTTGTGCGGGAACAACACCCGGATGCCGTGGTTGAAGTCGAATTTGATCCCTTCGACCGCGTTCAACACCGGCACATCCGGCACTTTGCCGTAAATCGAGGGTTGCTTGGGCGGAGCCGTCTGCGGCTGTGAAGCCGGAATAACCGGGGAAGCTGCGATTGCGATATCACCGACACTCTGATTGACCACGGAAAAGTCACTCATATTCCAAACGCCTTCTTTCTCATGAATTTGCCTCAACAATCAAATATGGGTAACATAATGCAATTGCGGATATTTTACAAACCATTGCCAAGATAATTCATGAAAAATACCGCAAGCAATACCGGCAGGACAGCACAAAGGTTTCGCAGGGAAATGGGTTTTGCGGTTTGATTTTCAGACTTCATCGTTGTACATTGTCACTGTTGAAGTTTTTTGGGAGCGAGGGAACAATCACAGACGAAGTTGCAGGCAACAATCGGAGTTCTCTATGGGCAGAACCAGAAGCACGGACTACAGACAATTCCGGCGGGAAAGACTTACGGTCCGGGCGCTGTTGTGCGCCTGGCTTCTTTTTTTCCTGACGCTTCTGGTTGGGGTCGTTTTTCTGGCGGCGGCAGGACTCGTTCCTCTCTGGATGGTGATTGCCACGCCGCTTCCGATCGTAGGTGCGGCGACATTGATGGTGCAATACCGTTTTCTCCCGGCATTCGCCCGGTTGCGCGACCAGCAGTTTCAGGCTCTCCGGACACTCCAAAGGGATGAGATCGAAAGAATCCGGCGGAACCGCCGCCAACTCCGGATCGCCGCACGCATCCTCACCTTACTCTGGGCCGTCAGCATTCCGATTCAAGGCAAACTGATGTTCGCCTGCGGTTCCGAACTCTGGGCCGGCTTGCTGCTCCTGCAGCTTTTCGCGGTCTTCATCTGTTTTCTCCTCGCCTGGGAGAAAACCGTTGTCGGTGCGATCATTCTTGTTCCCTTCCTCCTGCTTTTCTTTGTCGGCATGGCGCTGGGGAGACTTCTGGCCGCTCTCATTCTCCTGCCATTCAGAATTTGCAATTGGAGAAAGCGAGGATATCGATGAAGGACCGTTTCGTATGGTATTTGGCGTTGCTCACAATGGCATTGTTGGGTTCCGCCGTTCTCCTGATGGTGGTGTTCCACATATCCGGCATGCCGTTGTGGAGGAGTCTGGCTCGCTGGTCATTCTACGCGGGAATGATGTTGCCGTTGACACTGCTGGCGGTCGGCCTGGGACTCTGTCTCTGGAGTGATCGCAAGCGAACTCGATAGCGAAGCCTGACGGCCGCCGGGTACGCGAACTATAATATTCTGAGTTAAATCATGCCGAAGCGGCAGTGACGCGGTATGATTGACCAATAAAAATATCGGAGAAAAAAACAAATGAAAGATGGCGAATACGACTTGGAAAAAATATACAAGGAACTCCGGGAAAATATCGAGCCGGAAGCCGCTGAAGTATTTTCCATGCTTGAAGGAATCATGCAAAAAACCGGCGCCTTCGAACCGGAGGTTCAAGAAGGACTCAAGGGCCTGCTGCGACAGTCGAAACAAGCCGAAGAAGAACTTGAACGCCAGAGAGAATATTACCAAAACCACCCACAAGAAAAAGCAAAACAGCTCGCAGCCTGTCGCAGAAAAGAGGCGATCTTTCTGGCGCCGTCCCAAAGAAAAACGCGGAGCAAACTCGGCGGGATACCGGACGGTTTTCCGGTTCCTGTCATGGCGTGCGGGAATCCCATGCGGCTTTTGGCGCAAATAGTCTGCTCTGAAGTCCCGGGCAATCATTCTCTCCCGAAGCGGGGGACACTCTATTTCTTTTGCGACCCGGAACCATTGTTCTATGGCCCCAATACTTTTCGTGTACTTTATTCACCGGAGACTCCCGAGCGTGCGGTACGCGCGGAAGAGCGCTCCATCCGCTTTGCAGTCGGCCCATGCTATGAATTTGAAGATTGTTCCCTCGGAATCGATGATGACGAATGGAAGCTTTCGGAACATTGGCTATTCGGGACTTCCGGTTGGTCAGGCGAAGAAACTCTCTCGGAAACTGCGGAAGGCAATTGGCTCATGCTGCTGCGCCTGGGCTCCGATGACGACTTGGGCTGGCTGTGGAGCGACTGCGGAATTCTTTGCTTCTTTATTCACCAGGAAGATCTTGCGCTCGGAGATTTTTCCAGAGTCCGGGCCGAAGTTTATAGTGGGTAATCAATGCGCGCAGTATTTTTCTGTTTGTCCGGTAAAGTTCGAATACTCGGGCTCTGGAGAGTCTTCGGCACATGAAGCATCGGCAATAGGAAGCGCCGCCGACGCGGCTTCATTTTTTTGTGCCTGCGGCACAAAAATGGCGGAGAGGGTGGGATTTGAACCCACGGTGAATTGCTCCACGGCGGTTTTCAAGACCGCTGCCTTAAACCACTCGACCACCTCTCCAAAGGATATTCCGACTCTATAAAATGCCGCAAATTCGAAAAATGTCAAGCAGACACGCAGGAAAATTCCGATATTTCCCGCGCTTCCCGATAATTTCGACGAAAAAAAGCCGATTCCTGCCGGATTTATTCGTGCAGCGCCTTGCACAATCCGGCCATAACGAGTATATTACTCCAATAATCTGGAATCGCAATGTATAAACGATAAACTCAAGATCAGGGAGTTTCTCATGAAAAGCAATTGGTTTCGTCGTCTCGGTCTGATGGCTCTGTTGGCTTCCTCCTCCTCGGCTTTCGCCGCCGGGAGCTTCGACTCTTCCACCGAAGACAACTTCCGCGCCGGCTGGATCGATTTCGCGATGTACGTGCCCAACCGCCTGATCGACCTCGCCGATGTCATCTCCATCGAATTCAGTGCCGGGGCCGCCGCCAAAGCCGGCGTCCAGGTGACGCGTTTCTGCCAGCTCGGCGCCGACGCCGGCGAGAGTTACCTGTTCGGTTCATCCTATGCCCGCCAATACGGGGCGGGTCTGCTGAATGCCGACCACTACGGCGTCGGCTTTTACAATTACAATGACAGCTACTTCGACCGAATCTCCGGCTCCATGCGTAATTACGTATTCAATGCCGACTTCTTCGGTCCGATCAACCCGAATGAGGTGGCCTACCGGGAAAAGAATATCGATTTGTGGAGCATCGGCGCCAAAGCCGGCCTTCTCCTCGGTGTCAATGTGGAATTTCATCCGATCTCGCTCGCCGACTTCATCACCGGCCTGGTCGGCTATGATCTCGAAGGCGACGATCTCTAATTTATCCCGATGAAAGCGGGTTTTTGATGGTTTAAATGGCGCTTTATGAAGATAAACCGTTGCCGGTATGGCGCGGGATTGGACTGTTGCTGTTCAGCTTTCTGATTTTTTATTGCCCCTGGCAACTGGCCAGCCGCGAGCTCTATCGGCATGAAGGCGTCTATGTCGCCGAGGCGCTGGAAATGCCCTCCGGGGTTCTTCCCGTCGCCATTGCGCACGGTGTTGCCATCAAAGACGGAGCTCCGTTTTACCCTTGGCTGGTCAACCTGACCTGGCGCGCCGGAGTGCCTATGGAAGTGGCGTTGCGCGTGTGGCCGTTGCTCTGTGTCGCGATTCTGGCGGTAATCGTCTTTTTTCCCACCCGCAAGGCGGCCGGGACCACTGCCGGTTTTGTCGCCGCCGCCATGGTAATCGGCGGCAACCTGATGATCGAAAAAGCGGTCGAAGGCTCCGCTCTGATCCCCTCGCTGCCGCTGATTCTCGCCGGACAGCTGCTGTGGTTCCGTTATGGCTTCCTCAAAGGCGACTGGAATTCCGCCTGGACCGTCCTGGGAATCTTTGCCGCCATGGCCTTTTATCTGACCGGGACCATGGCGTTGTGGTTTCTGATTCTGCCGCTGCTGTTTATGCGGCGGCCGCTCAGTATCCGGAATAAAATCAAGCGCAAGGGAGTGCTTCTCGGCCTCGCTGCGCTGGCGATTGCCGGCGTGTTGTGGGCCGTCCCCTATTGGCTGATGCCGGCGCAGAAGTCCGGCTGGCTGTTCGATTTCGACGACTGGGGCAATTATTGGTGGCATTTGTTGACCTTCCCAGTGGATACCGCGTTCCGGCTGCTGCCGTGGAGCGTACTGGCGTGGGCGCCCTTTTGCGTCGCCTTCCAATGGGTGGCGCCGACTCCGATTTTCGGCCGTTTCCTCCGGACCATTGTCATTTCGCTGTTTTTCTTTCTCTGGCTCAATCCGGCAACCGAACCCCGGGACCAACTGGTCCTGGTCGGACCGCTGGCGATTCTGACCGGCATGAATTATGCCCTGGTCGTTCGACGCTACGGCAATCCCCTCCGCACTCTGATGAACTGGCTGACACCGCTGCTGCTGTTGGCCGGTGCCGGAATCATCGTGTTTTTCTGGGTGCCGCCGGTATCGGAATGGATCAAAAGTTTCAACTGGGAGCGCAATCTGCAGTATGCGGACATTTGGAGCTATGAAATTCAAGGCGCCATACTGGGCGGGATACTGGTTCTGGCGTCTCTCGCCGTCATGCGGATGCGGCAGAAACCGCCCATCTGGGCCTATTTGCTGCTGATTTCGGCCGGTCCGATGATCGTGTGGTGGAGCGTCGCCGTACCTTACCGCGGCCAATTGAACGAAAAACAACAGATCGGCGAAGTCATCCGCCATGCCTTGCCGCCGGCGGCCGACGGTACTCTGCCGTTGGTTTACAAACACAATATCGCCAATTTCTACAGTGAATTTTATTACGTGGGAGCTCCGGTTGCCACGATCGGGTCATTGGCGGAATTACCGGAAACACAGGAAACCATATATCTGTTGAGCCCCGATTTCCCGCAATATCCGCAACGGCGCTGGACCCGGCTGGTGCCGCCGGACACCAGCTACCGGGGCAAGAAGCTCTATCTGCTGCGCGGTGATCTGTTGTCGCCGCAGGACAGTCTGCAGGTGAGCGAATGACCGCGTCAATGCCGCCGCCGTCTTTATTGGGAGCTACGGCCGAAGAGTTGCGGACCTTTCTGGTTCATGCGGGCGAACCTGCGTTCCGGGCGCGCCAGATCATCAACTGGCTCTATGTCCAGCGTGTCGCCAATCCGGAGGAAATGGCCAATCTGCCGCTGGTTCTGCGGCGAAAGATGACCGAATACTTCCACCTCCCCGCCACCCGTCTGGCCGAGTCGGTCACCGCCCCGGACGGTACACGCAAATTGCTGTTGGAGCTGCAGGACAAAGAGTGCATTGAAATGGTGCTGATCCCCTCCCCGGAGCGAATGACTTTCTGCCTCTCCACCCAGGTGGGGTGTCCCGTCGGTTGCCGCTTTTGCGCTTCCGGCGCCCACGGCCTGACCCGCAACCTGACGACCTCTGAAATTCTGGAAGAGTTGTATATCGGAGCCCGTGAACATGGCGGCCTGCCGGATAACATCGTTTTCATGGGCATCGGAGAAGGTCTGCTGAACTTCGATCACCTGATGCGCGCGATCCGGCTGATGACCGATGCGCAGGCCATCGGGCTGTCGCCGCGCCGCTTGACCATATCCACCAGCGGTTACGTGCCGGGCATCCTGCGTCTCGCCGAGGAAGGAAAACCGCTGACACTGGCAATTTCGCTGCATGCGCCGGATGAGGCAACCCGGGCGTGTCTCATCCCGGAGCAACTGCGTTATCCCATTCCCGAAATTTTGCGGGCGGCGGATGTCTATGCCGAAAAATCCGGGCGTATGGTGACACTTGAATACACGCTGCTTGCCGGCATCAACGATTCACCTGGTCACGCTGCCGAATTGGCCCGTCTGGCCATCCGGCATCATGCCAAAGTCAATCTGATCGCCTGCAATCCGGTCGGTTCCGAATTCAAACGCCCGGCTCCGGAAGTCATTCGCAAGTTTGTCGAATGCCTGGAAAAACACGGCGCCGCCCACGTGACCTTGCGGGTGGAAAAAGGCAGCCCGGAGGCCGCCGCCTGCGGACAATTGCGCGCCCGGCGCCTTGGCTGATGCCGAGTCAGAGAATTTCCCGCGCCAGCAGTTCCAATACCGGCAAGTCGCCCCGATAGGTAAGTTTCGGATTGGGATACGAATGAAAGTGAACCGCAACCGGGAATCCGGCATATTCCATCACCGCCGCGTCGTCGGTAAATTCCCCCTCCCCGGCAATTCGGTATGCTTCGCGCAGTTTCCGCAGTTGAAATACCTGCGGCGTTTGTACCGCGGCAAGCGTACTGCGATCGATGGTGCCCCGGATCATCCCCCCGGGCTCCACCTGCTTGATCGTATCGGTCACCCGATGGGCCGGAATCGCTCCGCCAATGCGGCGGGCAAGCCCCGCCAGCTCCAGCAACAGCACCGGCGCCGTCAGAGGGCGCGCCGCATCCTGAATTGCCACCAGACCGTCGGAAGCGCCGATGACGGCCAGGGCGTTGCGAATGGAGTCGCTCCGATTTTTCCCTCCCCGCGCGAAACGGAGCGGGAAAGTCAATTCCGCCATTGCCTGACGGTATTCCTCCCAGGACGCCTCCGGCGCCGCGATGACGACCTCCCGCACCATGCCGCCGAGGCGGGCCGCCGAGTGGTACAGCAGCGGCCGGCCGGCCAGTGGCATCAACAGCTTGTTTTCTTCGCCGAAACGGCTGCCGGAGCCCCCCGCGGCTATCACCAATGTCGTGTCCAGACAAGATTGCGGCACCCCTCACCTCACCCATGTTTTCGGATTGAAACGGAAAAAAGCCGGTTCGAACTTAAGATCGTTCAAACCGGCCCATTGCTATATTCTCACGCCGACGGCATGAATCAGTTGGCCACCAACGGAAGCATGATGATGGTCTTCTGCTTCAGGATACCGTCCGCCGGAACCGCGTTCGGATTATGGCGCCGGATGACTTCTTCGGTCACGCCGTAACGCAACGCGAAATCCTTCAGCGGCAAATCGCGGTCGATCATAACCGGATCCAATTCCACATTGGTATTGGCCGGTGCCGTCGGAGGAGTCACCGGTTCCACCGTGGACGCCGAAGTTCCGTTCGCCGGGACCAACGGAGGCGCCAGCGTCGGAGCCGTAGTCGCGTCGGGCAATGTATTCAGCACATCGTCCAGCTCATCCACATTCACCTTGACGGTCTGCACCGGAACCACGGTCGTCGTTCCCGCCGGAGCCGCGACGGCGGCGCCCTTGCCCGGCACCACCAGCTTCTGGCCGATCTGCAGGACCGACTTCTCGGTCAGCTTATTGGCCGCCAACAGATCCTTGGTCGAAACCTTCATCTTCTTGGCGATCTTTTCCGGATAGTCGCCCTTGACGACGACATAGGTTCCGCCGGCGGCAACCGGGGCGGTTGCCGCAGTCGCGGCAGTGCCCGTGGCAGCACTCTTGGAGCCGGTGGCCGGCGCCGCCTTGGCGACATCGGCAGCTTTCACCTTCCCGCCTTGCGGAATCTGAATCGCCTGCCCCACCCGGATCGTCGACTTGAGATCCAAGCCGTTGTAAGCGGCCAAATCCGCGGTTTTCACACCGTAACGTTGCGCGATACCGCCGAGCGTGTCGCCAGAAACCACTTTATATGTGGCCGCCGCCGGCCCAGTGGCCGCGGCCTTGGCCGGTCCCTGCGGCAGATTGCCGAGATCCAGCTTCGGCAACGCCGCCACATCCGTCGTCTGGGCTGCCGGAGCGGCGGGCTGCGCCACCATCGGAGCCGGAGCGGCCGGCATGCTTTGGAATGCCGTCATCGGGGCCGGATTGTCCGGCACCGGCGGGAGCGACTGCCGCTGCGCCATCACAGATTCATTGGCGCACCCGCTGGTCCCGACCATTGCGAACATCAGCACCACATGCAGCACCACCACACCGACGACAATTCCGAAAACCTTTGTACGCACTCTACACCTCCCAACGGGTAAATTTATTCGATCCGGAGCGAACCGATTGTCTCCTACAAAAACGACATTACTTAAATATACGGACTTCCGGCGAAAAATCAACTGGAAATCCAATATTTTTGAACAATTTTTCAGAGATTGGAATCCGTCGGCGTGAAACGCATAATAGTTTCACCGGGACGGCATAATCCAAACTTCTCCCGCGCCACTTTTTCAATCGCCGCGGGAGAATTTTCCAAATCCTGAACTTCCTTATAGAGCCGATTGCGCGCCGCGGTTTTTTCCATTTTAGCGGCATTCAATTCCGCCAATTCGCCCTGTCGTATCTGGTACCGCCGGTACTCCGGCCACAGCAATACCGCCGCCGCCGCCACTAGCAGGATCAGCACCAGATAAAACAACCACCCCAACACTCTTTTTCGTTTGGCATCCATAATTCACCTACCCTGGACAAAAGCTACAATTGCAAGGTCAGCAGAAATTCGATATTGGTCGGAATTTTCTTCAATTTCCCGATCAGAAGTTCCATCGCTTCCGGAGCGGGAACGCCGTTGATGGCGCGTCGAAGCGTCCAGATGCGCTGCAGCTCATCGACATGCAGCAGCAATTCCTCTTTCCGGGTCCCCGACTTCTCCACATTGATCGCCGGATAAATCCGTTTGTCCGCCAGATTGCGGTCCAGATGCAGCTCCATGTTGCCGGTGCCTTTGAACTCTTCGAAAATCACTTCGTCCATCCGGCTGCCGGTATCGATCAACGCGGTGGCGATGATGGTCAGGCTGCCGTGATTTTCAATGTTGCGGGCCGCGCCGAAAAAGCGCTTCGGCTTATGCAAGGCATTCGCATCGACACCGCCGGAAAGAATTTTGCCCGAATGCGGCTGCAATGTATTGTAAGCGCGGGCCAGCCGGGTAATGCTGTCGAGCAGAATCACCACATCGTGCTTGTACTCCACCAGCCGCTTGGCCTTCTCAATCACCATTTCCGCCACTTGCACATGGCGCTCCGGCGGCTCGTCAAAGGTGGAACTGACCACTTCGGCGTCGACCAGGCGCTTCATGTCGGTGACTTCTTCCGGGCGTTCGTCGATCAGGAGGATAATCAGCGTCACTTCGGGATTGTTTTTACGGATGCTGTTGGCAATCTTCTGCATCAGCACCGTTTTTCCGGTGCGCGGCGGCGCCACGATCAGGCCGCGCTGCCCCTTTCCGATCGGCGTGACCAGATCGACCACCCGGGTCGACAGTTCATTGGGCTCCATCTCCAGTACCAGACGCTGCGTCGGAAAGTAGGGCACCAGGTCGTTGAACGGAATAATCTCTTTTTTGCGCTCCGGAGCATCGTGATTGATGGTCTCCACCTTGAGCATGGCGAAAAAGCGTTCCTTTTCCCGGGGGGTGCGAATCTGGCCGGTGACAAAATCGCCGGTTTTCAGTCCGAAACGCTTGATCTGCGAGGGCGACAGATAAATATCCTCCGAACAGGGCAAATAACCGTAGTTCGGTGAACGCAGAAACCCGAAGCCGTCCGGCAGGACTTCCAGATAACCGGAACCATACATCTGTCCGGATTTTTCCGCATTGGCTTTGAGAATTTCATAGACCAGATTGATTTTTTCCAACGCACCGAGTCCTTCGATGCCGAGCTCTTCGGCCATCTTGGACAATTCCTGCGCCGACTTGGCCTGCAATTCCGCAATATTCAACGACGGCGCCACCCGGTCGCGTTGACCGTTGTCGGCGGCGTTTTCGCCGTTTTCATCCCGCCGATGGCGGTTATTATTGTTATTATTGTTATTATTGTTATTATTGGAACGACGGTTCTCATCCCGCCGCGGCCGGTCTTCCCGATTTCCCGATTCGACGGCATTTTCGTCACTCAACTCTCCGGCGATCAACTCCCGGACCCGGCTGTCGCTGCCCGGATTTTCCTGCGCCTCGCCGGAGCCATTTTCGCTGCGGTTGTTGTTGTCCCGGCGATTGTGTTTGTTATTGAAATTACGGCGCCGGTTATTGCCGTTCTGGCTGGCGTCATTGTTGGTATTCTTATGAAAACGCTGACGGTCTTCGCGATTCCCCGAGTCGGCGGTGTTTTCAACCGGGGCCGAAGCATCGCCAACCGGAGTTGCCGTTTCCATCGTGGGTTCCCGGTAAGGCTGCCGGGGAAGCTCGGAAGCTGCAATCGGCAACGCCGACTCGCCGCCCGTTTCTTCCATCGCCTTGGAGGCAGTCTCATTCTTCGGGGGCCGTCCGCGACGTTTCTTCACTGCCGGCTGCACTTCCGCATTATTTTCCAAAGTAAATTCTTCTTTTTCGTCCATACATGACTTCCTGGTTATTTTGAGCTAAAAAAACGATTTGTTACATTCTGACTTATGGCAATCACCGTCCCCGCAGGGACGCAAAAATCCGCTCGCATTGGCGCGTCAGCATTTCGCGCGAGCCGTAATTGATGATACCGAAATCGGCCAATTCCAGCTTCCGCTCCGGGGTCCATTGGCGGTGCGACCGCAACTCCAACTCCTCCGGCGTCCAGCCGCGTTCGCGCACCCGTTCCCGGCAGACCGCCAAGGGGCTCCACACCGCGATCACAGCGTCGAAATCCCCCTCCCAACCCGACTCGAAAAGCAACGGCACCTCGACAACGGCAAGCGGATGATTGGTTTCGAGCCACCGGACAACCCGGCTGCGGATTTCCGGCTGGACAATGCGATTCAATTTTTCAAGCTGCTCCGGATTCCGGAACACCATATCCCCGAGTCGCTTCCGATTGATTCCGCCGTCCGGCTCCATCACTTCGGCGCCCCACTCGCGGGCAATTCGTTGGCTCCAGGCCGGTTCCTGGTACAGCTGATGACAAATGCCATCGGCACTGACAACCGGAATTCCATGAGCGGCAAAAAATGCAACGACTGAACTTTTGCCGCACCCGATGCCACCGGTCACGGCAATCTTCCCTGTGTGTTGTACCACTTAGATCCTCGTAAAACTGGAGAACTACGTAAAAAAACTACGCATTGGCGAGTCGTTTTCGAAATAAAAGCCAATCTGGAATGAGAAATTCAGCTTTTATATAAAATAAACTGCATTTCCGGATTTGCAAATCGGTAAAAAGGTAAAATATTAACTTTTTAAATATTTTAAGAAAAAATCTGTCAATATAGGGAAAAAAAAGATGAAACGAAACCCATGCATTCGCAAAAAAGAGGAATTGGCGCGGAGCCGCTTTCTGGCGCTGACCGAAGTTCACTTCACCGATGAAGCGGGCCGGGAGCGGCGCTGGGATGCGGCGGAACGGGTGAATTCGCAAGGCGCGGTGGTCATTGTGGCGACGCTGGAACCGTCGGGGGAAATCGTGCTGGTCAAACAATTCCGGCCTCCGGCAGGGCGTTATTTACTGGAATTTCCCGCCGGCCTGGTGGATGCCGGAGAAGCGCCTGCGGAAACCGCGGTCCGGGAATTATGGGAAGAGACCGGTTACCGGGGGGAAATCATCCGAGTCCACGCGCCCTCCTATAACTCCCCGGGGCTATCGGGCGAGACGGTGACATTGGTGGAAATGCGTATCGACGGCAGTGAATATCCGGAAATGCCGCCGAATCACCAGGAGGACTCGGAACACATCGAAACCCTGTTGGCGTCCCCGGAGAACTTCGAAGCGCTGGCGGAACGCGAAAGCGCCTGTGGAACGGCATTGGACGCGAAAGTGGAAGCATTTTTCATGGCGCACAAAATGTTTTTCCCTTCGAAATGACAGATATTTCGTTCAAACCGGCTTGCAAAACCGAGCAAGCGGTGTATATTAGTTCTACAAACCGGTTGTCATGAATCGGGAAGTCGGGATATAGCGCAGTCTGGTCTAGCGCGTTTGACTGGGGGTCAAAAGGTCGAGAGTTCGAATCTCTCTATCCCGACCATTTTAACAAGTTCAAATCCAGTGAGTTATGAAACACATAGCCACTGGATTTTTTCTTTGTGCGTCAAAAATGCGTAAATGCGCCGCCACTCGGACGCGCCTGCGGATACTCTCGCCATTTACGCATTTTTTACGCATTTTTGCGCATCACTTTGAGCGTGGGAAATAAAAATGGAGCGGTGATCACCACAAACGCCGCTCCCGAATCCACACAGGATACCGTAGATTCATGCATGAATCCATTTGTCAACACAGAAACGCAGAACCTCCCCCTTTGTCTTCTGTGCCATCCTCCATGCTACTATTGAGAAGTGGCTTCCGAAGGCGAAACTTTCGGAGCTTCGGACAGTTCCGGGAGCTTGCCAATGAAATGAAGAGCATAGCAAAGGATGTCGCCCATATCGGCATCGCCGTTGGCGGAGATCGTCAAGGACTGGCGCCGGGTCCGATTTTCGGCGTTATACCAGGCGCCGGACTCCTCATTGCGGTAATTGAAATAATTACTGTCGGCCTTGATGGTCTGGAAGTCGCCGGAAATTACCGTGGACTTCAGCGACGGAATTTTCGTCTCCGGATCAATACCGGCGTTCTGCACCGAAATGAACCCCGATCCGGCGACGTTCTTTCCGGCCAGGGACTCCGCTATCTTTTCGCTGGTGGCACACCCCGCCAGCAGCACGCCGAATACGGCCACTGCCAACACTGCAATCGCTTTCATCATTCGTTTCATTTTCGTCCTTTCCGTTTGGTTTTGCACGGGCATTCGGCCCGGCGCTGGTCGCATACCTTGTACGATACCTTATGCTTGTCGATTTTGTTGATTTTGTGCATCACCCGCGCATTGCTTTTGTCGTTGCGCCGCGCCAACCACACCAGGCCGCAGAAGATCGGCACTACCACGGCCATGATTTTTCCGATCTGCTCTATCAGTTGCTCCATTACTTCCCCCGTTTCCGCGCGCAGGCGGCCCACCCGAAGCAGCCGAGGTTCTGGCACGCCCACCGGAAGCGCTCCGCTTGCCGTCGAACCGCATACCGGGCCGGGTTCCACCAACTGTATTCAACGGCCGCCGCCCTTTTCCCGTTACGCTCGAAGCGGTCGTTGCTGGCGGTGAAGGTTTCCCAGGTGCCGTCCGACTCGTGCCATTCGACATCGTGGATCGCAGCCACCGCTTCCAACGACGGGTTAAGTTTGGTGATCGCTCCCGACAGCCATTCCGGGAAAGCGTCGGGCCCGATACCGTTGAGAATGCCGGTGAGTTCCTGATCGGTGTAGCGTTTCAGAATTTCCCGGTTTTCGAGCTGCTGGCAATCGGCCATGCCGCGTAGCTTTCTGATCTCATCCGTTGAATACTTCATTCTCCCCCCTGTTCGTCCGGTTCCACTGGCGCCGCCATGACATCCTGCAACGGAATTTCCTGTCCTGCCGCATTTACCACGGTGTTGGGGGCTGCCAATTTGCTTACCCAAACCGGTTCCCCAGTGGGGGCAACCCCGACTGCCATAATACAGCGGTGGTCTTGGGCTCTGCGGTAAAACTGCTCAAACTCTTGATTGGTCATCTTCGTTCACTCCTGTAGTTCATCGTCATAATAGACTTCAATGCTCACAACTATCGCCGTGATCGGCACTCCATCGCGAAGTGTATCGCGACTATCTGCAAAGCGGCGTTGAAGTTGCAAGGCGCCGTTTACCGGACCGGGATGGATATCATACGCTGACACGGTAGCACCGACAGGGATAACAAATTCCCACTCCCCTGGAGGCTGCCCATCCAGCGTTGCAGCAACCACTACAATGTTTCCGGTAATTGCCGGGTTGCCGGAAACCAGTCGCAACCTGATTTTACTAACATTATACAGGTTGAGGCAAAAACTGATCCATTCAAACGTTGCATCCAACCAACACACTGATCCCCATGTCGAATCCCAAAGCGTTGGCGTCACCATCGGCTGCCGTTCGACCGTGTTACCCAACGCACCGCGCTCTCCCCGCTCCCCTTGGATTCCTTGAATTCCCTGAATTCCTTGCGGGCCGGTTTTTCCCTGAATTCCCTGAATCCCCTGCTCGCCTTTGGCGCCTTGAGGCAGCTTGAAAATGAGTTTTCGCTTTGCGGAAGAACTGCCTTCCGCTTCAACCACCTCGGCAGGCGCTCCGGCCTGGAGTGTAACGGTATCGACAACCTCAACCGTTGCCGCCGGGCCGGTTTCGCCGCGAGGAACTCGCTTGGGAACAGACCAGGCGCCGCCATAGGCCGCCTGGCGCGTCCGGTACCATTTCGCGCCTTCTTCCGGCTCCTCATCCAGCCAGATTTCCGCATCCAGCGAGAATTGCGTTTCTTCT
>JAVBQJ010000122.1:0-9956 GCA_031549115.1 Victivallaceae bacterium
AAAAAACTCGTTATATGACCTGTTTTTCGCTCAAAAACAGCTCCAAAGGCCATTATGCTTCCTGGCGTTTTTCCCTGGAAAGCCGGTAATTTGTCAGAATTCCGCAGGTCAGACGCGCCTGCGCCCAGCTGCCGTTGCCGAGCTTTTTCATCCCATATGCCAACAGATATTGGTGATTTTTGCGCATGCCGGAATAGGACAGGTCCTCGCCGGCGCGGTACAACGCGAGGATCTCTTTTTTCACCTCCCGCGCCGTCAGGCTACGCCGTTGACGCACGGTATTGTACGAAATTCCCGCCGCCTGAACCGCCCGGCCCCAGCTTTTGAAGTGCCGCACCGCCGCCATATACAACGACTTGTCGTTCCGCTGCATATATTGACTGGCCAGACAGCTTTCGGCTTCGGACATCTGCTGGATCGCCTCCAGAATCCGGGCCCGGTCCCACACTTTGTACTTGCGGATTTCATTGTAGTCCAGCCCGCAGGCGGTAATCGCCTCGCCCCAGGAGCCGAAGAGACGCTCGGCGGCCGCGTACACACTCGGATAGTTCGTCGAATAATAATAGGAGTTCAGAGGTTCTTTCCCGAGCCGGGACAAAATATGCTCTTCGATTAACTCGGGCGACCAAACTTTCTTAAACATCGTAATTCACGCAACTCTTTCCAGTCAATGATCATTTTCGTCTTTATACCGTAATATAAATGCGGGTGCAACACTTTTCAAACTCTTTTTCGCTCTTTGGACTGGAAATTTTCGAAAAATGTATTACATTTCTATGACGAATTGTCTATGAAACCCCAAAAACAGCAATATGAGTGTATGAATCATGCCTTTTGACTCCGGATCTTTCACCGTCTCGATTTTCGAATTGCCGCAGCCGCTTCCCCCGGAAGCAATCGAAATGTTCGCCGCCAAAAAAGCCGGGACCCTCGACAGCGTCAAGGATGAGCCGCAGATCGGCTGGGTCACCGGCCGCCATCTCCTGGAGACCGACATCAATGAAAGCAACGCCTGGTGCGGCAGTTGCCTCTATCTGGCCTTGCGCAAAGCCCAGCGCAAAATTCCGGGGTCGCTCTTGAATGCCATCGCCGCCCGCGAAGAGCTCGTCTACATGCTCGCCCACGAAACCGCGTTCGTGCCCCGCAGCGAAAAGAAAAAAATCAAGGCGGAAGCCGCCGAAAAACTGTTGATGAAAATGCCGCCGTCGATCAGCGGCGTCCCGATGGTTTACGACCCGGCCGCCCAGCTGCTCTATATCGCCAGCGCTTCGCCGACGCAATTGGACGAATTCCTCGGCGTATTCGTCAAAACCACCGGCATCGAACCTTTGCCGTGGAACATCGAATCGATGCTCAACAAGCTCTTTCAGGTGCCCGAGTCGTCGCTGCCCGCCATCCGGCTGACCGAAAAGGCCGAAAACGGCGAAGCCGTCCCCGGCCGCGACTTCCTGACCTGGCTGTGGTATTACAGCGAGGCCGGCGCCGGCGGCATCGAGCACCCGCAATACGGCGGCTTCGACATGCTGATCGAAGCGCCCTTCACTTTCGTACTGGAAGATTCCGCCGCACACGGAGCCGCCGAAACCACGATCAAAAAAGGCGACTGCCCCTCCCGCAGCGCCGAAGTCAAGGCCGCCCTCTCCGTCGGCAAGAAGCTGAAGAAAGCCAAGTTCACGTTGGCCCGCGAAGATCAATTCTGGACCGGCACCTTCGACGCCGACCACTTCGCATTCGGCGGCATGAAGCTCCCGGAAGGCGACGAAATGGGCCGCGACGAAGCCTTCGCCGAACGCATGCAGAACCTGCTGATCTTCAAAGAGGTGCTGGAATCGTATTTCAAAATCTACGGCGAAACCCTGCTGGCCATGAACCTCCCCGACGAAATGGCCAAACTCCAACGCTGGGTCCAGGACCGCGATTCATTATAAGGACAGCTACGGACAACAACAGACCACAACGGACGGCTACGGACTTGCCGCCCGGCGGCTTTTGTGGTGGTTTGGCCGGTCTGACGCTGCAACAAGCGCTCCCCCCTGTCCAAAAGGTCGCGGAGGATGCCACAGGCATCCGGAGCAGAGGTGCAGGGTCATATGACCCTGCCGGGGGGTGCGGGGGCGAGGAGCCCCTGCATTTCTCCTCGCCAGAATAACAAGGAATACTATGATCGCAAAATTACTTGAATTCATCGCCAGCCCTTGGGCGAAAACGGGGATGCTGCTGATTGCGTCGAATGTGTTCATGACCTTCGCATGGTACGGACACCTGAAAAGCCTGAACGCGAAACCGTGGTTGTGGGCGGCGTTGATCAGCTGGGGAATCGCGCTGTTCGAATACCTGCTGCAGGTGCCGGCGAACCGGATCGGACACGCCGGCGGCCTGACGTTGCCCCAGTTGAAGGTGATGCAGGAGGTGATCACGCTTTCGGTGTTCGTCCCGTTCGCGCTGTTTTATATGGGCGAGGAGCTGCACTGGAATCACCTCGCCGCGGCGATCTGCCTGATCCTGGCGGTGCTGTTCGTATTCGTATTCAAGTAGCCGGTCACGGACGCGGGACTTCGAAAATGCGCCCGCCTCCGGGCGGCAGCCGGAACGGTTCGACTTTGCCGCCGACCCACTCCAATTGCACCGTGCGTTCCCGTTCGAAGTCGTCGTTGACCGCGACCGCATAGATTTTGCCGTCGACGGGGTCGGAAAAGAAGCTCACCGGGCAATTGCCCCAATGGACGGTGAATTCCGCCGGCTCCCAGCGGGCGATCAGACCCCGGTACGGTTCGATGGCCTGATACAGGGCGCCGATTTCATCGAATTGCGGCGTGGTGGCACCCCACGGCGTGGTCAGCCCCGCCGGACCGGCGTTGACGGCCTCATCCAGCAACGCGTCGGGCCATAGAAAATCTTCGGGCACCGTGCGGGTGGCGGTTTCCTCGTTCCACGGCATGATCGGGACCAATTCATAAAAACAGATGCCGCGCATGCCCAGACGCAGCGCTTCGTAGAATTGCCAGCGGATCTCCGGCACCGTCGGCATCCGCCAATGCAAATACGAACCCGGCAGCGCGATGACCTCTCCGGCCTCATTGTATCGATAGGGACCGCCGAGGATTTCCACGAAACTCTGCGGCATACCCCACGGCTCGGTCCCGGCGGCGCGGCAAGCTTTGCCGAAAAATTCCAGACTGGAACGGTAAAAAGGAATGCTGGTTTCCCGCGTATGGGGTCCGTTCGGATCGCCGGGAGCAAAAAACGGATACGCATCCACCGCCGCGAAATCCAGCCCGGCGGCCGCCAGAATCGGATAGGTGTGCGGCATCAAAACCGCGCCCGGACGGCGCGCCGGGTCGGCCTGGCGCAGTTGAGCGGCATAAAAATTCAGATTGGCGGCGTTTTCAACGGCAGGCTCGTCGCTCAATACCCACTCGGTGAAGTTCGGGTCGCCGCCGGCATAATGCACCATCTGTTGAATGCTCGCGAGCAACTCGGCGGCGTTGTTATCAAAATAGGAATCGAATTTGCCGTCACAGCAATTCGCGCCGAGACGCATGCCGTATTTCGCCGCCAGCTCGCGCGCCAACGGCAACTCATCCCACGGTAGATTGGTCACCCACAGGTAATTGACGTGGCGCTCCCGGCACAAGGCAAAGAGCTTTTCGAGAAAGTCGCGCTGCGGCACCTGATTGCGGGCGGCGAGCGCCGCCGGGATTTCCCAGCTCAGATAGACGCCCATCGGCGCCAGCTTTTCCGGGACCGGGGCGGCGGCGCCACAGAGGGCGGCGAAGAGACCGAACAGAATCAGCCGGTTTTTTTTCAGCATGGCAAGTTCAATTCCTTTTTGGTTACTCAGGGAAGCGCGCCCGCGGGGGTCAGCACCACCCGGTCGAAGCTGATCCGGCCGGGTTCGCCGCTGCCGGGTTGAAACAACGGCCCGGCGGTTTTCATCCGCACCCAGATATCCAACGGCTCCTCCCGGCGCAACGGCGCCACATCGCTCAACGACAGCTGGATGCCCCAGCTCGGCGACAGCCACAGGAAGCAGCTGTCCTCCGGCAATTGCACATGGCGCAGACAATACCAGTGGTAACCGGGACGCGCGGTCTGGTCGCGGGGGATGTCCATTGCCGCGACACCGAGCTGCCGCACCGGATTGTAGACGCCGAGTGAAACCGGACGGGTATACACGCCGGGATCGGCCGGGTCGATTTCGGCGGCCACCGCCGCACCGGTTTCCGCCTCTGCGTCCGGCACGAGACGGGTGTGGTCCAACACCGCGCTCAATACCGCCGCGGGACGGTCCGCATGCGAAATGCCTTGAAACTTCTCCGACGGAACAACGGTCAACGGCAGCCGCCGGAGCCGTTCGAAGCGCTCCAGCATTTTTTCCTGGTCCGGAATCACCCAACCCGCTTCGGCCGTACGTTTCCAGGTGGCGAGAAAGCGCTCGCGTGCCGCTTCGATCTGCGGCAGGATCCCCTCCCCGGCTTCTTTGAAATAATTCCGGGTCAGCTCGAAACCGAGCAACCGGTCCACTCCCATCGCCGCGCGGTCCACCCGGAAGCGAAAGGTATCGTCTTCCGCCGCCTCCCGCGCCGACGCCAGCAGCTTTTGCGCCTCGGTCATCGTCGCCAAGTCGATGTAGCCGAAGTCGCCGGCGGCCGGAAACCAGCCGATCCACGGCTTGCCTGCCAGCGCCCGGCGATACAGCAAATCCCGGTACTGCCGGACAAATGTCCCGGCGGCGCCGTAATAGCGGGAATAAAAGACATCCAACAGTGCCTCGAAATCCTCCCGGTACGGATCCTGCATGTATTTGCCGTGGAGAAAATACTTCAGCTCCGCCATATCCGAGCGGTCGGCGCACTCCTGCTCCCAGAACATCCCGGTGACACCGTGATCGGCATAGCAGCGGTAATTGGCCGGATAGTGGTATTCGCTCGGAAACGGCAGCCCGGTGGCCTCGCCGAATACGATCGCATAATCCCAGACGAACAGCGCCGGCGCAATTTCGGACCAGATCCGCAGTTGCCGCTGAAGCTCCGGATTGCCGGAAGCACCGGTGATCTGGTCGCTGTAGGTATTGCACAGCCGGATCACCACATTCGGCTCCGGGCGCACCGTCACCGGCGGTTCCAGCGTATACTGGTAGGCGAAGGTCTGCAGCAGTACGCCGGGATAGCGTTCATCGACCGCCCGTGCCAGTTCGTTGACGAAGTCGATCATCAAGCCGGACTGTTTTTCCCGTTCCGTAAACGCCGCACAGCTTTCGCAGGTGCAAAAACTGGTGTTGTCGTTGTGCGAAATATCGTATATCCGCGGCGGCGGCACCCCCTTTGCCGCCGCGTCCCGCTCCGCCTGCGCGATGGTGTCCAGCAAGAGGCGGGTGAAGAACTGCCGCAGTTCGGGGTTGGTCAGACACAGCTGGCCCACCACCTGGCCGCCGATCCGCTTCCCGTCCACCAGACTGAACCACTCCGGGTGTTCCGGCAGATATTGCGTCGCCGGCAGATAGCGGTCGAAAGTGTGGCAGGGATAGGGCGGTCCATACTCCCAGCCGCCGCCGAATTCGGCGGTGATTCCGGCATCGCCGTTGCGCGAAAAACCGCGCGCCACCGCCGCCCGGCCGCCGTCGGAGGGCAAATTGGTCTTGTACATATCGCGCAATACAAAGAAAAACTCCTGCCGCTCATCCAACGCCGGTAATGCGATCTTCCCGACCGCCGGCGCCGACTCTTCCAACGGCGACCAGATGAAAACACCGAGGTGTTTTTCCAGAAACACATACACGCCATGCACCGTGCCGCGGCTACCGCCGCCGGCGATCACCAGCGCGTCACCGGCGCTGCGGATGACAAAGCTGTCCGGCTTCATCTCCGCGGCCGCGATGCCGAGCTCCCGCGCCAATTCGGTGTCGCCGAGGTGGACCGCCTTCAACGGTACACCGCCGATCGACATTTCCGGGACATAACGCCGGATTTCCTCCGCCATCCGCGCTCCCGCCGGAGTCGCATCATGCACCACTTCCACCGCAGCAGCGGAGGCACTCAACAGAAACGCCATAAGATATCCGGCAGCTTTCATGATTTTCTCCTCACTCCCAGAAATACCACGCGTGCAAACCGACGGCCGGATAGACGCCGCGGCGGACCTTTTCCACATGCCCATCCAGAAACAACATATTGAGCGCGTCGGAATGGCGGTACGAGCTCTGCTCCAGACCGCTGTTCAAGTACATGAACCACGATTCGATGTTGCGCGAGCCGGTATCGGTGGCGCTGCGTTTGTACTTGGCATCGGTCAATGCCACCGTCGACGACGGACGCGGGAAACGGCTCATCTTGTGAAAACCGTTGTCGGAGCCGTCGGAGTTGGTGCCGCCCAGGCCGGAGTTCTGCGCGTAACTGAGCCGGTCGATGATCCGCTCATCCGGAGTCTGATAATCGCCGGCAACCAGATAGCAGTAGAAGCCTTCGTCCGCGCCCAGCGCCGGGCAGACATAAAGTTTATCCGTGCGTGCCACATACGGCGCCAGCAGACCGGGCCACCACTCCTCATAGGCGTTGTTGTTCATCATCACCCGTGCCGGTATCACCATCTCACCGTTGTCGCCGGCATAAAAGGTATAACCAAGGCCCAGCCCCTTCAGGTTGCTCAGGCACTTCGTGCTCTGTGCCGCCGCCCGCGCCTTGCTCAACGCCGGCAACAGCATGCTGGCGAGGATGGCGATGATCGCGATCACAACGAGTAATTCTATCAATGTGAAAACTCTTCGGCATTCCATCTTGCTTCCCTCCGTGGTTAACCTTGCTTTTATTTGCGTTTTTCGGTATTCGTCAATCGAATTGCGCCACCTCCGTAAGTTCGCCGTCGCGGCAGGCGGAGCGGTGCGCCGCCACGCCCATGGCCATATACGCGGCGGCTTCCCGCGCATCCACCTCCGGACGCCGGTTCTCCGCCACCGCGGAACAGAATTCATGCACCAGATACGGATGCGAACCGCCGTGCCCCTCCGGGACGAAATCGTCCTCCGGCTTCGCGTCCGGATTCATCACCGCCTTGAACGCTTCCGCCACCGCCTCCGGCAGCGGATCGCGCAATTCGGCGTCGGTGAAGCTGCAATGATCGATCGGCCGCACCACACTCTCCGGCGCCCGCCGGTGGTTTTCCTCCCAGACATTGCGGGCGAAACTGGCGGCGGTGCCGAAGATCCGGAAAGTTTCTTCCTCATGCCGGTCCATCGCCAGACAGCCGATCTCGCGAAATTCGCAGATCCGCAGCGTCGCCCCATTGGCCATATAAAAGAACGCGGCAATGTCGGAAAAATCGTAGTCCCGGAAGAATTCATCCCGATTGGCATTGCGGTACCCTCCGGCGGAAACCTTCCGCGCCCGGGTTTTCATCACGCTCAACGGCCCCGACACCGAATGGGTCGGGTAATACATCGGCCCGTCCTTGCAGCCGCGTGCGACATAGCGCTCCATCAATGCCCCGTATTCGCGTCCGACCACCCCCGTGGTCCGCGCCAGCGTCACCTCGCGCAGCGAACACGGCGCGTCGAGATCGTGCGAATATTCTCCCTCGGCATAGACGAAGTCGCCGAAGCGCCCCTCCGCCGCCATCCGGCGGCAGAACATGGTGCAGGGGCGGTAAACCGTGGTTTCGCCGAGCATGTATTGCCGTCCCGAAGTATCCGCCGCCTCGATGATCCGGCCGCACCAGTCGAGAATTTCCTCGCCGTCCGGTATCGAAATCACCGGGACCGCGCTATAGACATGCTTGCCGGAATGCAGCGCCTGGATGCACTGGGGAGCGTGGAGCCACGGCTGGGTGATGATCACCAGCGCGTCCGCGTCGCTGCGGCAGATATCGTCGAGGGACGAATAACAATCCCGGGCCGAAACCTTGTCCGCCATGAACGGATCGTCGAGGAATTTCCGTACCCGTTCCCCTTCGTAGTCGCACAACGAAATCCGGCTTACCGACGGATGCGCTTTGAATAACCGGGCAAACACCGAACCGAACGCGCCGAGTCCCACCAATCCCAGATGAATTCCCACTTCCACCTCCTGTTGCTTGTAGATATTATAGTAAAAAAAATATGGTTTTGCAATATCGCAAAGTACGATGTATGTTATATTTTACCGACAATTATTATGAAAAAGTGGCATTTTTATGAAAATCACTCCGGTACATTGCGGATCGTATGAATTCGCGCAGACCGCGTCGCAGCACGCCGAACGCGGCTATGTGCTGTTGAGCTTTTTCGGACTCGAATACATGCGCTTGTACACCGCCTCCGGGCAGCTTATGTACAGTTTGCGGAAGCCGGATTATCCGTACCTGCAGCTGTTGCCCGGAAATTTCCGCATCGATTTTTCGTATTCCGGGCAGCGCAAAAACTGGGTGGCGATCTGCGATATGGAGGGAGTTTACTGGCAGGAGGAGACCCGCGAGGTGGTAATCGATTGCGACGACTGCCGCCTGAATGTGCCGATCGTGCTGCCATTGACCATGCAGCGGGCACTGAAACTCGAAGGTGTCTTTCAAAGAATCACCCGGCTGCTGCAGCAGCAAACGCCGCTCAACCTTTTCGCCGCCCGGCAGCTGACCACGTCATTGCTGGCCGAGTTTTCCTGCGACACCGTCGACCCCGGCGTCACCGATCCGGTGCAACGCTTCAAGAACGCGATCGATGCCGACCGTGAATACCGGCAAACGCTGGAGGAGTTGAATGCCGGCACCGGGCTCAGTCTCGGCCATATCCGGCGGCTGTTCGTCCGGCAGTTTCTGATCGATCCGGGCGAATACCGGGCGCGCGGCCGCCTGCAACGGATCCTGGACTTGTTTCTGCAAACCGAACTCACACCGAAGGAGATCGCGGCGCAGGTCGGCATGTGTCATGTCACCTATCTGCACCGTTTTCTCGCGCGGCACATGGGAGTGTCGCCGGGCGAAATCCGCCGTCGTTATTGAGCCGAATATCCCGAAGAAAACGGCTATTTCTCCAGTAACATTGTTGAAATCTCCGCTTTTTGGTGCTATATTCCGGTAATTATACATTGCCTACAATTCGGGAGTGAAAGCGCATGCTGATGCAGATGTTGAATGTCGCCGGGGGTTTGGCCATCTTCATTTTCGGAATGAAGCTGATGAGCGACGGCCTCCACAAAGCCGCCGGAGAACGCATGCAGGCCGTTCTCCGCTTTTTTTCCGCCAACCGTTTCGTCGCCATTCTTTCGGGGACCGTCGTCACCGCGGTAATTCAATCGTCCAGCGCCACCACGGTGATGGTGATCGGCTTCATCAACGCCGGGTTGTTGAATCTGCTGCAGGCCACCGGTATTATTTTCGGCGCCAACATCGGCACCACGGTGACCGCGCAGCTGGTCGCATTCGAAGTCTCCTGGCTGATCATGCCGGCGATCATCGTCGGTTTGCTGTTGAGCTTCCTGCCGCAGCAGTCATGGCGCGGCTGGGGAGAAACCGTCCTCGGCTTCGGTTTCCTGTTCCTGGGCATGGGCCAGATGAGCGATGTGTTGAGCGCGCTGGCGGAACATCCGGAATTTCTGGCCGTATTTCAGACCTTCGACTGCGCGCCGGTCAACGGCTGGGTCCCGCCGGGGGCGTTGCTCGGCGCCATCGGCATCGGCGTCGGCGCCACCATGTTGATTCAGAGCAGCTCGGCCACCACCGGGATCGTCATCGCCCTCGGCGCCAGCGGACTCATCAACTTATATACGGCGGTGGCGCTGGTGCTCGGCTCGAATATCGGCACCACGATCACCGCGCAGCTGGCGGCGATACCGGCCAACCGGCTGGCCAAACAGGCGGCACTGGCGCATACGTTATTCCAAGTGGTCGGCGTGATCGCGATCGTATCGACCTTCTGGCTGCGCTACGGGGAAAACAACGAGCCGGTATTTTTTCATCTGGTCAACTGGCTGTCCGCCAATGGGGATCTGCCG
>JAVBQJ010000083.1:0-10838 GCA_031549115.1 Victivallaceae bacterium
GCTCTGCCATGGTAAGCCGAATTAGTCGCCGCATCAATAAATTCAACGTCGGCAGCCGGCGAAGCTGCCGCGCCAGACCACCGACATCGGACAGTGCAACACCGTCCCCGGCGAAATCTGCCACTCCGAGTCGAGCAACTGCCGCAACAGCTCGGCCAGCCCGTCATAGTCGGGCCGGAAGACACTCAGCGAGGTACCGATGGAGTCGATCCTGTCCTCGCCATGGTCGTCTCCGGCAATGACCGACACATCCTCCGGCACCCGCAGCCCCAGTTTTTTCAAACGTCCGGCGATCAGCTCGAAGTCGGCCCAGGTATTGCAGAGCCACGCCGTGACCCGGCGGAAGAGGTAATCCGGGCATTCGTCGAAATGCCGGTGAAAAATAAAAAGCCTGGGATCGAATTTCATCCGCCATTCCGCCAGCGCCCGGATCACGCAATCGCCGAAGTGCTGGTGGGAGAAATGGTGGCTCTCCTGCCGCACCACGCCGATCTGGCGATGACCGGCGCGGTAGAATTTCTTCATCACCGCCCCCATCGCCGACGGCAAGTCCAACTGAATATTGGCCGCCATGTAAAAGTTAGTCTGGGCTTCGACCGTGATCACGCGAACTCCCTGCGCCGCCAGTTGCGCCAGCACCGGCAATTGCTGCAGCACCGGATCGATCGCCACGACCGCCAGCAATTGCGCCGGATCGTCCGGAATGGGCGCGTGATAAAGCCGCATCTCCACATCATGCGGGCGGTAGCGCTCATCCGCTTCGCTCAGGCGTCGCGCCACGATGCGTTCATAGAAATTTCCGCCGATATAACTCCACCACGGCAGCAACAGCAGCACCTTGCGTTCCGCGGCGATCTCCCGCCGGCCCTCCGCCACACTTCGACACACAATCACTCCAACCCGTTGCTTGCGCGTGAGAAACCCCCGCTTCTCCAATTCGCACAAGGCATGGCGGACGGTATTGCGCCCGACCTGAAAGCGTTCGCACAGCTCCTGCTCGGTGGCATAACGCGTGCCCTCGCGATAGGAGTTCTGATACAGATCCAGCATGATACTGTCGCGCACCAGATAGTAGCGGGGCACCGGTACAATTGGTTTTCGTTCTGTGGCCGCCAAAGCTGTTCCTCCCGTGATGAGCTTTCCGATGACTAAAGTTAACCGCCCGCAAGAAAATGTCAAACCGTTATTAAACCCTTGATGGTATAATTTACTGCGGGAACGTTCCATATCCCTCCTCAAAACATTTACCGCCACACCCGAAAAAGAGAAACGGCATAACTCGCAACAATCTACATTTAAACACATTGCATAAATTATACCATTCGGGGATTAAATAATTTCGAAATCACCTTGCCGTGGTATTGACTCCCGCTGTTTTTTGGCTATACTTTATAGTAAGCGCAATACCGTTGCCGAAGCGGAAGAACAACTCAACGTCAAAATGGAATGGAGAACGGAAACAATGAAAGCAAAATCGTTCACACTGATAGAACTCCTGGTCGTGATCGCCATCATAGCCATCCTCGCCAGCATGCTGCTGCCGGCGCTGTCGAAAGCCCGGGCGGCGGCGCAATCGATCCGTTGCGTAAACACGCTGAAAAACTGGGGCTACGCTTTCATCATGTACGCCAACGATCACAACGGCAAAGTCTATACCAGTGCCGCCAACGGCTACAGCTGGGGCAGCGTCACCGCCCCCGTCGAGAACTGGAACGACATGGTGATCAACACCGGCTATCTGCCCGCCGACAAGATGAAAGCCTGCCCCATCGCCGACGGCGCAGGCTATATAACCTACGGCATCAACGCGGTTCTGGCCGAAACCGGCTACCCGTACAACGCCGGCGGCTTCACCGTAGCGGTGGACCAGATGGTTCCGGGCGGACAGTGGCTGGTCGACACGGTGATAGGCGCTTATCAGGGCGGCCAAAATGGAAATAACGAGGACTGGCGGCACAACGGCAACAAGGCCAACGCACTCTTCTGCGACTCCCACGTGGCGACGATGACCGAGCCGATCGGTTCTTTCGCCAAAGGCAAAGAACGCGACGCCTACCCCGGCGCCGGCGGACTGCCCTATACGGATTGAAGTGGAATCGAACCTGCGATGAAAACAATCCTGTCACTATGCCTGACGCTGTGTGTTTCATACAGCTTGCCGCTGCCGGCCGCCGTCACGGCGGAGCGCCTCCCGGCCCCGAATCTGGTGCGGAACGGCGATTTCAGTTCGCTCGGCGCCGACGGTCTCCCGGAGGAATGGTTCTTCGAAAACTGCTCCAACACCGAACAGATGCTGCCGTCCACCGGGGTTGAAGCCGACGGCAACCGCTATGCCGCGGCTTCCGGCCCGGGCGAGGCCTTCGGCTACTTCTTACAGGCGGTGGCGCCGCTGGAGCCGGGCAAAAGCTACTGCGTCGGCCTCGACCTGCGCGCCTATGGCAGCCGCGCCAACCTGTGGCTGACCTGCGGCTCTCTGGTGAAAATGGTCGGCGCCTACCCGGAGCACGGCGCGGAGCTCGCGGCGATTCTGGAGAACTTCATCGACCCGGCGGCGGTCCGCGCCGTCGACAGCGTCAAGTGGTCGCGCTATCACGCGATTTTCACCGTGCCGGAGGATGCGAGCGAACTGTATCTGCGTTTCGGCCTCTATGACGGCTTGGAGGGGTGGATTCACGCCGACAACGCCTATTGCGGCGAGCTGACCGAATCCATCCGCGTCACCGTCACCGGAAAGGGATTCAGCCGCCTCGCCGTCCGCACCCTCGGCGGCGCCCCGATTGCGGAACTCGAATTGAATCCCGAAGAGGAAGAGCAGCACTTCACCGTTTCTTCCGCGTTTCCGCAGGAGCCGCTCCGGCTCTTTCTCACCGACAGCGACGGCAAGACCATACCCGAGGAAATTCCATGCGCTATTTGAATGCAATCCTTGTTCTTTGTTTCTGTGCCTGCTCCGGTTTCGGCGCGGCGACGCGTTTCGTCTTCCGCGACGGCCTCTCCGGCGCCGAACTCGGCAGCGTCGCAACGGCCAATGCCCCGGAACGGCTGACCATCGAACTGGCCAACGGCGTTTCCGGTGAAATGCACACCACCCGCCATGACGGAAGCGCCGAGTACCGGATGCGCTTCCCGGCCACCGCCCCCGGCTCCGAACCATACCGGATCACGGTGGCAATGCAGCTCGCTTTCGACGGAAACGCGGAAAGCTTCTTCGACGGCCACACGGTACACGCCGGACAGCCGGCGCAATGGCGCCGCGACATGACCGGCGGCACCTTTCCCTTGACGGCACTCTACGACGCCGGCACCGGCATAGCAGCCGGCTTGACTCCGGACAATGTCTACAGTTACTTCGCCGGTACGGCCACGCCGCGGCTCCTGACCGTGACCACCCACCTGGTGCTCGACCATCGGGCCGAACAGAAACTCAACTGGGTTGCAATCGAATTCAAACCCGAATTCGGCTGGCGCGACGCCATCGACATCTACTACCGGCTCTACCCGGAATTCTTCCGGCCGCACCCCGGAGTCGACAGCCGCATTTACGGCCTGGGCGGTTATATGATCTCCGCCCGCGAACAATACCCGCTGCAGCTTCACGCCGCCCGCCGCGGCAATCTGGACTGGGAATGGAGCTATGCGGCCTGGACCCGAGCCGGATATTGGTACCCGGATGCCGGAGAGTGGCGCGACGGCGTGGATTATTATGACTGGTGGAGCGCCCCGCATCAGCCGAAATTCTGTACCTACGACGAATATCACGCCGGACGAACCGAACAGTTTACGGAGGGCAACACCGCGGCGGCCATGTTCTACTACATCCTGGGCAAAGACATCCATGAAACCCTGACCGAAACGTATCCGGAAGCCCTGCTGACCATGCCGGACGGTACCCTTTATCACGCCCCCTCCGGTTTTTACTCCATTCTTTCCGATCAGGGGCGCACCCGTTTCAGCTTCCCCCACGGCAGCGGGCTCGGGACTTATCTGGAAAACGAGCTCCGCCAGGCAACGGAGAATTACGAGATCAGCGGTTTTGCCTTCGACATGGCCAATCATATGCATAACACCTATTCGCCCAGCCAACTCGAATATGCCAGGGGCCGCGCCTTCGACGCCGGCGGCGGCATCTACACCACCGACACGGTCACGCCGCTGGCTTTCGCCGAATTCGTCCACACGTTGAAGCGCGGCGACAAGCAAATGGGCGTCATCATGAATCTGGCCCTCGACCGCACCTATGCGCCGACGGTTTTCGCCGCCGACGCGGTGATGTTCGAGGGGGGACCCGAGTGTCACTGGGACAGCGTCATGCCGCTGCGGCTGATGAGCGGCGCCAAGCCGTTCAGTTTCTGGAACGGCATCGCCGGCGGCAAATACTGCACCGCCATCCGCTGGGACTACAACGATTCGGAGGCCGCCGTCGACGGCTGGACCATGATCAACGACGGATTGGCCGAACTTCAGCTGCTCAAGTGCCTGGAGTTGGGCGCATCCCCGATGACCTGGGCGGCGCAGCACCGGCAAGGCGCCCTTTTCGGGCCGTGGCTGCCGACCATCCGCCGGATCAAGAAACTGGGCTGGCAGCCGGTTCCGGCGCTGAAAAGCGGCAATGACTCCATCTGGACCGGACGCTTCGGCAGCGGCGCGGAAACCATCATCACCGTATCCAATCCGACCCGCAAACCGGTCACGCTCGACGCGGAATTGATCAGTTCCTATCTGGGCGACGCGGCCTATATCCTGGTCGCCGCCAACAGCCCCAAAGAACAGACTCAGCGGGTCGGAGCCGACTCGACCGGATTGCGCTTCACCCTGCAGCCCAAAGAAGCGCTGCTCTTCCAGGTTCTCGAAGTGAAGGGCCTGGACGGCGACGAATTTGAAGTCGTCACCCGCAACGATGACGGCGAACTTGTCATCTCCTCCGGCAAATGGCCGGAAGGCGCGACCGTGCACGGTGAGATATTCACGCCGGATGAGGAACGCAGCGCCGGGATCGCGTTTGCCCCGGCGGGAGCGCGTGAACTGCGAATTCCGCTTCCCGAGCGAACCATCATACAAGGCGGCGCGGACGATATCGCCGGATTTTTCACCTCCGAGTACCTGACCGGCAACGCTCCCGCGCCCCGGATCACGGCGGCCGCCACTCCCGCCCCCGCGGCAAATTACCTGATCAAAGCCCTGAACACCTACTTTCCCTATATGCTGGCGTCGCAGGCTTCCACCGGCAAGAGCTGGTATTCGGAGCCCGGTTTCTTCACCCCGGAAAGCATTCGCATCGTCGACCTCACCCGGACAACGGAAGCGGAAACGGCGCGGCGCATCTACATCGGCAGCCCGGATGAATTTCCCGGACTGACCCCGCCCGCCCCCTCCCCCGGTGGTTTCATCCAGCTTACCGAAGCCGGTTTGTGGATCGGCGGCCGTACCGACCGTGAACTTCACGAGGCGGCACAGAAGTACCTGAAGTTGCTGGATAAATTCAACCCGTAGGAGACCCGCACGGGAACATCGCGCCGCCGCATCTATACGATGCGGCGGCTTCGACTCATTTTGCGCTCGGCAATCCGGTCTTCGGAGGTCAGTTCTCCCAATAACAGGGGGGAGCCGGGATGATGAAGCAATATCTGTCGATTTACCGCTTCCGCACTGTGATTCGTATAGCAATAAACACAGCCGTGCCGGCAGCTGTTGTAGGTTCCGATATCGATACTTTCAACTCGGCCGCGCTGAGATACTTGACCCGAAGTTTTTACGTGATAAAGTATGTCAGATGGCGAAAGTTATCATTGGAAGGCATTGCAGCCCATGAAATGATTTATATTGTTTAATCAATACGTTTTTAGGGTAAGAATTTACGTTCCGTAAAGCAGTCGCGGCTTTGGCGGATGTTCGGCAGGGTCAATTGTTTCCCTGCTTGGTGATGCTGTCTATATTCGTTCTGAAGGACTCGTAGAAGGTTTTTGACAGCGCCAGATATTTGGCCTGATCTTCATCCGACATTTCCCGGATAGCGTGTAAATTGGCGTCCCAAATAACCTGCTCCATGTTTTCTATGAATTCCCTTCCGGCGGACGTCAGGGAAATGTTTTTTCGGCGATGGTCGGTCTTGAGTTCCCGCCGGATAATCCAGCCGCGGGCATCCAGATCGTTGAGAATCAAGGCAACCATTTGGCGCTTGATCAGGACGGCCTCGGCAATTTTGGCGGGTTCCACACCCTCCGGCCTGTTCAAAAGCAAAAGCAGCACACAATAGGTGTTGGCCGAAACATTGAAGTGCCGCAGCAATTGCTCATAAGCCATGTCGATGACCCGCCAGATTTCAGTCCATTCGCTGAGATAAGGGATTTGTTTGTCCGTCATAAAAAATCACCTCGAATTAAAGTATTCAGGAATCATATTAGTGCCGGGCGAATGTTTTTGCAAACATTCTTTTCGTATTCTCACGAATTCGCTGACACAGTGCATAAAGCGCCGGGGTAAAGAAAATTCCGACGAAAGTCGCCATCAGCATTCCGGCGAAGGTCGTGATGCCGATGGCGCGGCGGCTTTCCGCCCCGGCTCCGGAGGCGATCACCAGCGGCAGAACGCCGAGCAGGAAGCTCCACGCCGTCATCAGCACGGCGCGGTAGCGTAAGTTCGCGCCGTTCATCGCCGCCTCGAATACCGAAACCCCGCGCTCACGCTCCGCCTTGGAGAATTCGACCATCAGGATCGCATTCTTCGCCGCCAGCCCGATCAGCATCACCATCCCCAACTGGGCGTAAATCCCGAAGGAATCCCCGGTCAGGAACAATCCGAGCCAGGCGCCGAACAGGGCGAATGCCACTGAAAGCATGACCGGTACCGGGATGCTCCAGCTCTCATATTGCGCCACCAGAAAGAGATAGGCGAACAGCGTCGCCAACGCCATCAAATAGAGTATCTGCCCTTCGTTCTCCCGCTCCTGGAAACTGAGACCGGTCCATTCGATATGATATTGCGGCGGGAGTTCCGTTTTTTCGATCAGGCGCATCAGCTCGCCCGAACTGACGCCAGAAGCTCCTTGGACCGTTATTTCCGCGCTGGCCATTTTATTGAAGCGGGTGATCTGGGCCGGGCCGACGATGTGCTTCAACGTTCCCAGCGAACGCAACGGCACCATTTCGCCGTCGCCGTTGGGATACTGGATTTCCAGAATCTCGTTCATGGAGGAGCGGAATTCGCTGTCCGACTGAATCTTCACGTAATAGGATTTTCCGTACAGATTGAAGTCATTGACGTAATAAGAGGCCAATTTGCCCTGAAGCGTCGAATAGACGGCGTCGGTCTTGACGCCCAGCGACTCCGCCTTCAGCCGGTCGAGGTCGAAATACAACTGCGGCGTGTCCGCGTTGAACGAGGTCATGGCATACATGACCCCCGGATCCGCCTCCAGGGCGGCGGTGAATTTGCGCGCCGTCGCGGCCAGATCGAAGGAATCGACGTCGCCGATGCCGCAGAGATTGAAGCTCACTCCGTCGGTACTGCCGATCTCGATGGCCGGCGGCGCAAAGGGAATGATGGTGGCGGAGGCGACCGCGTGACAGCGCTGATTGAGCTGTTCCATGATCGAATCCAAACTCAATTCGGGAGATTTTCGCTGATCCCAGTGGTCCAGCACGACGAAGGCCAGCCCGGTGTTCTCGCCGGAGCCGGAGAGAAGGCTGAAGCCACATACGGTCAGCACATTTTTGATTCCTTTGATCTCCTTGAGACTTTCCGTAAACTCCTCCAGGGCGGCTTTCGTCCGTTTCTGCGAAGCGCCGCGCGGCAGTTCGATGTTGCACATGACGAAGCCCTTATCTTCCTGCGGCAGAAATGACGCCGGGATTTTTCCGTAGAGGAGGTATATTCCCCCCAGAGTGATCGCCAGTAACAATGCGGTCAGGATCGCCCGCCGCGCCAGGATGCCGACGCCGCCGAGATAGATTTTCCGGCTGCCGTCCAGCACAAAATTGAATGGCTTGAAAACGCGCGCAGCCTTTCCGCCCGGTTTCCGCAGAATCAACGCGCACAACGCGGGACTGAGCGTCAGGGCCACCACTGCGGACAAACAAAGCGCAATGCACATGCTGACGGCGAACTGGATGTAAATCTGTCCCACCATGCCCGCATAAAAGGCCAACGGCGCATAACAGGCGACCGTCACCATGGTGGTGGCGATGATCGCTCCGGTAATCTGTTTCATCGATTTTATCGCGGCGGTTTTGGCGTCGAGATTCTCCCGCTCCATCAGCGACAAACAGTTTTCCACGACGATGATCGCGTCGTCCACCAGCGAACCGATCACCAGGATCAGTCCGAACATGGTCAACACGTTGATACTGAAACCGAGCATCCACAGGAAGGGCAGCGTACCGAGCAGCGATACCGGGATCGCCACCGCAGGAATCAACGTGGCGCGCCAATCCTGCAGGAACAAATAGGTGATCAACACCACCAGCACCAGCGCCTCCAGGATGGTGGAGAAGATCTCCTTCATTGAGATTTCAATGAATTCGGTGGGATCGAACGCGATGACGCTGGAAACGCCGGGCGCAAAACGCTTCTCCCATGCCGCCATTTCCGCTTTTACCCGTCCCATGGTCGCGAGAGCGTTGGCGTCCGTGGAACGGTTGATTACCATGGCGATCGCGGGAACGCCGTTAAGCATATCGCCGCCGAGATAAGAGGTTGCGCCCAGCTCCACTCTGGCGATGTCTTTCAGTTGAATCACGCTGTTGTCGGCGTCGCGCCGGATAATGATGTCCCCGAACTCTTCCGCCGTGATCAGGCGTCCCTGGACGTTCAACTTGTAAGTGATGTGGTCATTGCTGTCCTCGGCGCCGATGTTTCCGGCGGCGGCCTGGATGTTTTGCCCGTTGATCGCCGCCGTGATATCATCCACGGAAATTCCCAGGCCCGACATCCGCAGCGGATCGAGCCAGACCCGCATGGCGTACTTTCGGTCCGACCAGATTTCAACCTGCGCGATGCCGTCGAGCCGTGAAAGCGCATCTTTCACATTGCCGTCCAGGTAGTTGTTCAACTCCGGCAGACTCATACTGGTTTCGTCGGTCTGAAATGCGTAGACCGCAAGCATATCGGTGCTTTGCTTCATCACGGAAATACCGTCCCGGATCACTTCGGTCGGCAGACGCGGTTCGGCCCGCTTGATGGCATTCTGAAGATTGACCATCGCCATATCGCTGTCGGTTCCGCTCTTGAAGGTGACGATACACTGATAACCGCCGTTGTTGTCGCAGCTGGAGGAAAAATAGAGCAGATCCTCCACCCCGTTGATTTCATCCTCGAGCGGCGTGCCCACCGTATCGGCAACCACCTGGCCGCTCGCCCCGGCATAGGAGCACAGGACATAAAGCGTCGGCGGCGCGATTTCCGGATATTCCGCCACCGGAAGCCGGTTGATGGAGATGACTCCCGCCAACACCATCAAGAGACTGATGACGATAGCGAAACGCGGACGTTCAATAAAAAATTTTGACAACATCTGATCACCTCGCCGGAGCCGGAGCGACGATGTCGCCGTGAGCGATCTTGTGTGTGCCGTCCGTCACGATCCGTTCGCCGGGTTTCAATCCGGAGCGGACGAACTGGATATCCGCCCGGGTGTTGCCGGGAACGATAACCCGCTTCTCCACCCGGTTTTCCGCATCGACGACATAGACGAAAGCGGAGTCCTTGTCATGCAAAACCGCCGACGGCAAAATCGCCGGCAGCTTTTGCGCTCTCCGGTCGGACAGCGTGACAGTGACGGTACTTCCGGCCACCAGCTTGCGTTCCGGATTATGGAAACGGGCGAAAACCTGGAGGGTGTCGGTATTTTTATTGGCTTCGTTGTTCACCAACTCCACCGATCCTTCTTCCGGATAGGTACTGTCATCGGCCAAACGCAACCGGATGGACGCGTTTTTCTTGAATTGCTCCGGTGAACCGAACATCGAAAGAAAATCCCGGTTGCTGACGGAGAACCGAACCCGCAGTGGATCGGTCTGGATGATTCTCGCCAATACTCCAGAGTCATGCGAAACATAATTGCCGGCGCTGAAATTCGTCACTCCGATGGTGCCGGTGATCGGAGCGATGATGACGGTGTTCTTCAGATTGTCCTTTGCGGTAATCAGCGCCGCCTGCGCCGACAACAGATTGGCTTCGCATGCCCGTAAGACCCGCTGGTTGTTCTCCATAGAATCCTTGCTTGCCGCGTTTTTTTCATGCAGCAATTTCGCCCGTTCGTAAGCGCTTTGCGCATATTCGATTTCCGCCTCGCATCGCGCGATTTCCGCCTCGACCGTTTTTACCGCCGCTTCATATTGAACAGGATCTATCCGGTATAACATCTCGCCCTTTTCAACATTCGCGCCATCCAAAAAATTGACCTCCTGAATTTCCCCGACAACCCGCGCTACCAGATTGATTACCGCAGGCGAAACTACTGACCCGACATATCGCCGTTGTTGAAAATCCTCCGCCTCGAATACAATACCGGTTTTTACCGTGGCGGGCGGCGCTGACTCTTCTTCCGCTTGAAGAGGAAATATTGCATTCCCTGCAATAATTATACATAAAAACATCTTTTTCATTCGTAAAACCTTTCCAGTTTGATAAAGATTCAATATAATAAAGACTCTTTACTATATCCCGTCGTTTTGTTTTGTCAACCCCGAATTTTGCAAAATAAATCACAGCCATCCCATAACTTTTCGAAAGCGGTGTTTGGGGCAATAGTTGAGCGTGACGGGAGCTAATTTCTCGACTACCGTCTTTGTAGATGTGCATTTCTGAGGGGGAATGTCAGCCGAAGTCAAAACATGGCTGAT
>JAVBQJ010000141.1:0-10037 GCA_031549115.1 Victivallaceae bacterium
TTTTGCCGCCACCGGGCGGCAAAAACTCCTTTCGGTCGCGAAAACGCTACCGCGTTTTCGTGACCGACCCCCTCAGCGCGGGCCTTGCCCGCGCCGGTCGCCGGGGGAGGCTCCATGCCGTGCTCCTTGGCGCGAGCTTCGCTGCGCCAATTCCTAACGGCATGGTCGCGCCTGACCGGCGCTCCGGCCCGTGCGCGCTCACGATGTGGACAGTGTTGCGATGGGCGCGCATTCATCACTGGTCTTATGGCGTGCCGCCAGCCATGTCCGTTGCCACGCGTACGCCGGCCCATACAGCGAGAATACTGCGGGCGTAGCGCTCCATGCCGGTGTCGTTGGGGTGCCATTGCACCGCGGGGTGCCCGCCGAAGCCGCGACACGCCGGATCGGTGGCGATCGCTTCCACGGAAACGTAATCCAGGCCGAGTCCGGCGCATACTTCGGCGTAGATGGTGTCGATGTTTTTGACCCAGCCGGAATACGCTTCGCCGTTGGTCGGATACCAGACTCCGACGGCGATGATCCGTGGCGCGGGCTCCATGCCGTCAAAAGCGCGAAGGAGCCTTTCGTAGCCCGCCCGGACCTGTTCGGGATCTTTATGCGGCCCTTCGTGTTCGCCGGTCTGCACGATGATCAGATCCGGAGCGGGCATATCCGAGGCCACCAGCTTCCACGGATCGGCGAACGCCGGATCGGCGGTGACCAGCTTATCCACATTGCCGAAGTAAAGCTCCACCGGGCGCTCCGGCAGCGCCTCCCGGATGGCCGCCGTCGTCAGGTGGGCGAAGTCGTTCGCCTCCGACGATGCGGCCATTCCGGCCTCGTAGTTCCACAGGTAAGGCTCCGGCACGGCCGCGTGCCGGGTGATGCTGTTGCCGACGAAGAGAATCCGATAGGCGTTCTCGGCGCCGTCCCGGCGGATTTGCGGCTCCGGCGGGACGAATACCGGATCGTCGAACGCGGGTTCCGGTTCCGCCGCGCTCAATCCGGCGACGCACAACAAACACAGGACAAGCCTCAGATATTTCATGATGACGCGCGCTTTCGGACGGCTTTACGGATAGCGGGTGGTGGAATCCCAGAACGCTTTGTCATCGCCGCAAAGCCAGGCGTCGGCGGGCCAGCTGTCGAAGCGCCGCCTCTCGACGTGCCCGTCGACGAAGGTGATGTTGGCGTAATCGTTGTGCACGGCGGCCGGATAAAAGCCCATGCCTTCGCGCAGCGAAGAGAAGCAGCTGTTCCAGGTCGTTTTCCGGTTGTCTTCGAACCCCGGCATCGGCACATGATCGGCCATCATTGCCGTCTCCGCGGGCGTCGGCACGCTGCTCAGGTCGCGGTCGCTCAAGCCGTACATCATCGCGTAGCAGATATCGGTGGTCCAGGTCGAATCCGCCGTCAGGTTGGAGGAGCCTGCCGGGCACAGATAGGTCCCGGAGGTCTTTCCGTCGCCTTTGGCGCCATACGGTCCGATATAAGGTGTGCCGAGCTGATCGTACCACCATGTGCCGAACGCGGTCGGGAGGGTTTTGTGATCGTTGTTGTACATGTTCATGGCGAGGCCGAACTGCTTCAGATTGTTGACGCATTTGATGTTCTGCGCCGCGGCGCGCGCCTTCGAAAGCGCGGGGAGAAGCATGCTGGCGAGAATAGCGATAATCGCGATCACGACCAACAGTTCTATGAGTGTGAAGTAACGAGGTGTTGAAAAATTCCGGTTGTGCATGTTGTCACTCTTTCTATGTTGTTTGTTGCCGTTCTCCGGCGGTTATTGCCGCGCCTGCGCGAGTTCGCGCAAGCGATTGATATAGAGTTCTTCGCGCAGATGGACCGGCGGATACTCGGATACGATCGCACTGTATTCCTCGAGCAGCGGCAGCCATTCCCCGGGGCCGGGGATGCGGTCGAACGAGCCGGCATGCGCCCGCACTTCGTCCGGGCGGGTCATCACGGTTTCGAGGAATACGAACCGGACCGGCAGCGCCAACCGCTGAAAACGGCGTTGCTCCAGTTTGCCGTCCCGCACCAGCGACTCCAATTGATCCATCAGCCGCAGTGCCCGCCCCAGCGTCGGCAGCGAAAGCCAACCGGTCGTATCGGGCTGGTAACAGGTGAATGGCCGGCCGGAAGCGGCAACCTCGTCTTCCAGCAGTTCGAGGTATTCACGGATGACCGGAGCCGCGGCCTCGCCGTAGTAGCCGTTCAGAAACTCATCCATCAATGCATTCATATCGACGCCCGGGTCCCACATCAGTTTGGACAGGAGCCACAGCCGCAGATCGGCCAGATCCGCCAGATAGGTGTCGTTGGCGCCGTGGAAAAACAGCGACACGACGCCGTGGTCGGCCAGAAACTGCAAATCGCGCTGCTGGCTGCGCAAATTCGGGAACGGCGCCAGCGCGTTGGAGTAATTGGCGCCATAGTGCCAGATCGACAGCTGCGGCGCAATCGCGCTCCAAGCCAGGAAATCATCGCGGAACGCGGCGTTTTCCGGGGCGTCGAGCGGCTTGGACAGGTCGCATTCGATCGAACAGAGCCGGACGATCACATTCGGTTCCGGCTGAATGTGGTGCGGCGCGGTACGGGTGTAACGGTAGGCCAGTGTATCGACTTGAACCTGCGGGTATTCGCGGGCAATCGCGGTCGCGGCCTCGTTGACCGCCATCAGCACGGCGCCGGAGGGGGAGCCGTAATAAGCATTCAGCGCCTGGCATTCGGGGCATTCGCACCCCTGCTCCTCGGCGTAGCTGTCGTTCTGCGAAATGGAGATCAGGCGCGGGTCGCGGTACTGGCGCAGCCGCGCCAGGGCGTTGGCGGTGAGTTCCCGGCGCAACTCCGGATTGCTCAGGCACAACTGGGCGGTCTCCGGCTCCGCATAGCGTTCGTTGCCGCGCAATTCGAACCATTCCGGGTGTTGCCCGAAATAGGTTTCCTTCGGGATCAAGCCCGGAAAGGTGTGCACGAAGCCGATATAGGCGTCATGGCCGCCCAGCTCCGGCGGTAAATCGAAAAAGTGGCCGTTCAGCCGGAGGTGCGAAGCGAATTCCGGGTCGCTGTTGGCGGCGAAATAATGCGGCTCGCGTATCTTCAGTGGCGGCGCGTAACGGATGTCCAGAGGTTCGGTTTCCACCACCTCCAGACGCGGCACGGCGGTGTCTTCCCGCGTCCACCAGCGAACGCCGAGGCGCTCGAGGAATTCGTAAACCGCGTAAAGGGTGCCGCGGTCGGGGCCTCCGGTCAAAATGACATTGCCGTCCACGGTCCGCAGCAGGATTTCATCGGCGGCCAGCGTTTGCAGCCCGGTTTCGGGCAGCAGCGCGGCGGCGCTCCGGGAGGGGCCGACCAGAAGCGCCTTGCCGCCGGCGGGAAAGGCCGATTCCCGGAGGAGCGGCAGAGTGGCGCCGCCGATCCGGTTCAGGTAATCCTGAAGCTCCCGGGCGGCGTGTTCCTCCACCGGTGTGGGGCGTCCGGGATGACGATGGCATAGTCACTGGCGCCGTGATCGATCAGCGGCATGGCTTGCACCCCGGTCCAGGTCAGCAATAGGAAGGGGATGCGGCGGCAGATTTTCCAACTCATGATTCTCCTTTGAAGTTGCAATGCTCAGGATCGGCGCGGCGGCGCCACCGTATTGCCGGCTACCGGCACGACCGGAAGACAGTGGCGTCCGCGGATGTCTTCGTTTTTGAGATGCCGCAGCATCAGCTCGGCTCCGGTCTGTCCGACCCGGTAGGCCGGCGATGCGAAAGTGCACAACTGCATGCGGTTGAAGTTGCGGATATCGTCGCCGCCGGTCAGGGAAAAGTCTTCGGGGACGGACAATCCGCGCGCTTCGAGTTCGTCGACACACCCCCACGCGGCGGTATCGTTCGAAGCGACGATGGCGGTGGCGTCGGGGGCGTTTCGGAGCAGCTCCGCCGCCGCCCGGCGGCCGAAATCGTAGTCGTAACCGCAATCCGTGCTTTGGAAAGCCGGCTGCAGGCCGTGGCGCGCCAGCGTGTCGATCACCCCCCGGTAGCGGGCGATACCGGCGGAGCCATGCAGCCATGGGCGCAGAATGGCGATCCGGCGGTGCCCGGCGGCCAGCAGCCGCCCGGTCATATCACAGCTTCCGGCATAGTCGTCGGCCACAACCGAGGGGCATGGGGCGTCGGGCCAATCGTTCTGCAGCATGACCAGCGGAATTTTCTCATGAAGCAGCTCGTGGATGTAGCCGTCGTCCTGCAGGCAGCCCCAGAGGAAAATGGCGTCCACCATCCGGCTGCGGCACATCGACAGATGGCGCTGTTCCTGCAGAAACGCCGGAGTCAACTCGGTCAGCAGCAGTTGGATTCCGGCCCTGGCCAGAACGGAGTTGAGTCCGAGCAAACAGGAGCTGAACGGTTCGTCCATGACCGGATACGGCCTCCAGTGGCTGCAATCCTCCGGCGCGGAAAAGAATATGGTCATGGTGTTGGCGCGCCGGGCGAAGAGGCGCCGGGCATGCGCGTTGGGTTGATAGTGCATTTCCCGGCAGACCCGCAGAATGTGTTCCCGCTGCGCCTGGGACAAATACGGAGAGGGCGTGCTCTCCAAGGCACGGGAAACCGAGGCGGTGGACACCTGCGCCGCCTTGGCCACATCCCGGATATTGACTCGTTTTTCCATGCTGAATTTTCCTTATAGAAACATGTTACTATAAAGTATAGCCAACTTCGCGGCAAAAGTCAAGAGGGAGTGACGAAAAAATGGCAAAAATCGACTGAAACCGGCAATGGCGGGCGCGATCCACATGATTCGGCCGTGGTTGCGCGCCCACCAGCAAAAATCCCCCCTCCCGCCGCACCGGCCGCAGGCAATGATAAAATTCTTTTTCAAAAAAACAGATTCCTGAACTTGCAAAAAACAAAAAGCAGGTTATCTTATGGGTACTTGATCGAGCGTCCGTGAAAACGGATGACCGGCAGGTAGTTTGGCGTGAGATACCGCAGATTATGCGGGGGAGTAGCTCAATTGGTTAGAGTACCACCCTGTCACGGTGGATGTTGCGGGTTCGAGTCCCGTCTCTCTCGCCACTTTTTTGCAAAAAATTCAAGCCGCATGGTTTCGATTATGCGGGGGAGTAGCTCAATTGGTTAGAGTACCACCCTGTCACGGTGGATGTTGCGGGTTCGAGTCCCGTCTCTCTCGCCACTTTTTTGCAGAAAGTTTTTTTATTGACCGCATGGTTTCGGATTATGCGGGGGAGTAGCTCAATTGGTTAGAGTACCACCCTGTCACGGTGGATGTTGCGGGTTCGAGTCCCGTCTCTCTCGCCACTTTTTCTTTTTTTCGGATTCCTCCTTGCCTGAAGTATAGATGCGGCGACTATAATATTTCCTGCGTTTCCCGTATGCCGGGATTGACTTCGGACGGCAGCGGCGCTATTTTATGAGGTAATTCATTTTTTATGAGGAGGATTATAATAATGAGTTCCGGAAAATTACCGTTACGCCGCGACATCCCGGAGAAGTTGACCTGGGATTTGCTGTCGATGTATGCCAAAGAGAGCGCCTGGGATGACGATTTCGCCAAATTACCGGAGCTCCTGGAGGCGTTCACCGCCTGGCGCGGCAAATTGAACGACTCTCCCGCCGCGATGAAATCCGCCATCGAAGCGTTGGACGCGCTGGAGCGCTTGGGCGAAAAATTGTACACGTATGCGCATCTGCGCTCGGATGAAAATACCGCCGATTCCGCCAACCGTTCGCGCCTGGACCGGATCGGCACTTACTTCGCCACGGTCACCGCCGCCTGTGCGTGGCTCGAGCCGGAAGTAATGGCGATCCCGGAAGCGCGCATGGAGGAGTTGCTGAAGTCCCCCGAACTGGCTTTTTACGAGCGCAGTCTGCGGGAACTGCTGCGCGAACGCGCCCACACGCTGAGCGAACCGGAGGAGCGGATTCTCGGCGAATTCTCCGATGTGATGGGCAGCGCCGCCAAGACCTTTTCCACCTTGAACGACGCGGACATGGTGTTCAAACCGATCCGCGGCGACAAGGGCGAAAAGCTGGAAGTCACCCACGGCAACTACCGGAAGCTCCTGGAGAATCCGGACCGCAAGCTACGCCGGAAGGCTTTCCGTTCGATGTTTCAGGCCTACAAGGGCTTGGAGCACACCTTCGCCACCACCCTGGACTATACGGTCAAAGAGCATGCGGTCGAAGCGCGCATCCGCAAACACCCGAATGCGCTGGCGGCGGCGCTGTTCGAGGACAATATCCCGGAAAGTGTCTATCTGAATCTGATTGCGGCGGTGAATGCGAAGCTTCCGGCGCTGCACGACTATTACGAGCTGCGTTCCCGGGTTCTCAAACTGAAGAAGCCGGATGTGTACGATCTGTATACGCCGCTGGTGCCGAAGCAGCACCGCAAATATACCTGGAAAGAAGCGGTGAAATTGGTCAAAGAGGCGCTGAAACCGCTCGGCGACGAATACTCTGCCATTCTGGAACGCGCCTTCAAGGAGCGCTGGGTCGACGTGATGGAGTGCAAGGGCAAGCGTTCGGGGGCATACTCGAGCGGCTGTTACGACAGCAACCCGTATCTGCTGTTGAATTACCACGGCACGCTGAACGATGTGTTCACGCTGGCGCACGAACTGGGACATTCGCTGCATTCGCATTACTCCAACAAGCACCAGCAGTACCATTATGCCGGATACAGCATTTTCGCGGCGGAGGTGGCTTCGATCACCAACGAGCTCCTGCTGAATCATTATTTGATGCGGAACACCAGCGACCCGGATTTTCAGGCTTATCTGCTGAATCACATGGCGGACGAAGCCCGCGGCACGATCTTCCGGCAAACGATGTTCGCCGAATTCGAATTGGCCATTCACCGCAGAGCCGAAGCCGGAGAACCGCTGGTCAGCGATCTGTTGAACCGCGAATATTTCGAGTTGAATAAAAAATATCTGGGCCCCCGCTACCATGCCGATCTTTTGATCGAGGTGGAATGGGCGCGGATTCCGCACTTCTACTACGACTTCTACGTCTACAAATACGCCACCGGAATGGCCGCCGCGATTCAGTTGTCGTCGAAAATCCTGTCGCAGAGCGACGGCGTGACGCCGTATCTGAATTTCCTCAAGGCCGGCGATTCCAAGGATGTGCTGGATATTCTCGACGACGCCGGTGTGGATCTGCGCAAAGTGGAGGTGATCGAAGCGGCCTTGGATAACTTTGCCGCCACCGTTCAGCGCCTGAAGGCATTGTTAAAGTAAACGAAGGGAAACAACCAAGCGGATGTGGTCGGTACTATGGCGCAGAGCATTGGTCGCCGTCGGGGTGGTGGCCGGTGTGGTGCTTCTGACATTTCTATTGTTCCGGGTCGCGGCCGGCGATCCGGCGGCAGCGTTGCTGGGGCGCAACCCCAAAGCCTCCGAGGTGGAGGCTTTGCGCCGGGATCTGGGCACCGACCTGCCGCTGTTTTACGGGCACTGGCGGGCGTCCGACGTCTATTCGCCGGCCGACTTCACCTCCGGCCGGCTGCCCAATGGCGTGAACACGCAGGGAAGTGAAGCGGTGTTTACGCGTAACTTTTCCGTCCCCGAAGCGGTCGGAGTCGAAGTGGTCCGCACCGGCGGTACCGAATGGATCACCTGGGACGAGCCGACCACAGAGTGGCGTCTGCCGCTTCATACCGACGCGGGCGAGCTCCTCAACGTTCGTTTCTTCCGCCGCCAGGAGTCGGGCTTCAACTCGCAATTTGTTCAGGCGCTGGGCGAAATCGTCCGCTTCACGCCGGAATTCCCCGGTGTCAAATTCTTCCAATTCGGCCGGACACTGATGACGCGGGAGGAGATCTCCGGTATCCTGATCGACCGGGTGGGACCGTCGCTGGCGCTGCTGTTGCCGGTATTCGCCGGTGAAATGCTGATCGGTATCGTTTTGGCGCTGATCGCCGCCGCCGCCAAAGACTCCTGGTTCGACCGGCTGCTGCTGTTTTTGTCGGTGGCGGGACTCAGCATCAGTTATCTGGTGGTGATCATCTTCGGCCAATGGTATCTGGGGTACCGGTTGAACTGGTTTCCGGTGTGGGGCTGGGGGGGAATCGAATATCTGATTCTCCCGGTCGCCATCGGAATCGCCTGCGGCCTCGGCGGCGCGGTCCGCTTTTACCGGACGGTATTCGTCAATGAACTCTCCAGCGAATACCTCCGCACCGCCGCCGCCAAGGGGGTCGCCCCGTGGCGCATTTACGGCGTCCATCTGTTGCGCAACGCCGCGATTCCGATTATTTCCCGGGCGGCGGCGACATTGCCGTTTCTGTTCACCGGCAGTTTGCTGTTGGAAACCTTTTTCGGCATCCCGGGGCTGGGCGCCGCCGGGATCGACGCGCTGCAGAATTCCGATCTGCAGCTGCTCAAAGCTCTGGTCATCGTCAGCGCCGTCATCTTCGTGGCGCTGAACTTCCTCGCCGACATCGCCTACTTGTGGGCCGACCCCCGGCTGCGCGGCAAAGGCTGACTTCCCCGCTTCATTCCACCGGTGTTTTCCGGTAGATTTCGCGGCAGGAGGCGATGTATTCACCATAATTCAGCATCCGGTATTCACGCTTGATCTCCTCCACCGTCAGATCGGGGCAACGCGACTCCAGATACACCAGACAGTTGGGCTGATCGAATACCGTTTCGATCCGGTCGCCGTAACGGCGCTCGATCTCGGTCCAGTGCGCCGCAAAGGTGCTCAAATGAAACGACTGCCGGTCGAAATTGATATCGGCGACAATCATCGGCATCCCGACGTGAAAACGCAGCGTTTCACTGCGTTCGCCATGGCCGGCGATTTCATTGCCGTCGATGCCGATGATCCGGCTCCAGGCCGGGTACGCCATCGCGATGACGGCCTGGTATTTGAGCGCATAGGCATTCAACATCGTCCCGCCCGGCCACAGGCTCGGTACCACAAACAGCTCCGCGCCGCGCGCGGCCTGCGCGGCGAACACCTCTTCGAACTGGGTATCGAAGCAGATGGCGCCGCCGATTTTCAAGCCGTTCCACTCCATCAGAGGCTGCGACCAGCCGCCGCGGGACACACCGTCGGCCATCTCCTCCGGGGTGGGAAAAATCTTGCGATACGAACCGCAAGGGCGCCCGGATTCATCAAACAGAAACGCAACATTGAAAATCTTGCCGCCCTCATTCCAGAAAAGCGGCAATACCAGCGCCACCCGCAACCGCCGGGCCGCCTGCAGCAACGGCTCCACCGGCGACCAGTCCGACAAAGCCGCCTCGCCAATCGACAACGCCTCGACGCTGTCGGGCCCATCGCCGCGAAAAAGATTGATCGTCTCGGGAAAAATCACCAGCTCGGCGCCACGCTTCGCCGCATGCTCCAGCAAACGCACCGCCTCGGCCACCTTGTCGGCAAACGCCGGATACACCCGCATGCTCAAACCGATACAACAAATCCGCCGTACTTTCATTTATCACACTCCGTGTTCTTTGGTTCACATAATATACTATCATATAGCGCGATTTGGCAAACGCAATCCGGCAATAGTTTCGGAAAAATCCGGAATGCGGGGGCTTTTCGCCCACCCCCCGGCAGGGTCACAGGCCCCTGCACCTCTGCTGCAGATATGGCTGCGCCATATCCTCCGCGACCATTTGGATGAGGAAAACGTCGGTTGGGCCAGTGTGCGCATAAAAAGACGGCAAAGGACGAAAAAGGACGGCAAAGGACGCGGCTGGTTGGCGCGCCATATAGCCATCTGTGGCGCGCCACCGACAGCCAGTTAGCCGTGGATGTGGACTCAACATGATTCAGCCATGGTCGCGCATCCTCCGCAACACCGTTCGCTCGTAAGCGCGCACGGGTCGGAGCGCCGGTCAGGCGCGACCGTGTCGCTAGGAATTGGCGCAGCGAAGCTCGCGCCAAGGAGCGCGGCACGGAGCCGCCCCCGGCGAACGGCGCTGGCAACGCCAGCGCTGAGGGGGTCGGGGACGAAAAAGCGGGCGCGCGTTGGTGAGCGAAGAGAGTTTTTGGGGGCCCATGGGGGGAAATACGGGGAGGCGC
>JAVBQJ010000062.1:0-45908 GCA_031549115.1 Victivallaceae bacterium
GTCATCATTTTGCAAGATTTCTTTCGTTATAAGCTCCATTTCTTGCAATAATATAGCACAATATAGCAATATTATCCATTGTCATTCAATGATTTAAGATATTTTTCATGATCGACTACATAGGAAAAGCTCGGGATGTAAAGGAGCGAGTGACCAGAATATTTTCTACGCAGCAGAGTTCCAATTCAGTAGCAAGAAAAATTGCAGCCCTAATAGACGAGACTACGCCCAAAGAAGCCGCCGATAATCCAAAGAAACCTATTGTTGATGACAAGCTGGAAGAAATTGTGCCTCAAATTGTCTTCGACTTTGTGTTAGAGGTCCATCCCGTAAGGCGTGACTTCATGAAAGCATATGCGGTAAGCAATGAAAAACCCTGTTTGAACATTGGGCTAGAGCACTAAGGGGGGGCGATGGGAGAATGTTCGAAAATATGCTAAAGTATATTATGTTCTCTGCCGAGGTACCATATCCACGCCCGAAAAGGCGTTCAGAAGTACCACCGAGTACCATTTTGAGTATCTTTGAAAATGGGAAACCGTTCATTGTTATTGTGATCGTGGTTTGACGGATTAATATATTCTTTAATGTGTAATTGTAGTAATCAAGAGATAAGTCTATTGAAAGTTCTGTTATATGCCATCCAAGCGAAATAAAAGGAAGCAATCTGATTTTGAGAAAAAAATCACTAATTTTCTATTTTTACGAAAGCTGGCTCCTGATGTCGTATTCTCTCATTTGCGTAATGAGTCATCTCCGGCTGAATTAACGAATTACATATTACGCGCCAATCCTAAAGATTTTTTTTCGCGTTACACTTTTGGATTGCTTTTTCCGCGCCAAAAAACTCTCTTCTTTAATGACCGGTACTATTTATCCAGCTGTAATATAAGCAACTATTTAGCATGGAATTCGGCTATTTTTTTGCGATTTGAAGATGAGTTGAATAATCTTTTGCATTTGCGCTCTGAAGCTGTGCGTTTTTTGATTTCTGGAGAAATTGATGAACTAGTTAATGTATTGCAATTTATAGAAAACTCGTATGGACTTTCTATTTGGTTATTAAACATGCAAATGCTAGTTGCTGAGGAGTCTAGAGGAACTGAGGGAAATAAAGCCTTATTATCCCGCTGGGAAGGTGAATTAGAAAATAATCCCTACTTATATATAACGTTAGATTTGTTGAGTACAAAAATTGAAAAACGACTTTCGCGTCATAACTACGAAAGACGAATCAATGATCTGCTTGAAGGTTTCAAAGAACGTAATTCGCTTTCGGCAACCTTTTCATATCTGTTAAAGCAGAACTTTCATATTGAACTATACATGCTTCCACATTTGACAATGATGATGGGGTTATGTTCATTGATGGATCGCTTTGATTGTTTTGTTAGAGGAATTTCTGATATAGCTCTATCAAATGCTTCTATTTCTGAAATGCAAAAATATATCAATCATTTATCGCTCTATTTTTGTGATCAAAGGATTAAAAATTTAAGTAGTTACTTCGAAAAAAATAACATCTCCACTTGGTGCTCGATACATTCGGAGAATGTTACTACAATATTGTATCATTATTATACTGGCAACTGGAAGAACTGTGAGTCTGCATGTTTTGCTGTTATAGCTGAAAATCCAGATTTCATTGATTTATATCCTCTCTATTTATGTTCGCTGATAATGCAAAATAAGCCATTGGTGTTATTGACGGAAAAAAAATCAATAGCCAACAATGTTCTACAAAATATGTATTCCGTACTGCAACATGCAGAGAATTCGGCTACAGCAATAGAGGAATTGCACAAGACCGCACTCGTGCTGGATAATTCTATTTACGGCCAACAGCTAAATCGCTTTTGCGCGCTGCAATACCAAAAGAATGACACTTATTGTTCTCTGGATTATATTCACTCGTATCTTGGCATTCCCATGTATTGTTATCTTTGCCCTCCAATACTTTGTACAATATTTTTAAGCAAAGAGTCGCTAAATAGAGTCACTGAAAAAAAACCTCCCTCTACAGGGAGCATATTTGAAGTATTAAAAAAATGCAATACTGATATTTCTGAATTGGTCCTGTTGTCAATTACCGTAAATGAGCTTTTGGCTTGTCATTCAGAAAACACTGCAATTGACTTCTTGCAAAACGCTCGCGCCTCATTTTTGAGTAATGGTTTTGTTCTTTCGGAAATTGAAAGGCAGTTATTTCAGTGCTACCTCAGAAGTCAACGTTACCTTGACGCAGTCCAAATGGTAATAGAAATTTTTGTTTCAAAATCTGATACTATAAACAGAATAGATATCAATTCTCTGATTGAAAAAATCCATGAAGATACAATTAATATCGGTTCAGGTATTGAATTTGCTATCCTTTTTTATATTGCCAAGCAAGACATCGTAAAACAATATACTGCATATGATAGTTTTTTGTCAGAACAAGGAGTACGTTATCCACATGAGTTATTTCCATTGACTCATATTGACCCATCGAGAAAAATATTATTTTTACGAGAAGTATGTTCGCCGGAAGTTCTTTCTCGTTCTATTCACTTTCAAAATAGTCAAGAAGTTAATGATGAACGTATTCGCATTTGCCAATATTTGCTTGACCTGGATCCTGCAAGATACAAAAAATATATAAGTGAAATTAACCAAATAACGACTACCTCCATTGTAAAAGAAGGGATGCGACAACTAGAGACAGGACGAGTCTACATTGATGAAAATGGGCTCAAAGAAAGTGGGAAAATACTTTTCCAAGAAAACTTCACGAGATATAAATCAATTTCATCTATGACAGAAATTGATCTTAAAGGATTTGCCGATTTGGCTGAACAACTTAAGGTACGTTTTGTGGATGAAGATACGGGAGAATTGATCAGCATGAAAGTGTCTGATTTAAAGTGTGCTAGTCAGGCAACGTTGATTTATCCTGATACTAAATTTTATCTGTTCGCTGAATTATTCCGAGATATTCGTGATAGTTATTTGTTTAGCAAAGAATATGGGTTAGACTCGTACTTGAGCGTACGAATTCGTCATGGCGCCATAAAGAATGAACTACGTGCTGTGTTCGGCAAACTAAATCTCTTGCTAGAGAAAGATAGTGAAAGTGGAGATTTCATCAAAAACTCATTTTGGAATGAAAAATATCGATTTTTACTTCCCGGAAATTTAGAAAGCATACACAAATTACTATCAGATTTTACAGTAGCAGTTGATAATACTATTCAGGATATAATCAGACAAAAAATTCAAGTATCTACAGAGAAAAAAGTATCTTCCGGTTGGTTTGATTACTGTTATTCTGATGAGCTTCTGTTTGAGCTTTTTCGGAGTGAGTTTGCAATTATTAACGAATATGAACCATTTATCAATTCTATTTTAAAACATCTATTCGAGAAAACAAAAGAAAACTTAGTTTTGGTAAGAACCGCTCTTGCCAATGAAATACAGTCGCTGTTTACTTGTAGTATAAAGCAATTAGAAAGCGAAATTCGTAGCAGTAGTTTTTATGGTAATGTCCCAGAACTAATTCAAAATATAACAATCAGCTCCACGCAACTTCAAAATAAAATTCTTGCAATATGTAAATGGTTTTCTTTCTCAAGTGACGATTTTGCAGAATTTACATTAGAGAAATTGATTCAGATTGAACAAGCGTGTATGCAGAACTCGTATCCTCAATATGATATATCGTTTACGTATACGGGAGATACTTCTGTCAAGATTCGCGGAGTTTACTTTGTTACCTTTGCTGATATAATACGAAACATTGTGAGCAATGCAATAGAACATTGTGGCCTTAGGGATGAGAAAATTCATATTAATGCTACTTTTAATGTTTGCAACAATCTTTTGAGTATAAAATTTAGTAATAATATTTCTGAAGATGTTCGCGTAAAAGACCCTGTAGCTATATTAAGGGAATTTCATAATGACCTTTCGAAAGAAAAAATATTCAGGGTTATTGCCAAAGAGGGTGGGTCTGGTCTATTGAAGGTCCGAAAACTAGTGTGGATAGATCTTGGCCGTTCATATCACAATATTGCTTTTTCCTATAACTGCAATAATGATTTCTCCATAGAGATTTCAATGAATCTTGAGGGATTATATGAGTAATATTCTCATTATCGAAGATGATGTCAACAAAAGTGCAGATATTCGTGCTGTGGTACTTGGGTTTTCGCATTTGATTTCTCTGGAAGTTTCTATAATAGAGAAGAGATCATACCATAGTGGACTTTCTGAAATACTTCAACAAGACTATGACCTAGTCTTGTTGGATATGACTCTTCCTACCTTTGATATTACACATAACGAAGATGGATTTAAGATAAACCCATTTGCTGGGCGTGATATTCTTGCTGAAATGAAACGCAAAAGAAGATTTATTCCCGTTGTTGTTGTAACTATGTTTGAGACACTTGGAAACGATGATGATTTTGTTACGCTATCAGAGTTGAACTGTTCTCTGGAAAAAGAATATAATGAATTTTATACCGGGTTTATATATTACAATTCTTCTGTCAATAATTGGCGAGATGAGCTAAGCAAAAAACTGGATGAGGCCTTGTCGTGAAAATTTTAATTGTTGATGACGAAATAACAAAACAAGACAGTATACGAGAATTACTTCTGCATTCATGTGAAGTTCTTGCGGAAGATATTTCATGTGTTGGTTGTCTAATTCATGCTCGTGATGTCTGTACCACAAATACTTTTGATGTGATCATTCTGGATTTGAATCTTCCCAATCGCGATGGCGACGCTCCTTACCCAAATGCAGGAACTGATTTTATTTATGAATTAGTCGAAAGCAAAACACTGCGAAAACCTTTACACGTAATCGGATTGACTGCATTTCCTGATAGTTTGAGCGCATCTCAGACTCGCTTTCGAGATTTATTTTGGGATGTCATATATTATGATCCCTCCCAAAATTCTTGGAAGAAAAAAATCACTCAAAAAATTTCCTATTTGCTGGAAGCAAGTAGCTCATACTGTAGCGAGTATATTTATCATATTGGTATTATTGTTAGTGTTGAAGTTGAACTTAAAAGCGTCCTCCAATTGCCAGGGAATTGGACACAAGAAAAAACTGAGCATGATTCAATCACTTACTATAAAGGCACGTTTAATGCACATGGTATTGCTTTAAAAATAGTAGTTGCTCAATCGCCAAATATGGGAATGGTGTCAAGCGCGGTTACATCATGTAAATTAGTAGAATTATTTCGTCCCCAATATCTTATAATGGCTGGCATAATGGCTGGAGTTAAAGATACGGAAATTCAATTGGGAGATATAGTAATTGCTGAACAAGTTTGGGACTATGGAAGTGGAAAATATAAAATAGAAGATTCTGAAAGAATTTTTCTGCCTGATCCCAAAACAATAAGTCTAGATGTAACTGTACGAGATAAACTGCTTCGTATTATTACAAGTAATGAGTATATCTCAACCATTCAAGACTCTTGGCCCGGACAACGGAATCAACATGCATTGAAAGTCAAGATGGGGCCTGTGGCATCGGGAGCTTCTGTTGTTCAAGATGCACAAATAATTGCTGAAATAAAATCTCATAACCGTAAATTGTTGGGATTAGATATGGAATCGTATGCTCTTTATTACGCCGCCTATAATATGACAATCCCGCGCCCTACTCCGATATCAATAAAATCCGTCTCTGATTATGCAGACTCGGAGAAATCAGACAATTTTCAATCATATGCAGCTTTTACAAGTTCACACTACATATATAATTTGTGTTTTGACCTATTCAGGTGATTCTAGACTTGCTTAATGTATTCCGTATTAACAATAGGAAATATTATGAGAGTATAGATTAGTCTATCATGAAAAATATCTTAAATCATTGAATGACAATGGATAATATTGCTATATTGTGCTATATTATTGCAAGAAATGGAGCTTATAACGAAAGAAATCTTGCAAAATGATGACGAAAAGCAGTCGATCCGAGGAAATTCAAAGTCACCTCTTCAAGCCGCTGTTGCGTGACATCGTTTCGCCTCGTCATGCAATGGTGAAATTGGCGGATGCGATTGATTGGCAGAGTTTTGATGATGGTTTGCAGGAATGTTTTTGCGCAGATAACGGTCGCCCGTCGTCCCCGGTTCGCCTGATGGTGGGCTTGCACTATCTCAAGTATGCCAGTGGCATGAGCGATGATGCCGTTCTCGAAGAATGGCTCGAAAACCCTTATTGGCAATACCTTACCGGCGGAATTTATTTTGAGCACGAATATCCGGCCGATCAATCCACAATGTCCCGTTGGCGCAAAAAGCTGGCGAAAAGCGGCGCGGAAAAGATGTTGGAGGAAAGCCTTAAAACCGGCCTTCGCGAAGGTTTCATCAAGAAAACAGAACTAAAACGGGTGAATGTGGACAGCACGGTTCAGGAAAAAGCCGTTCGCTATCCGACCGATGCTCGACTCTACGACCGAATGCGGGAGCGGCTGGTCAAATCCGCACGTCAAACCGGCGTTGATTTGCGCCAGACGTACGAGCGAATCGGCAAGAAAGTACTTCGAAGCCAGAGCGGTTACGCCAAAGCGAACCAGTTCAAACGAGCAAGAAAAGCGACCAAACAGCTAAAAACATTTCTCGGTCGCGTTGTTCGCGATATTGAACGAAAAATGGGCACACCTGATGCTGAACTGCAAAAATTGCTTGAACTTGGCAACCGTCTTTTATCGCAAAAGAAAACGGACAAAAAGAAACTCTATTCGATTCACGAGCCGCAAGTTGAATGCATCGGCAAAGGGAAAGCACACAAGAAGTTTGAGTTTGGGACCAAGGTAGGCCTGGTGACTTCCGCGAAAACCAATTGGATCGTCGGAGCGGAGGCTTATCCCGGCAACCCGTACGATGGCCACACATTGAAATCGGCATTGACGCAAACGACGAAATTGCTTGGTTATGAACCGGAAATGGCGATTTGTGATTTGGGGTATCGCGGTCACAATTATGAAGGCACCTGTAATGTTCAAATTGTCAATCGATTCCGAAAGCGGGTTTCAAAATCGCTGGCGAAATGGTGGAACCGGCGCTCGGCAATTGAACCGGTGATCGGGCATTGTAAAAGTGAACATCGAATGGATCGGAATCAGCTTCGTGGACGTCTCGGAGACGAGTTGAATGTCATTTTCGCGGCGGCGGGATTCAATTTCAGGAAACTGTTACGGGCATTTGCCCTGTTTTTGTGTCAAATTTTTCAGCTCACGTTTTTACAATTGGTACCCCAATTGCAAAAACGTTACTCAAATAGGTTTGGAAAAGGAAGAGCGCGAGAAGGAAACAACCTTTCCTCAAAAGGTTTTTCCTTCTCGCATCGGGCTTTTGCATAATCGACTACTTTACTTTCGCCCCTTTCGAGGCGCTACGCGCCTGGGGCGCCCAGCGGTATCCGCCCGCTGGACCGGCGTCTCCGTATGACGGAGGGCAGACCGCCGCTTCGCGGCTCTATTTTTTATATTATTTCGGCAAACAAATTGCACGACGTCAGTCCAGACGGTAGCCTTTGCGGAGGATGAAAACACACCCGGTGGCAAACCAGTTCGGCACCCAGCGGGCGGACAACCGGCCATGATGAAACAGCGGAATCTGCTGCAGGACTTCGATGTCACGCTCTTCGCATAACAGCCGGAAGTCGCGAATCGTGCACAGGTGAATATTGGGAGTGTCGTACCATTCGTACGGGATGCTCTCGCCGCGCGGCATGCGCCCATTCAACAGCAATTGAAACCGATTGGTCCAGTAGCCGAAGTTGATCAAACTCACCACCGCGGTCTTGCCGATACGGACAATCTCCTCCAGCAGCTTATCGGGGCGCCGGACCACCTGAATGGTCCGGCTGACAATCACATAATCGAAGCTCGCGTCTTCGGCGAAGTCGAATCTGCGGTCGAGATCGCTCTGAATGACGTTCACGCCGTTGGCGACGCTTTGGGCGATCATATTCTCATCGATTTCGACGCCCAGCGCCCGCACCTGCTTATATTCCTGCAAATAACGCAGAAACCGGCCGTTGCCGCAACCCAGATCCATGACTTTGCACCCCGGCTCCAACAACTCGGCAATCACCTTCAAATCGGGCCGGGCCAGGCCGACCGATGTCGTTTTTATCACTCGAGTCATCCGCGCACCGCCTTTCGCTGATTGGCCAGAAAATCGCGCACCATGCCGCCCAAAGTGTCGATTTCCAGGAGAAACGCATCGTGCCCGTAGTCGGACTTGATATTGCAGTAGCTGACAGGGCACTGATTCTGCAGCAGCGCCTTGACGATCGCCCGGGATTGGCTCGGCGGAAACAGCCAGTCGCTCGAAAACGCCACCACCAGGAAGTTGGCCTTCACCGCGGCAAACGCCTTCGTCAGATCGCCGCCGGTCTGCGCCGACAAGTCGAAGTAATCCATGGCACGGGTGATATAGAGGTAACTGTTGGCGTCGAAGCGTTCGACAAAGCGCCGCCCCTGGTGCGAAAGGTAGCTTTCCACCGCGAAATCGTAATCGAAGTCGTAGGAATACTCCTTGCTTTCCTGCAGACCGCGGCCGAATTTGCGATTCATCGATTCGTCGCTCAAATAGGTGATATGCGCCAGCATCCGGGCCGTCGCCAACCCCTTTTCCGGCGGCACGGCGCCGTAGCTGCCGTTGTTCCACACCGGATCGTACTTGATCGCTTCGCGGCCGACCCAGTCGAAGGCGATGCTCTGACTCGACAGCTGCGCCGTGGTCGCGATCGGAATGACGCTGTGCATCGCGTCCGGATAGCTGACCGCCCATTGCAGCGCCTGCATTCCGCCCATCGAACCGCCGAGCAAGGACAGGAACTTTTTGATGCCGAGGTGATCCATCAGCCGCTTCTGCGCCCGGACCATGTCGGCGACGGTGATCACCGGGAAGTCGAGATTGTACAATTGCCCGGTATCCGGATTGAGCGAGCGCGGCCCGGTGGAGCCGGAGCATCCGCCGATCACGTTGCTGCAGACGACGAAATACTTGTCGGTATCGACCGCGCGGCCGGGGCCGATCATCTCATCCCACCAGCCGGGTTTGCGATCATCGGCCGAGTAATAGCCCGAGACATGGGCGTCCCCGGACAAAGCGTGCAGCACCAATACCGCATTGGCTCCATCCTGGTCCAGAGTCCCGTAAGTTTCGTAACGGATATTGACATCCCGGAGCGCTTTGCCGCAATCCAGCGGCAAGGCGTCTTCCGGAGTGGCTCCGAAACGGAAATCCCGGGGTGTAACAATCACGCGTTCTTCGGGCATCCGTCACCTGTTTTTACTGTTATCGTTTCAGTAACTGAACTGAAACGCCGTTTGCGCTTTCACCGCATCCTTGATTGCCGCGACCAGATCGGCCGGAATGACGCGGTTGGTCTTGATCACCGCCAGCGACTTGCCGCTCTTGAGGTCCTGCGGCGCCCGGATGTCGATGATATTGATGTGTGCTTCGCCGAGCATGCTGGCGATCCGGCCGATGACGCCGGGCTGGTCCGGGTATTCGACGAAGAGGTTGTTGCCGGTCGGCTCCAGATACAAGTGGTCGAAGTTGTTCAACCGCGAAATCATCAGATTGCCTTCGGTGATGATGCCGCGCAAACTGACCTGATAAATCGGATCGGAACCGGCAAAGAGATCGATGGTCATCGCGTCGCCGTAGGGCTTCGAGTTATCGACTTCGCGATCCTTGAGCTCGATGCCGTTTTCGTTCAGGAACTGCTCCGCGGCAGCCGGAGTCGAACGGAAATCGAAATCCTTGGCGATGCCGGCGATGATCGGCGCGGTCATATACTTGGCGAAGGGCCGCAGATCGCCGTAGAAGCTGGTTTCAATCCGGCTCGGCTGACGGCTGCCGAGGTAGCCGCGGGCAAGCGCGGAGAGCACGTAAGCCAGTTTCTGGTACGCGGCGTCGAGGCCGTCCGGCAATTCCTTGTTGACCACCCAGGTGGTGATTCCCTGCTCGAAGTACGCCATGGTCTGTTCGGCGGCGCGCTTGGCGGCGACGAAATTGGCCTCGACCGTATTGGCGCCGAGATGCGGCAGCATGATATCGGCGATGTCGGCGCAGCTCTTCGGGCCGGCTTCGTCCTTCGGATAAACGTCGTTGCAGAAGAATATCGGCTTCTGGGCCTTGACCGCGCGCAGATCGGCTTCGTTGATCACCCCGCAACGGGCGCAGTTGATCAGCATCGCGTTCGGCTTCATCGTCGACAACAGCGCCGCATTGACCATGCCGCGGGTGGCGTCATTCTCCGGAATATGCAGCGAAATGAAGTCGGATTCGGCGAAAATCGTCGGAACGTCGACCAATTCGACGCCGAGCTTTTCGGCCATCGCCGGCGCCATCACCGGGTCGAAGCCGAGCACGCGCATTTCGAAACCGGTCAGGCGCTTGATCAAAAGCTGGCCGATGTTTCCAAGGCCGATGATACCGATGGTTTTGCCGGTCAATTCGCGGCCCATGAATTTCTTCTTTTCCCAGCCGCCGGCACGGGTGGAAGTGTCGCCGGCGATCAGATGGCGGCTGGCGGCCAGCATCATCGCGATCACCTCTTCGGCCACCGCGTTGGAGTTCGCTCCGGGGGTATTCATCACGTCGACATCGCGGCGGCGCGCATACTTGGTATCGATGGTATTGAAGCCGGCACCGGCGCGCACGACCAGCTTCAGCTGCGGCAGCGCGTCGATAATTTCCGGCGTGACCTTTTCACTGCGGACAATCATCACCTCGGCATCCGGGTTGGCCTTCACCAGGTCCAGAATCGGGGTTTCCGCATCGAGAACCACAGCATAACCGTTATCGCTCAAGAGCTTGGCGGCAAATTTGTCGAGTTTGGTGGGAATCAATACCTTCTTCATGTCCGTTCTCCATATCGTTAGAATAAAAAAAACCGTCCATTAAGATAACCCCTAAACCGCGTTTCTGCAAGCGGAAAAGCGAAAATTCCGTCGGGATTTCAGCGGCGGTGACGGCCGCGGAGCGGACGGCGGGGGCGCTTGCCCTGCGCGGCGTAAAATGCGAAATCGCCGTCTCCGGCCGCGGGCACGGCCGGGAGCGGCTCCGGAACATGGTCATTTTCCGGTTCATCCTCCATCGCCGGCGCCGCCGCCTCGCGCTTCCGCTCCGCCCTCCCCGCCAGCCACAGGCCGATTTCGAACAGCAGCAGAGTCGGAATCGCCAGCATCAGCTGGCTGACCACATCGGGCGGCGTCAACACCGCCGCGACGATCAAAATCGCCACCACGATGATCGGCCGCTGACGGCGCAGCGCCGCCGTTTTGACAATACCGAGGCGACATAACCCGATTACAATCAAAGGCATCTGAAACATCACCCCGAAAGCGAGCGTCAGCCAGAAGGTCAGTTCGAGAAACGCTCCCAACCCGATCATCGGCTGCAGCCGCTCCGTAGCGAAGCCGGCGGAAAAATACATCACCATCGGCACAATCACCAACAGCGAAAAGGCCGCTCCCAGCAGAAACAAACCGTATCCGGCGGCGGCATTCCAGCCGACCCAGCCGCGCTCATGCGCGTACAGAGCGGGAGACAGGAAATTCCAGAAAAAATACGCCAACAGCGGAAACCCGGCCCCGAACGCCAGCAGCAGCCCCATTTTCATTTCCACCAGGAAGGCTTCCATCGGCGTGAAATAATTCAACGCACCCAGCTCCGGCGGGCACGCATAAGCGATATATATATTCAGCAACGGCCCCGCCGCCCACCACCCCGGAGGAAACAGTATGGCCACCGTCAATACCATGCGCCATAAGACATTGCGCAACGCCTGCAGATGCTCCCAAATGGAGAAGTCGCCCTCGTTCTCCGTCATCATCGCCCGGCTCCGTTTTTTTTCATAAAATCAATCCGCATTCTCGATTTTTTCCTTGCATTTTACTCGTCGGCAGATTACAATAACATACAGAACAATGCAACCGTTTTCAAGTGGGAGGTTGAAAAAATGAAGAGACGCGATTTTTTGAAGACAGCGGCAGCCGCCGGAATCGGCCTCGGAGTATTCAGTCAATTGCCCGGTTCCCGGCTCCACGCCGCGGAAAGTGACGCCGCCGCAGGCACGCCCCCCGACCTGGTCGCCGTGATGGGCGGCGAACCGGTGGAGATGTTCCGGGCGGCCATCGCCGAATTCGGCGGCATCGGCACCTTCGTCCGGCCGGGGCAGCTGGTGGTGGTAAAACCCAACATCGGCTGGGATCAGCCGCCGGAGATGGGGGCGGACACCAACCCGGAACTGGTGGGGGAAATCGTCCGGCAATGCGTGGCGGCGGGGGCCCGTGAGGTGGCGGTATTCGACCACACCTGCAACGAGTGGCGCGCCTGTTATCGCAACAGCGGCATCGAAGATGCGGTCAAGGCGGCCGGCGGCGTGGTGTATATGGCGCACCGCGAAGAGGATTATGTGCCCGCCGAAATTCCGGGCGGGAAAAACCTTCGGCAGGCGCTGGTGCACCACCTGATTCCGGCCTGCGACGTGCTGATCAATGTGCCGGTATTGAAGCATCACGGCGGCGCCTCGATGACCTGCGCGATGAAAAATTTCATGGGTGTGGTCTGGGACCGCCGCTTCATGCACCAGAACGACCTGCAGCAATGCATCGCCGACAGCGTCCTCTTGCGCAAACCCGATCTGAATGTGGTGGACGCCTACCGGGTGATGGTCCGCAACGGCCCGCGCGGCGTCAGTTCCCAGGATATCGTGACGCCGAAGGTGCTGATGATGGGGCGCGATATCGTCGCGGTGGACACCGCCGCCGCCAGACAGGCCGGATTCGACATCGACGCCATCGGCCACCTGGCCAAGGCGGAAGCGCTCGGCCTCGGCACCACCAACCTCGCCGGCCTCAACATCAAACGGACCCGGATGAATGGCTGATTTTCGCGTCATCCGTTCGATTCGCATCGTGATCGCAATCTGCGTCTGGGGGGGCGCACTCGGGATTCTGTTCTTGAAACCGGCGTGGGCGGCGTACCTTTTCGCGCTTCTGATCGCGGGCATCGTTGTTGCCTGCATCGGCGGACGCTGGTATTGTTCGCTGGCCTGCCCGTTCGGATTGCTTCAGGACGGCATCGGCGGGATCGCGCGCCTCGCCACCGGAAAGCGCTTCCGTTATCGCAACTGGCGGGTATCGCCGACGTTGCGCTGGGGCCTATTGGCAGCCTTGCTGTTAATGGCGCTGCTCGGGATCATCCTGCCGTTCGCCGGGGCCGATCCTTATAGTAACTTCAGCCGTATCACCGCCGCGCTGCTGCGTCCCGGCGTGGCGGCGGCGACCGTCGAAATCACTCCACGCCCGATGGGCTACGGGGCGGTTTGGTGGAGTGCGCTGGTTCTCGGCGCGTTGACGCTGGCGGTGCTGTGGCGCGGACGCATCTTCTGCCAGGTGTTGTGTCCGGTCGGCGGCATTCTCGGGTTCCTCTCCCGGCGTGCCCGCATGCAAATGCGGCTGGATGCCAAGAAGTGTGTCAAATGCGGCCAGTGTGTTCACCGCTGCCCCTCCGGGTGCATCGATCCCAAAACCGGCGAGTTGGATTTTTCCCGCTGTACTTTGTGCTTCAACTGCGGCAGCGTCTGCAAATTCGGCGCCATCGCCTATCAGGGCGGGGCAGTGAAAACGCCCCCCCTGCCGAATGCGGCGCGGCGCCGCTTTCTACTGGGCGCCGGCATCACGGTGGCGGCCGCGGCCGCCGGCGCCGCGGCATTGCGGGAGCAGCGTACCCGGCTGCTGGCCGGACGGGAAAAAACCGGAACCCTGCCGGTGATGCCGCCGGGAGCGATGTCGCTGGAGCGCTTCACCTCGCGCTGCACGGCGTGTCATTTGTGCGTGGCCAATTGCACCGGCAAGGTGCTGCGCCCGGCCGGCTTGACCGAGTACGGCCTCGCGGGGGCCGGTCAGCCGCACCTGGATTTCCGTGCCGGCATGTGTGAATTCCGCTGCCACAATTGCAGCTCCGTCTGCCCGACCGGCGCATTGAAAAAGCTGCCGCTGCCGGAAAAGCAACGGTTGCAAATCGGTATAGCGCACTACCGGCGCGACAATTGCGTGGTGTATCTGGACAAAGATCGTGACTGCGGCGCCTGCGCGGAGCATTGCCCGACCGGCGCCTTGACCATGCAGCCGGACGGCGACGGCTACCGGCTGCCGAAAATCGTCGAAGCGTTGTGCATTGGCTGCGGCAGTTGCGTCAAGGCGTGTCCGCAGCATCCGGATTGCCCGTTGACCGTATCCGGATTGGCATTGCAAACCCAGGCGGTCAGCCCGGAGCAGTATTTCAAAACCCATGCGGACGACGCCCCGGCCGTTTCCGACGACTGGGCATTTTAAGAGTTTCAATTTTCATATAAAAAAACTCGTTTTTTATAGCATATCAAGCTGGAAAATGCTTTTATGGCGGTTACTTTTTATAGGCAATGCTTCATTAGGAGTTTTCAAAAATTAACCAGGGTGAATTTATGAAACGCATTCAAAACGCCGAGCATTCCGTTGTTTACCAGATGTCCAGCCGCACCCCGTTCAACTACTTCGGGTGGCCCACCGTCGCCCGGATGGACGACGGCACCTTGATTGTGGGCGCCTCCGGCTTCCGCGCCGGCCACGTGTGCCCTTTCGGACGCTCGGTGCTGTGGCGCAGCAGCGACAACGGCCGGAGCTGGTCCAGCCCGGAAATCGTCAACGATTCCCCGATCGACGACCGCGATCTCGGCGTCACGCCGCTCAGGGACGGGAAATTTCTGATCTCCTGGTTCACCTGTGACACCCGATTTTTCTATCCGGGCGGCGACCCGATCGAGCACCCGTGGAATTTCCGCCCGGTGCTCCAGAGCTGGAACGAGGAAACCGTCGCGGCCAACCTGGGCAGCTTCGTCCGCGTCTGCAATGCCGACGGCTCCTGGAATGCGCCGGTGCCGGTGAAGGTCTCCAGCCCGCATGGCCCAATTCGCCTCGCCAACGGCAAACTGCTGTATCTGGGAGCAATCTTCGGCACGACCGATGCGGACGGGAAGCTGCATTTTTCGATGCAGAGCTACCGTTCCAAATGTCTGCAGGCCTTGGAAAGCAGCGATGACGGCGCCACCTGGCAGGAGCTCGGCATCATCAAACCGGTGCATCCGGATTCCGACTTCTGCGAACCCGATGTCGTGGAGCTGCCGTCGGGGCGCCTGATCGGCGCCATCCGGGACGAAGCGGACTTCTCGATGTGGCAGATCGAATCCGACGACGGCGGCCGGAATTGGTCGACGCCGCACCGGATCCTGCCGTTCGGAGCTCCGCCGCATCTGTTGCGGCACAGCTCCGGCGTGCTGGTGCTCGCCTACGGTTACCGCCGGCCGGAATTCAGCGAACGGGTGATGCTCAGTTACGATGACGGTCAATCCTGGGATGCCGACTGGGTACTGTGCGATGCGCCGTTTGTTGATATGGGATACCCGTCCAGCGTCGAACTGCCGGACGGCTCGATCCTGACCGTGTATTATCAATCGCTCGATATCGGTACGCCCTGCGCCATCCGGGCCACCCGCTGGGAGTTGCCCGGAAGGCGTTAAGCATCAGCGCAACTCCACTTTGACTTCGGTCAGGCGTGGCGTGCGCAATGACCGCTCCGCCGAAAGCTCCAACTGGTACTGGAGCCAACAATCAACCGGGCACGACAACGCGACGGAGTCGCCGGCTTGCAGCCATTCGCTCCACGGGGCCTGCTCCAGCAATTCCGGCGAAGCCGCCCGGCGCAATCGCGCCCGCACACCGGTCGTGGGGGGAATTTCCCCTTCCCAACCGACGGTGACCGATTCGGCCGCCCCGGCCACCTGATACGGCGCGCTGGTATAATACTCCTCCGCGCCGCGGGTCAACTGATTGCCGGGCTCCACCGCGGTGATGCCGTGCGGCCCTTTGCTCGGCAATTTGGTGGTGTGGCGCGGGTCGAAACCGTCGGGGCCGTTCCACCATATTTCGGAATAGCCGACGTGATCGCCGTTGACCTTGTGGTTGGCGACCGCGAGGTCGACGAAGCCGTCGCCGTTGAAGTCGGCCGCCAGGCAGCCGGAGACCGAATGCGTCGGCAGCCGGGTGCAGTCGCTGTTGCGGAAACCGATGCCGTCGCGGTTCCAGTAGATGAACGAATCGATGTCGCGCTCGACGCCGTTGTGATAAGAGCCGACAAAGAGGTCCAGCCTGCCGTCGCCATTGAAGTCCGCGATCGCCATCGAGTTGACGCCGTCGGCGCGCAGCATGGTGCGGTTCGACTCGCTGATGCCCTCCGGTCCATTCCAATAGACGTAAGCGAACGAATCGTGCGGCTCCTCCAACGCGTCGGTATTCGACATGGGGCGCATGTGGCCGCCGATCACCAGATCGGGGTAACCGTTGCCGGTGAAGTCGGCCGCCCGGACGCTGCAGGCGCGGAAAACCGCCAGTTCCTGGCAGCGGTCGAAGCTGAAGCCCTCCGGCCCTCCCCAGAGAATGAACGAACGGTCCATGGTGATCTGGGGGATCACCAGATCGAGCCAACCGTTGCGGTTCAAATCGACCAGATAGATCCAGCGCGGCTGATTGTAGGTTTTGCCTTTGTGGACCAACGGGATTTTCACCGGATGCTCGGTGTCGAAGCCGTCCGGGCCGCCGTAGAATATGGTGATGCATGGTTCGGTGAAGCTGACGAACAGCAAATCCAGATAACCGTTGCGGTTCAAATCGGCGCAAACGCAGCCATGCGCCGCCTTGGTCGGCAGCGTCACCATCCGCGCCGGATCGAAACCGGCGGGCGTGTTGATGTGAATGTAGCTTCCGGGATCGAGCCACAGTGAATTTTCCGCACAGTTGGTCACCACCAGATCGGCGATGCCGTCGTCGTTGATGTCGACATACAACGCCTCGACGGCGCACCAGCCGGGCAACTCCGTGACCCGTTCCGGGAGATAGCCGTCCGGCCCCCCGGCAAAGACGGCAATCGTGTCGTGCCCCACCAGCGAACCGGAAAAGTGATTGATCAACGCCAGTACCGGCGCGGCGCCTTTCCCGCGCAGCACCACGCTCCGGCGCGAATCGTCCCCGGCAAGGCGGCGGATCTCCCGCAGCGAGCTGTCGAGCACCAACGTTTCGGAGGAAAAGTGTTCCGGCGTGTGGCTCTGGCAGAGGATCACCTCCATTTTGCCGTCCCCGTCGAAGTCGGCCATGACCGCGTCACAGGCCCGCCAGCTCGGAATCCGGCTCCGGCGCGCCGGCACCATCGTTTCGGAGAGCTCGTGCAATACCCACGAACATTCCTTCTCCGCGTACGGCTCCCGCGCCGCCAGCACCATATCGACGCCGCCGTTGCCCAACAGATCGCCGACCGCGACCGATTGCACCAGCGGCGCTTCGATCCGGGCGAACTCCGTCCACAGCCCCCGGTGGTCCGCCTCCCAGAAGCGGACGTCGTCCGGCGTGATCACCGACAACAGCACCCTGCCGCGAAACGAAATCGCCTGCAGCAGCGGCTCCGGCTCCTCAACCCGCTCGAACGGGCTCTGGAGGCGCAGCTCGGCTTCCCGGTCTTCCGCCCGGGGACAGGTAAAGGGAAGCAGCGAAAAGCGTTCCGGGTCGATGCCGTCCGGCCCGCCCCAATAGATCCGGGTTTCGCCGTCGGCGTTGCGCACCGCCAGGTCGCAGAAACCGTTTCCATTCCAATCCGCGGCGACGATCTGCCGCGCCGGAATATCGTAATCCTGATAGCGCCGCGCTTCGACCCCGAGGTCGCCATAATAAAACGCGCGCAGTTTTCCGCGGACGATAAAGATCAATGAGTTCTTCCCGCAACCGCTGAAATCGCCGGCGGCGACGCCGTCACACCACGGCGTCGGCAGCAACAGCATCCGGCTTTCCGAGTAGCCCGCCTCCGAACCGTAATAAACAGCGGAATTCAACACCGAAGCGGCGCCGTCGTACTTCATCGCGATGATCAGGTCGTCGTAACCGTCGCCGGTCAGGTCGGCGGCAATGCCATCGATCGCGCCGCTGCCGGGAACCAATGTTTTCCGGCAGCTCCCGGTGAGATCGTAATAAAGCGCCGTCGGCGCAACTTCACAATGGCTCTGGCTGTCGCAAAGCACTAAATCGAAATAACCGTCCCGGTCCAGGTCGTACTGGTAAATCCGCTGCAGGACCCCCTGCTTCGAGACATAGAGATTCTGCCCGCCGTTGCCGAAATAACCGCCCCGAAATGCTTCGAAGCCGCGTGTGATCCAGGTTTGTGTTTTCATCTGCTCCATTCCGTGATTGCTCGTTTGCCATAGCGGATATTGCCGCTTCCCAAGAGTGCTTCATGCTTACATTATATCCAATATTGTCGACAAAGTCAACAGAAAATAGAGAAAAAACGAAAAAAAACGCATTTTTTCTCGTTTTACTGTTGACAATTTTTATTTTTTTCACTATACTATAACCAACGGAAAAAACTCGGAAAGGATTCCGCATGGTCAACATTGTCGACAATATCGAAGAAATGCCCTCCAAGATGGCGGCGGAACGGCTTTTCCTCGACGCCCTGATGCGCGATGAATACGCCATCGGCGCGCCGATCCGCGAATCCGTGCTGGCGAAGAAGTTGAACATCGCCCGCACCGGTGTCCGGGAAATGCTGAATCAGGCATTGAACTGGGGCGTGGTGGAATACACCCCTTACAGCGGTTTCAGCATCCGCAACTTCACCTTGCAGGATACGTTGGAGTGGTACCAGCTGCGCGAGGCGCTCGAGCCGGTCGCCGCCCGCCTTTTCGCCGAAAAGCCGCGTCCGGAGGTCTGGGAGGAAATGGCGGAAAGCTGCCGGAATCTGGAACAGGTGCTTGGCAAGGACGTCCAGCGCGCCTGGGAATGCGATTCGCATTTTCACGAATTGATTCTGCTGCATTGCGGCAATACGGCCATGGCGGCGCTGCATCCGCGCATCTATGTGACCGGACGCTTTTTCTTCCATCTGCTGCTGCAGCATCTGCCGCAATTTCCGACGCCGGATATTCAAGGCACGATCTACGCGCACCGGCGGATTCTGGACGCGGCGCAATCCGGCGACGCCCACCTGGCGGAGTATCTGATGCGCAATCACCTGCAAGCCGGGCTCGGTTCTTTCCGGCAGCAGATCATGGAGTTGAAAGAAAAGAGTATTCCTCCGAAAAAGAGTAAGAAGTAGTATGATGAGCGTCCTCTCGATCGAATTTTTCAACAACCCGGAAATGTAAGGAGTCCGTACGATGATGAAAAAATTCACACTTATTGAGCTTCTGGTCGTAATTGCAATTATCGCAATTCTCGCCAGCATGCTGCTCCCGGCGTTATCCAAAGCGCGCGCCGCGGCGCAATCGATCAAATGCGTCTCCAATCTCAAGAACGACGCGCTGATGCAGACGATGTATTCGAACGACGCCGGCGGTTATATCGTGCTTTATGCACAGCATCGCGACACCGCGACCAACAAAGACCGTTATTCCTGGGCCGACATGCTGTACACTACCGGTTACTTCGACAAATCCCCGATGGTGGCGGTATGTCCGTCGGAGGCGACCAATCTCACCGACACCGCCGGGCAATTTTTCCAGCAGGTTTACGGCTGCTACGGCTTTCCCGCCGATACCAGCAACAACGTCCCGTATAACCTGACCACCGGACTTCATGTGACCACCGGCGCGTCGAACAGCTTCCGCGGCCTCAATATCAACAAGATTTCCAGTGCCGCCACCTTGCACATCCTGATGGATTCCTACTCCACGGCCACCAACGGACAATTCTACACACTGGCCCGGTATGCCAACGCCTATGCGCCGCATACTCGGCACAACGACCGCTTCAATGTCTCCTTCGCCGACGGTCACGTGGCCGCCACGCATCCGAAAGAATTGTTCCAGATGCACTACACCTCCGACGACTACTCGCCGACATTAAAGGGTTTCCGTTTCCGCAACCAGAGCGGGCAATATCTCGACGCCGAAACGCTGTAACGGGAGGAGAAACACGATGAAAGCCATAGCACCCATCCTGCTGCTGCTGGCGATCTTCGGTACGGCTCCGGCCGCCTCGGCGCGGCCGGCGTTCGCCACCACCATCGACTTTCTCGACTATGTATTCATGGATCCGAAAGCCGAAAACCTGGCGGCGTATCCGCTGGAGATTTACGAAGAGCGCATCCGGGAATTGTCCGAAGCGGGCATCCGGAAGTTGTACCTCCGGGTCAACGTCTGCGGCCTCGCGCTCTACCCCAGCCGGGTGGTTCCCCGCTACGGCGAACAGGGGCAATGGCACTGGAATATGGAAGAAACGGCACAGCGGCTGGTCCGGACGCTCGAAACCTACGATCCATTGGCCGAAACCATCCGGTTGGGGCACCAATACGGCATGGAGGTATGGGCGTGGGAAAGTCTGTGGGATGACGCGGCGTCTTCGTTCGGCATGCAGGATTACAGCTCGCAACCCGAATACGCCGACCGGATTGCCGAAGCCGGCTTTCATCCGTTGATGGACCCGTTCTTCCGGGACTTTCCGCAGGGCTATGCGATGCGTAATCCGGTCAATCTGCCGGATGACGCGGAAATCGCCGCCGCCAACGCGGCGGTCGCGGACCGTCACATCGGCCGGATCGTCTTCGTCAGCGACATCAACCGCGGTGCGGTGTCGCTTCCCGTCGACGTGCGGCTGTATGTCAGCAGCGACAACCGGAGCTATACGCCATATACCGGCGCGATGCGGATTTCCGCCACCCGCCGCGATAACCGTAATGTGCTCGTTTTCGACGGGCTTGATATCGCCGAACCGTATGTCAAATGGGTTCCCGCCGCCGCCGTCCCCAAAGAGCACAACTGGGGGTTTGCCGTCAACCGTACCGACGGAGCCTCCGAACTGTACGACACCGAAGGCGGAAGGATGCCGGCGCGCTGGAGTGTTTCGGCGGTAACCGGAAAACCGGAAACGACGGCTCTGAACTTCAATCAGGTCATGTCGACCGCGTGGGATTACGACGCCCGCGAAGCCGGAGTCATGGCAGGCATTCCACCGGTGACTCCGGCACAGCGCCATTACCTCGGCATGGCGGAGTTTTCCGTCCCGGCGGCGATGGCGCACAAGCTCGCCCGCTTCGAAGAGTTGGCCGTCTACGGCTTCGACGGATATATCTTCAATATCCGCACCCACTCCCGGGTATCGGATCCGGCGGATTTCGGTTACAATCCGGAAACGCTGACCCGCTACCGCCAACGCTTCGGCGCCGGAACGGAAATCCTGCCGGCGCAATTGGCGGAGGTGCGCGCCGACGCCCTCGACGAATATCTGGCCGGCTGCAAACGCCTGGCCGGAGAGCGGCCGCTGTGGATGACGGCATTTCCGCAGCCCGCGAGCGGGAATCATTACGACCAGTTCGCAGTCCCCTGGCACTTCCGGCAATGGTTCGAATCCGGCAGCATCGACGGCGTAATGCTGATCGGGTCGGACGATATCGAAGCCGTCAAAGCGCAGATGCCGCCGGGATGCAAAGCGGGATTGGGGTTGTTCCGGGAGCTCGGCTTCCCTCCCGGTGGCTATGATTTCGCCTCCGACGTGGCGGCGCTGAAACAGCATTCCGGAATCGACGAAGTGGAATTGTACGAATCGATGATTCTGAATTTCAAACCGGAAATGCGAACCGAATTACTAAAGTAACCCCCTCCCCCCCCAAAAAAACGATCCCGCGGTTGATTCAACCTGCGGGATCGTTTTCTCGTCAAACGTATTCGAAGAATCAATGACGACGCATCTTCTTCTCGCGGCGCTTGATTTCGCTTGGCTTTTCGAAGTGGCGGCGATTACGCAACTCCTTCAACGTGCCTTCCTTATCGAGCTTCTTTTTGAGACGGCGCAACGCGCGCTCAATGATTTCGCCCTTCTTTACGCGGACTTCCGTGCACATGCCCATAGTTTTCACCCCCCTTCGTCTGGCTTTGTTTTTATTCGAATTCTATTTTTTGCACTCCCGCATACAACCGAAGCGCCCGAAACACTCATTTGCTCAATCGCTGGAATAGCCGGCTTCGTCGGCCAACAGCGTCTTTAATTTCGTCAATGCCTGATTCTGAATCTGGCGGACCCGTTCCCGGGTGCGGCCGATCGCCTGGCTGACCTCTTCCAGGGTCCGGGCCCGGTAGCCGTCCATGCCGAAACGCATCTTCAAAATCAGCTTCTCGCGCTCATCCAACTCCTCCAGCAGCGCCACCAGCCGGTCGACCGATTCGACATCGCCGAGAATCTGGTCGGGGGTCGTCGCCTGACGGTCCGGGATGATATCCTGAAACTCGCCCTCTTCGCCCTGCTGAATCGGATCGTGCAAACTGAATGTGCGCAAATCGGCCAGACGCAGCCCGGCCACGGTCCGTTCGCTGAAGTCGAGATGCCCGGCGATTTCGGCGTCGCTGGGTTCGCGGCCGAGCTCCTCGGTCAACTTCATGCGCACCGATTTGATCTTATTGATTTTCCCGGCCGACTGGACGGGGATCCGGATGGTCCGGCTCTGGTTGGCCAGGGCGCGGCGCATCGACTGTTTGATCCACCAGGCCGCATAGCTGCTGAATTTGGCCCCCTTGGCCGGATCGAACTTCTCCACCGCGCGCATCAGACCGATATTGCCTTCGGAAATCAGGTCCAGAAGCGGCAGTCCCAGCCCCTTGAAGTCGTGGGCGATTTTCACCACCAACCGCAGGTTGGCCTTGATCAGAACATCGCGCGCCGCTTCGTGCGCCACGGTATCTTCGCTGTGAATGGCCTTGGCCAGATCGGCTTCTTCGGTCTTCGACACCAGTGAAATCTGGCCGATTTCGCCCATGTATACTTTCATGGTGTCGTTTTTGCTGCCGGCGGCGACTTTGGTCTCCAGCGCATTTTTCCGGGCGGTGTCTTTTTCCTGTTTGGTCTTCGGACGATCCGCTCCAACCAGACGACTCGGACGGCGAACTCGCTCGCGTGCTGCCGGCTTCGATACGGCGCCATCATCCGATGCAGCTTGCTCCAAGGGCACTTCCTGAGGAAGTTTGCTTTTCTTTGCAACTTTTTCCGTCATGTCGTTTCTGATGCCGTTCTTTATAGTGATTTTGAAAATTTTTCACCGTTATGATTGTAAAAACCGCAAAAGACGGCATATAGTAAGTAATGGTAACGAATAATAATGCCGTCGCGGACAATCATAAAATATAACTATACAGCACACCGGCTGTTTTGTCAAGTTAAAAATGAGCAATTGGGTTGATATTTCCACGGATTTCTTGCATCAGGACCCGGTCTCGAACTTTCGGGACGCCGATGAAATGGTGGCAAGCTGGCTGGTTCGGCGGCTGATCGGCCGGAATGACTCCGGCGGCATGATAATCTGCGCCACGCTGCCGATGGCGGAACGGCTGTACAATGAGCTGATCCTGCTGGAAAAACTGCTTCCCGGCATGCCCGCAATCGCAGTGCTCCCGGATAGCCGGGTCCCCGGCCGCCCGCTCAACGCCCAGATCGAAGCCGAACGCGCCAAGGTACTCGACCGCTTCATGCACAAAGAGATCGGCTGGCTGGTGACCGGAGTGGAATCGGCGTTGGCGCCCGCATTGGCCCCCAATGAGCTGGAGTCATGCGAAATGGTGTTGACGCCCGGACGGGAATACCGTTTTCAAGAGCTGCTGGAGCGCCTGATCGAATTCGATTACGACGACGAATTCGAAGTCCAGGTGCCCGGAGAATTTTCCCGGCGCGGCGGCCTGATCGACATCTATTCGCCGGCCTGCGATTTTCCGGTACGGTTGGAATTCTGGGGCGATCAGCTCGAAACCATCCGCCGTTTCGACCCGGACACCCAGCGCACCACCGGCCTGGAGGATTCCTACCGCCTGATCGCCCGCCGCAGCGAAGCGCGCGAAACCGCCCTGGCCGACGCTTTGGCCTATCTCGCCACCACGGGCGGCCGGCTGCTCGAAGTCTTTTCCGGCGAAATCGAACACCAGTTGAGCAAATATGCCGTCGACACCGCGGCGCAGCACTACCGGGAAGTGCGGCAGGAATTGGACCAGGCCGGAAACTGCCGCTGCATCTACTCCTCCGCAGATGCCGGTGCGGGCGAAGAGCCGGGCATTTATCCGGCGGTCGCCCATATCATCGACGCGCTTCCCGTCGAAGCCGCCGCCGGCAACGAACTCCTGCGCGACCAACTGGCGGCGCAATTGCGCCAATGGCTGGACAGCGGCTATGAGGTCACCCTTTTCGCGCAGGACGAAGCGGCGGCTCCGCACCTGCAGAATTGGTGCGATCATTACGAAATCGACTACCAGCGGCTCACCATCGCCTCCGGGCTGTTGCCCGCAGGGGTGATTTTGCCGCGCCGGAAACTGGTGCTGCTGACGGAGCGCGAACTTTTCGGCGCCATCCGGCGCAACCGAACCCTGGCGGACACCCCCCTCGCCGTACCGGCCCCCGACACGGAAATGTCCGAAACGCTGGTGCTGGCGGATCTGGACGAAGGCGACTACGCGGTGCACCTCAATCACGGAATCGGCATTTTCCGGGGCATAAAAAACATCGAAACCAACGGGGTCCGGCGCGAAGTCATGGAGCTGGAATACGCCGACGACGCCCGTATGCTGGTGCCGCTGATTCAGGCCGGTATGGTCAGCCGCTATCTCGGCGCCGCCGGCAAGGTGCCGCTGTCGCGGCTCGGCTCCGCCAAGTGGGCGCGGGATAAATTCGGCGCCCTGCGCGCCGTGCGCGAATACGCCGGCGACCTGCTGCGGATGCAGGCGGTGCGGCAGGCGGGTCCCGGCCTGCCGCTGTCCCCGGCGGGGTTGGAGGAGCGCGCCTTCGCCAACAGCTTCGAATTCACGATGACAATGGACCAGCAGAAATCGATCGACGACATCTTCGGCGACCTGGCCGGAGGCCGTCCGATGGACCGCCTGCTGTGCGGCGACGTCGGCTACGGCAAAACCGAAGTGGCGATGCAGGCGGCATTCCGGCTGGTGAACGCCGGCTATCAGGTCGCGGTGCTGGCGCCGACCACGGTGTTGGCGCAGCAGCACTTTTACAGCTTCCGGGAGCGCTTCGCCGAGTACCCGTTCGTGATCGAAATGCTTTCCCGCTTCCGCACCCACGCCGAGCAGCACCGGCTGCTGGAGCGGGCCCGCTCCGGCGGCATCGACATTCTGATCGGCACCCACCGGCTGTGCCAGGAGGATGTCGACTTCTCCAATCTGGGGCTGGTCATCGTCGACGAAGAGCAGCGCTTCGGAGTGAAACACAAAGAACGCATCCGCCGTTTCCGCTCGGAGGTGAATGTATTGACCATGTCGGCGACGCCGATTCCCCGGACTTTGTATATGGCGATGGCGGGGGCGCGGGATTTGAGCACCATTCTGACCGCGCCGTCGCTGCGTACGCCGGTGGAAACCGTGGTGACGCACGAAAACGATACCGCCGTCTACGCGGCCATCCGCCAGGAGCTGGCGCGCGGCGGCCAGGTTTTCTACTTGCACAACCGGGTGAAAACCATCCGGGCGACCCACGACCGGCTGCGGGCGCTGTTTCCGGATGTGCGCTTTGCAATCGCGCACGGGCAGATGGACGAGGATGAACTCGAGGTGGTGATGGCGGAATTCATCCAGGGCTCCATCGATGTTTTGGTCTGCACCACCATCATCGAATCCGGACTCGACGTGCCCAACGCCAACACCATCATCATCGAACGCGCCGACCGCTTCGGCCTGGCCGAACTGTACCAGCTCCGCGGGCGCGTCGGCCGCTGGAAACATCAGGCTTACGCGTGGCTGCTGGTACCGCGCTCCGAACTGATGACCGACGACGGCCGCAAACGGATCGCCGCGATCCGCCGCTACACCCACCTCGGCGCCGGTTTCCGGCTGGCGCTGCGGGACCTGGAAATCCGCGGCGCAGGCAACCTTTTGGGTCAGGAGCAGTCCGGCCATCTGAAGGCGATCGGGTTTGAACTGTATTGCCATTTGCTCAAGCAGGAGGTGGCGCGCATGCAGGGAAAGAACCCGGAATTTCTCCCCGAGGTGGACATGAATATCGACTTCGTCCAGTTCGCCCACAAGGTTCCGGAGGGTATTCTGGCGGCGGCGATTCCGCCGGAGTACATTCCGAGCGAACGGCTCCGGGTGGCGGCCTACCGGCAGTTGAGCATGTTGACCGGCTACGAAGCGCTGGAGGCGTTTACCGAAGAGCTGCAGGACCGCTACGGGCGCATTCCCGCGGCCGTGACAAATCTGTTGCAGGTGACGCGGGTGCGGATCGCGGCGGCGCGCGCCGGGTACGTGACGGTGACGGTGGAAGCCGGGCGGCTGAGTATGTTCAATGCCGCCGGACACGTGTACCGCCGCAACGGCCGGCTGCCGATCCTCAATCAGAAAAACCCGCCGCACTGGCAGTTGAACGAGCTCTTCGAAGTCATCAATTTGGCATGAACCGCGGATTTTTCTGCAAAATGTTGCGATTGCCATTTGAAAAAAGCAAATTGAGGAGTAATGTTCATAAGAATTACGTGTTGCATCAGAAGTTCAAACTTATCGAAGGAAGGCGACTGAAATATGGCTGACAATCCGAAATTAATTGTTTTATCCGAAAAACTTCGGGGCAAAATTTTCGATTTGACTGCCGACAAGGTCAGTGTCGGGCGGAACGACCAGCGCGATATCTGCATCAAGGACCCCAGCATCAGTTCCCATCACTGTGATTTCGTCCGCAACGGCGACAAATACACGCTGGTGGACAACGACAGCACCAACGGATCCCGGGTCAACAACGTCCCCGTGACCGAGCAGGAGTTGAAAAACTCCGATATCATCCAGCTGGGCGGCGTCGAAATTCTGTTCGACCACTCCGGCACCGATGTCGGCGCGGCTTCCCGGACCCAGACCGGAATTGAACTGAGCACCACGGAATCGAGCATCGACACGGTGCCGAATTTCGACAATCTCTCGCCTTTTGCCAACGACGATGTGAAGCGGCAGAAAAAGAATCACAAGATCATGCTGGTGGTATTGGGGATTCTGGCTGTCGGTTTCCTGGGCTTGCTGGCATGGGCATTGATTTTGATTTTTAGTAAATAAAGCTTGCTGCCGCACCAAAGGCGGTTGTTTTTTATCCGGCGTGCCGTCATGAATGGCGCCGGAATGTGTTCCGTAATTTTTTGAGCGCCGCAATGGCGGCGCCGGGAGTAATGTTACAGCGTATGGGGTTGCCGAACCAGAAACCGCCGGAAAACCGGGTGCCGTCCTCCAAATCCAACGACGGCCGCCAGCCGGGGGCAAAAGCCGCCTTGGTGTGGTTTATCATTTTAGTGGGTCTGATCACTTTGTTCATCTTCCGTTTTTCGCCGGGCGGTACGGCGGAAGAGTGGACGCAGAGTGAATTCGAGCAGCAGCTTGCCGCCGGGACCATTCAAAGCGCCAGAATATCGCCGGAAACCGACAAAACACTGCTGATCTCGGGCAAGTACATCATACCCGCCACCGGGACCGTGGAAGGAGCCGCGCCGGGCACCGGAGAATACAAATCCCGGGTGCTGGACTCGGAAAAACTCAAAAACGACCTGGAAGCGAGCAAGGTCAAACGCACTGTGGAGCCCCGGGAAAATTACTGGGGCATTCTGATGTCGCTGCTGCCGGTGATCATCATTCTGGTGGTGCTGTACTTCATGTTTTCGCGTCAGGTCAAAATGGCCGGAAAAGGCGCCATGCAGTTCGGCAAGAGCCGGGCGCGGATGATTGCCCCGGACGAATTGAACGTGACCTTCGAGGATATCGCCGGAGCCGACGAAGCCAAGGAGGAGATCCAGGAGGTCGTCGAATTCCTGAAGGATCCGTTGAAATTCAAGTTGCTCGGCGGGAAAATTCCCAAAGGGTGCCTTCTGACCGGACCGCCGGGAACCGGCAAGACGCTGCTGGCCAAAGCGGTCGCCTGCGAAGCCAAAGTGCCGTTCTTCTCCATTTCCGGATCCGACTTCGTCGAAATGTTCGTCGGCGTCGGCGCCAGCCGGGTCCGCGATATGTTCGAACAGGCCCGGAAGAATTCTCCCTGCCTCATTTTCATCGATGAAATCGACGCCGTCGGCCGGTCGCGTTTTTCCGGACTCGGCGGCGGTCACGACGAACGGGAACAGACGCTGAACGCGATGCTGGTCGAAATGGACGGCCTGGAATCCCGCTCCGATGTGATCGTGCTGGCGGCGACCAACCGCCCCGACGTGCTCGACCAGGCGCTGTTGCGGCCCGGTCGTTTCGACCGCCAGGTGGTGATGGATCTGCCGGATATCGCCGGGCGCCGGAAAATTCTCGATGTGCATATCAAGCAGGTCAAAGTGGCCGCCGACATCGATCTGGACGTGATTGCGCGGACGACACCGGGCTTCAGCGGCGCCGATCTGGCCAGCGTCTGCAACGAGTCGGCATTGCTGGCGGCGCGCGAAAACCGCGAAGCGGTAATCCAGCTCGATCTCGAAGAGGCCCGCGACAAGGTCTGCTGGGGCCGGGAACGGCGCAGCCGGAAAATTTCCGAACGGGAGCGCAAGCTCACCGCCTACCACGAAGCCGGACACACTCTGGTCGCCCTCAATTGCCCGTGCGCGACCCCGGTGCACAAGGTGACGATCATCCCGCGCGGCCAGGCTTACCTCGGCGCCACCTTCATGATGCCCAAGGAGGATGTCTACACCAAAACCCGGCAGGAGCTGCTGGATGAAATGGCCGTTTCAATGGGCGGGCGTGTCGCCGAAGAACAATTCATCGGCGATATCTCCAGCGGCGCCACCGCGGACATCGCCCACGCCAGTCATACCGCCAGACTGATGGTCTGTGAATTCGGCATGAACGACAAAATCGGTCCGATCAAGTATGGCGATTTCCGTCAGCCGCTGCATGTCCGGGTCGACGCGCCGCCCTCCGACACCTTCAGTCCGGAAACCGCCCGTGAAATCGACGTGGAGGTCAAGAAACTGGTCAATGACGCGCTGGGACGCGCCCGGATCATCCTCAAAGATCACCACGACGATATGGAAAAACTGGCGCAGGCGCTGTTGGAACGGGAAACCCTGTCCATCGCCGAGATCAATACCCTGCTGAACCGGAAGCCGTCCGAGGACGAAGAATCCGGAATCACGGTAGGGCCGATCGTGCCGGAAACACCGGCCGGAGCGTAAACGGTGGGGGCGGATGCCATGTACCCGCCCTGGGTGATTCCGAATGCCAAAGAAGGCTTTCGCATCCGCTGCCGGGTACAGCCCCGTTCTTCGCGCAATGCGGTGGAGGGGTTGCTGGGCGATGCGTTGAAGGTGACGCTGACCGCGCCGCCGGTGGACGGCAAAGCCAATGCCGCTTTGGAGCAGTTTCTGGCGGAGTTTTTCGCCGTCGCCCGGCGTCAGGTGCGGGTGGCGTCCGGCCTGACCGGCCGCAACAAAATCATAGAGATAACCGGTGTGCCCGTTGCCAACGCAATCCGCCGGGTGGAACAAAGCTAGAGGAGTCATTGTCATCATGGAAAGTATTTTCAAAGCCTACGATATCCGGGGAATTTACCCGACCGAGCTGAACGCCGAACTCGCCGAAGCGATCGGCCGCGCGTTCGTCACGTTCACCAAAGCGAAAAAGGTCGTGGTGGGGCGCGATATGCGGCCGCATAGCGTAATCCTGTTCGCCGCACTGGCGAAAGGGCTGACCGCGCAAGGCGCGGATGTGATCGATATCGGGATGTGTTCGACCCCGCAATCCTACTTCGCCAACGGGACGCTGCAGGCCGACGGCAGCATCATGATCACCGCCAGCCACAACCCCGGCGAATGGAACGGTTTCAAATTATGCCTGGCCAACGCGGTGCCCATTTCCGGCGCCACCGGCATTCGGGATATCGAGCAGATCGTGCTGGCGAAAAGCTGGCCGCAGGCGGAGCGCACCGGGACGGTTTCGACCTACGATATCGCGCCCGCGTATGCCGCGTTTCTGCGCAAACACGTCAAATTCACCCGCAAGCCGAAAATCGTGGTGGATTACGCCAACGCGATGGGCAGCAGTGAAATCGCCGGCATCCGGGATCTCTTCGACATCATTCCTTTGTATGAAGAGCTCGACGGCACCTTCCCGAACCACGAAGCCAATCCGTTGAAGGAGGATACCCTCGACGCGATCCGGGCCAAGGTGAAGGAGACGGGGGCCGACTTCGGCGCCGCTTTCGACGGTGACGCCGACCGCTGCGGCTTCATCGATGACCAGGGCGAAATCATCCGGATGGATCTCTTTACCGCGCTGATCGCGCAGGATATCCTGACGGCGGGGCCGGCGACGATCCTGTACGACCTGCGCAGCAGCTGGGCGGTCAAGGAGTGCATCGAAAGCAACGGCGGCACCGCGATCATGTCGCGGGTCGGACACGCGTTCATCAAAGCGCAGATGCGGCAATACGACGCCGTGTTCGCCGGAGAGCTTTCCGGTCACTATTACTTCAAGGAAAATTTCACCGCCGAATCCCAGGGCCTGGCGCTGATTCAGTTTGCCAACCTGGTCGAAGCGTCGGGCAAAAAGGCACACGAGCTGGTGGCGCCGCTCAAATGCTATGCGTTTTCGGGCGAAATCAACTCCCGTGTCGCCGACGTCAAGCCGGTGCTGGCGGCGATCAAAGCCAAATACGCGGACGGCAAGATGTTCGAACTCGACGGCATTTCGGTCGAATACCCCGACTGGCACTTCAACGTGCGCTCCTCCAACACCGAGCCGTTGGTGCGGTTGATTGTGGAAGCCCGCGATGCCAAGGTGATGGAAACGCGCCGGGATGAACTGCTGAAACTGATCCGTCAATGAAGCATAGGGTCGCCATCGCCGGAGCCTCCGGTTTTCTCGGAAACGCGCTCCGGCAATACCTAGTGTCGTGTCAACGCCAAATTTGCAGCAAGACAGCTTCATTTTGCGCAGAGCCGCCGTGCGCCGATGGCGCAGAGCGATGTGACCATCACGCCAGCCATCGACCCGCGGCGGAATGCGCAAATGAGCTGCCGCGAAGCGGTTGCGTTCAGCCGGTCCCGGATTTGCGTTGCTCCGGCGCGGCCGTTACGTCGGTAGCGGCCGACCGGATCAGCGCAAACCGGCCTCCGGCTGAATCGCAATCTTGCTCCAAATTTGACGTTGACACGACACTAGCGGGGCGCGAAGAATTCGCGCCCCTTGTCATTCCCCGTGAATGGTGGAGCTGCGCTCAACAGCCATTGCCCGACTGTGAAAGTCTGGTGATGGCGGCGGGAGTCAGCCGGGCGGCCGACGTGGAAGAATTGTACCGGATCAATATGACGCTCGCGCACACGCTGGTCGAGCGCCTGGAAGCTGCGCGGTGGCGCGGCCGCCTGTATTTCATCTCCACCACCCATGAACCCAAAGATACCCCGTATCACGCCTCCAAGCGGGACAGCCGGGCCTGTTTCGATGCCTGGGCGGCGCGCTCCGGCGGCAGCCATACCGGAATATTGCTGCCGAATACCTTCGGGCCGGGCGGCAAGATCGCCTACAATTCGGCGGTATGCACCTTCGCGTGGCAGCTTACGCACGGCATCGAACCCACCATCCTGGCGGACGCGCCGGTGGCGCTGTGCGACATCGCCGCGGTTACCGCGCAATTGACGGAATGGCTGCTCCGGCCTCCGGCCGCGCAGCCGGTCGCCATGGCTCCCTGCTTCGAATACCGGGTTTCCGAAATCGTCGCCCGGCTGCGCCGTCTGGCATCCGGAGCCATGGCGCAAGACGCCTTCGACCGGGCGCTGGCGGCGACGCTGGCGTATGCCCGCACCGCCGCCCCCTACAGCCCTCAGAGCAGCATCGAATAATCGAAGGTCAGCGACTTTTCCGCCTTCGGTTCGAGCGTGATCGTCCATTCCAGTTGATTCAACAGATTGGCGGTGCGCCAGTTCTGCGGCAATACCGTGACCTTCGGCGTATCCGAACCGGTGACATCCTGGCCGAACAGCTGTTTTTTGATGCGGATTTCCACCGCCTGATCGCGGTAGTTGGTCAATGCGATCGTGCCTTTGAAGTGAACGCGCTGCATGGTGGTGTTGTTATAGGTCACGCTTTCACGCGACTTGGACTTGGAGATGTCCTCCACTTCGGTGACTTCGGTTTTGATACTCAGCGCCTTGGTGGTTTTCAGCGTGGCCTCCTGCTTCGGATTGACCCACGCCAGCTCCGCCTGACCGCTGAAGTCAGCCTGCGAATACAGCGCCGCCGGCGCCGTGGTCAGCGGAAAATCGAACGGGTTCTGGAATACGACGCACTCCCAGATGTCGCTCAACGCCTTTTCCCGCTCCGGGTTGTTGTAGCCGAAGCGCTCCAGCTCCTGCTGGGTCGGGATGGTCCACTCCAACAGCCTGCGGTACGGGGTCTGCGCCTGTGCCAGCTCCAGATAACGCGATTCGCCCTTCTTCATCGACAGCTTGCCCACCGGCTGAAAAAACATATCCATGCCGTCCGGCGGCAGCTGCGGCACGGCGGCCCCTCCCCCCGTCTCCATATCGGCGGCAAAGGCCATCATGTTGTTGCGCATCAGCTTCTGCATCGGCACCGGCGCGTTGCCGCCGCTGCCGTTGAGCTGATGGAAGAACATGTCCAGAGTCATATCCGGACTCATCAGCGAATTGACATTCTGGCACAGGATATTCGGGAAACCGGAGATCAGCCGGACTTCGACATCGGTGAAATCCTCCAGTTCGTTGCGCAGCACCGCAGTCTGGGCGATATTCATCCGGTCGCGCGACGTGAGTTCGATCCGGTACGAGGGTACCCAGGCGATGCCCTTGGCCAGATAATGCAGCCGGGCGTCTTTCAACGGATTGGGGGTGTTGATCTGCAGTACGCTCTTCCACAACGATTGCGTCGCATTGATCCCGGAGCCGGTGATACTGGCGATATCGCCGACATTGACCGCGGCGATCCCCTGCGACGTTTTGATCAACAGCCGCGGCATCATCATGCCGTGGGAGTATTCGACCGGCTCTCCGGGCATCGGCGGCTTTTCCGGCGCCATCACCACGCCGGTGATGATCGAAGCGGCATCGCCGTTGCGGTCCCGCAGCTGCACGGTGACGGTTTTTCCGCTGTAAAGCGTCGCGTAATCCGCCGAATAGGGCTTGGCCGCTTCTTCGAGATATTCGGTCAAAACCGAAGTCTGCGCCTTTTCCGCGCCGGAAATAAAGAATGTTCCTTGAATCGAAGTCGGCACCTTCAAATACCGGTAAACGCCATCCAGCGCCGTTTTCGGCATTTCCAGCGAGCGTTCGACCACGCCGATGCCGTTTTTGAATACATCCAGCTTACGGACCGGCGACGAGATCTCCTCCGCCGCCATGCCGGACCCGGCCATGGCGACCGCCAACAGAGTACAAAACCATTGTTTCTTCATAAATTCCTCCTATGGTTCAGAATTTTACACTTTTCTCACGCTTCGGAACCAGGCCCCACAGAAGCAGCGCCGATCCCAATATAATGACGGCAAATACGATGACGCCGCGCCAATCACGCCCGGCCTCTCCGCCGTCCAACGTGAACGCAACCTCCAGCGGCGCATCCCGATTGATTTCCATCGCCCGTTCGAACACGACCGGGGTCCCCGCCGGACTCCACGCCAGTTCGAATATCTGCGGCGCGGCGTAAACGGCCTGCTGCTGGGTGAAAATCTTGTCCGCGACCTCCTGCAAATACGGATTGGCCGCCTGCTGCGGCGCACCGAATCCGCCCGTGGCGCCCTGCTGCATCGAACCGAATCCGCCGCTCATGTCGGGGGCGTTCAAGGGTTCACTCTGCGCCCGGCTCCGCGCCAGCGAACTCTGGCGCTTGGAGATGTTCGACAAATTGAACTCGCGGTTATTCAACAGCATTTCGCCGGCCAGATCATTGCGCATTGCGGCATCGGCGGTCATATCCAACGCCTGCTGCATCATCCGGTTCGAGGCCTGAATATCGCCCGACTGGGTCAGATTACGGCCGTCCAGCATCAACTTTTCCTTGTTCCAGCCGGCGCCCTTCCCCATGCTGCCGTAGTCATCGCGCCACAGCTGCGTCAGCTCCCGGCGCTCTTCCAGCGAGCCACCGGTACGGCGCAGGGTGAAACCGTGCGGATAAAACAGCTCCCAGCGGATATTCTTGATCGGGATTTCCAATTGCGGACCGGTCAATTTGCCGTCGTATCCGGCTTCCGGGCGCGCCCCCCGAATCAGGTAGAAAAATTCCACCTGCTGCGGCCCCGGCTCCAGCGGCAGCAAAATCCGTCCGGCCGCGGAACGCACCGCTTCCACCGGAATCCCGTTGACTTTCCCGCCCCAGAAGTCCCCTCCCTCCGGCAAGGCAATCGCCAGGAAGGTCTCGCCGGCGTTTTCCACCGTCACCGTGCCGCGGGTCAGCAATACCCCGGTATCCGCCAGCATCGTCGCCAGCGACAACCCGGAAGCCGTCGCCTTGATCACACCGGCGGCCTGGTTGCTGACCGACGCCAGATCCGCCTGCCACTGTGTGCCGACGGTACGGAACGCCGCCACCGGCGTGCTCCCGGACTGTAGCCGGCTCAACTCCGGCGGCAGATTCCGGGAGTTCTGTTCGCTGATATCCCCGGACAGCGACGGCGTTTTCAGCTCCAGCGAATCGCTGGTGTAAACCGCCAGCGTCCCGGATTGGGCCGAAGTGTCCATGAATGCCGCCGCGCGTACCGGAATTGCCCCCTCCTCGTCCGGAGCCAGGCGGCCGCGAATCCGCAACCGGTATTCCCGGTCGATCTTCCGGGTCATTTCCAACTGCCAGCGTCCATCCGCCAGCGGCACCATCTTGCCGATAAACCGGCCGTCGAATTCGGGCAGCGTCCAGTTGGGCGGCAATTGCACCGTCAACGCTTTGATGCCGTTGTTTTCGATCTTGAACGAGGCCTCCAGTTCGGTATCGACATTGTTCAAGCGCATCCGGACGCTCTGCTGCGTCGTCACCTGAATCCACGGCGGCGTCGCGTCGAAGCGCAACCCCAGTTTCCATTGCGGATTCAGCAGCTTGAACACCAGGCTGTTGCTGCTTTCCGGGCGGCTTTCCGCCAGGACCGCTCCCTCGCGGGAGGTTACCGAAAGCGTGGTGCCGCGCTCCGCCGCCACCGTGAGCAAGCCGGACAGCTTGGTCGCGCCGACGACCGTCAGACGCGGGACATTTTCCGTCGCGTAAGCCCGATCGGCCAGCCGGGTCAAACCGAGCTGAAAACGCACCGCTCCCGTCAGCCGTTCGCGGAAATGCAGCCGCAGCACGCCGCTTTTGCCCGGCTGCCGGACTTCCTCCCAATCGTCATTGCCGATGCCGGCGAGCGAACCGACTTCGAATCCGGCCGGAAGTTCGATATCCGCGGTGAATACACCGCCTTTGACGACCTCCAGCAGAATCTGGCTGGAAAGGGTGACCCGTTCATCCTCATAGCGGACTTCGGTCTGCTCTTCCACCCGCAATTCCGGTTTCACGTCTTCGATCGCCAACTGGAATTCGGCCTGTTCGCCGTAGTGGAATGCCGCCACCGGCACAATTCCATCCTTTCCGGCGCGGTGTTCCATCGGCGTCGCCCCCTGCGCCTGCTGAATTGCCACCCGGACATCGGGCGAGGAGAAAAACAGCGCCGAACCGTATTCCAGACGCGCCCCGGCCAGGTGCGGCACCCGGTATTGCCACTGCTGCGGCAATGCGTTCCAGTGCCGGGCGGTCTTCAATGCCACGGTAGATTCAGCCGGCAGCCACTGATTGAAATACAACTTCAATTGCCGCGATTCGGCATCGAAGCGCCAGGTGTTCAACTCCAAAGCTTCCACCTGCGTCACCGACAACCCCTCCGGGACGACGAACGTCAGCTCGTTCACCTGCCCCTGGGGGATGCTGATACGCGCCTGAATATCCGCGAACACCGCGTCGCGCCGAAACGACAGCGTCGACTCGAAGTTCGCCTGAAGCTCCACCGCCTGCTCGCCGGCTGTCCGGCGCGTCAGCCAGAAAAAATTGGCTCTGATGGTGTTGTCGAAGCGAAAGACATCCGCGTTTTCCAAACGGTCCATGGCAATCGCGCGGGTGGTATTCCAGAAAAATGTATCGTCATGCGCGACGACAACGGTACCGCGGAATGCCTCCGGCAGCCAGACACTCACACCGCGGCCCGCCTTGATATCGATAAGTTGCCTCAATCCGTGAAATGTCGCGACGCCCTCCACGTTCCGGGCGGCCTTCAAGAACCAGGCCCCTTTTGCATTCTTCAGAATCGTGCAATCCTCCGGAATCTGCCAATCGGTCAACAGTACCCCGGGGATTGTCAGCTGCAGAAATTCATCCGCGTCCAATTGGAAATGGAGCGTGCCCTGAACGATGACGTTTTCACCGTCCAGTTTGAGATCGATCCGGTAGTCGTCGACTTTCGCCCACGCCAGACAAGTGCAGCACGTGAGCAGCAGAAATAACGCCGTCCGTTTCCAATAACGGTAACAGGCGATATTGAACGCCAACGGCACCACCAGCGCGCCGCCGGCGGCGCCGGCCAAAACCAGCACCATCATCGCCGCCGGACTTTGCACCGCCCAGACCGCGACCAGCGCCGCCGTCACGGCCCCGCCCCAGATCAACGGCCAGCGCCAACGTTTGAAGCCGTAAAGCGCCAACGCGACCGCCAGCACGATTCCGGCCGCGATCAAACTGCCCCACGCCATCACCGGAGCGCTTCCCACCCGGCAGATGTCCAGCGGAATGACGGTCGAAGCCATGCCGAAATCCGCCGCCTCCGCCATCATCGCCACATTGACCGGCATCGGCGCCAGCGCCCCCCAATGGCGGATATTGCCGAACGAAACCACGGCCGCCAATGTCCAGATGACCAGAAACCCCGCCCCCAGAACCGCACCGGCCCAACTCCAGCTCCGGCGCCGCCGCGCCAGGCCGTAACTCAACAGCAGCGTCACCAGTCCGCAGATGACGCCCAGCCCCCACAAGGGCAGCGTCCGCGCGGCAAGCCGCAACACCGGACGGCTCAGGAGCGCCCCCAGCCCGGAGGCGGGAGCACCGGCAGCCTGGCCGTCGCGGATGGTGAAGTCACCGGGCAATTCCAATTGGGACTGCCGCCTCTGAACCGGCGCGAGCACCTCGGGCAGCGCGAAATCGATCTTCCGCCCATCCGCAAGCGCTTCGAAAGTTTGCGCGTAAGATATCTCCACCACGCCCAATTCGTTGATATCCAACGGACGCCCCAGAGGGATCAACAGCACGCCGTCGGCCACCGAGGCGCGTTCCGATACGCCGTTGACCTTGACCTGCCACAGCTGCGCCGCCGGCGGCAGACGCAATTGCAGAAACTGCGCGGTGGCGTTTTTGACCTGATACAATGCCTCGGTCACCGCCTGGCCGCTGGCGGCAATCCGGGTCCGGTAATCGGCATACGTCACCAGCAAAGGCGGCAGCGGCTCCTTGGCAAAGGCGTTCAGCTTGACCGCGACCCCCAGGTCGTCGGCGCTCCGGAACGCCTGCAGCAACGAATTGTTGATCATGCTGCGGTATTCCGCCGGCAACTCGTCCGCTTCAATTTCCTGCGCGTCATTGGCCGCAACGGTGGCGGAATTCATGCTTTTCAGCCCGGAAACCGCGATGTAGCGCGCTTCGGGTTCGGCGCCGACACAGCCGATGGCGCCGGCCGGAAGCACGCCATCCTCGGCAGAGGAAATTTCATAGCTCGCGAGCAGCACCAGATCGCCGGAGTGACGTCCGCGCAAATACACTTCGAACAGATAAAAGCCATCGTCGGTCTTGTCGTCGATTTTCCGGGTTCGCGCCAGCGGGGCGCCGCTGAATTCGACATTCTCGTAACGGTCACTGATCCGGAATACCAGCCGGTCGGCGGGAGCGCCGCCCAGATGGAACGGGAACAGCGTCAAACCGAATGTCCCGCCCTCCCCGGCTGAAACCAGGCTGAATACCTCTCCGGTGATGTGGCGCGGCGCCACTTCGACGCTCCCCGCCAGCTTCCAACCGCTTTCCCGGTACAAGTACGCCTGCAACAGTCCGGCCACCCGGACCGCCAGCGTGTCAGGGTGGACCGGAGTGATCCCGGAGCTTTTCACCCCGGCGAGCTGCAATCCGGGCTCGGCGGTCACCAGCAGCGTACCGCGCCCGCCCCGGGCCCCTACGACTTCGAAGCCGGAAAGCGCCCAGCGCGGCTGCTTCTTGAGGTCGAGTTCGAAGTGCAGCGAAAAAGACGCCGTACCGGTAATCTCTTTGGGGAATTGCAGCCGGATCGCCTTGCGGCCGTCGGCAGCCGTTTCCAGCTCGTAGTCCTGCGGCCGCAGAAAATCACTCTGCAGCCGGTTGAATTCCAACGTACCGTCGTATTCGACCGTGACCTCCTTCAACGGCGCGTCCCGCACCGTGAGCAAGCCGTCATAGCGCACCGCCAGCACCCCCTCCTTGAGCTGGATCGCGGTTTCGCTTTCCGAGGTATAAACCGGCATGATCGCCGCCGCTTCGAAGACCGCTTCAAAGTCGCCGGCGGCGTGAAAACTGGTCAGTTGCCGCAAATTCGCGTAATAGCCGTGCGCCAGCTTTTCCAATTGCGGGATTCCGGCGGTCTGAATCAGGTTGCCCAATTTGACCGGCGTCAACTTGATGCCGGGCCCGGCGCCGATCAGCCATTCGGCGTTGTTCTGCCGCGCCTCTTCCGGCAACAACGGCTTCAACACGATTTGTTCCGGCAGCCCGGCAAGCGCCCGCTCCAGCCGGACGGACAAGCGGAAATCCGCCGGGAAATTCCGTACCGGCCAGACACTCAACAACTGCCGCTCCCGGTCGAAATACCAGCGCTCCAGCGGGCACGACGCCTCCACGGCATTCACCAGATTCCCCTCCGGCACCGCGAAACGCAACTCCCGCAGTTCCCCCTGGGTGGTGAAAAAATGGAAATCGGTGACGCGGCGCACCGTACCGGCATCGACCGCCGCCACGGTGGAGGAGTCGTATCCGACCACCAGTCCGGCGTGCTCGTCCACCGCCACCTTCCAATCCAGCTGCCAGTTGCCGCCGCCCCAGAGACCGGACAGGGCAGTGGCCGACGCGGTGGTGTTCAGCGCTTCCAGCACCCGGAAATCCACCTGGTTCGGCGCAAATTGCAACGCAAATCCGGCTTTGATCGCGGCGGGAAACTCCAAACTCACGCTGCGCTGCGCTCCCTGTTCCGTGACCGGCAGCACCGCTTTCAGCGAGATGCGGAACCACCCCGGCGCATCGGCTTCCAGCACCAGTGTTTTTTCACTCCGGATCACCCGTCCGGCGGGCGCGGAACGCCAGAACGATTCCTTACGGCCGACGCACTCCGCCTCCGCCAATGGCGCCAACGCCCCCGTGACCAATTCGTAACGGCCGGGTGCTTCCACTTGCATCTGCCACTCGATCACGACTTCGCAGCGGTCGGAGGCGACATTGCCGTTCAGCGTCAACTGCTCCAACACGGCCGACGCCATTGCGCTTCCGGCACACCATACCGCGAAAACCACCATCAACCATTGGAATCGATATCGCATCGCCCGCTCCTTTCCGGTAAACATAACTTCCGCTTTCCCTCCGCCGCCGGTGCGGCGCCTTGCAAGCCATTGCTTTACCGGGCATCCCCAACGAGGGATGCCCCACAGGCAGTGGCACGTGCCACCCGTATGACGGAGGGCAAACCGCCGCTTCGCGGCTCTATTTTTATTTTCTTTTTCTATCGCATCATCTGCAGCAGCTGCAGAAATTCCTGTTGTTTCCAATCCGCCGGCGCCGGCAGCAGCGCCATAATCCCCGCCGGCTGCCCCATCTTCGGCGCTTCCGGGTAGCGCAGGCTTTCGGCCCATTCCCCCATCAGCACCGCGTAACGGAACGCATCCGGCATCGCGACGAACTCCGCGCCGACCGCCCCGGCCGGGAAGTAACGCTCGAACTCCTGCGCCCCGAACGCCCCCGGCTCCCGGTAACGCACCCGTACCGTCGCCAGCGGCGATTCCGGCTGTACCCCCGGCGCCAACTCCAACTCGTAGAGCGCCGTAACCGCCTGCCCCGACCCCACCGGCGCCGCCCGGACACTGTCGTCCCGGAACTGCTCCTGCGTCAACATCCGGTCTTCATACCCGATTTGACGGTAGGCTTTCACCACGGCGGGATTGAACTCCACCTGAATTTTGACGTCTTCGGCAATCGGCCGGAAGCGCGCTTCGAATTGGTCGGTGAAGATCCGTTCGACCTCCTCCGGACCATCCACATACAGCAGTACGCCGCCGCCTTTTTCGGCGAACTTCTCCAGAAACGTATTGTTTCCCGCTTCGCCGAAGCCGAGCACATTGAAGGTGAATCCGCGATTCCGCAGCACCTCCGCCAACTGCAGCAGCTCGGCCTGCGTAGCGGCCTCCGGATAAAACATTCCGTCGGTGATCAGCAGAATCTGCCGGTTGACGGCGTCGGAAGGTTCCAACTGCTTCATCCGGGAACAAACCTCCATAATCCCGGGCGACCAATCCGCACTTCCGCCCGGACTCGCCGGAGCGAACTCCTGGCTGCCGCCCGGTGTGCGATTGGACACATACGCGGTGGTCAATGTTCCATTTTCGCCGATCCGCTCCCGCAGCAATTCGACGCTTTGCACCGCCGGCGTCCAGCGGTCGTTCAACGCCATCGATCCGGAAGCGTCGACGATAACGCCGAACTGGGAAAGGCTGCCGGCATCCGGCCCCAATACCGCCCCCTGCACCGCCACCGCCAGCACCGCGTGTTCGGCGCGGAACGGATGCCGCGACGCCGCCAGCGTGCACTGAAACGTCTCCTGCGACGGCGGTGTGTAGTGGTAATCCAGATAGTTGACGAACGCCTCCGGGCGCACCGTGGCCGGCTCCACCGGCTGCCGGTTGCGGATCCGGTCGCGGTTCATCACATACGACGCGGTGTCCGTATCGATCCCGAAGGTCGAAACCGGATTTTCCACCGTCGGCACCATCCGCGGCAATTGGCTTGGCACTTCAATCGAAAGCATATAGAACTCCGAACGCCTGTTGAGCTCAGCCAATTCCAACTCCTCGATATCTTTTTTCGCCGCATTGTTCGTCATGGCCTCCGCCACGGCAAATCCGGTCGCGTATCCCGCCATCGGCTCCAACGCTTCCGCCACTGCCACATCCTGCCACGCGGCATTCGCATCCATCTTGGCGCGAGCCGGTTCGGGCCCTTCGCCACCTCGTGCCGCCGCACTATCCCTCATGACGAACTCACCGCCCGCCAAGCGCCCGGCATCCATTTCCATTTCCGCTTTTGCCGGAGCGCTCACAGTCCGCTTTTTGTCGCTGCGGTCGGAACTTCTGGCTCCAAGCGCCATACCTCCGGCAGCAGCCTCCCGGCCAAGTGCCGGAGGAGCCGCAGGCGCTTCCGGAGCCGGTCTGGCGACGCCGAAAGCCGGAGCCACAGCGGTTGCAGCGGCTACCGGAGCAGCCCCCATACCGCCCATGCCTCTCATAACGGGAGCAGCAGCAGAACTGCCGTCACCATTGCTGACGAAACCGCCGTTGCCACTGACGTAACCATCGCTGTCGCTGCCGAAACCGCCGGGAGCCGCAGCAAAAAAGTCCGGAGCCATGTCGGTGTCCGCCAGTACTCGTTCCTCCTCGTGCATCTTCTGCATGCGCGCCGATTCATCCCGGCCCCGCTGCATCGACTCCGCCCGGCCCCGCGACCTGGACAGCGCCGGCAGCAGCATCGATGCGAGAATTGCAATGATCGGGACAAAGCACAACAATGCCGCAATCCCCCCCCAGATCGGAGAGCGCTTGGATGCCAGCCGGATCGCGTTGCGCCGCTCCGGGGCCAGCTCCTGCGGCTCCGGCTTCAGCGCTTCTTCCAGCTCCGGCAGGAACGCGCGCAGCTCTTCGGCTTCGGCACGGCATTCGGCGCATTCAGCCAGATGCGCCTCCACTTCGCGCGCCTGTTCCGGCTCCAACTCGCCGGTCAGCCACGCCACCATTGTATTTTTGATTTGTTCGCAATTCATCATGATATCAGCTCCTTTCGGCAATTCCGGCGCAGCTCGAGGAGCGCGTCATGGAGAATTACCCCGACATGACTGACCGACAATCCGGTCAATGCCGCAATTTCTTTATAGCTGAGATGTTCCTGAAACTTCAATATCACCACTTCTTTCCAGTTGTCGCGCAGTTTGTCCACCGCCTCGCGCAACACTTGCCGGTCGTCGTGCGCCGCCAATTCGTGATCCGCCGGAGGCACGGCTTCCTCCGGCGACTCCGGAATGCGTTCCATATACGTCACCCTGGCCTTTTTGCGTTTCTGCCTCAGGCAGTCGTTGCGTACCACCCGGTAGAGCCAGGCGCGCGGATTGTCCAGCCCGTCCAGCGGCCGCCGCGCCAGCGCGACGAACGCGTGCTGCACCGCGTCCTGCGCCGCGTCCGGATCGCGCAACAGCATTCGGGCATAACACAGGAGCTCATGCTGGTACGTACGCACCAGCAAATCGATCATCTCTGCGGTTGCCATGTTGTCACTCCATCAAAATTTTCCATTGCCTTGCCGGGGCGCCCCGATAAGGTGCTTCCTATAATATGACACGCAATCCGTACTTTTCTTAGCCGCAAAAACAAAAAAAATGACAATTTTATCGAAGCCGGAATCGGAGGCGCCATTTGCACTCGGAGCAATTGCGGTGTATATTTCACAAAACATTGTGGAAAGGTGAAATTATGAAGCTTACCGACGATTTGGTAAAAGCATTGCAACTTTGTGTTTCCGGCATGGGATCGCTGACGGAGGTATCGCGGCGCACCGGAGTCAAAATCGAAACCCTCAGCCGCTTCCTGGCCCGCAAAAGCCAGTCCATCGGCCAGGATACCATGGATCAGCTGATGCCGTTCCTGGCTCCCTATCTGAAAGGCGACGCCAACCAGGCTCCGGAACCGCCGGCGGTCATCGGCGAACCGGCGCGCCGGCTCCATGACCTGGCCAACCTGAACAGCGATGAAAAAATCCTGCTCGATGTCTTCAACGCGCTGCCGGAGTCGGTACGGGAGCAAAAGCTGTTGGAGTTGATCGCCCTCGCCCAGATCGAAGTGGAGAAATCCCGGGCCCAATTTTGAATCACCCCTCGCCGGGAGGTATGTTATCGTGAAAAAAGTTCTGACCTTTGCCGTTTTCGCCCTGGCTTTCATGCTGTCCGCCGCAGATACGAAAGTCGCCGTATTCAACCTGGAGCAGGTATTCAAGGAATATTACAAGACTCCGATTTACGAAGCCTTCATCAACGACCAGCGCCTGGAATACCAGAAGTATCTGAACAGCCTTTCCGCGGAAGCCGCCAAAATGGAGGACGAGTTCAAGGTGCTGCGCGACAGCTCCCAGAATATCGCGCTGGACGTGGTCGAACGCGAAAACAAACGTCAGGCCGCCGAACGCAAATCGCGGGAAATTCAGGCCAAGCGCAATGAAATGGAGACGTACGGCGCCGATAAGGCGCGCGAATTTCAGGATCTGACCCGGAAACGCCGCGACGACATCATGGCGGACATCACCGCCATGGTGGCCAAACGGGCCGCGGTCGAGGGGTATCAACTGGTATTGGATGTCTCCGGACGCGGCGCCAACACCGATATGCCGTCGGTGGTTTATTTCAGCCCTTCGCTGGATATCACGCAATCGCTGATCGACGAACTCAACCGCGGCAATCAGCTTCCGGCGCAGGCGGCCAAACCGCCGAAACCGGCCAAGCCGGAGACGCCGCCCGCCGAAAAACCGGCGGAAGCAACCCCGTAAACAACACGCAATCGTCAACAAAAGGATATCATATCATGAGCTACCGGGAAATCACCGCCGCCGCCATCGCCGAATTGGTCGGGGGAAGCATTGTCGGAAATCCGGACCGCGCCGTCACCGGAGTGGCTTCGGTCAAGAACGCCACCGCCGAACAGGCCAGCTTCATCAGCAACCGCAAATACCAGCACCAGCTCGGCGAAACCAAGGCCGGGATCATTCTCGTGTGCAAGGAATTGGCCGACGAACCGTTGAATGACCGCACTTTCGTGGTCTGCGACAATGTGGATTTCGCCTTCTCAAAGGTAATCATGGTATTCGCGCCGCCGATGCCGGTATGGAAACCGGGCATCCATCCGTCGGCCGTGGTCGCCGAAGACGCCAAAATCGGGCAGAACGTTCACATCGGCGCCAATGCCGTGATCGACGCGCAGGCCGAAATCGGCGACAATACCGTGATCGGCGCCGGAGTCTACGTCGGCCATGAGTGCAAAATCGGCCAGAATTGCATTCTCTACGCGAATGTCACGATGATGTACCGCTGCGTGCTCGGCAACAAAGTTATCCTGCATCCGGGCGTGGTGATCGGCGCCGACGGCTTCGGCTTCGTGCCGGGTCCGCAAGGCCTGATCAAAGTGCCGCAGACCGGTATCGTTCAAATCGACGACGATGTCGAAATCGGCGCCAACACCACCGTCGACCGCGCCCGCTTCGGCAAAACCTGGATCAAGCGCAACGTCAAAATCGACGACCAGGTCATGATCGCCCACAACGTCGTCATCGGCGAAAGCTCCATCCTGGTCGCCCAGTGCGGCATCGCCGGTTCGTCCGAGCTGGGGCGCGGCGTCGTGCTCGGCGCCAAGAGCGGCGTCAACGGCCACATCACCCTCGGCGACGGCGTTCAGGTCGCCGGCACCTCCGGCGTGGTCAAAAGCGTGCCGGCCGGCGCCATTGCGCTGGGCACTCCGGCGGAAACCCAGCGCGAGTACATGGCGCGCTGGACGCTGCCTAAAAAGGTCGAAAAGCTGACCGCCAAAATTGAAGCGCTGACCGCGGAACTGGCCGCACTCAAAGCGACAATGAAGTAACTCAACCATGAAATCCTTCCGCCGCCTGACCGTCTGCTGCGCGATGCTGCTGCTCGCCGCCGGAACGGGACGCGCGGCGGAGGCTCCCCCAGCCCCCGAACCCGGCAACGATCCTTTGCGGGAACGCGCTTTGCAGAATGACGGCCAGGCGCAGTTGGAGCTGGGCTACGCCTGGTTCCGCGGCGGCGGACGCAAAGCCGACGCCACCCGGGGAGCCTACTGGGGAGAACGCGCCGCCCGCAACGGCATCCCGGAAGCGCAATACAATCTGGCGCTCTGCTATCACGGCGGTCACGGCGTGGAATTCAACCGCCATCGCGCGCTGGAATTGCTCCGGCAGGCGGCCGCGCAAAATCTGCCCGAAGCGCAACTGCTGCTGGCCGACTACTATTTGCAGGGGGTCCCGGCGGATTTGGACGCGGCGCGGCCGCGCGAAGCGATTCCGCCCGATTTCCCCGCCGGAATCGCGCTTTTGCAGCAACTGGCGACCAAAAACCTGCCTCCGGCCTGGCGCGCCTTGGCGCTGGCCTATTTGCGCCACCCCGATCCGGGCAAACGCGAACAATATCTCCCCGAAGCGGCCGCGCTGCTGACCAAAGCCGCTGCGGCGAACGACGCGGAGGCGATGTTGGCGCTGGCCGATCTTTACCTGACCGGCGTCGGCGTGCCGCGCGATGAACGGAAGATGCTGGAGCTGCTGCAAAAAGCGGCCGCCTTGCACACCGCGGACGCCCGGCCCAAGCTTGCTTATGCTTACGAATACGGCCTGGGCACGCCGCCCGACCCGGAACGCGCCTTCGCGCTCTACCGGCAAGCCGCCGAAGAGGGTGTGCCGCTGGCCCAGGCGCGACTGGCCAATTATTATCTGACCGGCCGCTTCACCGCGCAGGATATTCCCAAGGCGCTGGCGCTGCTCCGCCAGGCGGCGGAGGCGGGCGATCCGGGCGCCAT
>JAVBQJ010000109.1:0-11434 GCA_031549115.1 Victivallaceae bacterium
CATCCTGATTTTTCCCGGATTTTTTTTATTTCCCGGCAATTTCCGTGCTTTGCTCCATCAGCAACGCCAGCGCTCTTTGCCTGATTTCGTTCATCCGCGACCCGGTATCTTTCGCATCCGCATTCCGCAGCACCTCCCGAATCTCCCGGCGCAGCTGTTCCGTTTCTGCCGAATCCGGCAGCGACGAAAAAATACCGTATTCCTCCAATCCGATCTGCCATTGCAAGCCCCGGCGGCTCCGGTAATACGCCCCGTCGCCGGCCGGATAGTGCATGCCGTAATTTCTGGCCCCGGTCCCGCTGCGCCACGACAGGGTTTTGGCCGTCCAGAAGCTGATGCCGTGCAAGTCCTCCACCCACGCCAGCCACGGCTGCAACCGGTATTCGGTCAGCGCCTGCCCGGGCACCGCATCGCAATTGTAGCCCCACACCGGCAGTCCCGAGGCCCGCATCGCCGCAAAAGCCTCCCGCGTCCCCGCGTCGGCGATATGCAGCTTCCGGGTAATCGGCGACCAGAAATCGACCACGGCGGCGAATTGCCGGATCGTCTCCACCGACGGCACCAGCTTATCGGAAAAGATCCGGATGTCCGGGTTGTGCGCCTTGATGGCTTGCGCGGCATCGTAAAATTCGTCGTTCAACAGCTCGTCGTAGATATGCAGAATCCAGTCATCGTAGCCGAGGCCGTTCTTTGCGCAAGCCGCCGCCAGCGCGTCGAGCCAGGCGGTAAATTCCGGGCGCCAGCCGTTCGCGTTCCGGATAAACCAGGTTTCAAAAAACAACGTATAATTGCCGCGCCCCCACTGGCGGTCGAATGCTGCCACCGCCCGGTCGATTACCGCAAAATTCGCCGGTGCCGCCTCGCCTCCCAACGGCAGGCACAATACATTCACCCCGGACTCATGCAACAATGCCATCATCGCCGGCTCCAAGCCGGCGGCATAGTCCCACTGCATCACCGCCAACGGCAGCGTTTCGGGCCGGGTCACCGGCAGCACCTCCAATTCCAGCGGGATGACCTGTTCCGGCCGGCGGCCGTCAAAGGGCACAATGGCCAGCTCTCCGGTATAAACCCCGGAAGCGGTATCCGGCGCCGTTGCCAATTCCAATATCACCCCCTCCACCTGCTGCCGTCCGAGCTCCACCACCCCATCCGGCGGCAGCGGCACCAGGCAGTCATAAGCCCCGTCGACTTTGCGCGCGGTATAAATCCGGGTCAATTTTGCCAACGAACCGGTAAGCCGCAGCTCAAACCCGGCGGTATCCACGCTGTTGTTGGCCAGAAGCAGCACCGCCGTTTCCCGCATATTGCAACCGCTCCGGAACTTCCGGGGCTCCGCCCGGCCGGGCGGCAGCAATGCGGCATCGTCCCACCCCGCCAGTTCATCGATCCACGCGGAAGCATACTGCCACTGCCCCAGCTCCGACCGCAACAGCTCCAGTTGCTTCCAACTTTCCAGCGTACCGCTGCCGGCGGCAAGCTGCTCCAACAACTGTTGCCACCGGTCCAACTCCCGCTCAAGTTCCTCATCCCGACCGCGTGCCGCACCCAAAAGCTGATAATACTGCCGATATTCGTCCAATGCTTCACGGCTTTCGGCCACCGAGGCGCCCAGCCACGCCGGCGGCAAATTCACCGCCGGAGCCGAAAAAGCCGCAAGCTCCACCGGCGTTTCCTCCGGACGCAACGCCTCCACCACGATCCGGCCGATCCCGCACCAGACTCCGGCACGGTTGTAATCCAATCCGACGGCCACACTCATGAACTTGTCCGGATTGTAGCGCTCCAGCTCCACGGTCACTTCGCTCCACTCCAATGCCGCCTCAATGGTACCGGCGGTACAGCGTTCATAGTCGCCTCCCCAGGTGACCCCCTCGGCGATCACCGCCATCACCAGTTCGGGACGGTTCGAACACAATGCCAAGCGCACCCGGATCCGGTTCGCCTCCCCGAGTTCGCCCGGCGCAAAATCCCGGATCAGATAACACCAGTTGCGGTCGCCGGCGTTGCGGATGAAGGACAACGCGGCACCGGCGGCTCCGGAAACCGGAAGGGCAACGACCTCCGATCCGGCGTCCCCATACTTCTGCATCCGCCAGCCGTCGAACACCGCGGCGCCGGCAACCGGATCGCTCCGGAATATCACCCCGGCCTCAGCCGCGACTCCGCACCAGAGCAGTACGGAAATCATCACCGATTTCAACATGACTTCCCCCCGGCTGCCGTTTAATCTTCAAGCCAGGCCGCAAATTTCCCGCCCAGCCCGTAATTGTTGCGCCCCCGGACCGAGGCATGGCCATCCAGCGCCAGCGCCCCCACCTTTAAGTCGGGGTGGCTGGAAAACTGTTGCGGCCAGAAGCCGGCTATGGTGTCGTACAGAATGACCAGTTTTCCGTCATCGGTCATCCGGCAGCGGGAAACCGGCTCGTTGTTGCGGTCCCAAACCAGATTGCAGCGCTTCAAGCCTCCGATGTAATCGTAGGAAACATAAAACCGCTGATCGGGGATGACCCGGTTGTGATGCGGACACAAAAAGATTTCCGGCGTCAAATCGTCCGTCGCCTCATCCCCGCCTTTGTGGGCGATGTATCCGGCCTCCACCAGCTTTCCCAGGCCGCTGGGATAAATCAACTGGCTCAGCGCCACCCAGGTGGCAACCGGAGGCGTAACCGTCGTATACGGATCGTAGGCGGAAAAATACGGATTGGCTTCCGGCACAAACCCATCGTTGTCGCCCGCGTACATGGCAATCAGCAGGCCGGTTTGCTTCAAATTACTCAAACACTTGCTGCTCTGCGCCGCCTGGCGCGCTTTCGACAGCGCCGGCAGCAGCAGGCTGGCGAGGATGGCAATGATCGCTATCACAACCAGAAGTTCTATCAATGTGAAACTTTTGCGGCTCATGATGCATCTCCTTCCGTTTCCGGGATTAAAGGACAGTTTCAGGACACAATCGCATTTCGCTCCAGCCGGTATCTCCTTCCATTTTAAAAGGTTATCTGGGGGAACAACAGTTCCGCAGTTGCGGCGCTGTCGTCACCGTCGAGCAGACGCAACAGCTTCCGGGCGGCGCGTTCGCCGATCTCGGCGGTGGGCCGCACCACACACGGGTAGGGACGGCACGGGACATTCCCCCAGCCGGCACGATAATCGTAGCAGATCCACTCCACCCGGTGACTTCCATGCCGGTTGCCCGGAAAGCGTTTCTCCAGCGCCGGCACCAGGAAATTCGAACAGATCAGTGCGGTATCGCACTGAATATACGGCATCACCGCTTCCAATTCAGCTTCATGCCGCGGCCCCGGCGTCAACCATTCGCCGGAGATCCGGAACTCAGACGGTGTCACCTGCCGCGGCACCAGGCCGGCGGCCAACATCGCCCGGTAATAGCCGGAGCAGCGCATGGAACTCAGGCGGTCCAGGGCGCATTCGAAGAAAATAATCTGCCGGAAACCGCGCCCCAGCATGTATTCCGCCTGCATCGCCCCACCGGCGACATCGTCGTTGTAGACCCCGGGCACCCCCTCCCCCGTCAACTGCCGATCCATCAACACCACCGGCAGACCGTTGCGGTACAGCTCCCGATACCACGCATAGTTCCCGGCTTCATTGGCGGTCGATCCCCACGGGCCGCCCGAGAACGACGGCATCGCCACGAGGCCTTCGACGCCGCGCCGCAGCAGCCGCTGGACACATTCGCGCTCCCGCAGCAAATCATCGGAGGAATCCGCGATCACCAGGCTGTAATCGTCGCCTTCCAGCGTCCGGCCGATGGCGTGGGACAGGCGATACGGCACATGCATGTACTCACTGTTGACCTGCGGCGCCCCCGGGAATACCCCGCCGGCCAGACGTGTGCGCACCCGGTTGGAGAGAGGACGCTTTCCCAGTACCTGATAGCCGCGCCCGGCCACCGGCGACACCAGATGCTTTTTCACCAGCAAACCGAGGCTGTTACGCACCGTCACCCGGCTCAATTGAAAACGATCGCACAATGCCCGTTCGCCGGGCAGAAACGCGCCGGCCGGGTATTCCCCGCCGGTGATTCCATGCTCCAGAAGCTCCGCCAACTGTTGATACTTGCAGTCCATTATTATGAATCTCTCCAAAATAATACCGGTAATAATTTCAAATACCGGTATCAATTATAGCAAATTTTTCGATCGTTGTCAAGACCCCGGCACGATTTTTTCCGGATTTTTTGTTTTCGGGAACACAGAAATTCGGCGCTTTTTCCGGAAGATGATTTGCGAAAAGCAACTTTCCGGTGTATGTTTAGTCGACCCCGTATCGTCACGGACGGAAAACAGCATCATAAACAATTGAAAATACAAAGGAAAAGTATGATGAACCCGGAATCCCTGATCCTCCTGGCCGACGCCGAAGCCGCGGCCGCCCCGCAAACCACCATCCAGGTCCCCGCCGCCGAAGGCGCGCCGGAAGCGGCCCCGCAGCAGTCGTCCGGCGGCGGGCTGATGGGAATGTTGCCCTTTATCATCATTTTCGTCGTGATGATTTTCTTTATGACCCGGTCGCAGAAGAAGCAGCAGCAGAAGCGCGCGGCCATGCTCAACCAGTTGACCAAGGGCGCCCGCGTCGTCACCGGCGCCGGCATGTACGGTACCATCGTCGAAGTCAAAGACAACTCGTTCATCATCCAGATCGCCGACAATGTCAAGGCCGAGTTCGCCAAGAACGGCGTCACCGGCGTGGTCGACGACAGCGGCAACCCGGCTGCGCTCGATCCGAAAAAACTTGACGTCACGAAGTAAGTCGAACCCCCCTTTTCGAACGCAGAGGAATTCACCGCCGATGAACAAGAAACCATTGCTGCTGCGGACGGTGATCGCCGTACTGGTGGTCGCCATTTTCGCATTTTCCACCATTCCGCTCAAAGAACGGGATTTTTACGTCACCTTCAAAACGATCTGGAAGAACCCGAACGATCCGGTGCTGACCGATCTGGTCAACAAAGCCAAGGCGCTCCAGGCCGTGACGCCCGGCATGTACCAGTCCGAGGCATTGCTGAAGATTGCTTCAGAGGAAAAGTTGGACTTTTCGCCGTTGGTGGAAGGCAAGAATATGCAGGACAACCGCGACGTGATGGCGGAGGTCCGCAAACGCAGCGCCGCCAGTATCCGCCGCGGCCTCGACCTCAACGGCGGCGCGGAATTCGTGCTGCGCCTGGTCCCCGACGAAGCGTTGGCCGCCCAGCTGCAGGGCGCCGACAGTGCCAAAGAGCGCAACCGCTTGATGGACAACTTGAAAGAATCGCGCGAAATGGCGGTCGAAATCCTCCGCAAGCGCATGGAAAGCCAAAAGATTTTCGAAACCGAAATCTATCCGATGGGCGCCGATCTGATTTCATTGCGCGTTCCGGTGGTCAGCAAAGAAGAAAAGCTGCGGCTGCTCAGTCTGATCAAAATGAGCGCGCAGTTGAAGTTCGCCCTGGTTCACGAAAACAGCGCCGATCTGGTGCGCCAGCATGACGCCGATCCGAACCTGGTGGTTCCGGGCTACACGCTGATGACCTCCCAGGGCGCCAACGGCACCCAGGCGTTCTATGTCAGCGATGTGCCGGCGATGACCGGCGACGGCATCACCGACGCGCGTCCCTATGTCGACCAGTTCGGCCAGCGCCGCATCATGCTGCGTTTCAACTCCGCCGGCGCGGCGGACTTCGGCCGGGTCACCTCCAACAATGTCGGCCGCCAGCTCGCCATCGTGCTGGACGGCAAACTGTATTGCGCGCCGCAGATCAACGACGCGATTATGACCGGTTCGGCGGAAATTTCCGGCCGTTTCTCGACCGAAGAACTCAAGGACATCTCCGATGCGCTGGTCTCGGGCGGGATGAAATACCAGTTGACCGACGAGGCGGTATTCGACACCGACCCGACGCTGGGTGCCGACAACGTCCGCAACGGGGTGTGGGCCGGAATTCTGGCGCTGATATTCCTGTACGTCTTTTTGCTCATCTACTACCGTTTCTGCGGCGTGGTCGCCTCAATCGCGCTGACGGTCAACGTCATATTGGTGCTGGGGGCGTTGGCCGCCTTCGACGCCACGCTGACGCTGCCGGGTATCGCGGGTATCATTTTGTCCATCGGCATGGCGGTCGACATCAACGTGCTGATCTATGAGCGCATCCGCGAAGAAATGGCCGCGGGCAAGAGCCTTGGCGCCGCTGTCGACGCCGGTTACGCCCGGGTGCTTCCGGTGATCTTGGACGCCAACCTCACCGGCTTCCTGACCGCGATGATCCTGCTGTACTTCGGTACCGGCGCGATCAAGGGCTTCGCCGTCACCATGGCGATCGGTATTCTGACCAGTATTTTCACCGGCGTGTTCCTGACTCGCCTCACCTTTGACTACCTGATGCGCTTCCTCCACCTGAAGAAGCTGACCATGCTGTCATTCATGCCGCCGGACGCCAAAATCAACTACCTCAAGTATTGGAAGGCGATGCTCGGCGTCTCCGCGCTCCTGACGGTGATTACTTTCGCCATTTTCGCGATCGAACGCGGCGAAACATTGGGAGTCGACTTCACCGGCGGCACGGTCCTGACCTACGATTACCGGGAAAAGGTGCCGTCCGACGCGCTCACCGGCACGCTGAACGGACTCGGCTTCCAGGATCCCCGCATCACCTACAAGGTCAGCCTGGCCGCCGGCGGCGACAGCCAGAAGTTGGAAATCCTGCTGCGCGAAAACAACCAGTCCGGGGCGGCGGCAACCGACCTGAGCGGCAATACCATCGGCGAACAGATCATGACGAAGCTGAACCAGACCTATCCGGAAGCACAGCTTTCCGGCGGTCTGGAATCGATAGTCTCGGGTCAGGTCGGCTGGGAATTCAGCAAATCCGCGTTATTCGCCATCGCCATGGCCTTCTGCGGCATTGCGCTGTACATTTCGCTGCGCTACGAATTCGCCTACGCGATGGCGGGGATTGTGGCTCTGATCCACGACGTGATCATCGCAGTGGGAATTTTCCTGCTGCTCGGGCGGGAGATTTCGCTGATCGTGATCGCGGCGGTGCTGACCATCATCGGGTATTCGATCAACGATACCATCGTGGTATTCGACCGTATCCGGGAAAACCTGACGCTGCGCAAGGAGTTGAGCTACTATCAGATCATCAACCTTTCGCTCAACCAGACGATGTCGCGAACGCTGCTGACCAGTCTCAGCACGCTGCTGGTATTGGTGATTCTGCTGCTTTTCGGCGGGATCGCGATCAACGACTTCATCCTGGTGATGCTGCTCGGTATTCTGATCGGTACGTATTCGTCGATTTTCATCGCCAGCCCGTTGGTGGCGTTGTGGCACCGCAAGCGGATCGGCATCCGGGACGGGGTTTTCGCCGACACCCATGTCGACAGCCTGCACCACGACGATTCGGCAAAGACGGAGACTCCGGGCCGGTAACTCCGGACCGGGTGGGATTTTCCCCCGGGTGCGGGATTTCTCCCGCACCAAACCGCATCCCGCACCGGCATCCGGTGCGGGGTTTGTTTTTGACAGGAAATTACAGAAATCATGAAACGGCTGATTATCGGGCGCGGTATTTCCGGAACCGCCGCGGAGGCTTTGACCGCGTTTACCGGTCATGAATTTCATACCGTCACCGACCGGGAAACAACCCCGGCGGAGCTGGACTGGAACGAATTCGATACGGTTATCGTCAGCCCCGGCGTCCGGCCGGAGTCGCCGCTTCTGCTGGCGGCTCAGACCGCCGGCCTGCCGATTCTGTCGGAACTCGAGTATGGCGCCCGGCACTTCCGCGGCATTCTGCTCGCCGTCACCGGCACCAACGGCAAGACCACGACCGTGGAGCTGACAACCCATATTCTGAAGGCGCTGTACCAGGGTACGGTGAGCGAAGCCGGCAACATCGGCCTCCCGCTCAGCACCCTCGCCGCCCGGACGGAACAACCGGCGCTGGCGGTGGTCGAAGTGAGCTCGTTTCAGCTGGAATACGCCGACCGCTTCGCGCCGAAAGCGGCAGTGCTGTTGAATATCGCCGGCGACCACCTCGACCGTTACCATGACTCCATCGACGCGTATGCCCAAGTCAAATACTCGATTTTCCGCCATGTTCCGGCGGCCGACCGGATTGTGATGCACGGTTTGCCCGGCGGCGCGGCGCCGCGCTTCGGCGCCGACGCCGACGGCTGGATTCTTGATGACGGCGCGCGCCTGTTCCGACAGAGCGACACGCACCTGGCCGGAGAGCACAATCTGGAAAATCTGCTGGCGGCGCTGGAGTTATGTTCACGTGTCCTTGACGGAGCGGTCATCCGTTCGCCGGAATTGGCGGCGGCGGTGATGTCGTTCCGGACCGGGCGGCACCGGCTGGAGGAGGTGGCGAACTTCAACGGCGTCCGCTGCGTCAACGACTCGAAAGCGACCAACCCCGCCAGCGTCGCGGCGGCCCTGCGGACATTCGCCGGAAGCCGGGTGCATCTGCTGCTGGGGGGACTCGACAAGGATATGGACTTCTCGCTGTTGAACGATTATGCCGGGCAGATCGTCCATGCTTATATCATCGGCCGGGCGGCGCCGAAGATCGCCGCCACCCTGGCCGGGCACATCCCCGGTAGCCGTTTCGACGGCTACGAGGAGGCCATCGACGCGATGTTGCGAACGGCGCGCCCCGGAGAAGTGGTATTGCTCTCCCCGGCCTGCGCGAGTATGGATATGTTCCGGGATTACCAGGAGCGCGGCGACCGTTTCCGCGACGCCTGTCAACGAGCGGAAAAACACTTCCGCGCCACGAAAGAGATGGGTTTATGCTGATTTTGGTACGCTGGATTTACAGTATTTTATTCCCGGTCGTCTTTCTCTTTTTCGTTCCGGGGTTGTTGTTCAAGCTGTGGCGCCGTCCGGGATGGAAGTCCACCTTTTCGGAGCGCTTCGGCCTGTTCGGCAAACGCCGGGCCGAATTGACCGCGTACCGCGGCGCCGTCTGGGTGCACGCGGTCAGCGTCGGCGAAACCGTATTGGCGCTGGCGCTGCTGAACGCCTGGCGCAAACAGAATCCGGAGCTGCGCTTCGTGCTTTCGACCACCACCACCACCGGCCAGGCGCTGGCGCGGGAAAAGACGCCGGAGGGGGTCGCGGTGATCTTCTCGCCGCTGGATTTCGGCTGGGTGGTCCGCCGCACCCTGCGGCTGCTGCAGCCGCGGCTGCTGGTGATCTTCGAAACCGAGATCTGGCCGAACCTGATTCTGGCGACCCGCGATCGAAAAATTCCGGTCGCGCTGGTCAACGCCCGCATGTCGGACCGTTCGGTCAAGGGCTATTACCGTTTCCGCTGCTTTTTCGGCCCCCTGCTGGCACAGTTTCAATTCATCGGCGCCCAGAGCACCGGCGACGCGGAGCGTTTTCTGCGGGTCAGCCCCGCCGCCCCGGTGGTCGCGGTCGGCAACCTGAAATTCGACCAGGCGCTCCCCGCCCAACTGCCGCAAATCGATTATTCCGGCTATTTCGGCAAAGATTTCAGCGCCATTCTGCTGGCGGCCAGCACCCATCCGGGGGAGGAGGAGCTGATCGCGGCGACCTACCGGAAATTGCAGCCGGATTTCCCCGGCCTGCGGCTGGTGCTCGTCCCCCGCCACGCGGAACGCGGCGCCGAGGTGGCGGCCGCGGTGCAGCGGCTGGAGCTCTCCAACGTCCAGCGCTCCCGGTACCGGGACGGCAGTCCGGAACCGGTGGTCTGTCTGGTGGCCGACACCACCGGCGAAATGCTGGCATTGATGCAGGCCGCCGACGTCGTAATCATGGGCAAATCGCTGGCCGGCCAGGACGAAGGGCATAACCTGCTGGAGCCGGCGCTGTTGCACAAGCCGGTGATCACCGGCAAAGTGTTGAAGAATTTCCGTTTCATCCTGAAGATTCTGGAAGAGGCCGGCGGTGTCGTCACCGTCACCGACGCCACGCTGGAAAGTGCGTTGCGCCAGGCCTTCGCCGCCCCCAGCGCCATGCGCGAGGTCGGAGAACGGGCCTTTGCCGCGATGGAACCGCACCGCGGCGCCACTGGAAAATTATTAACCCAACTGGAGAAGTTATTGTGAGCACTCAAGTAACCAGCGCCAAAGCCGGAATCATCACTCCGGCGATGGCCGCCGTCGCCGCCGGCGAATATTTGCCGGGCGAAGCCATTCGCGACGGTGTCGCCGCCGGGCGTATCGTGATTCCCGCCAACATCAATCACAAGAATCTGCAGCCGATCGGCATCGGCCGGGCGCTGCGCACCAAGATCAATGCCAACATCGGCAACTCGACGCTGTCGAGCTGCCCGAAGCAGGAGCTGGAAAAGTTGCGCTTCGCGGTGCAATACGGCGCCGACACGGTGATGGACCTGAGCACCGGCGCCAACATCACCAACATCCGCCGCCAGATCGTCGAACACAGCACGGTGCCGATCGGCACCGTGCCGATTTACGAGGTGCTGGCGCGCCTGAACGGCCATGCCGACGATATCTCCGAAACGATCATCCTGCAGGTGATGCGCGAACAGGCCGAACAGGGGGTCGACTACATGACCATCCACGCCGGATTGCTGAAAGAACAGATTCCGCTGGCGAAGAAACGCAAACTGCGGATCGTCAGCCGCGGCGGCGCGATTCTGGCCAAATGGATGAAACGGCATGACCGCGAAAACCCGTTTTTCACCGCCTTCGACCGTATTCTCGAAATCTGCCGCGAATTCGACGTCACGCTGTCGCTCGGCGACGGCATGCGCCCCGGCTGCCTCGCCGACGCCAGCGACGAAGCCCAGTTTGCCGAACTGGAGGTGCTCGGCGGTCTGGTGCGCCGCTGCCGCGCCGCCGACGTCCAGGCCATGGTGGAGGGGCCCGGCCACATTCCACTCGACGGCGTCGCGATGAATATGCACAAAGAGCAGGAACTGTGCGACGACGCCCCGTTCTATGTACTCGGCCCGGTGGTCACCGACTGCGCCCCCGGCTACGATCACATCACCAGCGCCATCGGCGCCACCGTCGCGGCTTACAACGGCGCCGCGATGCTGTGCTACGTCACCCCCAAGGAACACCTCGGGTTGCCCAACGCCCAGGATGTCCGCGCCGGGGTGATCGCGTACAAGATCGCGGCCCACGCCGCCGACATCGCGCTCAAGCGGCCCCATGCCCGCGACCGCGACGACGCCATCTCCGACGCCCGCGGCGCCTTCGACTGGCAGCGCCAATTCGAACTGGCGCTCGACCCGGAACGCGCCCGGGAACTCCGCGCCGAAGCCCTGCGCGAAAGCAACAAGCCCGACGACCACGACCTCCGCAGCGAGTTCTGCACCATGTGCGGCCCCGACTTCTGCTCCATGCGCCTGAGCAAAGAGCTTTAAAAACGGCAGCGGTTGCGCATTTCCGGGGAGCGGGGGGAGGGAAAAATTTTGAGGAAATTTTTCCCT
>JAVBQJ010000149.1:0-12388 GCA_031549115.1 Victivallaceae bacterium
CCAGCGAGGCGTTGCGCATGATCTGGTATTCCTTGTCGGTCAGGGTCTGTGCTGGGGCAACGGTGATCGAGTCGCCGGTGTGCACGCCCATCGGGTCGAGGTTCTCAATGGAGCAGACGATGACCGCGTTGTTCTTGTGGTCGCGCATCACTTCGAGCTCGAATTCCTTCCAGCCGAGCAGCGATTCTTCGATCAGGACTTCGCTGTTCCGGCTGGCGGCGAGGCCGCGGGCGACGATGGTTTCGAATTCTTCGCGGTTGCGGGCGATGCCGCCGCCGGTGCCGCCGAGGGTGAAGCCGGGACGGATGATCAGCGGCCAGCGGCCGATGGTGGCGGCGATGGCGCGCGCCTCTTCCATGGTATGTGCCGAGCCGGAAATGGGCAGCTCCAATCCGATCTCCTGCATCGCCAGCTTAAAGAGGTTGCGGTCCTCGGCGCGCCGGATCGCATCGGCGTTGGCGCCGATCATTTCGATCCGGTAACGGTTCAGGATGCCGGATTCGGCCAGCTCCATGGCCAGATTCAGCGCGGTCTGGCCGCCGAGCGTCGGCAGCAGCGCGTCGGGACGCTCGCGGCGGATGATTTCATGCAGGATGTCCCGGGTCAGCGGTTCGATGTAGGTGCGGTCGGCGAAGCCCGGGTCGGTCATGATGGTGGCCGGATTGCTGTTGACCAGCACGACTTCATAGCCCTCGGCCTTGAGGGCTTTGCAGGCCTGGACGCCGGAATAATCGAATTCACACCCCTGGCCGATGACGATCGGGCCGGAGCCGATCAGCATGATCTTTTTGATATCGTTTCTCTTAGGCATTTTTCCCGCCTTTCTGCTGCTCCATCCCTCTTTGGAACTCTTCGAACAAGTAATTGGAATCGTGCGGTCCGGGCGCCGATTCCGGGTGGTATTGGATCGAAAACACCGGCAGTTTGCGGTGCCGGATACCCTCGACCGTCTGGTCGTTCAAGTTGATATGGGTGACTTCGACGCACTTCGGCAGCCCCTCGGGCAGCAGCGCGAAGTTGTGATTCTGCGAGGTGATTTCGACGGTGCCGGTCAATTTGTTCAAGACCGGGTGGTTGCAGCCGTGGTGGCCGAATTTCAACCGGCCGCAGCGGGCGCCGAGGGCGATGCCGATCAGCTGGTGCCCGAGGCAGATCCCCATCAGCGGCACCCGGCCGATCAGTGCTTTGGCGGCGTCGATCGCGTAACCGACCGCCGACGGGTCGGCGGGGCCGTTCGAGAAGAATACGCCGTCGGGACGGCGCGCCAGCACCGCTTCCGCCGGCGTCTGCGCCGGGACCACCTCGATTGTCATATCGTGTGCCGCCAGATCGCGGAGGATGTTCAATTTGATGCCGAAGTCGTAGGCCACCACCTTGAAGCGGCCGCCGGTATTCCAATGGTACGGCGCCGGGCAACTGACTTGCGACGCGTAATCCTGGTTGTCGAGTCCCTCCCATTCCTGTGCGCGGCGGACGGCCTCGGCTTCGGTCATCGGCGTGTCGGCGACATGCAGATAGGCTTTTTGCGTTCCCGCGGTGCGCAGCAATGTGGTCAACCGGCGCGTGTCGATCCCGGCGATGGCGGGAACGCCGGAAGCTTGCAGCAGACTTGCCAGCGACTGTTGCGAACGGTGATTCGACGGTTCGTTGTATTCGTGAAGGAGCAATCCGTGCAAAAAAAGACCCCGGGATTCCGCATCCTCGGGGTTGGTTCCGTAATTGCCGATTTCGGGGCACGTCATGGTGACGAATTGCCCGGCGTATGATGGGTCGGTGACGATCTCCTGATACCCTGCCATGCCGGTGTTGAATACTGTTTCTCCCACCCGGTCTTGCGGCGCTCCGATCGAATAGCCCCGGAAGACGCTGCCGTCCGCCAACGCGAGAAAAGCCCTCTTTTCCCGCTTCTTTCCCCACTCGTACATAAAACCCTCCTCGTTGCGGCTTGAAAGCCCTGAAACCAAATCCGATTACTATAGCCCGTTTTTCATCCTTTTTCAAGTGCACAATGGCCATTGCCACTTGAAAAAATCGGGAAATCGGTTATTTTTCTGATGTAAGACAATTTTGTAAAACAGCAATGATACCGGAAAGGTTTTTCGTTATGACTACCCGTCTGATGCTGGTGCCGTCCACCCATTGGGATCGCGAATGGTATAAGTCCGAAGCGGAATTCAGCGTACATCTGCTGGAGCTGTTCGACCTCATGCTGGAGGGGCTTGAATCCGGCGAACTGCCGAATTTCCATACCGACGGGCAGAGCGTGATCGTCGAGGATATCCTGCGGTTGCGCCCGGAGCTGCAGGAGCGCATCCGGCGCCAGGCGGCGGCGGGCAAGCTGGAAATCGGCCCGTGGTATGCCCTGACCGATATGTTCATGCCGGACGGGGAATCGTTTTTGCGCAATCTGCATTACGGCCGGGAAATCGCCTCCGCGCTGGGAAGCGCGCCCGGTGTGCCGTACGCGCCGGATGCGTTCGGCCACACTTCGGAGCTGCCGGCGATTCTGGGGACGGCGGGATTCGATGCGTATTTCTTCTGCCGCGGTCTCGGCGGCCAGATGAAGGAGGCGCGGACCGAATTCATCTGGCGCGACGCGCACGACCGTTACAGCGTGCTCGGACTGGCGGCGATCGTCGATATTTTCGATCCGCCGCACGATGTCACCGGCAAGTGGATTGCGGGCGCTTACGGCCTCGGCATGGTGCTGCCCGCCGAAGACGGTGAATTCCGCCAGCGTCTTGAGCTGATGATGGAGCATCTGCGGGCGTATTCGGATCTGCCGGTGCAATTGGCGATGAACGGCTGCGACCACCTGCTGCCGGAGCGCGATCTGGCGCGGCGCCTCGCGGTGTTCAACCGCTCCGGGGCCGGGTTTGCGGCGGAGACGTCGACCCTGGCGGCTTATGTCGCCGAGGCCTACCGGCGCTTGCGGCCGGAGACGATGCCGGTGGTGCGCGGCGAATTGACCGACGGGCGCTTCTTCTGGATTCTGACCGGCACCGGCAGCGTCCGGACCGAATTGAAAATCCGCAACGCCGCCGGCCAGGATTGGCTGGAGGGCTTTGCGGAACCGGCGCTGGCGCTGGCGCCGCCGGTGATGCGCGGTCGTTACCGGCCGCTCCTGGATCAGGCGTGGAAGTGGCTGCTTCAAAATCAGACTCACGACAGCCTCTGCGGCTGCAGCACCGACGCGGTGCACCGGGAGATGCTGGTGCGTTACGACCGGCTGGAGGCGAGCATGTATGCGGTGGCCGACCGGATTTTGCGCCACCGCGCCGGTGTGGACGAGCTGCGCATGGTGATGCCGGCCGCGGCCACCGAAGTGGTCCGGGCGGCGGTGACGACCGGCTGCGCCGAAGCGTTGACGCCGGGGATGTGGAGTTTTTCGGTGATGTATCCGGCGGACTTGAAGCTCGAAGAATTCGCCATGTACGATGCCGCCGGCAACGAGTGGGCGTATCTGCTGCTGCCGGAGGCGCCGGAGAGCACCACCAACGGGCCGTTTCTGCCTTCGGGGCCGGACGGACGGGTATGCGGGCGCAGCCGGATTTTCACCGCGATGCCGGCGCCGGACGGTTACGGCGTCAAGCTGCTGGAATTCCGCCGCCGGAATTCCACGGCGCCGGAGACTTCCGGGGCGGACGCATTCCGGGTCGATGTCATCGCCGGGAAAATCGTGCTCGACGCTCCCGGTTGCCGGATCGAAGACTGGCTGTCGCTGGAGGACGACCCCGACCGGGGCGATGAATATTTTTATTTGCCCGTTGCCGGGGCGGAAATGCGCCGCAACGACGGTTGGCGAGTGGTCGCGCGACGGAGCGCGGGGACGCTGCGGCAGCTTGAAGTCGCGACGAATCTGCGGCTTCCGGCGGCGCTCGGAAGTACGGAATCGGTCGACAATCCGGTACGCCTGACGCTGATCTGGGATGTGATGGGTACGGTGATGGCGTCGCATTGGGAGGTGGAAAACCGCGCCCGCGACCACCGGTTGCGGCTGCGGGTGCGGACGCCGTTCGCCTTTGCGTCGTATTGCAAACAGACCCAGTTCCAGCATCTGACCGTGCCGGTGGCGCCGCCGGAACGGATGGCGGGATGGCGCGAATACACCGAACCCATCCGGAAGAATTTCGGCTTCCTGTCGGTGGCGGCGCCGAATCGCCACTTCTCGATTCTGCCCGAAGGGCTGCACGAACATACCGTTGACGGCCAGTCGTTCACGCTGACGCTGTTCCGGGCGGTCGGCAATCTCGGCAGCTCCGGCGCGGGTCCGGCGATCGCCACCCGGGAATCGCAATCGCTCGGGCTCCGGGGCTTCCGGATCGGTTTCGACCTGGCCGGTGACGCATCCGCTGTGAACACGGTCTGGCGCAGCCGCAACCGGTTGTTCCGCAGCGGCGAGGGGGTGGTGCTGCACCCCGAAAGCACGCCGTCGGCCGCGGGCGGAGCCGAAGTATTGCTGGATTCGGCGCAATTGATGGTGTCGGCATTTTACCTTGAGCCGGAGCTGAATTGTCCGGTGGTGCGGATATTCAACCCGACCGGAGTTCACGGACACGGCCGGTTGTCGGGCGCCGCGGTGCCCGCGCGTCTGCGCCAGGTGCAATACCACCGCGCCCAGCCGTCGCTGGTGCCGGGGGATGTGGGCACCGAAATCGCGCTGGCGCCCGGAGAAATCGCCACCTTTGCGCTGGAATCATGAATCACAGGATTTGATCATCCGGATGAATTTGCAGACACTATTGCTGCTGGAGGCGACAAGCAACAGCAGAGAAATTCTGGAACAGGGCGAAGAGTTGCTGGAGCGGCGGCAACAAACCGCCCGGAACAAGGAAATTGTCTTTCTGGCGCACGAAGCTTTGGCGGAAATGCGCAGCGAGGAGGTCAACGAAGAAGCGGCCGAGGCGGTATACAAGGCGCTTTCCCGACTTGAGCGACAGGTGAAAAACGTAGCTTTGAGGACGCTGGACGATCTTGACCACAAGCGCTTGCGTCAGGAATGCCTGGAGTGGCTGCCGGTTTTGAAAGCGGCCTGGCTGCCGGCGTCCTTGCGGGCATTTTACCACCAGGTGGCACGGGAGGCTCCGGCGGTATCGTGGCGGCAGCGGCGCGATTGGCTGGCGCAATTGCGGAAGATGCCGGAGGAGGAACGCAATTTGCTTGCCGGTGAATGGGAACAGGCGGTACTGGCCGTGGAAGCGTCGTTTTCGCCGTTGGATCACCGGATCGACGACTTTTTGAAACGTCATAAGCAAACCCTGGCGCTGCTGGCGCTTCCCAAACGTTCCCGGCGTAAGCTGTTGCGGGTGTATTGTGCGTTGGATGAAATGCTGCCGGAGTTGGAGCGTGATGCCGCCGAATTGACCGATACGGGAGCGGTGCCGGCTCAATTTCCCCGAACTTGCAAGGAGATTCGGGCGTTTCTGGAGAAACATCGATTGCTGGCATGGCAGGCCAAGTATCTTTATTGGATGTTGGAGGAAGATGGGCGCGTGGCGGTAAAAGATTCGGTGCACTGGGAACGGGGACTTTGGCTGGCTCCGGGAACGCTGGCTTCCGCCCCCAAGGTGAAATTTTTTCACGGGCAGGAGCCGAAGCATTCCGGAATGTGGTGGTGGAACGTGAGTCCCATGTTGCGCGGCGTATTTAAACGGAAACCGTTGCCGGAAAAGAGAGCCGTGTTGGAAGCCATCCGGGCGGGCAGGCTGGCGGAGTTGGAGCGTTCCGCGATCGAAGCGCAGGGTATATTTAAAACGGAGGTGAAAGCCAGGTGGAAGACGCGAGAGCGTGGGAATACCGCCACCCGCATTTCGGTCCCGGTTGCTTCCGATGATGCGTGCGTTCCGGAAGAGGCGCTTTCGGGGCGGAGCGAAACATTGTTTCAGCCGCCTCCCGAGGCTTCTGTTGGCACTTCACGCACCTGGCGTTTGTTACCACCTCCGGTTGTGAAAAAAATGCCGCCGCCCGCGGAGACTCCAATGCCGGAGTCTCCGGAGGTGTTGCCATCGCCGGAAAAGGAAAAAGCTGACGAAAAATTGCGCTTCAGGGAGCGTGCCATATTTGTGATCCTCTGTGTTCTTTTGCCCGGCTCCCAGGGGTTTTACTGCGGAATGCCGTATCAGGCATTGGCGTTGGTATTGCTGGATCTTGTTCCCGGTTGTATTTTCTTCGTCGGCGTCTGGTCGTGCTGCCAGGGGTTGTTGCGCAAAAAATACCCGAAACGCACTTTCGAGGCTACTCGCTGGGATTGGATGGCCCGGTTATTGTTGTTGTTGGGCCTTGTAACGTGGTTGACATTGTGTACGGCGCTGGTCAGTGTAATTTGGAACGGGGAGAGCCGGTAAGAATCCGCCGGATTCAGCGGCGGGCGCTGGAAAAACGGGTGCGGCCGGTCAGGTCGCGGTGCAGTTGGATGGCGGTGAAGCCGTTCGACGACAAGAGCGCGCGGACGGCTCCGCCTTGTTCGGCGCCGAATTCCAGCAATAATTCAACTCCGTCCGGCGTGGTTTCGATCAGGCGCCGGATCAGTGCCAGCCCCTGCTCGGGGGCGGTCAGCGCCAGTTGCGGCTCGTGGAGTTTCACCTCCGGCGCCAGCGCGGCGTATTCGGCTTCGGTCACATACGGCAGGTTGGCGACGATCACATCCAGCGGCATCGCCGCCAACGGTTCCAATAGATTACCTACGAACAACTCCACCCGGTCGAGCTTATACCGTTCGCGGTTGCGCCGGGCGACGTCGAGCGCGGCGGCGCTGGCGTCGACGGCGGCGACACGGGCGTCAGATCGTTCGTAGGCGATCGAAAGCGCAATCGCGCCGGAGCCCGTGCCGATGTCGGCGAGCATTCCCCCGGAGGGCAGCTTTTGCAGCGCCAGATCCACCAGAATTTCGGTTTCCGGGCGTGGAATCAGTACCGCCGGAGTCACTTCGAGCTCCAGCCAGCGGAACGGCGCGTGCCCCAGGATGTATTGCCACGGTTCGCGCGCCAGGCGCCGCGCCAGCAGCGGCTGCAAGCGGGCGAGGAACTCCTCCGGCACATTCCGCGTTTGCACACTGCCGAGCGCGGCGCGGGAAATATCCAACAGATCGGAGAGCATCACTTCGGCTTCGCAGTCGGCGTGTTCGATTCCGGCGGCTTCGAGACGGCGGGAACACTCCTGCTGCAGTTGACGGTAGGTGGTCACTTCTCCGAGGCCTCGCGCATCAGATCGGCGAACTCGTCCGGTTCGACTTCGCTCAGGCGCTTGCCCCGCGCCGACAGCTTTTCATTGAACTTGATCGCGGTTTCCGTCATCCGGTCGTGCGTCTCCTCGGAGCCGCCCACCAGACAGAAGTTGTCGCCTTTGGTGATGCGCTTGTGCCCGGCGGCATCGTCGAGGCCGACGCCGAGGAGCACCGCATTATCATCTGGTTTGTCATTCGGTTTCGGTCGCATGTCAGTTCAAAGTCCCGGTCAGTTTTTCCCACATTTCCAACGACAGGTTTTCCGGCCGCGCCTCCGGCGATAGGCCCAGCGTCTGCAGCAGCTCTTTGATCCGGTCGCGCCCATACAACACGCCGAGCACATTGGCCAGCTGCTTGCGGCGCTGGGCAAAGGCGATTTTCACCATCCGTTCCAGCTGGCGGCGCTCCGCCACCGGCTTGATGTCGGCTTTGCGCCGGAAGGTCACCACCGCCGATTCCACCTCCGGCGGCGGGAAAAACACCTCCGGCGGCACGATCCGCGCGATATTCACCTCATACAACTGCTGCGTGCGCACCGACAGCGCGCCGTAATTTTTTACCCCCACGCCGGCGGCGAGGCGCTGCGCCATCTCCTTTTGCAGCATGAACACCATCCCGGCCGGCGGCTCTTCCAGCTCCAGAAAATGCGCAATCAATACCGAGCTTGCCGCGTACGGCAGATTGGCCACCGCCCGGAACGGACCCGGCAGCTCGCGGGCGAAGTCCACCCGGCAGGCGTCGCCCTCGATCAGATGCAGATGCTCCGCCGTGCCGGCGGCGATTTCCCGCCGCCAGTAAGCACAGATCCGCGAATCGAATTCGGCGGCATAGACTTCGGCTCCCGCCGCCAGCAGCCGCCGGGTCAACGCGCCGAGCCCGGGACCCACTTCGAGAATGGTTTCTCCCGGTTGGATTCCGGCGGTCCGGACGATGAAGTCCAGCAGATTGCCGTCAAACAAAAAATTCTGGCCCAGCCCCCGTCCGGGACGGATGCCGAGCTGTTCCAACAATGTCATCAATTCAGCTTTATTCATAATGAGATGAAATATAGCACAAAAGCGGGTTTTGGCAAGTCGTGTCAGAGGTATCGCGGGTCCAGCAGATGCGGCAGCTCGACTTTTCGGAGCGAATGCAGCATCTGGGTGCGCAAATGCGGGATGTCGCCGGCCAGTTGCGCCAGCAGCCGCCGGAAATAGGCGCGGTCGCCGTCGGCGTCGAGCTGCGCCTGAAAGTGACACTTGCCCGCCTGCGGAAAGCCGAATTCCGCCGCCGCTTCGACGATCAGTGCCTCCGGCGTCAGCGCCAACGGCCGGATTACCGTGACCGGCGCGTTCTTCGCCGCCACCTTCGGCGCCATCGTCGTCAGTCCCTGGCCGCGGCACAGGCTCATCAGAAACGATACCAACAGGTCGTCGAGATGGTGTCCGAGGGCGAGCTTGTTGCAGCCGAGCTCGGCGGCCAGTCCGTAAAGTTTGCCGCGCCGCAGCCGCGAACACAGGACGCAGGGCGAATCCTGCCACTGCTTCTCTTCGATCACCTGCGCCATCGGAAACGGAATCACCCGGTGCGGCCAGCTCTGGCGCCGGCAATAATCGACGATCCGATCGGTCCGGAAGCCCGGAAAGCCCGGATCGAAGGTCACCGCTTCGATGTCGAACGCCACCGGCGCGCGTTTCCGCAGCGCGAACAAGACATGCAGCAGCATCAGGCTGTCCTTGCCGCCTGAAACTCCGGCCAGAATGCGGTCGCCGGCTTCGATCAGCCGGAATTCGCCGACGGCTTCGCCGGCCAGTTTGACGATTTTGACAAAAGACGGATTCATGGGGGGATACAATAAAGCGCCGGCGGAGAAAAATCAACCCGGAAAGCGCGGAAAAAAGGCAAAAAGCGATTTGACACTCCGGGAACGGATGCTATATTATATAGTTCACTTGCGCCTTTCATATCGCATCCACCGTTATTGGAGTGGCGATCGAGTGATGTAACAGGACCGGTCGGCGGGGGTTGTAGCGACTCCGGCGGTATGGTCTTGTGTAGTCATTTTTTAGTTAAACAAAATCCTTTGAAGCAGGAGATTGTCGCCATGAAAGTTAGAGCATCGGTGAAACGCAGATGCGAACATTGTCAGATTGTGAAACGCAATGGGGTGGTCCGGGTGATTTGCGCCCGCAACCCGCGGCATAAACAAAGACAAGGTTAAAGAGAAGGTAACACATTATGCCACGTATTATCGGAGTTGACATCCCGGGCAACAAGCGCATTGAATACGCGTTGCGCTACCTTTACGGTATCGGTCCGGCGAAATCGATGGAAATCATCGAACGGGTTGGAATTCAGGTCGGTCTGAAGGCCAAGGACCTGTCCGACGCGCAGATTGCGGCCATTACGGTCATTTTGCAGAACGATATCCTGGTGGAAGGCGACCTCCGCCGGGTGGTAACCGCCGACATCCGCCGCTTGCAGCAGATCAACTGCTACCGCGGCATCCGCCACCGCCGGAAATTGCCGTGCCGCGGCCAGCGTACCAAGACGAACGCCCGTACCCGCAAGGGCAAGCGCGTCACCATCGGTGCGATCCGCGACAAAACGCAGCGCCGTTTGGCCAAGTAATTTTCGGGCCGCGTGATGTGCTGAAACAGGCAAGCTAAACAAGAAGAAAATCAGGATATAAGCAATTATGGCGGAAGAAGTAACCAATATTGCAGGAGCGCAGGCTCCGGAAGCTGCCCCCGCGACTCCCGAAGTCCGGGAAATCAAGCAGAGAGGCAAACAGGGTCGTTATGTGCCGAGCGGTATCGCGTTTGTGCTGGCGACCTTCAACAATACCAAAGTGACTTTCACCGACATGCACGGCAACGTGCTGTGCTGGTCGACCGGCGGCAAGAACGGTTTCAAAGGCTCGCGCAAGAGCACCGCGTATGCCGCGCAGGTGATCGCCGGCGATGCGGCGAAGAAGGCGCAACTTCTGGGAATGAAGGAAGTTGAAGTCCGGATCAAGGGACCGGGCGCCGGTCGTGAATCGGCTGTCCGGGGCATTGTCGCCGCGGGTCTGGAAGTCAATGCGATCAAAGATATCACTCCGGTGCCGCACAACGGCTGCCGCCCGCCGAAACGCCGTCGGGTCTGAAGTTGTTGGATTGAGTTGGCGCCGCCGATTGCGGCGTGACAAATGGTGAAAATGCTACTGGAGGTTATAAAATGAGTGCTACAGCTGGATTCCCGATGCCTCAGTCGGTGGTAGTTGACGAAAGCACAGCCACGGATAAGTACGCGAAATTCATTGCGGCTCCGTTCCAAAGCGGATTCGGGCATACCCTGGGCAATTCGCTCCGCCGGGTGTTGCTGTCGAGCTTGGAAGGTGCGGCGATTTGCGCGGTGCGTATCGACGGTGCGGCGCATGAATTCGTGTCGCTGCCGAACGTGGTGGAAGATGTCACGGAAATCGTGCTCAATCTCAAGAAAGTCCGTTTGAAGTTGTTCAGCGACTCCGGCAAAACGCTGGAGATCCGCAAGGACAAAGCCGGCGCCGTGACCGCGGGCGACATCGTGACGGACGGCACGGTCGAAGTACTGAATCCGGATCAGATCATCTGTACCTTGGACAAGGATCTGCCGTTCCGTGCTGAAATCGATGTGATCCGGGGCAAGGGCTATTTGCCGCCGGAAAACGGCAACGCGACCCGCACGATCGGAAACATTCCGGTCGGCTGTCTGTTCAGCCCTGTGACCCGCGTGAATTATCTGGTGGGTGCGGCACGTGTCGGCGAAGAGACCGAAATGGATTCGCTTGAGCTGGAAATCTGGACGGATGGCCGGATTACTCCGCAGGACGCTTTGGAAAAGGCGGCGGAGATTCTGAAGGACCACCTGATGGTATTTCTGGGCGGCCATCCGGTAGAGAAGGACGTCAAGGATCTGATGAGCGAGGAGGAGCAGAAGCTTTTCCGCCTGTTGTCGCAGAATGTCGAAATGCTCGACCTGTCGGTCCGGGCGATGAACTGCCTCAACAACGCCAACATCCATCTTTTGGGCGAACTTTGCACCAAGACGGAAGGCCGGATGCTGAAATACCGCAACTTCGGCAAAAAATCGTTGGATGAGATCAAAGAAAAAATCGAAAAGCTCGGCTTATCGCTCGGGATGTCGCTGTCGGACGCGTTGTTGAGCGCGTTGGAAGCGGAATCCGCGAAGGTGCGGGTTGATGACGACGAGGAGGAAGACTGATGCGTCACCGTGTACATACTTTCAAAATCGGCCGGACCAGTTCGCACCGGCGGGCCATGTTGGCCAATATGATCACCGGCCTGTTCGAACACGGCCAGATTCAGACCACTCTGGTCCGTGCCAAAGAGGCCCGGATCTGGGCGGAAAAGCTGATTACCCTCGGCAAAAAGGGTGATCTGCATCATCGCCGTTTGGCGATTGCGAAGCTCCACAACAACAAAGACGCCGCCAAGCAGCTCTTTGATGAAGTGGCGCCGCGCTACCAGGGCCGTCCGGGCGGTTACACCCGGATCATCAAGCTCGGCCGTCGCCAGGGGGATGCCGCGGAAATGTGCATCCTGCAGCTGGTGGAAGCCGATCAGGCGAGCGCACCGGCGGCGAAGGCCGAATAAGGCCTGCTGATATGCCGCCCGATGGGCGGCAGACGATGATTTTTACGGGCGTTTCGTCAACAGACGGAACGCCCGTTGTTCGTATCGGGGAATGCGTGCGGCGGAGGCGGGGCAGTGTGCGCATGACACGGACTGACACGGACGAACATAGACCGACACGGAACGGGTGATCGGTATGCCCTGCGGCTGCCCGTGGCGCGCCACCGATGATACATGTCGGGTCTCGCAGTCCATCTGCATTGCATACCGAGGTCGGTAGACCCGACAACGGGCGTGGGTCCCTGGGGGGTAGCAGGGGGGAGCAGCGCGCTCCCCCCGGAGGCGCCCGTGAGCCATTGCCGGCGGTAGCGGCGGCTTTTGTGGCGGTCTGGCCGGCCTGACGCGGCGACCAACGCTCCCCCCCGTTCAAAAAAGGTCGCGGAAGATGCCAAAGGCATCTGGAGCAGAGGTGCAGGGTCCTGTGACCCTGCCGGGGTGGCGTGGGGGACGAGAAGTCCCCCGCATTCTCCCCGGCAACTTCACCGAAGCATCGCACCGACGAGAGCGGCGG
>JAVBQJ010000039.1:0-5664 GCA_031549115.1 Victivallaceae bacterium
CAAAATTTGCAAATTTTGCGTTGACACGACACCAGAGGTTCCCCGGCGGCAAGGCCGGGCGGATCGCCGAATGGGAAGTCCTCGGTAAGGACTTGCCCGTCGGCAAGCAGCTGGAGGGCGGGCCCGGTGTAGCGGATGGAATACTCGGCGGCGTCCGGCAATTCGCTCAACGGGATTCCGATGCGCATGGAAGTCCACTCCGGATGCAGCCGTGAAGAGAGAAAAATTTCGGCCTCAAGCGCAAGCGGGGAGCCGGAAGTCCGCCCCGCATAATTTTCACGTTTTTCGAACTCGGCGAATTTCGCCTCCTTTCCGATCGTTCGAAGCTCCACAAGGCAAATATCCGTTTTGTCAAGCAGGCGGGTTTCCGTCTCCGTTCCTTTGGGGGGCATGGGAATAATATATTCAAACGAGAAATGTTGTTGTTTCATAGTCTTGCTTTTTCTGTTGACGTTTCACCGGTCTTGCTGATTGCGATATCCTGTTTTAATTTTACTGCAAAAGTGTCGCCGTGACAAGAGTCCGACATCGGAAAAGACTTTGTTTATTTTACATTTATCTTTTTTTGTCGCAAATGGACACTTGTAATTTTAAATAAATCCAATATATTCACTGTTATAATGGAAGCTGTTTTTAAAACTCTTTTGGCATCCTGGGATCGAAATTACCGGCATGCGACTGGACCGCTCCTGACGCAGCAGATTATGACTGACGCCGGATTGTTCGAGTTGAGTTGCCGTTTTTTGGAGCCGTCCTTTTCCGATTTTCCGGAGACGGTTCGTTACTGGCATTTCGCGCCTTTGATTTCCCGCCTGATCCTGGTGAAACAGGGGAGTGTCCTGCTGGAATTTCCCGGCAAGCATTCCGTTCGAATCAAAGAGGGGGAGATTTATCTTCTGCCCTCCAACCATCCGTTTTACGCCACCTATTGCGATCATTGCATCACCAACGGATTTCACCTTTATCTGCATGATCATATGGGGCTGATTCTGGGGAAGGAGCTGCCGGAAGTAAGCATCGTTCAATGTCCGGAACTGATTCATTATCTGCGTTTTGGCATAGATGAAAACTCCTCGTCCCTGATTCATCTGGCGATTATGGGCATTGTCGTCAAAATGCTTCAGGAGCAGCTTTCGTTGTTGCGTAAGCAGCAGGATATCCCGCCGCTTTGCCGCAAGGTGATCGATCGAATTCGCAAGAACCCTTCGATGGAGTATTCTTTGACCGAAGTTGCGGAAGAGATGCGTGTATCCCTGGTGGCCTTGTCCAATTTATTCCGGCGGCATATGGGGTATTCTCTTCAAAGTTATCGCGCCCGCCTGCTGCTGGACAGAGCCAGGCTGTTATTGGAAGTGACCAACCTGACAGTCGGCGAGATTGCCGGAGAGCTTGGATTTTCCGATGTCAACTACTTTTTCGTGTTCTTTAAAAAGGCGATGAAAATCACGCCTCTTGCATATCGTCTGAAAAGCCATGAGAAACCGCATCAATCCTGATTTTTAACGTTGGTATCTGCCGCCGTCAAGATACTGGTTGGCGAGTTGGGACTCGGAATTCAGCCGGGCCCCGCCGCGCAGCCGGCACGCCCGGATCTCCCGGCGCAGGTCCTCCTGCAGCCGCATCAGTGTATAATTGATTTCCGTCTGTTCATACCGGTAATTATAGACGAAATCGGGCGCTTTGTCAATAGCTCCGGTCAAGAAAGAAACAAACAAGTTGTATATGACTTGTTCATTTGTCCGGGCGGGCGCCGGTGTCGAACTGCATGTTGTAGTAATGCGCATAGATGCCGTTGCGCCGCAGCAGTTCGGCGTGCGTTCCCTCCTCGGCGATGCGTCCCGCGTCGATGGCGATGATGCGGTCGGCATGGCGGATTGTGCTCAACCGGTGCGCGATCACCAGCGTGGTGCGCCCCTGCGACAACGCCGCGAGCGCCGCCTGGATGTGCCGTTCGCTTTCGTTGTCCAATGCCGAAGTCGCCTCGTCCAGAATCAGAATCGGCGGATTGCGCAGGAATACCCGGGCGATGGCGATACGCTGTTTTTGGCCGCCGGACAGGCGGACGCCGCGTTCGCCGACCTCGGTCAGATAACCGTCCGGGAAGTCGAGGATATCGTCGTGGATGTTGGCGCGCTTGGCCGCGGCGACGATTTCCTCGTCGGTGGCGTCGGGCTTGCCGTAGGAGATATTATCGCGGATGGTGCCCTGGAACATGTAGACGTCCTGCTGGACGATGCCGATTTTACTGCGCAGCGATTTGAGTTTGCAGTCGCGGATGTCGACGCCGTCGACCCGGATGGCGCCGGCGCCGACGTCGTAAAAGCGCGGCAGCAGCGAACAGAGGGTGCTTTTGCCGCCGCCCGAAGGCCCGACCAGCGCGACGGTCTGCCCGGCGGGGACGTGAAAGTCGATCTCGTGCAGCACCGGTCGATCGGCTTCGTAGGCAAATGTGACCTGTTCGTAGCGGATTTCCCCCTGCACGGTGCCGAGGTCGCGGGCGCCGTGGCGGTCGCTGATTTCCGGCATGGTGCCGAGGACTTCGGAGAAGCGGCGGAAGCCCGACCAGCCGCGCTGGAATTGTTCGGTGAAATTCACCAGCATCTCCACCGGCTGCAGGAAAATGCCGATGTACAGCGCGTAAATCGCCAATTCCGCCGGCGCCAGCGTTCCGTTGGCGACGAAAATGCCTCCCGACACCAGAATCGCGATATACAGCAGCCCCTGGAAGAAGGAGTTGCCGGCGTGGAACATCCCCATGATTTTGTAGCTCTCCACCTTCGAATCGAGGAATGCCTGGTTGCTGTCGTTGAATTTGTCGCGCTCGATCTCCTCGTTGGCGAAGGATTTGACCACCCGGATCCCGGCCAGCGAATCCTGTACTCTGGCATTCACCGTCGCGATCTTTTTGCGGTTGTCGAGGAAAATCCGGCGCATCCGCCGGTTCTGGGTCAGACTGAATACCACCATCCCGCACGTCACCGCCAGCAGGATCAGCGTCATCGGCACATGGATCGTCAGCAGGATCGCAAACGCCCCGACGATCTTCAAAAACGAAATCAGCAGCGTTTCCGGCCCGTGGTGCGCCAGTTCGGTGATGTCGAAGAGGTCCGAAACCAGCTTCGACATCATTTCGCCGGTGTTGTTGCGGTCGTAATATGAGAAGCTCAGCTTATGGTAGTGGTCGAACAGGTCTTCGCGCATGTCGCTCTCCATTTTCGCCCCCATGATGTGCCCCCACGACGTAATGAAGTATTGGCAGCCGTAACGCAAAAGATAGAGCGCGAACAGCCCCGCCCCCACATACCAGATCACCGCGACGATCTCCGCCGCCGGCCCCGTGAACAACCCCCGGGTCAGCACATTCAGTATTTGCGGGAAGGCCAGGTCCACCGCCGAAACCAGCAGCGCACACAGCATATCCATCAGAAACAGCCAGCGGTAAGGACGGTAATAGCGCAGGAAGCGCCGCAGCATCGGAGACATAGAACAAGACCCTTTCGTTCTTATAATATACCCCGTTTTCGTCGAAAAGGCAAGGTGCTGGCAAAAGCCGTTTTTTCGGTGTATATTAGTAAAAACACCGAAAAGCGGGGAGGGTGACGGATGGATACCAGGGAACGGATGAAAAATGGGAAGGTGTATTTCTGTACCGACCCGGAGTTGGCGCGTGAACAGTTGGAGTGTCTGGAGAAGTTGTACGACTTCAACCGGAGCCGCCCGCTGGAACAGGAAAAACGCGCGCGTCTGCTGCGGGAATATCTCGGCGGCATCGGCGAAAACTGCTACATCGAGCCGCCGCTGCACGCCAACTGGGGACGCAATACCTACCTCGGGAACAATGTCTACGCCAACTTCAATCTGACGCTGGTGGACGACACCGATATCGTCATCGGCGACAGCGTGATGATCGGTCCCAACGTGACCATCGCCACCGCCGGGCATCCGGTCGATCCGGAATTGCGGCGGAAAGTTGCGCAATTCAATCTGCCGGTCCGGATCGGCAACAATGTCTGGATCGGCGGCGGCGTGGTGATCCTGCCGGGAGTCTCCATCGGCGACGATACCGTGATCGGCGCCGGCAGCATCGTCACCAAAGATATTCCCGCCGGCGTCGTCGCCGTCGGCAACCCCTGCCGGGTATTGCGTCCGATCACCGAACGCGACCGCAAGTATTATTACCGCGATCTCGAAGTGGATGTTTGACGGTGATGGCTTCGGAATGTGAGGGCTTGTGTGCTATCGGTACGGTTCGGAGTGTGGTGATTTTGACGGTGGATGCGGGGCCGCATTGCGCCCCGGCAACCGCGGGGGCCCGGCCGCATGTCGCATGAAGCCGACCATGCCTTGAGCAATTTTTTGAGCTCATCAATCTGCAAAATCCTCGCCGATAACTTGTTATCGTCTGCGTTTTTGCAACTTGCTGATTCTCAAAATCTTTGCTCAAATCATCGGCCTTTTCACGCGACATGCGACCCGCCCCTCCCAACCCCGATGCGCTCAAGCGGCGCTCGCCTTACACGTTTTTGCCGCCAATTGGCGGCAAATACTCTCTTCGGTCATAAAAACGCTGCCGCGTTTTTATGACCGACCCCCTCAGCGCTGGCATTGCCAGCGCCGTTCGCCGGGGGAGGCTCCATGCCGTGCTCCTTGGCGCGAGCTTCGCTGCGCCAATTCCTAACGGCATGGTCGCGCCTGACCGGCGCTCCGGCCCGTGCGCGCTCACGATGTAGACGGTGTTGCGATGGACGTGCGACAACGGCATGGCACGCCATACTGCCGTGTCCTTTGTCGTCCTTTGTCGTCCTTTGTCGTCCTTTGTCGTCCTTTGTCATGCGTACACTTCCCGCCGTTCTCCATTTTTCTACAAGAAAAGTTGTTTGCCGTATTGACAAAGTTGTTTTGTTTCCGTATACTTGAAATGAACAATTGTAATATAGGAAGACGAACGCTTTGTTTGAACGACACGAACACATGCCGAAGTATTGGCGGGTATGCCAGACATTGGAACGCGAAATGCGGATCGGCAAGTTGCCGGATGGAACTTTCCTGCCGCCGGAGGAGGAATTGGCGAAGATGTTCGATGTCGGACGCACAACTTTGCGGTTGGCGCTGGAGCAGTTGCGCGGCGCCGGGTTGATCGAAAGCCGCCGGGGGCGCAAGAGCGTGATCCGGAATCGCTTTCAGTACCAGAAGAGCATGAAGGTGGTGTGGCTGGGGACGGCGGAGTTTTCCGCCATCGAGCCGATTCATTCGATGGTGTACCAGGCGCTGCTGCGGCTGCCGGAGATGCAGCGGCATCATGTGACGTACTGGTTTCTCCGGGAGCACGCCGACGAGGCATGGCTGTTGAAGCAGTTGCCGGAGCTCGGCGGCATCATCCTTTCCGATGTCCGGGTCGCGAATCTGACACCGGAATTGGCGGCGCAGCTGCACGACAATCCCCGGGTGATCAGCCTGATTCCGGAAAATGAGACGCTGGTACCGAACTTAATCACTACCGACAACTTTGCCGGCGGAGCGATGGTGGCGCGGCACCTGGTGGAGAAGGGATACCGGCGCTTTGTGGTGCTGGGGGTTTACAACGGGTTGCGGTCGGGGTTGTTATTTGAACGTTTACAGGGCTTTTACGAAGCGGTATTAGGCAGCCGTGTAATAAAACGGATG
>JAVBQJ010000104.1:0-33733 GCA_031549115.1 Victivallaceae bacterium
CCGCCGCAAAACGTTCCGCGCCGCCGGTGACGGCGCTCAACTCCGCCAGCGGCCGCCGCGCCTCCACCTCCGGCAGATATTCCGGCGAATAACCCAACGTAACCGGCGGCAATGCCTCCGGCGGCAGCTCGCCGACACTCACCGTCGACAAACTCACGCTCCCGCCCTCCAACGGCAACAGCAATTCCAACTGATCCGGCGTCACCCAACTCAACTGCCGATCCTCCAGCACCGGCGGGCGCCCCGGCCATTGCGTGACCGTGCGCACCAACGGCGGCACCCGGAACGGCTCCTCCGTCCGCGCCGGGTTCAAGTACATCCGGATGCGCTGACTGCCCGATTGCAGCGAAGAATCCACCAGCCATTCGCCGCCGCCGGACTCGTTCGCCGCCGCCGTCCAACCCACCAGCGCGGACAACAATGCGCCGCGCTGCGGGTCTTCGGCAAATGCCCCGGTAAACGGCCCGTCGGCCTCCGCCGCCAGCACCGCGACCCGGCCGAGCCCCGCCTGCCGGATCGCCGCCAACGGCGACGACGCCTCGTCCACAGCCGCCAGAACCACCTCCGCGCCCTTTTTCGGATAACACAGGTTATAACCGCCGAACGCGGTTTCGTCACCGAAGCCGGCGGCATGGAGCAAGCGGGCGCCGGGGCGGTATTGCGCCTCCACCGGCAACTCCACGAAGCTCGGCTGCGCCACCATGAACGCATCCTGGGTAAACAACCGCGGCAGCTCTTCCGCCCGGTCGGAGAAGTAACAGCGGCCGCCGCCGCGCCGCGCCACATCCACCAGCAACGCCGCGTCGCTGTCGGTCGGTTTGCCCATCCCGATCACGCTGACGGTAATTCCGGTGTCGGCGGCGAAAGCCAGCAGCTCGGCGTATTCGCCGGGCTGCTGGGCATCGTCGGCGTCGGCAAAAAGCAGCATGTGCCGCTTGTCCGCATTGGCGCTCTGCAATTCGCGGATACCGGCCTCCAATGCCTGGTAGATGAAAATTCCGCCGCCCTGGGAACGGATCGCCCGGATGTGCGCCTCGCCCTGCTTGTGGTTGCTGATCTGATCCAATGCCAGAATGGTATGACTGGCGATATCCACCACGTTGACGCCGAACTGATCGCGTTCATCCAGGAGCTTGAATACCTCCAATGTCGCCCGGGCGGCCAGATCCATCTTGGAAACCGCGCCGACCAGCATGGTCATCGAACCGGAGCGGTCCAGCGACACCACCAGCGCCAGCGTTTCCCGGCGGCTCTCCGGCGGCGGCCGCAGCTCCACCGGCAGCAGCTCTTCCAACGGCGAACGGTAATAGCCGCCCGCCAGAAACGACTGCGGGCCCCCGGTCATCACCAGGCCCAACGCGCCGGAGTGAACCATCCCGGCCAGCAGTTCCATGCCGTCATAGCCGAGCGCGTCCGCCGGGACATTTTCCAACACCACCGCGGAGACGCCGGCCAGAACCGCCGGCTCCAGCTGCCGTGGCGACGGCGTCCGCAGCAATACCGGGAGCCCCGCGGCATCCAGCAGTTCGCGCAGCTTGCCCGAATGGGAATTGCTCAACAGCAGCACCGGTTTGCGGCCGGTGATTTCGACCAGGCGCCGGATCCGGTTGTTTTCCGGGACTTCGTCGAGCTTGTCGGCGGCTCCGGCAATGATGATTTCGTAATCGTGAATCCCCACCGCGTCGCCGCGGTCCCGGAAGGTCAGCCGCCGGGTCCCGGAAAAAGCATCCATGGCGCCATGCGCGATTTCACTGCCGTTGCGCCGCACCCGGTAATCCACCGACTGAAAATCCGGCGTGCGCAAACGCACCGACACCGTAAAGTATTCCCCCGCCGCCACCGCATCCGGCGCTTCCACGTCCAGAATGGCGGCATCGTGCGCGGTACGCCGCTCCATGCGCCGGAAATCCACCGAAATATCCCGCGCCGCCGCATGGTAAAAGGCCCGGTCGGGCTCTTCGCCGCTCCAGCGACCGTCGGTCAGCAACAGAATCCGCCCCGGAGCCTCATTGGGAATCTGCTGGATCGCCAGCGACAATGCTTTGCCGAGATTCGACGCGTTCCGGTCGCTGTGCTCCACCACCAGTTCGGGCGCCCCCGGCGAACCCGGTTGGAATTCCACCACCGCGTCGCGGGCGAACGACACCACCCCCATCCGGTATCCGGGCGGCATCCCCTGCCGCAACTGCCGGATCTGGGTCTGCTGCAAACTCAATGCATCGTCCGGCATCGACAAACTGCGGTCGGCCACCACCATCCAGATGCCGCGGGCGCCGCCGGTTTCCCAGCGAATGCCGGTCAACGCCAGCACCGCCAGCGCATAAACGCCGAGGCGCAGCCATTGCACCCGCGGATTATGAAAGGGGCGCCGGTACCACCAGATCCCCAGCGGCAGCAACAGCCACAATGCAATCGGCCACATCAGATTCATGCCGTTTCCCCCCGCCATTTACCGAAGTGGTATTGGTGCAGCGCCAGCAGCGCCAGCGCCGCCACCAGCGCCGCCACGCCGAAGCGCCACCGGGGAACCCGGTCCGGCGCCGCCTGCGACGCGGAAAACTTGCATTCGCCGGAAATACGCAGATTCGATTCCCGCGCATCCAGCGCCTGGACCGCGAAGCGCCAGCTCCGGTCACCGGCCTGCAATTCCCACAATCCGGCATCCAACCCCGGACAGGTCACCATCCCCTGTTGCGCCGTCAGCGTGACCGTCTCCCCGTCGGGCCCGCGCAGCCGCGCCTGCTCCGCTCCGCGCGGCAGCCGGATCCGAATCTCCTGCCCCGCCGGATAGTTGGACTGCGACGGCCCCGGGCGCTCTGCGGTCAGCCACTGCGCCAGATTCCAGAACAGCACCGGCAGCATCGTGGAACGGGTCAAATTGGACGCCCGGAAATCCGCATTCCAGTGCACATCCCAATAATTGTTGGTGCGCTTGACTGTGCCCATCAGATCGAGCTCCTCGCCGCTGATCGCCGGCAGCCCCGGAAATGCGGTATCGCGGTCCGCGTACCAGCGCACCCCCGCCATATCCACGCCGTCGGTCAACGGATGCCTGCGGTCGATCGTAAACGGTTCCGTCACCATTTCGCCGCGCCGGACCACATGGAAAATCACCCGGTGCCATTCGCCGGAAGCAGCCGGACTCGCGGAAGCGGTAAACACCACCTCGGCATCCTGCGGATCGGAAACCACACTCCAGGCTGGATTCGACGCCGCCAGCCGCACGATCAATTCCCGGTCGAAATCCAAGATATCGCCGGCAATCCACAAGCGCAGCGGCTCCCGGAATTCCGATTGCAGCGTCACCGCGCGGTCGACCGCCAGAGGATCCTGCGGCACTTCCAGCCGGATCGTCACCGGCTCCCGGACCCCATCCAACTCATGTTGAAACTTGTATTCGTCGCCGCCGTCGATCGTCACTTGCCGGCGCACCGCGCCCGGCTCCAGTGTGATCACGGCTTTCACCGGCGCCATGCCGTTATTGGCAATCACCGCCAGCACCCGTTCACGGCCGTCCGTATGCCAGCGGCGCGCGGTCACAATCCCGGTGTGCGCCAACGGCGTCCCGGCGGCATACCAGCCCACATCCGTCGCCACCGGACCCGCCGGCGCCCGGTCGGAAATCACCAGCAATTCACCGGTTTCCTTGTTGCTGCGCGCCAGCGCCAAGGCGCCGGTCAAATCACCGCCGGCATCACCGCCGCGCCATGCCCGCAACGCCGTTTCCAGCGCCCCGGGGGAATCATATTCGCCCAACTGGCGCAGGCGCGTTCCCGCCAGAATCACCCGGACGGGGCGCGAAGGATGTTCCGCCGCCCGGCGCAGCAATTCCGCGCGTCCCAGCTCCAGAGGTGTGCCATTCGGCCCGACGGCCTGCATCGAAAACGAATCGTCGAGAATCACCGTCAGCACCGGCAAACTGCGTCCGACAATCCAGAACGGCGCCAATGCCCCCAGCGTCAACAGCAGCAGTACCAGCGCCTCGACATAAAAACTCGCCGGCAGCCGCCGCAATTCCAGACGCGTCCCGCTCTGTCGCGCCGCCTCCGGCTGGTCCCACAGAAACAACGCCGAAACCATCCGCCGCCGCGACCGGCGCCACCAGATGTAAACCATCGCCAGCACCGGAAGCGCCAGCAGCGCCCAGATGAAATACGGCTGTTCGAATCCGGTCATGCCTTTAAAATTCCCGCTTGAAAAAATCCGTCCAGCGGCCAGGCGCGGACAAATTCCGCCGCCGCCAGCGTCACCAGCCGCACCCCGGCCTCCCGGCATGCCGCGCTCCACAACTCCTGATGCCGCGTACAGCGCTCGCGATAGGTCCGCAACACATTGTCGTCCAGCAGGATTTCCCGTTCGCCGCCGTCCTCGATGTCGGTCAAGAGGACATTTCCGGGCTTCAGCTCGCCTTGGTCCTCCTCCCCCAGAATCTGCACCACCACCGCCTGGCAGCTGCCGTCGGCCAGCCGGCCGAGAAAATGCCGCGGTTCGTCCGGCCACAACAGATCGGTGAGCACAATCCGCACCCCGCGGCTTTGAAAATTCCCGGCAAAGCGGCTCAACCCCTGGGCGGGGTTGCTGTTGCCGGAAAATTCCACCTCGCGCCACTCCAGCGGCGCATACGGATTGTCCTCCGGCGACATCTCTCCGTGGCAGTGCCACACCTTCAACGCGAACCCGGCGTTCGCCGACGCCTGCGCCAGCAACGCGGCAATTCCCAGCATGCACTCCGCTTTGGCGCTGCCCGGAAGCGCCATCGAGGCGGAATAATCCAGAATCAAATCACAGCGCGGGTCGATTTCTTCACGGTATTGCCGCACCACCAGCTGTTCGCTGCGTGCGTATACCCCCCAGTCCAGGCGGCGCAGATCGTCACCGGCCTGGTATTCGCGATAGCCGGCAAATTCCAACGCATTGCCGGTGCGGCGTCCTTCCCGGCGGCCATTGAGGCCCGCAACCGGCAACGGCGCATGCAACTGCAACGCCCCCGCATGCAGCAGGCCCGACTGCACTGCCTCCAGTCGGGAGCGGCTCTTCATTCTTCCGTATCCTCCAACGCGTCGGCCGCCATTTTGTAATCCCGAAACTGGCGGCTGATATCCGGCCATACCAGATACAGGCCGCCCAAGGCGAAGAAGCAGCTCAACAGCACAAACGCCGGAACCACCCGGGCAGAGGCGCCGAGGAACACGCCCGGACTCGAGACCATGAAAAAGATCAGGTCCTGCTCATTGGTCAACGACGCCATACCCCCGATCAATACCGGGATAAACGCGATCGCCCCCACCGTCAGCAGATAATCCAGCCACGGCGGCAGATAATTGTACTGCGTCCAGATGCCCCGCAGGAAAAGCGTCAGCTCCGCGTAAAAAATCGCATAAAACAAGGTCCCCATCGCGACATAATAGCTGTTCACGTCCGGCACCCGGCAAAACAGCCGGACCAGAAAGAACACCGCCACATACGCAATCATCAGAATCCAGGTCAACGCCACACCGCCGCCGACCCCGCTCGACAGCAGAAAGTAAATCCAGCGGCGCCACCACATCCGCGGTGTCTTTTCCAACACCCGGTTGGTCAGCTCTCGCCGTTCACACCCGGCGATCGCGCTCAGCGTAATCAGGAGCAGCGGCACCAGCGTACCGAAAAACCAACCGAACATATTCCAGCGCATCTCCCGGTCCGGCCCGAATGCCGCCAGCAGCGGCAGCACCACAAACATGCCGATCGTATAGATCCGCACGCCGAATACGCGGTTGCCGGTCACATGCGACACCGCCGCCACCGAATACATATACATCATGCCGGTCATCAGCACCAGCAGCACCCCCCAGACCGCCATCGCCTCCAGCGTTTCACCGGACAGGCCGCCGCCGTCGCGCTGGTAACTCAGCATCACCGGATACGCCAGCAGCGCCACCGCAAACCCAAAGAGTGACGTCATATACACCCCGATCACCCCCCGGTGCCCCGAAGCGCCGAAAAGAATCCCGGTCTGCGCCGCCAGCAGCAATGCCGGCCAGTAAAACAACGCCAGCGCCAGCATCTCCACCATCGTCACGCCGCGCATGAAATACGCGATCACCATGAACGGCAAACACAACGAATACAACAATCCAATCATCAGCGCCGAACTGGCCAGCTTGCCGGAGATCAGCTTCCACGGACTCAGATTGATCATCGTCGAAAAGTCCAGTTCCCGGGTCCGGCGTTCGGCGGTGTAACGCATCGCCGGCATGAAACTGCCCACCAATACGGCGCTCAGAATCAGCACCTCCAGCAACCCGACGAAAATAATCCATCCCCACGATCCGCTGTTGCTCTGGTGCAGCCCCATGAACTGAATCACCGCCAGCAACAGCAGCTCCAACAGCAGCAGCAAACCCGAGGCGAACAACATCCCGGACGAATGAAAACACTGCCGGACCTCTTTCACCAGCACCGGATTCAAATTATCATCCCGCCGGGCAATCCAATCTTGAATGATCATTGCACCTCTCCCGTCGTCACTTTCATGAAAATCTCTTCGAGCCCCATTTCTTCTTTATGAAAACTGGAAATGGTGAATCCGGAGCCGAAAAGCATACCCACCACATCCGACAGCATCCGGTCGTCCCCGTCCACTTCGATCCGCACGGTATCGTCATCCAATGCCGCCGCCATCGCCACCGCCGGGTGGGTCAACAGCGTCTGGCGCATGATCTCCGCCTGGCCGATGGAACGTATCACGCCGGCCATCAGGCCGAAAACCACCTCCCCGTCGGGTTGCACCGCGATACGCCGTCCCATCTCCGCCAGCGTCCCGGCCGAACGGATCCGGCCGCGCTCGATGATCACTGCGCTGTCGCAGATGTCCTGAAGTTCCGACAGAATATGCGAACTCAGCAGGATCGCTTTTCCCTGCCCGGCGAGAATCTTCAGGAGTTCGGGCAATTCCAGCCGCGCCCGCGGATCGAGTCCGGCCGCGGGCTCGTCCATGATCAGCACTTCCGGATTGTGCACCAGCGCGCGCGCCATGCTGACGCGCTGCTTCATCCCCTTCGACAGCGACGCCAGATACTTGTGGCGCATGCCGCCCAGATTGGTGAACTCTTCGATATCCGCCAGCACCCGGGTCCGCCGGGCGCCGCGCAAACCGAAACTGCGGGCAAAGAAATCCAGATATTCCCAGACCTCGATGTCGCGGTATTCCGGCAGCGAATCCGGCATATAGCCGATGAGTTGCCGGACCAGCTCCGGATAGTTGACCGCCGAAATGTCGTCGTACCAGACATCGCCGGCATCCGGCAGTTCGAGGGTCGACATCACCTTGATCGTCGTCGTCTTTCCGGCGCCGTTCGGCCCGATGAAGCCGACGATCTGGCCGCTGGAAAATTGAAAACCGATATGATCCACCGCCCGGGTCTTCCCGTAAGCGCGCTCCAGGCCGTCCACATTAATTTGCATGGGTTTCCTCCCCGGAATTGAACTGACCGATGATGATATTGCGCGCTCCGAAATCCGACGCCTCTTTGCCGACGGAGTAGAACAACGGCGTTTTCACTTCGGTCACGTAACTCAACGGCGGCAGCATTCCCTGCCACGTATCCAACTCGGCTGCAGTATTGAAATACATCCCGCGGAACTGCGCCGCCCACGCCGTATAATCCAACGCGGGAACCTCCGAACGCAACCCCGTGCGCGCCAGTTGCGCCCGCGCACCCGCCTCAATCGGCTCGCCGGAACGGTAAATCCGCCCGTCCGGACCGGTTGCCACGACGAATTCCAGCTTCACGCCGAACCCGTTGACCACCTCCATACTCTCTTCGGAAGTTTTCACCAGCTGCAATTGCTCATAGCGGGTTTCACGCCGCTTCAACCCGAAATACGCCGGGACCCGCGGCTCCGCCAACCCGGAGGTGAAATTCTGCTCCCTGGAGATGTCCAGCGAATAAGGCCGCTCGCTCTGCGGCACCAGCATTTCATCGGCGCCGAACACAAAGCCGCGTCCCTGCGGAATCGGCGCGTAAAAACCGATCGCGGCCAGCGTCGACGCCTCGTGCCGGTCCTGGTTGAGCCAGGTAAAACCGATCGAACGGCTGCGTGAGCTCCAGCCTTCGCTCACGGTGATGAAAGCAATGATCAACGCGCAGAATAACAGCGCGATCGCCGGCGCCGTCAGCAGAATCCAGCTTTCCCGGCGCTTCCGCCGCAACAGCCAGTAGTTCACCGGTCCGATCAACGCCACGAACAGCACCATCACCAGAAACAGGAACCCCGAGGGGGTTTCCCGGATCGGCATATCCAGACGATTCCGGAATCCCATCTCCGGCATCACACTCAATCCGGTGCTCCAATTCTGCGACTGCATCCACGTCTCCGCCGCCGGAGAAATCGCCTCGAACGCCTGCAATTCGCCATTGCCGCGCATGACGCCTTTGCTCGTAACCTGAAATGCCGCCGCCGGCGGTTGCGGCATCGAAAGCATCATCCCCCCCGAATTGGAAAGCGGCATATCGATTTTTACGACTTCATCCTCCTCGAAAGCCGGAGCCGCCTCCTGGAGCATCAAATTGTTGCGGCCCTCCCGGGCGGCATGCTCCGCCTTTGCCTCCCGATAGTACGCCGCGGTAAAGGGCCGGGCAATCATCAACTGCCCCAATCCGACATGCTCGAAATGCAGATTCTCATCCCCGCCGGAAACCCCGGCGGGCCACGGCGCCTCCGGAGCCACCGCCACCATCAGCTTTCCGCCCATCTCCACCCAGGTCATCACCGCCTGACGGACCTCCAGAGTCAGGCGTTCATACTCGCCGCCGGAAATCAGAATCGTCGCATAGCCTTCATAGGTACGCCATTGCGTGCTCCACTGCGCCACCGGAACCAGGGCGCGGCTCAGATACCGGGCGCCGTGCGGCGTCTCCTGGCTGATATCCGAGGATGCCAATACCGGCGCAAAGCCGAACGGCGGCACCATATTCTCCATCAGCGAGTTTTCCATCTCGGTACCGTCGACATAAAGCTTCAACTTGGAAGCCGCCCGGACACTGGAACCCGACATGGTCTGGGGCATTGCCACCGGCGCATACAGACTGGTCACGACCGTCTCCCCCGGAGGCAGCACCAGCGACCGCCGGAGCTGAATCGAATACGGTACTTCCAGACGCAGCCGCATCTCCACCGGCAACGCCCGTCCGGCATGGTTGATCAGACGAAAATTCTGTTCGAAATAACCGTTCGAGGGCGCAATCTCACGCACCGAGGCAACCGGCTGAACTTCCAGGTCGCCGAAATTTTCCGCGACGGCCGCCAGGGTCGCCAGCATGCCGATGCCGCACCCGAGGGTGCGGACAACAACGCCGGAACTCCAACGGGCGATGCGCTGCCGCATCGCCGGAAACCAATTTGAGGGGGGGGACTTTTTGATCATTTTTTTATCGGCTCTCCGGTTGGATGCCGGCAGGCCATGCGATACCGGCCGGGTCTACACGCTGCAACAACAAACCAATCAGCCGTTCCGGAGTCATCCGCTCCAGGCGGGCCTGATAATTCAAAATCAAACGGTGATTCAACACCGCCGGAGCCACCGTTTTCACGTCGTCGAAGCTGACGCTGGGACGGCCCGCCAGCAGCGCCGCCGCCCGCGCCGACTCCGCCAACGCAATGGCGGCGCGCGGCGAGGCGCCGAAAGCGGCAAAACGGGTGATCTCCGGCAACGCCTCCGGCGTGCCGGGGTGACTGGCCGCGACCAGCCGGGCGATGTAATTGGCCACCGGGCGCGCCAGATAAATCCGCTCCATCGCGGCAAACAATTCCTCCAACTCTTCCGGCGTCAACCGCCAGGTCGGCTCCGGGGTATCGCCGCGGCGGCGCCCCGCAATGATTTCGGTCAGAATCTCCGCATTTACGGTCTGGACGCCCAGCTTGAACATGAAGCGGTCCAACTGCGCCTCCGGAATCGGGTAAGTGCCTTCCAACTCGATCGGATTCTGCGATGCCAGCACGAAGAACGGCGCCGGCAGCCGCCGCGTTTCGCCGAGCAGAGTCACCGCGTGCTCCTGCATCGCTTCGAGCATCGCGGATTGCGTTTTCGGCGAGGCCCGGTTGATCTCGTCCGCCAACAGGATGTTGGTGAAAATCGCCCCGGGCTGGAACACCATCTGCCGTGTCCCGTCATCGGTCACCTGCAGGATATTGCACCCGAGGATATCGCTCGGCAACAGATCGGGCGTGAACTGAATACGCTTGAAATCCAACGCCAGCAATTGCCCCAGCGCCTTTACCAACGCGGTTTTCCCCACCCCCGGAAGTCCTTCCAGGAGAATATGCCCGCGGCTCAAAATTCCAATCAGGAGCAAGCGGTGCAAATCGTGGTGTCCAAGCAGAATCCGATCGAGTTCTTCCAATACCCGGACTGCCCGCGCCGTCATCGGCGCCAATTCATCAGGGTTCAACAATTCCAATTTACTCATCCGCTTTGGCACCCTTCCCGCTCACTCATTTGCCATTTCAAAAAAACGCGATACGCACGCCACGTGCTGCGGAAAAACAGTGCTCCGAGAGTGTTGCGTTCCCTTTTCCGTCATCCCCGGCGCCAGGTCGATCACCTGAGCCCGGGGCCGCACCACCGGAAACTCTCCGCCGGTACGCGCCAAAACCGCCCCCAATGCCGGCGCCGTCACCTCATTGTCGGCCAGCCATTCCGCCATCGACTGCATGCCGTCGCGGGGGACCTCCTCCAAAACCGCACTGCCCAGCCGCTCCAGACGCGCCTCCAACTCATTGCCCAGACCGCCGATGCGGGCCTGCAATTCGGCAATCTGCTCCGGAGCAAGCGCCGTCGCACCCGGATTTTCCGCCCCGAACTTCTGCACCAGGGCTGCAATCTCGGGCGCCGCCGTCATCTGCCGCATGATGTCGGAAAATTCCGTCAATGCGGTCGGATCGATCTTGGCTGCGCCGCCGCCCAGCGCCTGCGCCGCCGCTTCCAGCATGTCCAGCGAGGCAAGCGTATCCCTGGTCCGGGAAACGGCATCCTGATTCAATGTATTGATCCGGTGCTGCAACTGATCCAGTGTTTCATACAGCCGCGCCGCATTTCCCGCCGCCTGTTCCCCCGAAAGCTCCGCCAGGGCATTGCGGAATTGCTGCTCCTCGTCGGCGGACAACAACTGCTCCTGAACCAGCAGCGAAAACTTCTCGCGCAACTCCGGCACCGTCCCGGCCAGATCCTGACGCAAACGCGGCTCCACCGCCGAGGGGGAGACCGGACCGAAGCCCGCTCCGGCCAGATAAATCCCCGCCAACAACGCAATCCAACCGCCTCCGCGGGAACGCACTTCCAGATACGGCACCTCCGGCAACGGCAGCGACCGCTCCCAGCCGCGCAGATCGGTTTCCCCGGCAGTCACCAGAAAACCGCCGCAACCGGCGGCGTTGCCGTCCAGCCAGGTCAGGCATTGTTCCCGGGTCGGCAGCTGCCGGAACGCGCGCGCCAGCCCGAATGCCAGCACCGCGCCGGCGGCAGCCGCGGCCATCCCCGACACCATCGCCCCGGAAAGCTCCACCCCGAAAATCCGCACTCCCAGAATCAGGGTTCCGGCCGCGATCCAGGCCCCGCCGAGCCACTGCAACATGAAACGCTTTAAAAGCGCAACACCGAAGCGGAACCGCAAGCGTCGGGCGCGCCGTGAAATTTGTTCTTCCCAAGTCATAACATTACCGATATTCCCAGTAAGAACATATACCCGAACTGGAAAAAATGCAAGAACAAAAGCGCGGGCAAAACCAAAAAATGTTATTTTTTCGTTTTTTTCGCGCCAAAATGTTCTATTTAACAGAAAAACACCTCAATGGCTAATAAATAGAGCTATTATATCCGCAATTTTCCGATTATTTCGGCAGCACGTGATAGACATAACGGAAATAAATATATACCGAAGAAATAGCAGTGCTCAATATCATCAGCGGGAAACCGTACTTGGTGAACTCCAAGAAGGTCAGTTTGTAACGGTTCTTCCGGGCAATCTGGCATATCACCACGTTGGCGGAGGCGCCGATCAGAGTACCGTTGCCGCCGAGGCAGGCGCCCAGCGCCAGCGACCAGAACAACGGTTCGCGGATCACGGTGGCGATTTCCGGAGCGCCTTCGGCGTACCCCATCTGCGCGGCGAACACCGGCACGATCGAGTTGATCAACGGGATCATCGCAATCACCAGCGGGATATTGTCCACCACCGCCGACAGGATCGCACTGCCCCACAGGATGACCATCAGCGTCAACGTGAAGTCCCCGTCGGTCATCGTCATCATCCACTTGCCGAGTTGCGTGAACACGCCGTTGATTTCCAGCGCGCCGATCATCATGAACAGGCCGCAGAAGAACATAATGGTACTCCATTCGACCTTCTCCAGCATGTGCGTCAGCTCCACTTTGCACACCAACGCCATCACGAACGCGCCGCAGATCGCGATCAGGCCGGGCTCGATCCCGGTCACGCCGCCGGTGAAAAAACCGAGCAACACGAATCCGAAGACGATCAGCGAGCGCACCAGGCACTGGCGGTCGAGAATCGCGCGCGACGGATCGGTCTTCATCACCTGCTCGATCGCCTCTTTCGAGCTTTTCAGCTTCCGCCGCATCGCGATCACCACCACCGCCACCATGACCAGCGAAATCACCAGCACCACCGGAGTCAGGTTGACCAGAAATTGATTGAAAGTCAACCCGCAGCTGGCGCCGATCAGGATGTTCGGCGGGTCGCCGATCAGAGTCGCCGTACCGCCGATATTGGAGAAAATCGCCTCCATAATCAGAATCGGCACCGTCGGCAGCCGCAGCAGCTGGGTAATCAGGATGGTGGCCGGCGCCATCAGGATCACCGTGGTCACGTTGTCCATAAAAGCGGAAATAAGGGCCGTCACCAGCATGAATTCCACCGCCACCAGCACCCCGTTGCCGCGGGTCTGGCGGGCGATTTTCACCGCCACCCATTCAAAAATCCCGGTCGTCGCCATGATGTTGACGATGATCATCATCCCGATCAGCAGCCCGAGTACGTTCAAATCGACTTTGGTCAGCATTTCCGGGAAGCCGGCCACGCCGAAGGCGACCATCGCCCCCGCGCCCAACATCGCCGCGATGGTCTTGTCCATCTTCTCCGAGGCGATCAATACATATACAATCAAAAACAGGATTATTCCGGTCCACATAGCAGGCTTCTCCGACTTAAAGGTTCAGAATTCGTTCGAGCAGCACCGCCTGGTCGATGACCCCGAGCAGCCGGTTGTCCTCCTCGACCACATAGATCTGCGGGTACTTCTGTACCGAAATGGCGAATACCACTTCGATCAGCGTCGCGTCGACGGTAAAGGCGCAGAAGTCCCGCGTCATCACGTCGCGCACCAGCGACTTGGCCTGGACGCTGAAATAGTTTTCGAACGGATCGAAGTAGCGGATGAAGCCGACACTTTTAAGCTGCGAGAAGAAATCGGGAATTCCCAGTTTAAACAGCTCGAAGCAATTCAACTGCCCCACCACCCTGCCGCCGTCCAGCACCGGAATGGTTTCCAGATGCTGATCGGCCATCAGCCGGGTCGCCCGCGGCAGCTCCCACTCCGGACCGGCAAAGGCGGCGCACGGCGCCATGAACGCCGCCACGGTCAACGATTCCGGCGCTTTCAGGTGCAGTGCCCGAAGCTCCGCCAGAAAGGTCTCCGCATCCGGAGCCCCCTTCAGGGCGATCCGGGTTTCGGGCTTGCGCAACGCCTGGGCAATGCCGGCGATGAATTTGAGCCCCGCCATCGGCTGCTCCTCCGGGATCAGCACGCAGCAAACGATGTCCACCGGACAATCGTCCGGCGCGGGAACCGGCAACGGCTGCGCCAGCGTGGCCACGATCACGCCGGCGCGCTGCAGATCGCGCAGTCGGGCATGCGGGAAAAAGCTGCCACCGCCCAGCGTGGTGGGGCTTTGCGCCTCCCGCTCCGTCAGTGCGTTGAAAATCGTCTCCCGGGATACGTGACAGTTCCAAACCTCCGGCAAGCCGGATGCCGCATCCGCCAATATCCGGAACAACTCCTCGTGACTGTCGGCCTTCACCTGGGTGAGGATATGGGCCGGAGTCAGGTTGTCGTACATGCTCTTCATACGTTTCGAGCCTCTCCAAATAGCTGTTTTTCCAAATTGAACTCGGGAACAATGCGAAATGGCAAAGACAGCGAAAGAACATGTCGGACCCGGCCGGGCCAACAAGGGGGAAAGCCGCGAAACGCCAGTACACGCTTCGCGGCTTGAATCGATTCGGCATGTGCGCCGTCGTCTTTCCGTACTCAATCAACACCCGGCGGCAAGCCGGATTTGTTTTGACCCGATACTATACACCGGAAAGACATTTTTTCAAATGAAAATCGGGAACCGATCGCGGCGCAACGCGCATTTCATTCGCTTCCGTCCGCTCCTTCCAAGGTCATACTGCCGAAGTAAATGCCGTTGTCGAACAAGCCTTCGGGAACGATCGGCCAACAGGAATATTCGCCGTGCGGCTTATCGCCGCGCGCCAGCAGTATCCGCCACTGTTGCGGCAGCTCCCCGGCCAGCTGCCGCAAGGGGATGCGCATCTCCGCCGTCCAGCCATCGGCCCGGCGCGCGGTTTTCACCTCCCAATCGGTATTCCATGCCGCTCCGTAGTCCCGGCTTTCCCAGTCGGGTCCGACCACGATTTGCGCCTTGTCGGCAGCCATTTCCCGCGGATAGAACAGCATGTCCGTCTGCGTCCCGGCCGGATTTGCAAGAAAGGTATAAAACGGGTAACGCGAATAGTCGTCGCGGGCGATGCCGGGCGCCAGGCGCACTTCCACATCGTCGTTTTCCCACAACGGCCCGTCCGGGCGGGTATGATTGGCTTGCAACCGCGCCGCCTCCGGCTCATGGCAGAGAAACGCGACGAACAAGTCGTCGCCATGGCGCAGCAGCCACGCCTCGGTCCGGCATTGCGCCGGCACCTGCGACCCGAGGATCCGGAAGTCGTCGATCCGCACCCCCTGGCGCCAGACCGGATCGCCGAGATCGCCGGTCAGCCGCGGCGCCTCGGCTGCGACCGGCACAGTAACCTGGTTTTCGTAGCCGAACGCCAACGTGCTGCGGCCGGTGCCGCGCACCAGGCTGGACCAGTTCACCCGCCGCTCCGTATCACGGACGGCAAACGGCACCTGGTTGCCGTCGGCCATCCGGTCGCGCATCGCCGCGGGCTCCATGATCGGACCGAACGCGACCTTGGCGCGCGGATTGCTCCGGTCCTGCAGTCGCAGCAGCTGCCAGACATGTTGCTGCAGTGCGAACGGATCGGAGCCGGAAATTTCCAGCCGCTCCGGCATCGGCAATACGATCCGGTCCTCTTCGGAAACCGCGAATACGATCTCCGGGCCGGAATGTGTTTGCTCCGGCTCCAATATCCGGGCTTCGGTATTGCCGAACGTCCCGGCCAGGTAATCGTGCAGCATCTGCGCGGTTCCGCGTTCGCGTTCGCCGGCATTCGCGGGCAGGCGGATGGAGGCCCGTTCCCACGGAAATTCGCTCAACTCCGCCACCGGCGCGTCGAACAACCAAGACTGCGCGGTTATTTCCAGCCGGGAATGCCCGGCCGGAAGCCGGAACGGCGCATCCGGCTCCCGCGCTTCGCCGTTCCACGTCACCGATTCCAACCGGAAGTGCGGATCGTCGAGCAGCTCCAGCCGGATTTCAACCGGACTGGCGGCCTCGAAGTCGTAGGTATAAAGCTTCCGGGCGGCGTCGTGGAGCATCCGCGATTTGACCTGCAACGCCCCCGGATCGGCCGTGACAATAGCGGCCGGAAGTGCAACCAGCAGGTTTTCCTGCGGCGCCAACGCGGCGGCGAAGACGCTCTTGCCGTCGGCGAAGTGAATCGACAACTCTTTTTCCTGCCGGTAGGACACCGGCAGGGTCAGGAAGTCCCCCAGATAACGGTTGTCGATACGCTCGGTGATCGGTTTCGTCGTGCGTTCTTTGTTGGACAGAACCAGCAGGCTGTTCAAGCCCCGGCCGTAGCGGACGCGCTCCAGCGCCGGATCGCCCTGCGACGGGCACGGCGCGTAGAAGCCGCGTTCCGACAATTCGGTCAGATACGGCATTTCGTCGAAGATATCTTTCTGGGTCAGCACCATTTCCCATACCGGCACGAGGTTGGTCTGATACAGGGTGGTGATCACCTCGCGGATGCAGTCCTCAAAGGCCAGCCGCAGCGTTTCGCCGTCGAGTTCCTGCCACGGAATCGAACGGGAAATCCAGCTTTCGAACTCGACATTGTGGATATAAGCGGGCCGGTGACCGCGGAAATAGAGTCCCCGGCGCAGCATATCGTAATATTGCCCGGACAGCGAGTTCTGGTCGAAGTTTTCGTACAGATACGCATCCGGTTTGAATGCCAACAGCGTATTGGTCCACCACAGATTCGCCCACAATCCCAACGTTTTGCCGTCCAGCCGCTGCCGGTGAAAGAAATCCGCGTGCTGCTGCATGCCGATCGACATCCGGATGAACCTGCCCTCTTCGTCATAACTCCATCCGGGCAGATATTCCCGCAGTTCGCCGCGATAGACTTCATTCAATCCGATCGGATTGACCGCGTCCAGATCGGCGAAACCGTCATAGGCAATGGCGCTCATCCCGGTCTCCCGGAACAACGCCGGAATGTCGCGTTCCAAGATATCTTCGTAGGGAGACGCCCAGCCGTACAGGTGGCCGCTGACGCCATAGCCGAGCGCCCACCCCTGATAGGGCGGTTGTCCCCGCACCATCGCATAGACGTACGGTTCCATCTTCTCATCCCGGATGATGCCGGCGTCGACGGTGGTGATCACGTAAAAGGCCGACGCGGTATTGCCACGCAGATCGTTGGCGCGGAACACCTCGATCCGGTCGCGGTGCATCGCTTCCCGATCCAGCACGTTCAATTCGGTTTTGGCCTTGTTGGCTATCGACGCTTCTTCCGGCGACGACAGCGGCGGATCGAATTTCCAATATTCCGGACGGCCGTAATAGTCTCCCTGCCGCCGGTAAAAGGCATATGCCCAGCACAAACCGACATACCCCTGCTGGGCATACCGGACCTTCGGCGGCGTATTGAGACCGCCGAAGCGATTGGTTTCGTAGTGTCCGTTGGTGACCTTGCCGCCGGTCAGGCGCGGATCGACGCCGGGAGCGGGCCGGAACGCCTCCGGGAAGCTCTCCTGATACACCGCCATCGCATCGAACAAACCGTGCTCCCCGGCAAAGGGAAACAACACGAACTCCAGTTCGCAGCTCTGTCCCGGCGGCAGCGCCACCCGGGTCAGATAGTACGCGCTGCCGTTGTCGTCGATGCCGTTCTCCAGATACGAAGTCGCAATACCGGGCGCGGTACCGAAGGCGAATCCCTGCCCGCCGTCGATCACCGCCGCCACCGGGTAGGTATTCATCAGCACATTGCGCCGCAGCGGCGTCCGTTCCCACCGGGTGAGGCGATACCCGTCGTAATAGTCCGGCGACGCGGCAGCGACCGGCATGACCAGTGCCGGCTCGAAATGCAGCTCCCGGTCCGAGCGGTTGGTGAAGTTCATCCGCCACAGCAATGCCGGGCCGCGTTCCTCGAAGCCGTGCCGGACCAACAGTCCATTCGGGTAAACCGCCTCGCCGTCACGGCGCTGCTCCGGTTCCAATCGGGTACCGTCGGAGGAGCGCAGCCGGAATGCCACTGCGCCGACCGGCAATCCGGCGTCACCGGAAAGCTGTGCTTTTATCACCTCCAGTTGCCGCTCCCAGCGCGCCTCCTGTGCCGGATACGCCCCACCGGTCTGCCACACTCCGAAAACCGGCAGTGCCGTCATCGCCGCCAGTACGGCGCCGTAAATTCTCCACATCGTCGTCGCTCCCCGTTATAAATTTCGTATTACCAACCGAAGCGGCCGCCGGACCATTCGGGAGAGAGTACGCCGGCAGTACCGGGGTAGCGGCCGCTTTTGCTGTATTCATTGCCGTAGTCAGCCTGTACGCTGGCGGCGTGGCCGTCGACGAAGACGGCATTGAACGAATTGCCGTGCCGGGCGTCGGGCGAACCCGGATCACTATCCGGCGACGGATAGCAGGAAACGTAGTATTTGCCGACCTGGAACGCTTTGGCGGTTGTGCCCACCATCGCGTTGACATTCAAATCGTTCCGGGCATCCATCGCCAGATAACAGTCGGAGGCGCGCGGAATTTCCGTCGTCATCGCCGGACGCGACGGCGCCGTGCCGCCCAGGTCGGGCATGCAGCCGTTGACGAAGTAATAGTTGGCGCCGTACCCCGGATTCAGCGTGGTGTCGTCGTATTTGCCGATCTGCGGATACTCGGCGGGGTTGGCCAGAGTCGGGCAGGCGAAAATGTCATAACCGACATATTTGAGCCCGGCGATGATGTCCACCCATGATGTGCCCCACGGGTTGCCGCTGTGAATGCTCTTGTCCACCGTTCCGGCGAGCGGCGGAAAGGAATCGTTGAAGTCGCCGACGTACATCAATTCGCCCAGGCCGACCTGTTTGATATTACTGAGGCATTTGGCGTTCTGGGCCGCGGCCCGGGCCTTGCTCAGAGCCGGCAGCAGCATGCTGGCAAGGATTGCGATGATCGCAATTACGACCAGAAGCTCAATGAGTGTAAAATACTTTCGTGTCATGGTCCGTCCTCCTTTTTGATAAATGGTTCAATGTTTGTCGAAATAATCGGCCAACGCTTCGGCGTCGGCGCGGGAACAATTGCCGTTGAGCTGATAAAAGCAGCCCCGGTAGCCGTCCAGCGTCCGGTGGACATGCCGGGCTTGTTCGGTGTCGTCCAGATCGTAGATGTAAAGCAGTTTGCCGGCGTCGCGGAACTTCCGCAACAGCTCCGTCCACTCCCACATGCGTTTGCGGCCGCTGCCGGGAACCCATTGGATCGCGTCCAGCTTCTTCAATCCGAGCAGGTCGTCCACGTGATGCAACGCGCCGGCGCCGTCCAGATGGTAGATCGAACGGTCCAGGAAGTCCAGCTCCTGCTCCAGCGCCGGCAGGGCATGGCGCCGGAAGTCTTCACCCGAAATCATGCAGGAGAAGTCGCACTGGGTCACCGCGAAACGTTCGGAGCTCCACGCCGGAATCCAGCCGATCCAACCGGTATCGGGGGTGCGCCCCGCCGCCTGTTCCAATGCCAGCGTCACCGGCGCGTAAAGCTCCCGGAGTTCCCGCATGATCCGCTCCACCCGTTCGGGCGCGTCGAAGAGGTCCAGGCACAACGCTTCCGGGCCGCGCAACGCACTGAGCGCATCCAATCCGGAGTGCATATCATTGCAGCCGACCAGGTATTTGCCCGCGGCCGCACTCCGGAATTTGCGGTTCAGCTCCCGCCATATCCGCATGGTCGAGGAATGCAGCGCGGTTGCCGCATCGGCGTGGAAATCATCCCACTCCAGCTCCGGCGGCTCCATCCAGTTGGTGTCGCGCGAGGCGTCATCGAAGCGCAGCGGACCGCCGAGCAAAGAGGCAAACTGGTCGGGCCCCAGATCGCCGATGACATACGGCATCGCCTCCAGCAACGGCTCCTCATGCATCATCATGGCGTCGGCATCCGCGACCAGTCCGTCGTGTTCTTCGGGGCGGCAGCAGCGAAAATAGACATCGCGGGGCCGCTCCCAACCGGGCGCCCGGCTCCAGGCCAGAATCAACGGGCGCGAGTTTTCCCGCCGCCAAAAACTCTCCCAGCGTTTGCAGGCGTCCGCGAAATCCGGTTTGCACTTCAGTTCCATGCGTTTTCTCCTCCGGACAGCGACAATTGCAGTTCGGGCTGCATCCAGTAGGTGCCGCACTCCTCCAGGAAGCGCCCGGACCAGTCGAACAACACCTTCACCGACGCCGCGGTCGGCGATTCCGGGAAGCAGAGCTGATGGTGGCCGGGAAACTCGGCATAGCTGTACATATACGCCTGCTCTTCCCCGAACACCACCACCTCCAGCGCCGGCGGCAGCGCCACCATGCCGCGGACGTACCAGAATATTTCGATACAACTGCAGTCGATGAACAGCACCTCCAGCTGGTCGCGATTGTTTTTCAGAAAACGGGCAAGCGTTTCCACCGATTTCCCCTCCGGCGGCATCAGGAAACTCCGCGCCGGGTCGGCGGTCAGCCCCGCCCGCTCCTGTTCGGCGGCAAAGGCACGCATGATCTGCGTCGTGGCGATGAAATGTTCGGTGGAAAAAAGAATGCCGCCAAATTTCCGCAGCCCCCGCGCTTTCATCGCTTCCACCCCGGTCCGGAAGGCTGTCGTCCAATCATAACGCACCCGCGGCACCGAATAATCGCGACCGTCGGGCGATTCCCCGAGCAGCACCAGCGGCTTGCCCTGACTGTTCAGGTAATCCATCCACCATGGATTGACCCGCCCGGTGACCACAAAGCGGTCGCAACGCGACAACTCCTCGACCAGCGCCGGATTCAGGCTGTCTTCGGCATAGATCACCAACGGCGACGCCTGGTAGCGCTGTGCCGCCTCCTTGAAGTGAAACAACCGTTGCCGCCCGGCATTGGTGTGGTCGGAAATCGAAACCAACCCGACAGTCGCCGTCGAATGGCCGTCGCTCAGCGTCTGCGCCAGAAAGGTCCCGACTCCGGGAACCTTGCGCACCACCCCGACGTTGCGCAGGTCGCCCAGCGCCTGCCGCACCGGCCCGATACTCATTCCGAGACGCCCGGCCAGCTCATTCTCCGGCGGCAGTTTATCCCCCTCGCGCAGACGCAACTCCTGCATCAAGCGGCCGATCTTCAACTTCGCTTCGTGATATTTCAGCACCCGGGGCATGTCGTTTCCTTGCTGCACTAAGTTTTTATGATATGTTATTATTATAGTGTAAAACGGCTTCTTTGTCAATACCCTGTTTGTGTTTTTTCAGGAAAAATATTCGGGAGAGTCCATATCCACCATACCTCCACCGTCGGAGGCGCGCCACGGACGGCGGTATGGCACGCCGGACAGCCGTGTCTGTGTTGTCCGTAGCAGTCCGTTGTCGTCCGTAGTCTTGCGCACACAGGCGCCGTCTGCTGTTGCCGACATCCTCCGCCGGTCTATTGTTCGCCGCAGGTGCGGCGCCTCGTTCGCTCTATATTCCGGGAATCGCTTCGCTCTCCCTGCATCATCGCTACCTCGGGTGGCTCCGGATCGCCTCCCGGCGATCCTTACTTGGATTTCGCCCCTTTCGGGCGGCTCCGCCGCCTGGGGCGACCAGCAGGATCCGCCTGCTGGACCGGCGTCTCCGTGTGACGGAGGGCAGACCGCCGCTTCGCGGCTCTATTTGACTTATTTTTTCTATTTTTATTTTTTTTATTTTTTACGGGGAGCAGCAGGGCGCCTACGATGGCGGTGAAGGGGGCCACCAGCACCAGTCCCAGGCTGCCCACCAGCGTTTTCACCACCTCGGCCGCCACGTGCGGATGATTCAGGAATTCCCACGGCGAAATCCCCTCCGCGGCAAACATCATCAGCAGCGTCAGATACCCCCCCGAATACGCCAGCAGCACCGTCGTCGGCATCGTCCCCACCACGCTGCGCCCGATCCGGAACCCCGACGATGCCAACGCCCGGCGCGACAGATTCGGCCGATGCTCCACCACCTCCCGCATCCCCGCCGCCACATCCATTCCCAGATCCATCACCGCACCCGACGACGCCAGAAATATCCCCCCGATAAACAGATCGGTCAGGTTCAAGTTCTGAAACCCCGCGTAGATCAGCGTCTGCGAATACGGCATCACCGCGCCGTTGACCCGAAACAGATGGGTGAACGCGATCGACAGCCCGCATCCGGTCAACACCCCCAGCATCGACCCGGCAAACGCGGTCACCCCCTTGCGGTTCCAACCGGCAACGATGAAAATGATCGCCGCGGTCAGCAACGTCACCGCCGCCAAGGTCACCCAGATCGGGTTGTATCCCCGCAGGCACAGCGGTATCACCAGCTTCCACAGCACCTGGCAGGTGAAGACGAACGAAATCAACGCCTTGATCCCGGTCAGTCCCCCGAACACCGCCAAAATCAGCCCGAACAGCGCAAACAGCCACAGCGCGTGTTCGACGGTGAAGTATTCCTGGGCATTGATGGTGCTTTCGCCTTCGACGCTGCCGTCCAGAATGCCGACCAGCACCACATCCCCGGGACGGTACATCTTGTCCAGATCCAACTGGGCGCGCAACAGATTCTGGGCGGCAAAACGCTCTCCGGCATGTTTGCCGCGCAGAATCTCAACTTCGAGCTGCTGGTGGCCGTACGTCAGCAGCCCCTGCATGGTGATGTAACGGTCGTTCACCGTCAACACCCGCGCCGGGACCTTCTCCCCGGACTGCTTGAACGGGGTCGGCGGCGCCAGATTCACCAACTGCAACGCCGCTCCGGCGCAGAGAAAAAAGGCGATCCAGCCGAGGTCGCCCCGGCTCCGGCGCCACAATTCCCGCGCCCGTTTTCCCATCATGGCAGGCGGCTCAACAGCGTTTTCAAGCGGTTGGCGATGTCGGTATTGTCGCTCATGCCGGCGAACATCGCGGCATTCCTGCCCGACGCCGAGGTCGCCACCGGCAGCGCGGTATGCGAATACGAGCTCCACGCAATCCCGGCTTTGTTATTTAGAATGTGCGTCAGGGTCACGCTCAACGGATCGTAACCGCCGTACAGCAGGTCGCGGTCTTCCCCCGGCGCGTAGGTATCGTCCCCCATCGTGCGGCGGAACGCGGTCTCGACCCGGCGCAATTCATCGGCATTCAGCATCAGCGGATCGCCGGTGTCGCCGGCAAACTTCAGCCCGAAGCTTTCGGTGATCACCGGCTGCACCGCTTCCAAAGTGACATTGCCGTCTCGCCGCATTGCCGCCACCTGTTCGGTAAACGCGGTGGTCGAAATCTTCTGCTGCGCCAGCCGTTCGAGGTAGCTTTTGTAGTGGGTTCCGGCGAAACCGAGCGTCAGACCGCCGGTTTCATGGTCGCCGGTGACCACGATCAACGTATCTTCCGGATGCTGTTGGGCGAAGCGGTATGCCGCCTGGATGGCGTCGTCAAAGGCGATGGTTTCATGAATCGCGGTTGCGGCGTCGTTGGCATGGCAGACCCAGTCGATCTTGCCGCCCTCGACCATGATGAAAAAACCCTGGTCGCCGTCGAGGTATTCGATCGCTTTGGCGGTGATATCCGCGAGACTCACTTCGCCGGGCTTCAAATCGATGCTGTAAGGCATCGCCTTGCTGTCCGCGAGGCGCGGGCTGACCGCCAGCACCGGCGCCGGCGTCGCCGGCGTAATTGCGTCGAATTGCGCTTGGTCCGCAATCACGGTGAAGTTTTTCGACTTCGCCACCTCGAAAATATCCGGCTTGCCCTCGGAGGTTTCGCCGAGAAAGCCGCCGCCGCCGAAAAATTCAAACGGCGTGTCGGTCAACTGCGTCGCAATCTGGTAGTAATCGCCGCGCGCCGGAAGATGGGCATAAAACGCCGCCGGCGTGGCATGGTCGAGCGACACACTGCTGATGATGCCGACCTTGCGTCCGTTGCGGTGGGCGACCGCCGCGACCGATTCCAGCGGCTGACCCTTCGGGTCGACACCGAGGAAACCGAAGTTCGTCTTGCTGCCGGTCGCAATCGCGGTACCGGCCGCCGCCGAGTCGGTGATGAACGAATCGGCGGCAAAGGTGGTGGAAACGCCCTGCGCCTCCAGCGCGTTCATGGTCAAACCGTCGCGTCCGGTCAGTTTGCAGTATTCCTCCACCAGCATCCGCTGCGGCAGGCTCATGCCGTCGCCGATAAACAGAAATACATATTTGACCGGTTCCGCCCCGCTCGCCGACCCCATCGCGCCGCCCGCCAGCAACAGCATGGCGACTCCCCGTTTCATCCAGCGTTCCCACATGATCGATATTCCCTTCGTATAATTGTCTTCGATTTTATACTATAATCGGAGCCGCCGGTTTTTACAATCGCAAACCATTTGGCCGCGGCGAAAATAATGCAAGAAATATGTTAATTTTCAACAGTCAAATCCGTAGGCCGGGTTTGCATTCGACGGAATTCCCGGTTATATTCTGCACATAACCGGAAAGAGTTCGCACAACAACGGGGGTGCCAATGAAAAAATGGATGATTCTGATCGGAATTCTGGGGTTGCTGGGACATGCGGCCGCGGCGGAAAACGGGAATCCGGCAACAGCGGCGGCGCCGTTCGAACCGCTCCGGATTGCGGTGCTGGATTTCAACACCATCGACTCCAAGGGGATCAGCATCCTGGATCACCCGAACATCAAACTCGACATGCCGGCGCAGCAGACGCTGAACGCCGCCGACCGCGCCAGCATCAACAGCGTAATGCAGGGATATGTCCGGATGATCGACGCGTGGGACACCAGCGCCACCAATTCGACCAACCGCTGGTTCCAGATTCAGGACAACGAACGCAACTGGGCCAAATGGAAAGAGCTCTATAACACCATGGTCAAAGGCCCGACGCGCCCGGTGATCATCGGCGCCGAATATCTGGAGTCGTATCTGGGCCGTCATCCGGACGCGTTTCAAGGCGTGGACGCCTCTCTGGTCATGGCGGCGATGGAGCAATTGCAGGCGCAGCCGGATTTTCCGCAGGACACCCTGCGCCGGCTGGCCGGAATCACCGGCGCCACCCACCTGATCTACGGCACGGTTTCGGATCTGCGGTCGCGCCAGAACTCCTTCAAGGGCTACGGCATCGAGACCAAAACCACCCAGTATGAGCTGGATGTGGTGCTGAAGCTCGCCGACCTGGAGCAGCAGCGGGTGGTTTACGGCAACGTGTACACCGGCAAATACCGCGAACAGCAGTCGAACGCGGGCATCGTGGTCGACAACAATATCTTTCAGAATCTGATGACCTCGGCATTGGAACAGGCGGCGGAGGACTTGTATTCGCGCACCCGGCTGGAAGGTTCGCAGCAGCTGCGGGTGACGCCGCCGGTGTTCCAGGTGACCATCGAACCCAAGGGCGGCTGGTTTTTCAAAGCGTCCAAGGCGGAAATTTCCATCGACGGCGAAAAGGCCGGCCGGGGCGGCGACACCTTCGCCATTCCCGCAGGCATGCACACCATCGGCATTACCGCCGAAGGCTATGAACCGTGCGAATTTGATCTGGATGTGCAAAAGAACATAAAAGTGATTCCGGAACTGGAATAGATCGGAGAGAAAGCAATGATACAGTCCATGATTTCGTGGGTACGGAAAACAGCGGTATTGCTGGCGCTTGCCGTTGCCGCGGCGGCGTCCGGCGCCGATAAACTGGCGATCGCCGAGGTACAGACCTCGGGCAAGGTCGATCCGGCGCAGGTCGAAGGCTTCGCCGCGTTTCTGGAAACCAACGTCGACGGCGGCTACCAGCTGGTGACCCGGGCCGGCCTGCGGGCGATGATGACCGAGCTCGGCTTGCAGAATATTTCCGACCTGGTCAACCAGCAGCAGGAGCTGGCGCGGCTGAACGAAGTTCACGCGGTCAAATATCTGCTGATCCCGACGGTCGGCCGGATCGGCACGCGTTACAACCTGAGTCTGGTGGTGGTCGATTGCGCCACCGGCGCGATTCATCCGGAGCAGCGCGCCACGCTGGTCGGCGACGACTTCGACCAACTGGTGATGCAGCTGGACAACACACTGGCGAAAATGGGGCTGGCGCGGCCGTCGACCGAAGCGCCGGTCACCGCCATTCTGCTGCCGACGTTGAAACTCAAGGGCGCGCCCGACTATCTGGCGGAGGATTTCACCACGGAACTCCAGAGCTATCTGTTGGGTTCCGGCATCAAACTGGTCGACCGGCAGGTGATCGACAAAATTCAGGCCGAAAGCAACATGACCCGGCTGGATCTTGCCGCGCCGGGGCAATTTTCCAAAATCGGCCAGCTGGCGATTGCCGGTTATCTGGTGTGTCCGATCATCGACCGCTTCGGCTTCACCAGTACCGCGGTCAATGTCGAATATTCGGGCCGAACCACGGTCAAGCAGGTCGGCAACATCAGCGGTCTGGTGAAGATCGTCGAAACCAAAACCGGTAATGCCGTCGCGGCTTTCACTTTCAAAAAGAGCATGCGCGCCACCGACATTCCGATCGCGGAACGCCGGGACTACGAGGAACGCGACTACGACGACGCACTGTTGGCGGCGTTGATGCGGGAACTGGCGCCGAAGGTGGCGCAGGCGCTGAAAGAGGCGCTGGCGCCAACGCCGCCGCCGGTGGAGGAAGCGGTCGTCGTGACACCGGTGGAGCCGGAGCCGGCACCGCCGGAACCGGTGCCGCCGGCACCGAAAACGCCGAAAAAGATCACGGTGACGACAATCGTGGAAGTCAAAGACATCGATGAGGATGTTCCGACAACGGAAGCAGTTTCGGAAACGCAGGAAACGGTGGCGGAATAGATGCTGTCCGGCCGGCACATCCTCCCCGTATTTGCCGTTTTGCTGCTGCTCGGCTGCGGTTGTTCGTCGATCATCGACGCGCACAAGCAGAAGGAGAAGCTGATGGCCGGCTATATGGCCGGCAACGCCGAATATACCGCAACCATGATCGCGGAAAAGGTCGAATCGGCCCGCGATTCCGGTGACGAGGTGATGTGGCAGCTGGAGTCCGGTTCGATGCATTTTTACGGCCGCCGCTACGCCGAAGCGCTACAGGCTTTCGAGCGGGCGGAGGCGCGGATGGCCGAATACGACCGGCGCGCGGTGATTTCCGCCCGCGATGTCGGCGCGGAGGCGGGTGCGACGCTGACGAACCTGAATGCGCTGCCGTATCGCGGCTGGAACCGCGACCGGATCATGCTGCCGTTTTACAAATCGCTGGCCTATCTGGGCCAGGGGAACACCGAGGGGTTCCGGGTCGAAGCCAAACGGCTCCGGGAGGCGCAGGAGCGGGTGGCGGCGGAATTTCAAAGCACGTTGGATGCCGAAGCCGCGGAGGTCGAAGCGCAGAATGCCCGGACCCGGAAGACGCTGAGCGGTGTGAGCAACAGTTACGGCGCAGGCAACGTGTCGGCGGAGGCGCTGCAAAAGGACCCGCAGTTGGCCGATCCGTTGGCGCGCACCGAGATGGCGGCGCGTTCCGGTTACGGCGGATTTCTCAATCCGGTGGCGATTTATCTGTCCGGTTTCAGCTTCGCCCGCGACGGCGACTGGGAAAATGCGCTGATCGACTTTCAGCGGCTGTTTGAAATCCGGCCCAACCATCCGTTGTGGCCGCGCTATTATGTGACCGCGTTGAAACATGCCGGGCGGGCGATTCCCGAGGAGGTGCGGGAGGTGGCGCCATTCGAAGAGCCGTTGGGGCGCGACACGGTGGTGGTGATTATCGGCAACGGGCGCGGGCCGGCATTCCGGCAGATGGTGATTCATCTGGTACTGCCGTATGTCGGGTATACGGGTTTCGCTTTTCCGCTCTGTGAATATTATCCGGCGGCGGTATCGCAGTTTCAGATCACGGCGGGGGGAAAAACGTACCGGCCGGAGGTGGCGGCGGATATGGACGGGATACTGTCGCAGGAGTATACCGAGCGTCTTCCGGGGATGATTATGCGGACGGCGGTGAGTTATCTGGCGAAGGAGGCGGCGGCGTTGGCGGCGACGCAGCTGGCGAAGCAGTCGGACAATGACTGGGCGGTGCTGCTGGCATATCTGGGGACGGGGGTGTATAAATACTTGTTCAATACGGCGGATACGCGGACGTGGGAGCTGTTGCCGAAGGAGTTTCGGGTGGCGCAGCTGCCGATGCCGGAAAACCGGCGCCTGACGATTGCGGCGCCGGGCTTGGCGAATGCGCTGGAGATACCGCTGCCGCGGGACGCGAACACGGCGATCGTGTACGTGAACATCCCCGCCGCCGCCGCAGTAACCTGGCAAGTCCTCCCACTAAAATAAAAAATTAAAAAAAGAAAATTAAAAATAGAGCCGCGAAGCGGCGGTTCTGCACTCCGTCATACGGAGGCGCGGTCCAGCGCGCGAATAGCGCTGGTCGCCCCAGGCGCGCAGCGCCTCGAAAGGGGCGAAAGTAAAGTAAGCGAGCCGGGAGGCGAGCGCTTCGACCCGAGGTAGCGATGGTGGAGATCGGATTGGAAGCGTGAGCGACAATCCGATCTCCACATGGAGCGAACGAGGCGCCGCACCAGCGGCGAAAATAGGCCGTTAATACAGCTTTCACATAGCAAATAAACCCGAAGGAGGAACAGAACATGAATCGAAATTGGCTTATGGCGACGGCGGCGGGGGCGTTTCTGCTGCTTGCGGGGTGTCAGAACACGGTCAACTCGGTGGAGAACGCCGACAAGAATATGACGCCGACGACAATCAGCGATCACCGCTTCTCCACCGACGGCTTTCTGCGCGACCGCCTGAAACTGGTTCAGGTGGACGTGACCGAAAGCGCCGCCGGCCTGATGCAGGTACAGGTGACCGCAATGAATGCGCGCGTCGGCTTTTTCAGCGAATTGTGGAGTTCGATGACCAACGAAACCACATATGAAATCGAATACAAGTTCACCTGGCTGAACCTGGCCGGCATGGCGATGCCGACAGCGACCGCGGGGTGGAAACGCAAGAGCATCCAGCCCGGGGAAACCGTCTACTTCCAGGCCGTCGCGCCGAGCCCGGACTGCAAGGATTTCATGCTGAATCTCCGCGAGGCCAACTAAAATTTTCACCATCAACCATACCATCAGGAAACCTGCCATGAAAACTGTACTTACCCTTTCCGTCCTGGGCGCGGCGCTCTGCGCCCTCCTCGCCGGCTGCGGCTCCGGCACCGCCATCATCAACACCGGCGACACCAGCAAAAGCCGGGTCCGCTCGATGGACGGCGTCTCCTCGGTCGATTATGTCGAAGCCGTCGACGCCGGCGTCGACTCGCTGTTGACCAGCTCGGTCTACACCACCTATCTGGCCAAATACCGCCGCGACAAAGGTGACACCTATGCCCAGCCGCTGATGGCGGTCGGCAAAATCAAAAACAACACCTCCAGCCATATCGACGCGGGCCTGTTGACCAACCGGATGAGCGAAGCCATCCTGAACTCCGGCCTCGCTCAGGTCTCCACCGCCGCCGGTGAAAACCGCGACGATGCCAACGCCGGCGTCCGCGACCTCGAATACGACGAAAACTTCAATCAGGACACCGTGATGCAGCGCGGTACGCTCGACAGCCCCGATCTGTCGCTCTCCGGCGAAATGATCAGCAAGAAAAATGTCGACGGCCGCGACTCCGAACTCACCATCATGTTCGTAATGACCCTGACCGATCTGCGCAACGGCCGCATGGTCTGGACCAAAACATTCGAAGTCGGCCGCCAGGCCACCCGTTCTATTTTCGGGTCGTGAGCGGTTGTCGCGGGGGAGGGAGAAGGGCCCCCTTTTGAGGAAAGGGGCTTGCTTCTCCCTCCCCCGTACCCCCACCCTCATCCCCCTCAAACCTTTTTAACATAATTTTTTGCCTCGTTGGGCAAAAAATGAGAGTGACAAATTCCGGATAGACTATGAGCATATCCTCCAATCTTTGCAGCTCCGATTTATGATTTTGCGACAGCAAAATCATAAATCGTGATACAAAAAGGTTTGAGGTGGATGAGAGAAGGGGTTTGGGGAAGAGGGAAGGCAGCCCCTTTCCTCAAAAGGGGGGCCTTCTCTTTTCCCCAAGACGCTTGCCTCAACAACAGAAAGGAAATTATCATGCGGTTGTTTGTGTTGGGTTCGGCGGCGGTTTTGATGGCTGTCGCGGTCGGGTGCACCAATGTGGCGGTGTTTGAATACGCGCAGAGTTCGGGCAATATGGTTCAGGTGGATCCGTTGCCGGCGCCGACGGCGACGGTGGCGGTGATGCCGTTCATCGACGCGCGGCCGTTTGAAAGCTCGGGGTCGCTGGCGTTGGGGTTGATTCCGTTGTTTCCGGGCGGCCGGTTGAATTATTCGCAGCCGGACAATGGCGACAACTTCGTTTCGCTCGGCCGTTATGACTTCGATCCGGCGAACGATCTGGCGCGGGCCGCGTATATGAGTTTGCGCAAATCCAATCTTTTTGCCGATGTGAAGCTGGCCAACCGCCGCGATCAGATCGGCGACGCCGATTACGTCTGGCAGGGAACGGTGACGAACACCGCGTATCACGGCACCATGCTGACCTATTGCATCACCTATTTCGCCAGTCCGGTGCTGTGGCTGGTCGGCTGTCCGTCGGGGGTATCCACCAACGAGCTGGGCGTCAAGTTCGAATTGCTCGAACGCAAAAGCGGGAGAGCGGTCTGGAGTTACGAATTCAACGATTCGGATTACCTGACGCACTGGATCTACGCCCGGATCGGCGACGACACCAAAATGTACCCGGAGCTGATGAAAAAAGCGATGAATCAGGCTATCGTCAACCTCAATGGACAGCTTCCCCGGTAACCGGGCGCCGTGCCAATTCCTCCGCAATGGCGTCGCGCCATTGCGGATATTGCGCGGCGATTTCGTCATCGGAAGCGGCGGTGAAGTCTTCGTATTCGAACCCCGGATACACCGCGGCGCCGAAAAGCCCCCAGTCGCACTCCGGGCGGATTCCCGGCTCCAGCCACGCGCTTTGCCATGAGCCGGCCGGAATGACGCTTTGCAGCACTGCCTCGGGGTATTCGGGCGGGCCGATCAATACGTGCTGCAGGCCACCCGTTTCCGAAAGGATCAGTTGCCGCGCCGGCGCTCCGGCGTGATAATACCAGATTTCGTCCGAGGCGACCCGGTGCCATAGCGAACGGTCGCAGCGGCGCAACAGGTAATAAATGCTGGTGCCGCAGCAGCGTCCGTTGACCGCCGCCAGGCCGGAGCGGTAGCATTCGTGAAAAAATCCGCCTTCGACGGACAGCGGGCGCAGCGCGAACCGGGCAATGACAGCTTCGGCATTCATGGTTTTCCATCCTTTCCTTTTGGGGATATAGATATACACTCGAAATGACCGAAAGGCAAGAAAATGTCGGAAAAAAATGCGGAATCCCGTGCTTGCCGCTTTTCAAAACCGACTTCCGATGCTACATTATAAAATGGCTTATAATCCAAACAGGAGGTTTCGATGAAAAAACGTTTGCGCAAGAAACTCGGACTCGGTGAATTCCGGGAACTTTGCTTTGATGTCAATTGCACGATCGGCGAAATGAGCGAAGAGGCCGAAGACGCCCTGTTCGATCAGGTGATCGAGGTGTTCGAAAAGAACGACATGTACTGCTACGGCTGCCTCGAAGAGTGCAAGCTGGAGCTGGTGGTCTCCACCGGTACGTTGGACAACGACAACGAAGCGCGCTACGAAGCGGCGAAGAAGGATCTGGCGGCGCTTGCCGGTCTCAATGATCTGGAGATCGGCGAACTGATGTAATTTTTTTACATTCGTAAAACGCTTGCGGGCGGAAAGAAAATTCTTCTTTCCGCCCGCTTCATTTAGAAAATAACGCTTATAATGTCGGGTCGATCTTGTCGGTGGCGCCGTTGAAGTCGGTACTGCGGAGGGTTTCGACGTGGCCGTCGGCAAAGCCGCCGGAGGAGCGCCCCGAGTAGGAGTCTTTGGCGCCGCCGTGCGGGAAGCCGGAGCCATTGTAGCCATCCCAGTGGGTGGCTTTGGAGTAGATTCGCTCACTGCCCATCCCCGCCGCGGTGTTGCAGTCGAGGAATACGGTAAGACCGGACGGATTTTTCACCCCCGCCAATGTCGGTACCGCCAGGCCGGGCCAACTTGTGCCGCTCGGAAGCGTCATCAGGTACGCGTTCATCCAGTAGGCGACCTGGCTGTAACCGGGCCCCGGACTGGCGGCGAAAGTAGTCGGGCAATAGTACGGTGAAGCGGTCGCCACCGCATAGCCGAGCAGATCGATCGGGTCCGGCGTCTCCGGCATACCGGTCGAAACATAGGCATTCAGCTTCAACAACCACTTGTTGATGGTACTGTCGTAAGTCATGAAGCAGTCGGCGTTGTCATTGGCGTACATCACCGTGCCGGTGGTCAATTGTTTGACGTTGGAAACGCACTTGGCCTGCTGTGCTGCCAGACGCGCTTTGGACAAAGCCGGCAGCAGCATACTGGCGAGGATGGCTATGATCGCGATCACAACCAGGAGTTCTATCAAGGTGAAACGGTTATCTCTCATGGCGAAATTCTCCCTGCTTCGGTTCAATTTTTGTTCAATAATCCATCAAGCGCGCTCCAGACCTCCGGAGCCGCGGGATTCGAAGTGATGTACAATGCCTCGTGGACCACGGCGAAATCGAACGTTTCCCGGCGGATGTTGTCCACATAACGCCGCACCCGTTCCGCGGAGCGCCCGTCCGGCATGCCGCCGTCGCCGGACAGAATGTCGTTGAGCCACAAGCCGAAAGGAACGCCGCCGGCGATGATGCCGGAGGACATATGGCGGGCGGTGGCGACGGCGCCGGGCGTCGTCGCCCAGTCGCTGGAGGTGATATAGCGGTCGATCAGCGCCTCTTTGACCAGCATCTCCTGATCCAACAGGAAGAAGTTGTCGGGGAAGTAGTCGCCGGGCAACAGGTTGGGGTGATGCGCCTCCAGCGTGACCGGAACGCCGGGGAAATGCTGCTTCACACCGCGCAGGAACTCTTCGACGCCCTCGCCGGCGATTCGGCGCAGCAGCTGGTAATCACACTCCGGTGTATCGAAATATTCGACGTAGTTCTGCGCCACCTGCCCCAGTTGCCGTTCCGGCGGCACCGGCCGCGTTTCCAGCCAGCCGATCCGGCGCAAATCCACCCCGGTCCGGCGGAAGTACTCCTCCGCCACCGGCGGATTGAAGCCGAAAATCCGCATGCTTTCCGGGTACCCGACCCACGGCGAAAAATAACGGGCATGCGCCCGGCTGGCGCCGATGTACAGCTCGGAAAAGCCCAATTCCAGCAGGTCGGCGGCGCGTTCGAGGAAGTGTTCGCGCACCTCGGCGTAGGCGAAACACGGCATCCCGTCCAGCCGGTAGTTGCCGCAGCGGCTCTGCATGAAGTATTCGGGGTGTTCCCGGAAAAATGCGTTCCCGCCCCAGGGCGAAAAGCTTTCATCGAACAAACGCAGGTACGGCAGCAACCGCAAATTCCGCTCCCGCGCCAGCCGCAGCGCCAGCCGCAACGGATCGAATTCCGCCAGCCGCGCCACCAACCGGTCGGTATGCCGCGCACAGCAGCGATTGGAAAAGCGCCGGAACCGCCCGGAGTGATAGAGCGCCTCCCCCAACTGAAAGCAGTCGATCAACGCCCCCGCCCAACCGCGCTCCTGCATGGTGTCGAACAGTTGCTCCAACTGCTGTGCCGAACCGTCGCCGGCCCAGCATAAATCATGATAATCGATGTCGAGAAAAATCTCTTTCTTCCCCATAGCTTCCTTCTTTCGCTGTTTATCGCGCTGTGCATCTCAAAAATATAGTTTGTTGTTCGCCGCCGGTGCGGCGTTCTGTCGCCTATTGTTCGCCGCCGGTGCGGCGCCTCGTTCGCTCCGTGTGTAGATTGGATTGTCGCTCACGCTGCCAATCCGATCTACACCATCGCTACCTCAGGTGGCTTCCGCTCGCCAGCTGGCTCGCTTGCTGTACGTTTCGCCTCTTTCAGGCACCTGCGGCGCCATCGGCGACCAGCGCTGTTCGCGCGCTGGACCGCGCCTCCGTATGACGGAGTGCAAACCGCCGCTTCGCGGCTCTATTTTCTTTATTT
>JAVBQJ010000046.1:0-3123 GCA_031549115.1 Victivallaceae bacterium
TTTCAACGTAATTTTTTGCCTCGTTGGGCAAAAAATGGAGTAGTATTTCCGCTCCGATTTATGTTTTTGCTGCGCAAAAACATAAATCGTACACAAAAAGGTTTGAGGGGGATGGGAGAAGGCAGCCCCTTTCCTCAAAAGGGGGGCCTTCCCTTTTCCCCAAGGCGCGACACTCAACCCAGGCGGTCGCGGAGGCTGAGGAGCCAGGCGGGATCGGTCGGGTATTTGGTGGCGCTGATCTGGTAATCGAGGTCTTTGTGGAGCAGTGCGAGCGTGGCTTCGCGGCCGTGTACGGCTTCGTATTGCTTCAACAGACACCAATCCTGCCAGCCTTCGCGCAGGACTTCGTGGCGGATCGAATCCCACGGCATGCCGTCTTTTCCCGGGTAGACCAGGAAAGCGTCGCCGGACGGGAAAGCGCGGCCGCCGTCGGTGACGACGAACGGATTGAGCGACTGATCCACCGAGCATTGCGAATAGTAGAAGTTGAATCCCCAATGCAGGAATCCCACCAGATTGTAGACATAGGCCTGAACGCCGAGGATCCGGATCCGGGCCGACGGCATCGCGCAGAAGCGGTTGACGGTGTCGATTTCCGGGCCGCAACAATAGTAGGTCCACAGTTGCGGAACCCGGCCGGCGAAGTCCTCGATCACGCCGATGGACGGGATCGGGTTGTCGATCAGGCCTTTTTCGTAGTATTCATAATGCGACAGCGCGTCGATCATCGTCCAATCGCCGGCCAGCGGCTTCAGAATATCGCGGGCGGCCTGGTAGCTTTCCAGGTGACCGTCGCTCGGCTCGTCGGAGACGTGGCACAGCACCTGTCCCTTCCAGCCTTCGGTGTCGAGGACGCGGTGCAGCTCCGGCACCAGAGCCTGCAGGAAACGGGTGTATTCCGGATTGGTGGCGGCGACCGCCCAGCCGAAAAGCTGCTCTTCGCGGCCGTTGACTTCGACGATGATCTTCGGCGTATAACGGGCGCCCCATTGGCTGAAGAAGTGCGACAACTCCAGATATTGCATTCCGGCTTCGCGGGCCATCCGGCACCAGCGGACGAGACGGGTGAAGTCGAAGTGATATTTGCCGGCGGCATCGCGGGAAATTTTCAGCAATTGCACCGTCGGGCGCTCGCTGCCGACCGCGGTATCCAATGGCGGCGTCCACAACGGCGTGTACATGACGTTGACGTGGTGCTTGACGGCGTTGCGGACGAAGTTTTCCACTATTTTCCAGTGCGCTTCGCTCCATACCGGAACCTGGTAATACGTCGCCAGGCAGTCGGTGTGGAACCATTCGGTGTGGCGCAGGGTGAAATCCGCCGGCTTGAAATCAAGCACCCGGAGGGTGAAATCCGCCTCGTTTTCTCCCATTTTGACATGAATCCGATAGTTGCCCGGCACGCAGCCGGCCGGAATTTCGGCGGCAATCCAGATGCTGCGCCACTGATTGGCGGGCCAGCGAACGGATCCGGCCGGGCGCGGATGGAGCAAGTCCGGATACAGTCCGGGCGTGGTCCGCAAATAGTTCGCGTCGCCGATATGGCAGGGCACATCGGACGGAACGCTGACGACCTCCGTCCAGCGCAGGCTGCCCGGGAAATCACCGGACAGTTCGACCGGGAAGATGGTGTTTTCCACCGGCTTTCCGGCAAATTGAAAGGCGAAAACTTCTCCGGGGCAGGCACTCCCCGAGCAGTAGTCGGTACCGGTGAATTCGACATCGGAAAAGATTTTTTCCAGCGAACTGGCAAATGTGGTTTTCATGGTCATGGGCGATCCTCAGGGTTTTGCGTGAAAAAGGGTTCACCGGTAGCAATCAACGGTGAACCCTGCCGGTACGCTTCGATTGGCGTTATCCGTTGTTCTTGGCGAAGTCCTTCATAAAGGAAATCAACGCGTCGATACCGGCCATCGGCATCGCGTTGTAGATGCTGGCGCGCAGACCGCCGACCAGGCGGTGGCCCTTAAGGTCGGTCAGCCCGGCCTTGGAGGCCGCCTTGACGAACATCGCGTCCAATTCCTCGTTCGGCGTGCGGAAGACCACGTTCATTTTCGAACGGCTGTCCTTGGCCACCGGCGTGCCGTAGAAGTCGGATTCGTCGAGATAGCTGTACAATCTGGCCGCCTTGGCGTCATTGAGTTTCTCGATCGCCGGAATGCCGCCGAGACTTTTCATCCACTCCGCCACCAGTCCGAGCATGTAGATACCGTAGGTCGGCGGGGTGTTGTACAACGAATTTTCGTTGATGTACGTATCGTAACGCAGCATGGTCGGGACGGTGGCCGGGGTGCGCGCCGCCAGATCCTTGCGGATGATCACCAGAGCCATACCGCTCGGGCCCAGGTTCTTCTGCGCGCCGGCGTAAATCACGGCGAACTTGTTGACGTCGATCACCCGCGACATGATGTCGCTGGACATATCCGCCATCAAAGGCACATCCGTGACCGGAAATTCCCGGTACTGGGTGCCGGCGACGGTGTTGTTGCTGGTGATATGCAGATAAGCCGCGTTCGGCGTGCACTTCCAGGTGTTGAAGGCCGGAATGTGGTCGTATTTGGTTTCCTTGCTGGAGCAGACCAGGTTCACTTTGCCGAAGAACTTGGCTTCCTTGGCGGCCTTGGCGCCCCACACGCCGGTATCCGCGTAATCGGCGGTGGCGTCGGCGGGGAGAAGGTTCATCGGCAGCATCGCGAACTGCATGCTGGCACCACCCTGAATGAAGCAGACGGCGTAGTCGTCGGAAATGTTCATCAACTCGCGGATGTCGGCGACGGTTTTGTCGATGACTTCCGTGAAGATCGATCCGCGGTGCGACAGCTCCATGACGCCGCGACCGGAATTACGGAAATCGCAGAATTCCTCTTGCGCTTTTTTCATCACTTCGACCGGCAGCATCGCCGGACCGGCACTGAAATTATAGACCATATTCGCACCTCCTGTTGCCTGTTGAAACGGTACTATCTTACTACTATATCACCAATTCGATATTTTTCCACTCAACTTGAGGAAATATTTTCGTTATCTGACGGAAAAAAAGTCCGGCCGCGGGGGGGGGGGGGGGCGGGGGGCGCGCCGGCGCCGCCCCCGCCGCCGCACCCACACACCGCGCGCAGCGGGCGG
>JAVBQJ010000161.1:0-34461 GCA_031549115.1 Victivallaceae bacterium
CAGCCGGGCCCGCATTTCCGCCAGGTCGCGGCTGGTGGTGTCCAGCTCCCGGACGGTGGCTTCCAACTGCCCTTGCGAATAGGCCAGTGTGTTTTCGGTGCTTTGCAGCTTTTCACGGTTCTGGGTCAACTCCTGGCCTACCGAGTTCAGACGCGTCCGGGTCTCCTGCAATTGCCCCGATGCGGCGGTCAGCTCCTGACGGGTTCCGGCCAGCGTGCTGCCGAGCTCCTGAAGCGACTTGTCGCGTTCGCCGATCAGCTGTTCGCGCTCCTGGATTCCGGTCTGCGCCTGCTGCAGCTGCTCCCGGGTGGCGGCGGCGCGTTCCACCGCCGCGGCCAGCTTGGCGCTGGTTTCGGTCAGGCGTTCGGTGGCGGCCTGAAAATTCTGCCGGATATAGGCCAATTCCGAATTCAACTGTTCGTTGCGGACCAGCATCAGTTCCCGGTTTTTGGATTCGACATCCAACAGTTTCTTTAACTGCTCCGGGGTCATTTCGGCGAGATCTTCCTCGGTCAGAGCCAGACGCTTGGTCAGATATTGCAGTTGGCTGCGCGCATAAGCGAGCTCTTCGGAGACCCGTTCCAGCTCCTTTTCACGCTCGGGAGTCGTGCCTTCGCTCTGCCGGGTTTCCAGCAGCTTCTGCCGGGCGCTTTCCAGCCGCTCCGCCTGCGCCCGCAATTGCTCCAGCAACGCTTGCGCCGTGGAGTTGTCGAGCACGGTTTGACGGGAACCGCCGTCGCCGCCGCCGGGAGAAGCGCCCTCCGGCGACAACGAGGTCAGCGACAGCATGGACAATACGACAAAGTCGCAAATAATCACCAGAATAGCGCGATTCATAAAGCGCAGCCTTTCCTTTGAGCCCGAAGAGCCGGCATGTTACTTCTCCTCGGTCTCGCCCTGCTCATCGAGCAGGCGGGAGCGCAAAGGATAAAGCAGTCCCACCCGCATGATGACGCTGAAGATGATTCCCACCAGCGTAGAGGAATACGCGATCAGGCGTCCCGAGGTCGGACTGTAGGTCAGGACCACGAAGCTGGAAACCGTCCCAAACAGACCGATATAAAGCGGCAGGTCGAGGAAGATTTCGGCATTTTCCAACTTTTTCAGCTTCTGTTTCACGGTATCCAGCGACCGGCGGATGCCGCGGAGAATGGTCACGCCGGCATAAAGCGAACACAGCTGCAGCGCCAGAATTCCGGCATAGATGTAAACCGACAGGAGCCCCGCCTGTTCCGCCCGTTGCGCCAGCGTGGGCTGAACGCCGTCGGATTCGCCGAGAACGGCGGAGTTATTGGTGTTGAAGAGGGAGTGGAAGAAGCTGTTGTGCTGGTACATGTAGACCAATCCATACACGAAAGCAGCACAAATTACGGCCAGAATCACCAGATTCAGTGAGAATTTCAAATTCTTTTTCATTTTACCAGTACTGTAAATCATTTCTGTTGAGGGAGTCAACGGCGCTCCCGTAACCTTGGCACGTGCCGTCCCCGCATAATACTATAATGCGGAAAAGCGGTAAAATCCACTCCGTGACCGATCTTTTTTCAGTGTTGGTGGCAACAGCCGGACTGGAGCAGTTCGAACGCCACCTTTACGACCACTTTTTTGATCCGGGTTCCCGGCAAGGCGGGGTGTTGCAGCGCACAATGCCCTTCTCCGGGGAAGAATATGGCGAAGTTGCCGGGAACCATCTGGCACGTGCTCAAAACCTCCGGTCGTATTTGAAAAAGCTCGTAATCGCCCTCTTCATCGTATTCGTGGCTGCAACTGAGCCGGTCGAGCGGACAATATGCCAGCAGCTCCTGGCCCACGAGCAGCGTCTGGATGTCGATGAACTTGCGGTGGGACTCGATCGAACACTCCTCCGGCGGCTTGGCATCATACGAAAAAATATTGGCATAGAGCTGATCGGGCAACACGGTTTGCCGTCCTTCCGCCACATCCGGCGTCAAGCTGCGGATCAATTCGAACGCCTGGCACCAGACCGAGGCGTTGCCGCTCAAATATCTCCGCCAGTTGATGCAATCGTCTAAAATCATGATATGCTCCTTTGCGATAAAACCGGTACAAACATCAATAATCAAGAGAATATAACACGGGGGCGATTATTTTTCCACCCGTCTTGACGGATATTTCGGAAAAAGGGGGCATATTGAAAGGTTGACAACCCCGCTTGCATGGTATATGGTATAAAACAGTAGTGAGTCGAAACGGAAGAAGGACTGGAGAATGTGGAATTGACCGGGAAAGTTGACGCCGCCGCCGGCGCCGCTCCGTTCGGGGCCGGTGCGGATGCCGCGTGCTGCGGCGGTGCGATACGGGTGGCGAGGCGAAAACATCGCTTCAATTTGCTGGAACTTCTGATCGTGATTGTCATTCTGGCAATCCTGTTGGCGCTTTTGGCTCCGGGGATGACGGAGTCGCGCCGGCGGGCGCAGCGGACGATCTGTCAGGGGCAGTTCCGGCAATATACCTTGGCTTTGACGCTGTATGGTAATGAGCACGATGATTACTTTCCCACTCCGGATCCGGCCGAAGGAACGGCGTTGCGCTCCGAATTCCGGGCTTTTTGGAAATTGCTGGCGCCGTATCTGCCGCTTGCCGGTCCTTACTATTGGGATGATAATCAGGTTGCGCACAACGAAAGCAATGCGAATTGTGCGATTCCGTCGCGGATATTGTGTCCGAGTGCCGTCGGGAGTTTTGACAGCAGTGTGACGCAGGTGGCGGAAGCGGATTTGTATATTGCGCGGCCGTCGCGTGCCGGGGTTTACGAGACGGCGTTGATCTTGTATGACAGTCATCCGGAGGCGGAGGCGGAAATGGCGGGAGGACGGCGGATGGCGCAATTGCCGTCGCCGTCGCGGTATTTTTTCATGAATGACGCCGGATTCAATGATGGCACCGACGACCGGCAATATCCCTATTGGAAAGCGGAGGGGTTCCTTTCCGGGCATTATCCCTGGGGACATGGACGGTATTACAATGCGGCTTTTCTTGACGGCCACGCCGAAGGCCGGTCGCGGAAGCGCCGCGACATTCGCTGGCAGGCGCTTTACTCCCGGGTGCTGTGAGCAATATGACGCGCCGGGGAACGGCGGCCGCGGTTCAGTTTTTCAAGTAATCGTGCAGCACTCTGCCATAGGGCAGGGTAATATCCACAATGTAGTGATAGCCGCCGACGACACTTCGGACCGGAATCTCGGCCAACGGAGCCGTCGCATGGGGAACGAGGTCGAGCATCGCTTTGCCCTCCCAGGCTTCTTTCAGCACCACATCGGTCATATTGTACCCGATCAATTTGGCTATTTCCGGCTTGCCGTCCGCGCCGGGGATCAGCTTCAAATTGATCTGGGTGGTCGTCAGCGTCTTGATCACTTCATCTTTTCGGGTGATTTCTTTGTATTTATAAGCCATTGTGCCGCGGGAAACCAGTTCATCGGCATAAAACAATTTGCCGACCAGGGTATCGCCCTTGACCTCCAGGCTGGGTTGCGCGTATTTCTTGGGGAAGCCCCAGATTTCTCTCCCGCCCGCAATCGGGGGGTGGTTGTTCAAATACATTTGATACGTGAAGTTGCATTTTTCCCCATGGAACAAACAGGGAAATACAATTCCGGACTCCAGATAGCTGCCGAAACAGCCATTGGAATCCGGCATATTGATGAACTCATAATGTACCAGCGGTTCCGGCCACGGCTGCAGCGGCTCCGGCAGAATGGCGCGGATCAAGTCCGGGTCGGTCTTGTAAGTTATGATGAAATACTCGCGGTTGATGAAGCGAAAGGGGCCGGCGCCGTAACTCGATGCGCCGATCGGCATGGCAGTCAGATTCAAAATTTCTTCTTTGTTCATGTGTCGTCATCTTGATTGAGGTTTTTTGGGAGTAACTCGAAGAAACTCTTCATACTCGGAAACGCTTTACCATAACGCAATATGTATCTTTAGTCAACCCCTTCCGGTGAAAAAATGAGCGTTTTTTATCGCTGGATTCCATAATCGATTATGCACCGTAAAAAAAAGACCTTTTGCCGCAGTCCGTAAAAAACGCGGCAAAAAGTCTTTTGAAATTGCCTCTATCCGTTTGATTTTACCCAATGAAAGGGCGCCAATGGCAAGTTGCGGGTGTTCACCACCCCCACGACCGGGTAATTGCTCCAATTATAATACACTTCGACGATTTCGCCCCGATCGGGTGCCTGCAGGCGAATGGTATTTTTGCCGATGGCCGGCACCTGAGCCCGCTCAAATTCGCTTTTGCCATCGCTGCGTACCATGAAAACCGCCGCATCGATGTTATCCCTTGGCGTTAGAGTCGAGCCGAAAACCTCAAACTTGAGTTCCAGGACATTGGCATCGCCGTTTTCCGCGGTCAGAAAATAGGGCGAATGCGTGGAAAAAGTACCTGTTTTGATCAGTTCATCGGCCAATACCGCCGCCCGGTATGCCACCGCGCTTTTATCCGGCGCATGCATATCATATTCCGCTCCGGTATCAACGCTTATCACGACAGGGACGGCCAGTTTCCGCGCCACGGTCAACTGGGCTTCACGCATTTTGGCCCACTGCGAGTGCGGCAAAAAGTGGCGCTGCAGCTGAAATCCGGGTAACCCGATAATAATAAAATCCAGGCGTTCCTGTCCCCAGTCCCGGCGCCAGGAGGTAATTAACGTCTGCAACATCTCCGCATACTCACCGGCTTGCGCGATCGCATTGAACTCTCCCTGGTACCACATCACGCCGCGTACGCCGAACCCCAGGAGCGGGTAAATCAAATTATTGTATAAGGAACTTTGCGCGTGTGGTTCTCCCGGGCCGACCGAGGCCATGAAGTTGCTTCCTTCCTGACCCAGGTCATGAATTTCTTTGAACTTCCACTCCGTGGCCAGATCGATTTTATCTTCGCCGAGCTGCAGATACATTGCCTCCGCCGGTCCCATGAAGCCGCCGTCCATACTGATGGAGATAAACGAAGCCACCCGCACGGCGATGACATTTTTGCCTGCTTGCAATAACTCCAGCGGCACCGGATAGATACGGGGAATATTAAAATAATTCATATCGATGCCATTGCCGGTATTGCCTACCGGAGCGCCGTTGATGAAACACTCGTCGCCTTTGTCTATGGTTCCCAGCGACAGCGTGACTTGCGCATTGTGTGCCCGGCAGTATGCCAATTGTTCCGCAGTCAATGTCAACGCATAACGGTAGATGAAAATCCCGGCGTGATTGTGTCCGGCGACCGTCCAGGAATCCGGCAACTCCATATCGGCAAAGCCGCTGTCGTCATAATCCGGCTGCACCATGGCTTTTTCCAGCTCATTCATGGGCAGCGGTTCGGGGAAACGCTTTTCGATGTAACGGTAAATCAGTTCATAAAATTCCGGCAGAAGTTGTCCGGGCTTCAGGTTTTCATAATGCTCCGGACGATACAGTTCCCGATCGTAATCCAATACCCGCTGCCGCCAGAACGTATTCGCCAACAATGCTTCGCGCCCAATCCAGCACTCGACTCCCGTTCCGCCGCGTGCCACCTCGATCAAGCCGATTTTCACTCCGGGGTTACGCCGGGCCAGCTCTTCGGCGAATAAAAAGCCCAGGCCGGAAAAATCACGCAATTGCGCCTGGTCTTCGTGGGTAAACCATTGCGCTTCCGTAAATTCCCGTTGTTTTCCCGGATAGGCGCTTACGGGGATACGCAGGTAGTTGATTTGCCGGTTATCCAGGCCGCCGGCGGCGGCAATGGCGTTAAAATTGCTCAAGCCGGTAAGCGGATATTCCATATTCGATTGGCCGCTGAGTACATAAACTTCGCCGATATAAACCGGTGCCAGGATTACCTGTTCTGCGGTGGCCGGGTTTTCCACCAGCAGAGTTTGTGCTTGCAAACTCCCCGGCAATGGCGCCAGACGCAAGAGAAAGTTCCCCTCTACGTCCGAAACCGTCATGCTCTTTTGTACCGGGTCGATCCAGGCCCTGATTTGCTGATAAGGTTGGGTTTTTCCCCACACCACAATGGGGATATTTTGTTGAAACACAACATTGGGGCTGAAAATTTTTGCCAGATGCAGCATTTGGGCGCTTTCACTCTTTGGTGTTGCTTGTGCCGATGCGGATATACTCATCCCCAGCAAAATCAGGCACGCGAATATTTTTTTCATTTCCAATCAATCTCTCTCTGGTTGACTTCACAAAAGTTCCGCCGCGTTTTTAAATTCCGGAATCAAATCATCGTATATGGCAAACATCTGCCGCAAGTAATCTTTATTTGCGGCGGTAAACTGCTGCTCCGGATACGCCATCAGGGCTTGAATGAAAGTTTTGCCGCAATTCCCGGCAACGGCTTCCGCCAATAAGGTATGATGTTCACTGAACGCGCCGACCGTGCCATAAAAGGGGGCCGGAATATATTGATTCGCCACCGGAGTAATGGTGGTATTTTTTATTGTCATCGTATACTCCAGCGACATGTTGTCGGTAAAACCACGCACTGCGCCGCAGTTCGGACGGCTCGCCACAATTTGGAGCTCCCCGTCGCCCTTGAGAGCCCGGACTATGGGAATCAGAATGTCGCCGCAGGAGCGTTGGTAATGCGGTGAAGTTTGCTCCAGCCGGCCATAATCGGCCGCTGTGATGCTGTCGGCTGTGCGCGTGAATTCGCCGAACTCCGCTTCTGCCTGCGCCTTCTTGGCGGCAATATACGACGCTATGTCGTGAATGTTCCGGATAGCGGCGCGCTGGCGCTGCAAGTAGGATTCCGGCGCCAAATGCGCCAATCCATCCGATTCGCTGGAGAAAATCAAAGTACCGCTGCGCCGGTAAACGTCGGCCATCAGTTTCAACCCCGCCCGGATGCTGGCGGCGTCGGGGTGGTCAATGGCAGTCATGGGCTGATAATCCATACCGATATTCTCCTGCAGGAGCTGCCCCAAATCACGCCCCTGATACGTGCCGCGCAAAATGAAACTCAAGTGATTTACGCCGCAGGCGGTGACTTTCAGCTCCGAAGACGGCATGAAGGCGTCGCGTCCGAGCAGGCGTGGAATATCATAGTTGTGATTGGCGAATCCTCCGCAAATTCCCAGCGCTTTGATTTTCGTGAAATTATTGACCGCCGCACTGTATACCGCCACGGGATTGGCAAAAACCAGCATCAGGGCTTGCGGACAGATCTTTTCCATTTTGCGGGCGAAATTCATGATCCACCCTCCGGCACGGGCGGCCAGAAAGGCCCCGTTCAAGGAGAGTTGATCGGAACATATGAAACCATACCGGTCGGAAAGTTGCATGGCCCGAATATGGGAAGGCTCGCGTTCCACGGCCATGGTCAAATAAAAAATATCCGCGCCCTCCAGCGCCAAATCAAGGTTGTCGGTAACCAGGATGGCGCAGGGATTGACGGCAAATTCCGGAGTTTTCCGGATCATATTGCCTACGGCTTCCGCGCGTTTGGTATTGAAATCCACCAACCGGATACTGCCGGACGGAAACACGCCGGCGGAGCCCAACAGCTCGCGGACAATGGGCAGAATCCGCAATGATCCGCCACCGAGAAACACAATGTTCATGAAGTTATCATTCCTCTTTTTTTTGACTGGATGAGAATAAAGCGTAGGCCCGGCGAATTACCACCAATAGGGGACGTTGACCGGATCGCCGTTGACTTTCGGCCACCAGTATTTGTTTTTCATCTCCATACCGGCATTGTCCTGATTTCGGGCCAGCTCCTGCGCCGTATTGTTCTGGGCGTGGCCGTCCAGATGCAGGGTGTTGGCGCGGTTGTTATGGCGCTCGGCGCTGGCCTGGCAAATATCGGCCCGTGTCGCCAGCGGGAAAATCCCGTGGGAGGTCCATATCAGGATACAATATATGGGATATTCCTGTTCCGGCACGGCGGTAATCGAATCGGCCAGGACTACGGTCTGGGACGAATAGCCTTTCCCCGGCATGCCGGATATCTTTTGCACGCAAGGCTCGGTGGACTTGGTCGTCATGCCGATGCAGTCGGAGTTCATGCCATACCCGAGTGAGCCCAGGTCGTAGTCTTTGAGGCCGGTGGCGCCCTTGCATAATCTGGCTGCCGGCGCATCGCCGGCGGAGGGGCATTGGAGCGATTTGCCGGTCATGCCGTACATATCCACCAGCACGATCGGAAAGTAAGGCGAGGTGCCATAGCCGGTGACGGAGTCATTGAGCACCACCGGCATCATGTAATCGTCGAAATCTCCCTGGTAAAAGGCTTCCGCCAAACCGATCTGCTTCAGGTTGCCGACGCACGAGATCGACTGTGCCGTCGCTCTGGCCCGTGACAACGCCGGGAGCAGCATACTGGCGAGAATGGCGATGATCGCAATCACGACCAGAAGTTCAATGAGTGTAAAATTTCTCCGTTTCATTTCTTTGTCCTTGGTTTATGGTTTCCGTTGGGATGATGCGCCGATCCGCAATTGCGGTTTAATATATTCCAGATGCAGCTCCCGCGGCGGATTGCGAACCAGCGCGACGATTTTGTGTACCAACTCCTCCAGGTCGAAGTTGACTGTCGTCAACCCCAGAGGCGAAATATTGACCCATGGCGTATTGTAGAATCCGGTGACGGCGAGCTCTTCCGGGACGCGAATCCCCAATTTATCCGCGGCTCGACAGACCCGGATGGCTACTGCGTCCATATAGCAGAGAATGGCGTCCGGCGGGTTCGATTCCCGACGCAACCCCTCCAGGTAGATTTCCACCGAACGCTGGTCGTTGGTTTCGAACTCCATCAGGTAACGGCTGTTGCCCTCCAGCCCGGCTTCACGCAGCGCGCGCTGGTAGCCGGCGCACATCTGCCAGAAGTGCAGCAGCTTATTGCTGCCGAAGCGCATCGCCGCCGGACCGATGACCAGAGCCGGACGCCGACACCCCTGCTCGATCAAATGCCGGGTCAATTCATAATACGCCGCCTCGTAATCCACCAGGACCCCGTGGCCGCACAGCTCCGGATAATCCACCTCCCACAGGAAGAAAGAGCGTTGCGGATCGAAGGAATTGAGAATCGGGTTTTGCCAGTAATCCGTACCGATCACCACCGCGCCATGAATGTTCTGCTTCAGCAAATTGCGCACCATGCCGGAAACGGCCTCTGTCGGCTTGGAGAATAGCATGCGGTTCGATATTACGACCGGCAAAAAACCCGCCGCGACCAATTCCTGGTTCAGGAGAGCAAACAAATCCCCCCAAACATGTCCGCTGGTCAACATGCTGACCAGAACGGTGGCGCTATGCGCCGTATCCGGCCGCTTCTGCGGGAGTACGAAGACTCCGGAACGGGGACGCCGGGCAATGTAACCCTGACTTTCCAGAATTTTCAGCGCATTGTTGACCACGGAGGAACCGGCCTGGAAACGGGCGCCGAGTACGCGCACATTTTCGAGCCGCGCATTGGGCGGCAGGGCGCCTGAATCAATCCTCTGGCGCACCGCTTCCACAATCTGTTGGGTTTTGGAGTGTTTCCGAACCTGGATCATAGGTTATTCCGCCAATAAGTAGAGCTGCAGATCGTACGGCTCCAAGGCAATTGCAATCTCTTCGCCCGGCGCGCCGACCCTCTGGCGCGACCCGTCTTCAAGCAGACGCCAGACTGATTTTCCGGTAGCGTCGACACCCCACAACTCCGGTTGCATGACAAACGATACCGTCTTGGCGGCACCGGAAATTTCCGCAATCGCGGCCAGCAGCATGGAGTCGTCTTCAGAGCGCCAATAGACACCGTACTGCGCCGGAATTTCGCCCATGGCCACCGGCATCCGGCCATAGTTGGTGCTGCGCTGAAAACCGGTGGTGACCTTGGCTCCGGTACCGTTCAATACCACGTCGCCGACCGGCAACCCGTTCTCCAGCACGGCGTTCCCGGCCTGATGCAGCCACATGATCCGCTTGACATAATCGCGTTTGAAGCCGGCATCGGCAATCCGGTCCAAGCTGTCGCAGTGCAGCCAGGCCAGCCACCCCGGCTGGATATTCCACAAAAGACACCGGCTCATCAGGGCGACAAAGGCCGGCACTTCATCTTCGGGAAGCGCCAACTGGCACATATACCAGGCATATTGGTTATACACCGCGATCAGCGAAGGAAAGTCATCCGTATACACCTGGCACCACAGTAAAAAGGTATCAAAAGTGTCAATGTACGGCTCCGCGCCGTTCTCGGTGAGAAAGAGAAGGTTTTGGCTGTACTTTTTCACCGTCGGCGCCAGCATTTCCCGGTATGCCTCCTGCCACCATCCCCCGCCGCCAAGCGGGTGCCCATGCGTGGCATTGTAACACATCGTCGGCTCCACCGAGGCCACCTGGTCGAGGTATACGCCGTTCAATCCGTATTCATCGGCGAGAGTCGCAATGGCTTCCCGTATCTTTTGCCCGAAACTCGGCGAAGAGGCGCACATCGCTCCCAGCGTGGTGCCGCTGCCGTAATCCTCGATGAGCGCGGAACCGTCGACCCGGGTGCTGAGCTCGGAACGCACGGAGTCGAAGCTGGGCAACGCGGTATCCCACAAACGCCCGTTCAAGTAGGGGACGACGAATACGCCGGCCTCCACCATGCGCGCCACGCCTTCCTTGAAGCCCTCCCGCGGCGGGAAAAACTCCGGATACTTTTGATCGCCTTCGTGTACGCTCCAGTAATACCAGTGCAGCACGACCGGGAGTTTATGCTCCTCGGCCTCCTGCAATACGACCGGAACCGTAACCGACGGAATTTCATCCACGTTCAGCCACAGCGCGATATCTTCGGTTCCCGGCAGCATATCGGTGCGCTCCGAGCGTTTGCCGCGCTGCGTCCAACGCTGTTGGGTCGCCCAGTCCCGATATTGCGCGCAGCAGTCCCACGGAGTCGTGGAGGGAGCGATGACGACCGGATAGGCGGGGCAGCGCGACTTGCCGGGGACGGAAATGTCCATGGCATAATTCAATACGGACAACTGCATTTTGTCATCCAGCTCAAAGCGTTTGATCGACGCTTCGCCATCATGGATCCCCATGTACAACCCGGCGTTGGGCCGGTCGCCGAAGAAGCCGAAAAATTCCAGCTGCGAAGCAAAGGACGGATAGGTGGCGGCCAACGGGGCGGCAATCAGGCGGCTGCCGTTGTTTCCGGCCGGAAAAAGAATCTTTTCCCGTTCCGGATCGATGACCTGTTCGACACACGGGAAAACCAGGGCGCCGAAGGTATAGGCTTCCGTGGACAATACCGGCGTGATACTCCAAACCGAAACGCCATCGTCATCCAGAGTCACAGTCAAGTCCACGGCGAGCGCATCCCTGACGTCACCGGCGTCGATGCCATCCCAACGCAGATGCAGCAAATCGGAGGTCTGCTCCATCACCCGGGCGCGCCGGGCGGAGCGATTGTCCAATTGCAATACCGTCTGATCGTTCCCCGGCAAGGTTAAATCAACGCGCCACAAACGCGGCGACTCCGAAGCGGCGCGGAAAAAGTCATATCCGGCGTTCACATTTTCAATACGTAAAAGTCCAAGCGCCTGATCGGGGGCGGTAAACTCAATGCGCAATTGATCATTGCGCAGCCCAATCGGGTTTTCCGCCATACCGGCGAAACCCATACCGACAAGGCCAAGCATGATGACAACTCTTCTCATGTCGTGTTTTTTCCTGAGGTTAATCATTATTGTTCCACTGTGCACCGGCAATGATCATTGATATCCCTAAAGTATAGTGTACTTTGGTTTGTTGTCAATGCGGCACTTTCCAAATAGAGCAAAAATAGCGCGAATTATTGGTGCAAAGTGGAGCAGATCGATGTCGTTTCCCGAACCGACATTGCGTTGCTGTGACGAATACAGGAAAGACCAAATATTGAGGCGCGGACTGTTATCGGGAGGGCAAGGGGAACATGCTGCACCATTGCCGGGTTTGGTGAAATTGTTCGCCCCGGCTAAAACCGGCCGGCGAATCTCGTGCGTACCGGAAAATTCGAGATAGCAAAAGCGACGACCCGAACCCTGGAGGTGTGCAAGCCACCTGCCAAAGTTCGGGTCATGTCGAATACTTCCTGCGCCGGAGCTCAGCGCTTGAAGCTCAGCACCACGTCGGTTCCGGAATAGAGATCGAGCTTTTCGTCATCGACCTTGAACCCGGTCACCGATTCCATCTTTTTGACGAAGCCCTCTTCGTACTGCATTGCTTTGTCTGCGCCGAACATCTTGGTCAGGCGCAGTGGATTGAAGCGAATCTTGCTCCGTCCCGAGAAGGTGTAACTGGTATCGAAGCTGTTGACGCCGGCGCGGCCCGCCACCTGCTGGTTGGGCAGGAACTGCAAGCTGGATTCGACGCCGTCGGGCAAATTGACCGCATTCCAATTACCGAGCAACTGCGTTTCATGGACAGCCTGCGATACGCTGATGCAATTGTACCCTGGATTGCACAGGCACTTGGGGTTGCAGCGGGCGCCGGCATGACAGTCGCAATAATCCTCGTGGACGCAATTGGCACAGAGGTCATCAAGGGTGATGCCCGTAGTGGCGCAACCGCTTCCCCACACCAACATCGCTGCGACTCCGATCATACTCAACCAACCGGAAATTTTCTTCGTCATATACTCCTCCTCTTACGTTACGGGGTTGACGATACATTAATATAGTGCTTTATTGCCGATATGCAAACTGATGTTTTAGGTAAAATTAATTTCATGTGCAATTGGCTGTGAATCATCATGTTGCGCCTGCAATCTGTTGAGGATGCCGGTTTGAATGTTAGATAAAATCGTATTGGCAGCAACGACTTTTGTTTCGATTTCCTTGCGTTCTTTTGAAGCAGCCGGTCCCGGCGCTCCTGTCGTTTCGGGTGTTCGCGGCGTCCTCGACAGCCGGGAAGTGGAGGGCGCATAAAAAAATCCAATAATTTTTCTTGCTTTTGTTGTAATTGGTATTATATTGTATAACCAAATGGCAAAACGGGAGAAACATAATGGCATTATTACTGGGGATCGACGTGGGGACGACGAAGAGCGCCTGCGTCATTGTCGATTCGGAGAGCCGGGCATTGCTGGCGTGCGAAAGTGCCGCGCATGGCGCCGGAATCTGTGAGGGGGTACAGGATGCCGCCCGGCATATCGCGGTAATCCGGCGGTTGATTGAAAAACTTCCGGCGGAGCTGCGGCGGGACATCGCCGCCGTCGGCGTTACCGGGCAGATGCATGGCGTTGTCGCATGGTCGGCGGCGCTGGTGTCGCCGTTGTACACCTGGCAGAGCCAAACTCGTGACCTGGCGGAATTTCAGGCGATTGCGCCGGGGCTGCGGCACGGCTTCGGCGTCGCGTCGCTGGCGCAATTGGCGAAAGACGGCGAGTTGGCCGGATACGAACACGCGGCGACGATTCACGATTATCTGGTCTGGCAAATGACCGGTGCTGCCGGGAAGCCGGTGATGGATTACAGCGATGCGGCGAGCTGGGGCACGTACGATTTGCGCGCCAACGGCTTCGACCGGGAGGCGTGGCGGCGGTTGGGGATTCCCGAAACGCTGATGCCGCGCGTGGTCGCGATCGGGAGCAAAGCCGGAGAGTTGGCGGATGGTTGGGGACTTCCGGCGGGAATTCCGGTGATGGCGGCGGTCGGCGACAACCAGGCGAGCGTGGCGGCCACGGCGGTGATGCCGGAGGACGAGATTTACCTGACGCTCGGGACCGGCGCACAGCTTTCGGTGGTGATCGGCGAAGTTGCCGACGCGGTCGAATGCCGTCCGTATCCCGGGGGACGCTTTCTCGCGGTGGCGGCGCCGTTGTGCGGCGGCGCCGCGTGGGCGTGGCTGCATACGCATGTGAAAGCGTGGTTGGCGGCGCTGGATTGCGAAGTGCCTGCGGATGCGGCGTTGTACGACAAAATCGACGCGTTGGCGCTGGCGGCGATGGATGATGCGGATTTGCCGGCGGTGCAACCGCACTTCCTCGGCGAGCGCCACGATCCGGCGTTGCGGGGTTCGGTGGAAAAATTGACGCTGGAAAATTACACCCCGGGAAAGCTGGCGGCGGCGCTGGCGCTGGGGATCGTCGAAAATTTACAGCGGAGTTTGCCGGAAGCGTTCTGGAAAGGGCGGCGGCGGCTGTTGATTTCGGGCAATGCGATCCGGAAGACCCGGGCGTTGCAGGCGGCATGTGTCAAGTGTTTCGGCGTGGAACCGATTCCGGCCGAAGGAAACGAGGAAGCCGCGCGCGGCGCGGCGCAATTGAGCGGGAGTTTACTGGTATGAAACGATTGCAATATTTGGGCAGTATCGAACAATTGGCGTATGCGCGGCAGTCGGAGCTTACCGACGGACCGGGGCGCGGCGGCCGGATCATCGACGTGTGCAATGGTTCGGGGTTGCGCTTCACCATCCATCCGGACCGCGGCATGGATATCGTCGAAGCGGAATTCCGCGGGATTCCGGTGGCGTACCGGTCACGTTGCGGCGCGCGTTCGCGCCTGGAATATCAGCCGCAGGAATTCGAATGGCTGCGCAACTGGCAGGGTGGCCTCGTTACCACCTGCGGTTTGCGCAACGCCGGGGTGCCGAATGGCGAATTCGGTTTGCACGGGCGCATTTCGAATGCCGCCGCCGAGGATGTCGGGATCGTCCGCGAATGGGTTGACGGCGAGTACCGGATCACGGTGCGCGGCGTGCTGCGCGAAACCCGGATGTTCGGGGAAAATCTGCGCATGGTGCGTTCGATTTCGACTGTGTTGGGCGACAACCGGATCCGGATTTGCGACGAAATCGAAAACCTCGCCGACACGCCGGATTATCTGCAGATGGTTTACCATTGCAACTTCGGTTATCCGTTGGTGGCGCCGGGAGTGCGGCTGGAAGCGGTACCGCACCCGGTGAAACCGCGCGATGCCGATGCGGAAAAGGGCGTGGCCGAGTGGGATACGATGCCGGAGCCGGAATCGGGGTACAAGGAACAGTGTTTCTTCCACGAAATTCCGGGCGAAGTGGCGGCGATGTCGTTGGTCCAGCCGGCGCTGGGGATGAAGGTTTCGGTCGAATACACGACCGCGAATCTGCCGCGCCTGGTGGAATGGAAGCTGGCGGAAAAGGGCAATTACGCGATCGGCCTGGAGCCGACCAATACGTGGCTGTCGGGGCGGACGCGGGAGATCGCCGACGGTACGGCGCAGCGCCTGGAGTCCGGGGAAAAAGTGGCGAACCGGGTTGACATCGTGTTTGAATCATGAGAATTTTCGCACAAGGGTGGAGTGACAACAAAGACGCGCCGGGGCAGCGCTGGATTGTGTATCTGAAAGGGTGCAACTTCCATTGCCGTTACTGCGGCAACCCGGAGAGCATCCATCCGGCGCCGGAGGTGCTGTTTTACCGTGACCGGGTCAAGGCGCTGGCGCCGGAGCGCTGCTGTACGCGGCAGATGGAATGTGCTTCGTGTACCACCTTTGAATGTGTGAAGGTGTGGAAGCATCCGGCATTCGAGCTGGTGGGCGAAGACATTCCGGTGCCGGAGCTGCTGGCGAAGGTCGAGGCGATGCGGCATATGATCGACGGCGTGACCTTCGGCGGCGGCGAACCGACGCTGCAGATCGACGAGCTGCTGGAAGCGTTGGACGGGTTGCGCGCGATGGGGGTGAACACCGCGGTCGAAAGCAACGCGGGAACGGGGGCATACGCGCGGATTGTCGGCGTGGTGGATTACCTGATCTCGGATTTGAAGGCGGGGACCTATGAAGGGTACCGGCGCCTGACCGGGTCGGGGGATGAGACGGTCAAACGGAATTTGCGGCTGGCGGCGGAGAAACAGAAAGAGCTGCTGATCCGGATCCCGTTGATACCGGGATACAATACGCCGTTGGATGAGTTGGAGGCGATGCGGGATTTCCTGGCGGAGCTGCGGGGAATGCGGAGTGAGCTGAAAGTGCAAACATTGCGTTTGCATCATGCCGGGGCGGTGAAATACCGGGCGTTGCGGCGGTCCTACACGTTGGAAGATGTGGAGCCGCCATCGGTGGAACTGCAGCAGAGCTTCGACCGGATGCTTCAGGAGGCAGGCTTGACCGTGCTGGACTTCCACCGGAGCTAGAGTGAGTGTGCGCGTGATACGGACGACTATGGACTTCAACGGACAACAACGGACAACAACGGATAACAACGGACAACAACGGACCGGCTGGTTGGCGTGCCATACCGCAATCCGTGGCGCGTCTCCGGCGGTGGAGATGCCGTGGTCGCGCGCCCATCGCATACAGTTAACCTGTGAGCGCACACGGGGGAGCGCCGGTCAGGCGCGACCGTGCCGCTAGGAATTGGCGGCTATGCCGCCAAGGAGCGCGGCACGAAGCCTCCCCCGGCGAACGGCGCGGCATAGCCGCGCTGAGGGGGTCGCGCCCGAACGACCGGCAGGGAGTGAGCCGCGAATGGAGTTTTTGCCGCCAATTGGCGACAAAAACGTGAAGCCGAGCGGCTGAGCGATCCGGGTTGGGAGGGGCTGGCCCCCGCGTCAGCCGGGGCGCAATGCGGCCCCGAGTCCACCAACAAAAATTATCACACTCGCCGCACCAGCGGCGCAAAATTTTAAAAGCTAAAAACAATGGAGGAAAACCACATGAAAACGAATATCTACCAGACCGGCGTGGAAAAGCTGCGCCAATACAAACAGGACCAAAAAGTAGTCAACACCTGGTTCTATGTCCAGGAGCAGAAGAAAGCCATCGTCGAGGCGATGCGGAACGAAGGCAAAACCATCGAAACGCCGCTGGCGCAGGCGCAGCTGCTGTGCCGCATGGCGGAGGTGGTGCCGCTGGAGTTGCCGCCGGGGAGCGTGTTCGCGGGGACGCAGGATGTCGCTTTTTCGCCGTCGTACGCGCTGATCAACCCGGCGTTCAAGGTCGAGACCTTCGAAGGCTACTGCGATCCGTGCGCCATGTACAACGACGTTGTGATCACCGGCGATATTACCAAAGAGCGGGTTGAAAATGTGCGCAAGTTCTTTGAAAACGACGGTTATACCAAGGATTTGTACGCGCATTACAAGAAGTTTCTGACCGAGACCAGTGAAGTCGCGTTTTTCATGGAACCGGTGACCGGACACACCATCCCGGACGTGCGGCCGTTTCTGGCCGAAGGGGTCGCGGCGATTCAGAAAAAGACCGCCGGCGAATACGGCGAAGCGATGCGTACCGCGCTGGACGCGGTGTTGATCCTGGCGGAGCGTTACCGCAAACTGGCGCAGGAACGCGCCGCCGCCGCGACCGACGCGGACGAGAAACAACGTCTGAGTGAAATGGCGGAACGGCTGACCCGGGTGCCGCGCGAGGGGGCGAAAACGCTTCCCGAAGCGATGCAGAGCTTCTTGCTGTTGTGGGAGATCATGGTGCTGGAACAGGCGCCGAACCCGTATGCGTTTTCGGTCGGCAACATGGACCGGATCTTCGCGCCGTATATGGACGGGACGACGCAGGAAGACGCGGTGGCGTACTTCCGGCACGTGCTGGCGTTCTTCATCGTCGGCAGCCGAGGTTGGGCGATTTCGCAGAATATCATGGTCGGCGGCAGCGATGTTTCGGGCAAGGATTTGAGTTCGCCCGCGACCGATGCGGTATTGGAGGCGTTCTTCCAGAGCAACGACCCGCAACCGGCGCTGTCGGCGAAGATCCACGCGGGAACGCCGGACGCGTTCTTTGAAAGTCTCGGCCGCTTCTTCGCGACGCCGGGGCATTCGACGCCGTCGCTCTTCAACGACGATTCGATGTTCGCGATGCTGCGCCAATGCGGCATCGCCGAGGCGGATCTGGCGGATTATTCGATCGCCGGCTGCCAGGAGCCGCTGATCATGGGAAAGAGTTCGCTGAACACCACCAACACCTGGCTGAATCTGGGGAAAATCCTCGAACTCACGCTGAACGACGGCTGTTCGCTGCTTTCGGGCAAGAAGCTGGGATTGAGCTGGGGGGAGCTCGGCTATGCCGACGGCGCGGCGGTCTACGGCGATCTGGAAAGCGCCTTTCTCAAGATGCTGGACCACTTCCTCGCGCGGATGGAGCCGGCCGGTAACGGCTGCACCGAAATTCTCGGAACCTACAAGCCGGTCCCGTTTACTTCGGTGATGCACGACAGCCTTTCTACCAACCGCGACTTGCGCGATCCGGCGCAGCCGGGGGTGCGTTACAACGGCAGCGGCTGTCTGATTCACGGCCTCGGCGTGGTGGCGGACTCGTTGAACGCGGTCAAGGCGGCGCTGCCGCTCTTCGGCGTGGAAACGTTGCGCAGTGCGTTGCAGGCCGACTTCAAGGGCTATGAAGAGGTTCAGGAGTTTTTGAATCAGGTGGAAAAGTACGGCAACGACATCGCCGGCGCCGACGCGACGGCGGTGCGGATCGCCGACGTGGTCAGCGACAAGGTCACGGCGCTGCGCAACCGCGCCGGGAATGCCTATCTGGCCGACTTTTCGACGCCGAGCACGCACTTGCTGTACGGCTTCTGGGTCGGCGCAACGCCGGACGGGCGCCAGGCGCGGAAGATGCTCGGTTACGGCATCGACCCGCGCCCCGAGGCGACCCGGGCGCAGCTGCAAAGCCGGATTCTGTCGGCGCGCAAGCTGCCGTTTCACCGGATGACCGGCGGTTACGCGTCGCATATCGGGATTCCGTATCCCGGCAATACGCTGGCGAATCCGGCGGTGTGGATGCGCGACCGGGTGATCCGGCCGTTGTTCCATCCGGGAACGGGTGAAGCCGCGCCGTATTACGTGTACTTCAATCTGGACAGCACCGAGCATCTGCGCAAGATCCTGAAAGATCCGAAGACGTACGCGCCGAGCGGCGTTTACATCATGCGCATTCACGGCACGTTTGTGAACTTCCTCGACCTGTCGCCGGCGATTCAGGAGGATATCATCCAACGACTCGAGGCCAGCGCGGTATGACCGAGGCGGGCGCCAATAAAACCGCGGCTTTCCGGAACCGGATATTCAAGGCGATCCTACACGGCAATTACGCGCCGGGCGACCGCCTGCCGACCGAACGGGAGATCGCGGAAACCAACGGCATCAGCCGGATTACGGTGCGGCGCGCCTACGAAGAGTTGGAGACGCACGGGATTCTGGAGCGGCGCCAGGGCTCCGGCACCTATGTCGCGCAGCACCAGGGCGCCAACCGGAATTCCGGCAAACTGATCGCGCTGTTGATCAGCGTCGGCGACCTCTTCACGCTGGATTTCATCCGGGCGATGGAAAAGGAGGTGTCAGCGGCGGGAGGTTTGATGGTGCTGCGCCTTACCGACGATTCGCCGGAGCTGGAGGAGGCCACCGCGATCGATCTGGTGGGCAACGGCGTCAGCAATCTGGTGGTGTGGCCGTCCGGGCGGGCGTTTCACGCTGAAACCTTCGCACGGCTGCGGGTATTGGGGACGAATATGGTGTTTTTCGACCGGATGATCCCGGGGGATTACGCCGATTATGTCGGGCTGGACAACCGCGATGCGTTGAAGCAGTTGTTTCAGCACGCCGGGGCGGTGCGGAAGCCGTTGTTCGTCAGCCATGCCGACGTCGCTCACGATTCCGATCAGGCGCGGGAACAGGCGTTCGCGCAGGAGTGCGAACGGCGCGGCATTCCCGCCGCTCTGATCCGGCTGTCGCAGGCCGGAGCGGTGGCGCTGCCGGAGGATTGGCCGGATTACGACGCGATTTTCGCGGTCAACGACGCGATGGCGTTGCGGCTGTTGCCCTACGCGGGGGCGCGCCCGGTGTTCGGTATCGACGGGCTGAGCCGTGAGATTGTCAGTTACCGGCAGCCGATGCGGCTGCTGGCGCAGAAGGTAGTGAAACTTTTGTTCAAACAACGGGACGCCGCCGACGAATGGCGGCCGACCCGGTTATTCATCAAAGGAGAGATCAGTGAAAAATTACCGTGATCCATTGTTTTTTCAATCCAACCGGGTGTGGCGCTGCTACCTCGGCGGCAAATTGCTTGACCGGATGATGGGCGAATCCATCGAAACCGATGGACAGCTCCCGGAAAACTGGCTGGGTTCGGTGACCCGGGCGAACAACGGCGAACACCAGACCTCCGAACACGAAGGCATTTCGCGGTTGCGCTCCGGGGAACTACTTTCCGAACTGATCCTTGAGGACGGCGAACGCATTCTGGGCGAGGACAAAAAAGAGCTCGGCGTACTGTGCAAATTCCTCGATTCGGCGATCCGGCTGCCGCTGCAATGTCACCCGGACCGGGAATTCGCCCGCCGCTTCTGCAACAGCGAATACGGCAAAACCGAAAGCTGGTTCATCCTCGATACCCGCGAAGTGAACGGTGAAAAACCGTATATTCTGATGGGGTTCAAACCGGGTATCGACCGGGAAAAATTCCGCCGGGCGATATTGGCGCAGGACATTCCGGCGCTGGTCGCGATGTTTCACAAAATCGAGGTCAAACCCGGCGATTGCTTCTTCATTCCGGGGCGGCTGCCGCACGCGATCGGAACCGGCATATTGATGCTGGAGGTACAGGAGCCGACCGACCTGGTAGTGCAACCGGAGCGGAAGATCGGCGATATCACGCTGAACGACTTCGATATGTGGCAGAATCTGACAATCGAGCAGGGATTGGATTGCTTCGAATACCGCGGACGCACCTTGGATGAGGTGCAGAAGGAGTTCGCGATTCACCCGGTGCGCCAAGAGGGGCCGGTAAATACCCTGGTCGATGCCGGACGGACGGACTGTTTCAAGGTGGCGGTGATGCGGCTGGGGGCGAATGAAGCATTCCATTACCGGGTGCCTTCGAAGTGGCAGTTGGCGATTGTCACCGGCGGGGAGGGGGAGGTCGAAGCGGCGACGAAACAATCGGTCCGCCACGGCGATTGTTTCCTGATCCCGAATCCGGTGCGCGAGTTGGACTTCACTGCCGGAGCGGACGGCTTGACCGTGTATTTGATCCAGTAGAGGCGAATGTGGGGCTCCTCGCCGGACCGGCCGGACCACCACAATTAACCCGCATATTGCATGAAAAGGTCGATGATTTTGCAGGTTGGTGAGCTCAGAAGATTGCTCAAGGCACGACCGGCTTCATGCAATATGCGGGGTAAAGATCTTTCAGTTGCCGAATAGCTCGCAAAATAAAAAAGGCCGTCCAGATGGTTTGGACGGCAGAGAATCAAAAAGTTGGTATACCCATAGGGATTTGCCGTTCGCTGCGCTCACTGCCGCCGGCTGTAGCCGTCGGCCTCTGCGCTTCGCTTGTGGACCCCTGGCGGGGTTGGAGCCGCTTGGGCGTCTCCGCAGGCTGTGCTGGCGCTTCGCCTGCCAAATCCCTACGGATCCCCCATTTTTTTGCCTTTGAAAAAAAGACAAAAAAAATGGTACACCCATAGGGATTTGAACCCCAAACCTTCTGGTCCGTAGCCAGACGCTCTATCCAATTGAGCTATGGGTGCACGTCGAATCTTGCGTTTCGATGTCATTTAATATGCCACCGTTTCCGTAAAATGCAAGCTCAAGATGAGAAAAATGTACGGTTTTTTTGCCGATTCATTCCTCCTCCACCGGCTTCCGCACTTGAAAAGTACAATAAGTCACGCTATCTTATAAAGTTAAATAAACGATAGTCCTCGGGAGGAGCTTATGGGCAGTGCCGATTCGGAAATTCTGGTGCGGGATGGCGTGGTAGAGGATCTGCCGGTCCTTGCCGATATCTATAATCACTATGTCGGGCATTCAAGTGCGGCGCTTTATACGGAACCGCTTTCCGTCGCCGCGATGCAGACCCGGTTCGAGGCCGCCAAAGCCGAAAACTACGCTTTTCTGGTCGCCGAACGCGCCGGCAAGGTGGTCGGTTTCGCTTACTGCAACGACTTTCGCCCCCACGGGGTGTATCAATTGCCGGAATGCAGCGTTTTCCTCGCCCAGGGCGTCACCCGCCAGGGTATCGGCAGGAAGCTTTTCGGCGCCCTGATCGAGCAGATGCGCAAAACCGGTGTCGCCGGTCTGGTCAGTGTCATCGTCGGCGGCAATCCGGGGTCGAATGTGCTGCATCAGATCTCCGGCTTCCATCTGGCCGGGGTCCTGACCAAAGTCGGAACCAAAATGGGACGTTTCGTCGACATCGAACTGTGGCAGCTCCATTTCTGACTCAGGTCTGTTTGCTCACCTGACTGCAATTCAAATTCAAACTGAAATTTATAGAAAGAATCCGGTAATGAATCTCATTCCTTTCCCTCAGAAACTGGAACGGCATGACGGCTGTTGCGATTTGTCGATGATCGATTGCTTCCATTTTCCTCTCGCCCCCTCCCGGACGCTGGTGAATGCCGTAACGGCCCTGGCGGATGAATGGTATGGCGTGATCTGCCGGCGTCCCCGCTTCGCCGCCTGTGAAAAGGTTGCATTCCGTACCGTGATGTTCCGGATCGATCCGGCGGTTTCAGTCAATACCGAAGGGTACACGCTGGTGGTGAAAGCCGACGGCATCGAGTTGACCGGAAGTTCCGAAGCCGGGCTTTTTTACGCCGTCCAGACGCTGCGGCAATTGCTGCGTACCGAAGGCGCTTCACTGCCGTGCCTGGCGATTGCCGACGCGCCGGTGCTGGGACGGCGCGGCTTCTATCATGACGCGACCCGCGGCCGGGTGCCGACGTTGGAATCGATGAAGCACATCGCCGATGTGCTCGCGTATTACAAGCTCAACGAACTGCAATTGTATGTCGAACACACCTTCGCGTTCGAAGGCTTCGCCGATATGTGGGGCGGTTCCGATCCGTTGACCGCGGAGGAGATTTTGACGCTGGACGCCTATTGCCGCGACCGGAACATCGAACTGGTGCCGTCGCTGTCGACCTTCGGCCACTTTTACATGGGGCTGCGCAGCAAACGGCTGGAGCACTTGAACGAACTCGAAGTCTCAGGCGGTGACCGGGGGTTTTCCTTTGTCGAACGGATGATGCATTATACGCTCGACGCGCAGAATCCGGAGTCGTTCGAAGTGGTCCGGAAGCTGCTGGCGCAGTTCATTCCGCTTTTCCGCAGCAAGTTCTTCAACATCTGCTGCGACGAGACCTTCGACCTCGGCAAGGGGCGCAACCGGAAGCTGGCCGATGAGCTCGGTTCGTCCCGGCTGTACATGGATTTCCTGAAGAAGATCATCGGCGAGGTTAACCGTTACGGCAAAGTCGCGATGTTCTGGGGCGACATTATCCTCAAGGATCCGGCGATGATTGGCGAGCTGCCGGAGGGGACGATTGCGCTGGACTGGAATTATTCGTCCGACTTCAACGGCGAAAGCACCGCGTGTTTTGCGAAGAGCGGCACGCCGTTCTATGTTTGCAGCGGCACGCATGCCTGGAACAGTCTTTTGCCCGACATCGGGAGCTCCGAAAAGAACATCGTCCTCGCCGGCGAACACGCGCAGAATTACGGCGCATTGGGGCTGCTGAACACCAACTGGGGGGATTGCGGCCATGCGAATATGTTCGGTTGCTCGCTGCATGGTCTGGCGCGCGGGGCGGCGGCGGGGTGGAATAACGATCCCGCTTATCGCGCCGGCTTCGACCGCGCTTTTGCGGCACTGGAATTCGGCCTCGCGGACGATGCTTTCGTCAAGGCGTGGCGGCGGGCGGCCGGTTGCCGCCAGGTGGATTGGCATGCCATGGTGTTGCTGGTGGATATCCACTTCTCCGACACACTGGAAGAGCGCCTGAAGGACCTCAAGGTCGCGGATATCCGTGCCGGACTGGAACAAGTGGCGGCGGCGCGGCGGGATATGCTGGCTGCTGCGGCGGCGGCGCGTCCGCGCGACCCATTGGCGCGCGAACAGGTTCTGGTCGGCGTGGAGGGGGTGGAGTTGGAGCACAAGGTGGTTCTGGCGGTTTTGGCGCCGGAGGAGATGCCGCCGTGCGCGATTGCCGACGAATTGCGTCAATACGAAAGCGCGTTCGGGGCGCTGTGGCTGCGCGACAGCAAGGCCTCCGAATACTATCGCATCCGGACGACGATGCTGGAAGTGGCGACCCTGCTGGATGCCCGCGGAAGCGCCGGTCAGGCGCGACCGTGCCGCTAGGAATTGGCGCAGTGAAGCTTGCGCCAAGGAGCGCGGCACGGAGCCACCCCCGGCGAACGGCGCACTTCAGTGCGCTGAGGGGGTCGGTCATGAAAACGCGGTAGCGTTTTCATGACCGAAGAGAGTTTTTGCCGCCAATTGGCGGCAAAAACGTGAAGCCGAGCGGCTGAGCGATCCGGGTTGGGAGGGGCCGGGCCCCCGCGTGAACCGGGGCGCAATGCGGCCCCGAATCCACCGTCAAAATTATCACACGCAATCAACCGCTGAAAAAAGCAAAACACCGACAATGAAAAAAATACTGCTGCATGTATGTTGCGCCCCGTGCGCATCCAGCTGCGTCGAGCGGCTGTTGACAGAAACATCCGGGATGGTGCAGCTGTATTTTTCCAATTCCAACCTCGATACGGCGGAGGAGTTTGCGCGGCGCCTGGCGGCGGTCGAACAGTTGGCCGGACATTACCGGTTGCCGCTGGCCGTCGACCCGTATGACCATGCCGATTGGCTGGAAACGGCCTGCCGGTGGAGCGATTGCCCCGAGGGCGGCGAACGCTGCCGTCATTGCTTCCGGCGGGTATTGACACGCAGCGCCGGGGCGATGACGCAGTACGGATGCGATGCGTTCACCACCACTTTGACGGTCAGTCCGCACAAACATGCGCCGACGATCTTTGCGCTCGGCGGGGAGTTTCCCGGCTTCGAAGCATGGGATTTCAAGAAACGCGACGGCTTCAGACGGTCGCTGGAGTTGGCCCGGGAACTGGGATTTTACCGCCAGAGTTACTGCGGTTGCGAATTCAGCCGGTCGGCCAGGCCGGATTGACGGACGGTTTTTCGGGCCAGCGCCGCGGTGATGATCGGAGGCGTCGCCCACAATTCGACCTTTTCTTCGGCCCGGGTGATGCCGGTGTAGAGCAGTTCACGGGTCAGCAGCTCCTGGTCGCGCTCGGGCAATACCAGCAGGATTTCGGTGAAGCCGGAGCCCTGCGACTTGTGTACCGTCATCGCGAAGACGGTTTCATGATCGGGCAGTTCGGCGGAAAGAAAACCGCGCTCCGACTCCGGGAAGTATACCCGTACCCCTCCGGTCGGCGCTCCCGGCGTCAGATCGCGCCACACCAATCCGATGTCGCCGTTGGATAGACCGGTGCCGCGATGGTTGACGAGAATCATCAACGGCACCCCCGGCGCATACGGGGCGGTCAGACGCATTTGTTTGCGCATGATGGCGTTGAAGTTCTCCACGCCCCACGGTCCCCGGCGGACGGCGCAGAGGATTTTGAAGCGGTTCAGCAGCCGGACCGCGGTCGACAGCGCTTCGCGGCTGCCGTCGGCGGCGAGTTTTTTCAAATCCGCGTAGCACCAGCGATCCAGAATCGGCCGGTGAATCCGCTCCGCCAGTTCGGCTTCGAAGCGCGCCGGCGCCACCCGGCGGGTGGTGAAATCCGCCGCCGCGCACCCGACAATCTGTGCCGTGGTTTCCGGCAGCGTCTCCGGCGTCACGTTTTTGATCGCCCGACTGACGGCGCCGATATGCACAGCCTTGGCGAAGCGGTGTGCTTCGGTCAATTCGGCCAGATGCCCCGACAGCGGCAAAGCAGCGGCGATCGGCGGAGCCTGCCAGCCGGTCTGGCGGGCGAAGGCGGCCGCCAGTTCGGGCGGAAAGGCATTCAACTCTCCGGCGTCGCAGATGTCGGCGAGGACGCTGCCGGCGTCCACCGAAGCCAGTTGGTCCTTGTCGCCGAGCAGGACGATGCGGGCGGCGGGGCGTAGTGCCTGCAACAGTTTGGCCATCAATGACAAAGAGACCATGGAGCTTTCGTCGACGACGATGAGTTCGTGGTGCAGCGGCCGTTCGGGGCCGTGGCGGAAGCGGTTGGTGCCCGGTTCCGGTTTCAACAGCGAGTGGATCGTCGAACACGGCAGCTCGCGCAGCTTCTGTTTGATCGCTTCCGGAATATGCAGCCGTTCGATCCCGGCGTCGAGCGATTCGCGCAGACGCGCCTGCGCCTTTCCGGTCGGAGCGCACAACGCGACGGCAAGATTGGGATTGCGTTGCAATTCCAATGCCAAGAGCGCCGTGACCACGGTGGTTTTTCCGGTGCCGGGGCCGCCGGTAATTACGAAAAAATCCCGGCTCAACGCGGCGAATACCGCCAATTGCTGCCAGTCGATCGCTTCGCGGCCGGAACGGGCCTGAAAAAAATCCAACAGCCCCGCCAACGCCCCCGGCGCCAGTTCGGGGACGCGGGGCGCGGATTGACTCCGCCGCCGGATTTCTCCGGCCACCTGGCATTCGTAACGGTAATAGCGGTACAAATACAGGCGGTGGCCCTGCTCCAATACCAGGGGTATATGCGGATGATGCGCCGCGTCGGCGGTGAACACCCGTGCCAGCGCCGGTTGTTTCAGGGTGTCACGCCAGGCGTCGAGTTCCGGGAATAGCACCTGCGGCTCGCCGGGCTGCGCTTGTTCGGGGAAATGTTTTCCGGCCCACAAGCACAGATCGCAGCAGCTGTGGCCGGAACGCACCGCCCGCGAAACCAGCGCGGCGGCGGCGAACAATTCGGCGCATTCCGTGCCGCTTTCGCGGAGCAGATATTCGGCAAATTCGATATCGATGAATTCCCACCCTTCCGGGCCGGTCAATTGCCGCAGGTTTTCACAATCCATAAATCGCATCCCTTTTTCGGGGTTCATTTCCGGTTGCCGGCGCGGGGCTGCCATTGCAGCGTCAACACCGCCTCCTGATGGACGATCGAACGCAACAACCAGCGCGACCGCACCACCTGAATCAATTCGAAACGGTAGCCGACCGCGCGCAAGCCGGCGTATTTCAGGTAATCGAGCGCGCAGCGCTCCAGCCGGGCCCGTTGCGCCATGCGCCAGTTTTCGGCCGGAAGCAGCGCCGTTCTGCCAGGGTACCGGGTTTTTACTTCGACGAAAACCAGGGTGGCGCCGTCGCGCGCGACAATGTCGATTTCGCCGAAACGGCTGCGGTAATTCGCCGTCAGTATATCGTAATGTTTGAAGCGCAGGAGCGCTCGGGCGTCGGCTTCTCCGGCCGAGCCCAGCTTCCGGCGCGACTGGCGCAAACGGCTAATCACCGGAACCCAGCGTATAGTGGACCAGCGCCAGCAGTGCGGCACCGATGGCGCAGACCCAAATCGCCGGGTTGGCGACATCGAAAAATTCCGTGGCCCGGCTGGCTCCCGGCAGCGCCACCGCCCAGTTTTCGACGAAAATCGCCAGGATGCCGCGCGTCCAGTGCATCACCGGAATCGCCAGCAGCATGCCGACCAGAGCGGCCAGGGCATAGATTTTCCCGGTGGCGAAGCTGGCGACCGCGGTGATCGGCACCAACCCGGCCAACGCCGCGCCGAGGCCGGAAATGGCGCCGCCCAATAGCGAGGTCCAGAAGTAACCGGGGCGCACCTGAATGTGCACGATACCGGCATTGCGCGCGAGAAAGAAAAATATACTGCCGAGAATGATCGCCATCAACAGCGTTTTGATGATGCGCCCGGAGCGCAGCTGAAAGAATTCCAGCCAGCTGTCCCGCCAGGCCAGATCGGATTTGACCAGAAGAAAACCCAGAATCATTCCCGACAACAGCCCGACGGCGATTTTGTAGTTCGGAGCCAGCGACAACGGTTCGATCATTTTTTATCTCATCCTGCGGTTGGGGTTATTTACGGGGGGTGGTTTTCTTCGGGGCGGCTTCGCCCGCGGTTGCGGAGGCTCCGGATTTCGACGCGCCTTTGCCGCCGCCGCCGGACTTCTGCGCCCACAGAATCGACAGGAAAACCGCGGTCACGATGAAGCTGGCGATGTAGAGCCAGGCGCCGGGGGCCATCTGAATGGCCGCCGCCAGTTGGCCGAAGGGCACTTCACCGGCCAGCTGCGAACCGACCATCACCAGGAAGCCGCCGCCGACCATTGCAATCGCGGTGCGCATGAATTTGGTGCCGAAGCTGCTGCCTTCGGTCGGCATCAGCAATTCGAACTTGAACTGGTTTGAAGCCAATGCGCCGATCAGGGCGCCGATGAAAATGCCGCCGAGCAGCGCGGTCTGCCAGTTCAATGGCGGCAGGTCATTGGGTTTGTCTTCGAAGTAAGCGGACAATTCCAGCCAGCTTTCGCTCAAGCCGAGCACGGAATCGAAACAGAACAAGCCGAGGAGGATCAGGATCGGCAACGCGATCCCGGCGACGTAAAAGGGCCATTTGGCGGTGAAGATGTTCGTCATGTTTTTTGCACTCCAGTTTGCACAGAATATATCACTTTTTCCGCAAAATGCAATATGTTTTCACGTATTGATCTTGACTTTCCGGTACTTGCAAGTAAGTTGTGTACTTGCGGAATCTCCGGGAGGACAGTATGAATACAAAATGGCTGCCGGCGCTGGTGCTGCTGGTGTGGTGCGGGACGGTTCCGGCGTTGCCGGTGCCGATGCCGAAGGAGTATTTTTTTGCCGGCGAGGTCGCGGTCGGGCTGGCGCGGCCGGTGGGGTACACCGGGGAGGAGGCGAAGTTCCCGGCGCAGCTGTTGGCCCGGGAATTGTCGCGCTGGAGCGGCGTGACGGTGACGGCGCAGCCCGGTACCGGCGGCTTCCGGCTGGTGCTGGATCGAATGCTGGCGCCGGGACATTATACCATCGAGGGCGAAACCCTGACCGGGGGAGATGAAAGGGCGTTGTTCGACGCGGCGCAGACCTTGCTCGGGGCGTTGGCGGGGCCGGACGCGGTCTGGTCGGAGCAGGCGGTTTCGATTCCGGTGCTGATGATTCAGGATTATTCCGGTATTCCCTGGCGGGCGGCGCGGTGGGAAGGCATGGCTTCGGAGCCGGAAGGTTTGCGGGCGCTGGCGCGTTTGAAGTACAATGTCCTGCTGATGCGTCAGCCGGACGCGGAAGCGGTGGCGCGGGCGCGGGAATTTGGCTTGCAGGTGGTGCCCGAAGTGGACGATTGGGCAGGGGCGGAAGCTTGGATGGCCAGCGGTATTCCGGTCCGGGAGATGTATTTCGCTGGCGACATGGCGGCGGAGGTGCCGGAGATCCGGGAATTCGCATTGCGCCACCGGCTTGACCCGTTGGTGGGAATGGCCGGAGCCGGGGCGGACGGCTTGCTGGCGGTGGTATACGACGGCGACGACGACCGGCGCCGTTTCCCGGAGTTGGAACAATTGCACCGCGAAGGCAAGCGGATTGTTTTCGCGCCGCGGACTCCCGAGTCGGCGCGGTGGATGGCGAAGAGTGCCGCATTGTACGGTGCCGGAGTGATCGCTCCGGCATGGGACGGTACCACTGTCGCCGGCGACACGTTGGTGCTACTGGCGGAATACGGCTGGAATCCGGCGAATACCCGGGTGCCGTATGCATTTCCGACGCTGTCGATTTGGTACGATTTGCTGTATGACCGCGAGAGCCGCGGCGGCGAGTTTCTGCCGGTGGCGCTGCCGGTTGCGGCCGGGGAGGGGGGGCTTGAGTTGAACTACAAAGGAGTGCCGTTCCGCATCACCGAACCGTTGTTTCTCGGGGGCTGGCCGAACGGGGATTTCGATGGTGTATTGGAGAATGAATTGCGTGCGCGTCTGCCGTTGGCAATAGGCAAAGACGGCGAAACCGTAACGGTGATTCGAAATCTCAACGAAGCGCCTGTTTTCGATGAATGGAGTCTCTTTACCCGCAATTACGGCACGTCGACGCGGACCGACAGCGATTACGGCGAAGTGCGGATTGTCGCTGGAAATGCGGAGGCGGTGGCGCTTCCGGGCGCCGGGGATATGCGCATCCCGCACCGCGGCGCGGTACTGGCGGCGCGCGACTGGACGCCGGAATGGAATGTCGGCGACCCGGTCACGGTGACCGGAGCCGACGGCCGGCCGGTGGAGTGGTATGCGGCATCGGCGATGCAGCCGTATCCGGAGACGGCGGAGGTGATGTTGCCGGAGGAACGGATTTCGCGTTTGCACTTCTGGCACGATACCGGCGTCGAGGCGCTGCCGGGGACGGTGGCGGAGGGGGAAGTGGTGTACGCCGACGACAGCACGGCATCGTTTTCCGTGGAAGCCCCCGCCATGGTGGCGGTGTCCGACGGAGTGGCGCAGGCGCCGATGGCCTGGGCGGCGGTGACGGACGGCAGCGATTTCAATCAGGACGCGGTGACGTACGTGTATATGTGGACGAATCCGTCCCCGGAGAAGCCGGTGCGAAGCTTGCGTTTGCGGATCGCGCCGGCCGGCCGCGAGGCCGGTTACCGTCTCTGGGCTTTGACTATGGAGAAATAATGTAGGGGACTTCTCTTTCCCCTCCCAACCCGGATCGACGCTCCGGTCCGTGTGCGATCACAAGCAAGTAATAATGCGCGGGTCACCCTGCCGGGGGGACGTGGGGGATGAGAAGTCCCCCATATCCTCCCCACCCGAATTCACCCCTTACTTGAATTCAACTCCACCGGGACGGCTTTGGATTCGTCGAGTGTGACATTCTCATTGAAATTGAAGGAACAATCGACCTCCTGGCCCGGCGCGAAATCGGGAATCACCCGCAACGGATAGGTCGCATCGATCGTCACATGCAGCACGCCGTTGTCGTCGCGCCGCCACAGCACATGAATCTGTCCTTTTACGGTGGGCAGATTGATTTCGACAAATTGCAAGACATTGATGGGCGGATCGAAATAGACGGCATTGTATCCTGCTCCGGCGGGGCGCAGGCCCGCCGCCTGACGGATCAGGAACGCATTGGGAACGCTGAAACGGCCGCCATGGAGACGTCCGTCGGTGATTTCGCTGCTGCCGGGCGCGACCCGCCACGCCTGGGTCGCCGGATCGAGCAGCTGCCCGTAGAAGTCCCGCAGATAACGCAATGCCCAATCCCCCTGGTTGAGCGCGAAGAGCATTTCGAGGAAGAAAAAGTTGAAATACCCGCTCCGCGACTGCTCCGGGAACTTGGCATACGGCGGTGTAAAATTGAAATAGGTGTAAAAGATTTTCTGAAACGCCGCCGGCTCGTGCACGCCTGCGAGCAGCGCGAGAAAATTGGTGCGCAAGTCGCCGGCGCCGTCCACCGAACCGTCCGCCTTGAGCCAGCGGGCCAGAAGCCCGGTCGCCGGGTCGCGCGCCACCTCTTTGAGCCGCGTCGCCATCAATACGGCATTGCGGAAACAGTGGTTCGCCTCTTCCTTGCGGCTCAATTGCCGGTAGATTTCGCCCGCACTCAGCAGCATCCGGCAGTAGCAGACGTTCCACGCCACCGGCACGGTGCCGGATTCCGGCGGGGCTTCTTCAAACATATCCTCCCACAACGGCGCCCCCGGCGGTATCTGGATCAAGCCGGTGCTTTCGTCGACCAGGCCGTCGAAAAGACTCACCAGCCGGTCCACGGCCTGAACGCCGTAGGACAACAACTCCGGGTCATTGCCGGAGCGGTGATGATACAGCAGCCACAACGGCAACGCGAAAAGCTGCTCCATCTGCGCCGGAATGGTGCGGCCATGGGTGGCGACCGGGATTTCACCGGATTCCAACTGCGATTCGAGCAGCCCGACCAACCGGCCGCGGCTGGCCTGGTAATCGTTGAAAATCGAAATCATGTTGAACGCCTGAATGCACTGGTCGATCAGCTTGGCGCCGTGCGCCTCGTACCACACCGGCTCCTGAAAGGCGGCGGCGCGGCGGATCGACTGCAATCCGGCGTCCCAGATCGCATTCAGGGCCGGATCGGAACATTTGAAACTGGTTTCGCGGCTTTCCAGACGGCTCATTTCATGAAAGAACACTCCTTCGAGACGCACCGCATCGGAGCTGCGCCGCACCAGAATCATGATTTCGAACACTTCGGCGGCGACCGGCATGATCAGACGGTTTTTGCCCTCGCAGGTCCGAATCGAATAGACGCTGCGGCGGTTGCTTTCGTACACCGGACACCCCGCCGCATTCACCTGACTCCCGGTCAAAAGGTCGACAGTGGCGCCGGAGGGCGCGGTGAATTCGAGACTTACCAAGCCGTAACGCAGCCGGTCGAGCCGGAAGCGGAAGAATTCCTCGCCGCGCATCGTTTCGCTCAATTCCGTCGCCGGCAGGTTGTGGAAGCCGAGGTTGGCGATCCAGCCGGCATTGGCGTAGGTATCCACCGGGCGCTTGCGGAACGGATGCATGGGCAGATGCTCGGGACGGATCCCCGCGGCGGTACGGTTGAGCGGCAGCCGCAGCGGGCCGGTCAGATTCCATCCCGGCAACGCCCCTTCGAGCATGTCGACGAGAAAGGGGCCGTTGGCGCCGGGTTTTTCGCCGGGGAGCCGCCAGAAGCCGCCGGAGGAAACCAGACGGCTCTCCTGATACACCAGAATCCGGTTCCAGCCGTGATTCAGCGGCAATGTCACCGGCAGATCGTCGGCCTGTTCGCCCTGCTTTGCCAGATGGTTGTTGCTGAAAATCCGGAACGGCACGTCCGAGGTGAAATGCGCCGTGATTTCACCCGTCTTTTCGGCGAAGCGGAAGCTCGCCGCCAGATAGACCCCGGGAACGGAGTAAATATCGTGAAAATGAAAACCGGAAGCCGCGCCGGTTTCGCACGTTTTGCCGCCGCCGGTCCAGGGCACCGAGGTAATCTCTTCGGAAATTTCGTTCGGCAGCAGCGGATGGAACGCGATTTTCCCTCCCGGCATGGCGACGGTGCGCAGCCAGTCCGGGCGCTGCCAGCGCTTGCCCAGCGCGGCGTCGGGGCGGAACCATTCGACCGGGACAATTTCGCGCTCGAGCGTCAACGACAGACTGTTGTTGCCGGCGAGCGTCACCGGGGCAAGGATGCCGCGTTTGATTTCCAACAGATCCCAGGAGTTGTCCGACCATACCGCCGGGACGCCGTCGAGTTCCAGTTGGCACCAGAAGCCGGGGTGGCGTTTGGAGTCGACCGGTCCCGAGCGGTACAAAATGGCGATGACATTGTCGCCGTCGGTCAGGTATTTGCTCAAGTCGTACTGGTCGACGTAGCTGGTATCGGGCAAGTGGTGCGGACGCGGTCCGCAGCCGACCAGATTCGAGTTGATGGTCAGTTGATAGTTGCCGCCGGTGGAGATCCAGAAGTCGGCCGAAGGCGCGATGCTGCGGACGGTGAAAGTCCGCCTGGCGGCGAACCATACCCCTTCCTCGGGAATATCCTGGCGTTTGGCGGTCCATTGGCCGCGAATCTGGCTGGGAATACGTACCTGGTCCATACGCTGACTCTTTCTGTTATCGGGAATCCCCCCCGTGTTTCCTTTTCCAAAAAGTTGCCGTGCTAATATGATAGCGTGAAAGCGGGGGTTTGTCAAACTTCAGGTGGACATTTTGCGGATAATATTCGATGTTGAAAAACCGTCGACAAAGGGGATGAAACAGATGTTGGCGCGTACCGACAGCAAAGCTGCGCGTTCGAGCGGGTTGAGGGTCGCGACGGTGTAGTCGCCGCCCTTGGCATAGATATCCGGCGCCAGCGCGGCGAGTTCGCGGTCGCAGCGTTCGGAATCGAAGACCACGGCGGCGTCGACCGCCTTCAGACTGGCGATCAGATAGGCGCGGCTGTATTCGTCGTTGACCGGGCGCGTCGGGCCCTTGAGTGCGCGGACGGCGGCATCGGAATTGATCAGGACCAGCAACGCGTCGCCCCGGGCGCGGGCATTGGCCAGATAGGCGGCGTGACCGCGGTGGAGAATATCGAAACAGCCGTTGGTGACGACCAGTTTGCGTCCTTCGAGACGCAGGTTGTCGCGCCAGCGGCAGGCCTCTTCCAGGCTCATGACCAGGGCCGCGCCCCGATCGGAAAATTGTTGTGTCATGATAAACTCCTCCTTATTCGGCGATGGCGCGGGTTTTGATTCCGACTTCATGCAGCAGCGCGAGCGAGGTCGGGTCGATGGTGTAAAGCCGGCGGTAGACGACCTCGACGATACCGGCGTTGATGATCATTTTCGCACATTGCAGACACGGGCTGAATGTGGTGTAAAGGGTGGCGCCTTTGACCGCGATGCCGTGGTATGCGGCCTGGACGATGGAATTTTCTTCGGCATGGCTGCACAGGCAATCGCCGAGCCGGGCGCCGGAGGGCACGTCGGAATTGCAGCGCGGACAGCCGCCTTCGTCGCAGTTGCGCACGCCGCGCGGGGTGCCGTTATAACCGGTGGAAATGATGCGCCGATCCTTGACCAGGACGGCGGCGACATGACGGCGCCGGCAATTGCTGCGGCTGGCGGCAACTTCGGCGATGTTCATGAAATAAGTATCCCAGTCGGGGCGGGCATTGACTTCATCCATACTTGCAATCCTTTCGCTGAAAAATCTGAAAAAGTCGAAAATCCGACTTGCTTTCCGTTTGAACTCTGCTAATTTATTAGGGTTGACGCGTGGACCCGTAGCTCAGCGGTTAGAGCAGGAGACTCATAATCTCTTGGTC
>JAVBQJ010000090.1:0-35645 GCA_031549115.1 Victivallaceae bacterium
CTCGTGTAAAAGAGGCTTGGTTGATTGAAAATTTTGTGATTATCGCGTTTTTACGCCGCGTCGGCGAGTGACCGGAAACAGCGGATTTTATCCGGCTGTTTCAAAATCACCGCCGCCAGTGCCGTCAGCGCCAAAGTCAGATGTGCAATCGTCATTTGATTACGGACGCTTCGGTAATTGAAATGTGTAGTTTGCTCGGCCTCGCGGTCTCCCATGCGTGCGAAATAACGTTCCACCTCGGTTCGCTTTGCGTAGGTTTCTTGAAAAAACTTGCCTTGGCGCGGGACTTGAGCTCTGGCGTCGTCGGTAATATCAATATAAGCGGTACATCCATAACGTTTCCCAGTGCTGAATTTGGGATTATCGGTTGGACAAGCGGTCGGGAGTTCCGTTTTCTTCTTGCGCGATCCGGCAATGATCGGACAACGGAATTTCTTGCGCATTCGTCCGACATCGGCCGAACGTCCGCAATATTTCATTTCCAGCCCGGCCTGACAAAGCGGCAAACCGTTTGCACCCAGGAGTTTTTCCGGTTGTTCATTGCGCTTGTTGATGGGAATGAATGCTTGTGCCTTCATTTCTTTGACGATGAAATCATAAAACCAACGCTTGTCGTAGGCACTGTCCGCCAAGAAGATGCGTCCTTTTTTCTGACCGTAGACCCGGCGGAGTTTCCGGAAAAGGATTTTTGCGATGGTGGCGTCGTCAATGTTGTTCGGTTTGGTGATTTCGACCAGCGGAACGCCTTGCTGTGAAACCAGAACATGAGTGCGATAACCCCAGAAAAAGGTGAATTTCTTTGGGCCGCCGACAGGTTGCTTGAGGTAAGAATAATAACCGAATGTGACGGCTGGATTGCGTTTGATTTTCTTGGTTTTGTCGAGGCTTCGACCGGGATTTTTGGGGTTGTTGTGCTTGGTATTGGCCATGACCGGCTTGGAGTCAGCGATTAGAATATTGAGCGAAACGATCCCGGAATCCACCAGAAGTTTTATGGCGGAATGATGAATGTTTTCGAGTTCGGAATTGTTGATTTGAGCGAGGAAAGCGTAAAAGCGGGAAGCGTCCGGAAGATGGCCGGGAGTAAAGCCGATCATTTCACAGAGGACGGGACGGCTCGCAAGATCGCGAAGGAGTTCCGGGATGCTTTTGATGGCTTGCGCGTGTTTGTAGATCAGGGCTTTGACGAAGGAGAGTTGGCCGTAACCGGCGCGACCGAGGTGTTTGCGGTGCGGAATCTTCTCCCATGCGGTTTCGACGGCTAAAAAAAGTGCATCATATTTGACGTGGAATGCCGACGTTTTGAGGTGAAAGCGATAATCGCAGAATAAGGAAAGTTGCATCGAATTTTGTCCTTTCTTTTGTTGTTAAATTGTTTTCCGTCAGATAGATACAATATAACGCCAAAAGGAGGACTTTTAAAGCGAATCAGTTGCGGAAACTGTTAAAAATAAACACATTAAATGGATTCACTGAATCCACAAAATTAGCATAAGAAAGGGGGAGAAAATGAACCAACAGAATCCATCGACCATGGAATATGAAAAGCCCGTCCTGATCGAACTCGACCGCAACCTTCTGCTCAACGGCGCCGGCGCCGGATCCTGCGGCGACTACGGTTCCGACACACTGCCGATCGATTGCGAGGATGGCTCTCTGGAGGAGATTTGACACTTGGGCCTTATTAAGAATCTGGACCGGGTCAACATCACCTTTTCCCGGCGCTGCAATCTGTGTTGTCCGTTCTGCCTGTGCAAGAAACAGAAGTCGGACCGCCGGGAATTGAACACGCCGGAATGGTTGGATTTTATCGACGAATTGTCGACCAACAAAGTGTTCCACGTCGGAATCTGGGGCGGGGAACCTTTTTTTGGGCCGGAGTTGAGGACAATTGTCGACCGGATCGTGGCCGGGCGGATGCGTTTCCGGCTGATCACCAACGGCAGTTGCATCGATGATGCGCTGCTGGAGCATATCGCCCGGAGCCGCCGTTGCGATCACGTGCAATTTTCCCTGGACGGCTTCGAAGACGACCACGACGCCGGGCGCGGCGGCGGAGCATTTCAGAAGACCCTGGCGGCCATCCGGCGCGCCGGGGAGCTGCAACTCAAGATTCTGGTCAATACGGTCATTTCACGGAGAAATTACCGGAGTGCGCCCGGGTTTGCGGAATTTCTGGAAACTCTGCCGGTTCACACCTATCGGCTGAACCTGATCGATCTTGCCGATCTGCCGGGAACCGGCTATCAGGCCTTGACGACGGCGGAGCTGGCGGAAATGATCGAAGCGCTGGCATCGCATTTCGACCGCCTGCCCCATTTAAGCCCCCACTCTCCGGCCAAACGCTACTGGCGGCAGCTGCAATCACCGCAACCGCCTGACGCGCCCTGTGAGGTTTGCCGGGCGCCGGCGGTCGAGCTGACGGTTCGCCCGGATGGTGCGTTTATTCCCTGCGGCGGCGCCGCCGACCGGGTACTGGGTTATGTGAACCGCGACCGCCTGGCCGACGTCTGGCGGGGCGCGAAGCTCGAAGCGTTCCGGAAACGATTGCTGCGGGGCCGCGAGCGCAATGAAGCGCGCTGCCGGGAGTGCATCTATCGCTGTTATTGCCGTAAATTCTGCCCCGGAACGTCCGGCAAGCGTCATTGCCGTCAGGAGCTGGCCGCGCTGTTGCGCGAACGCGGAGTCCTGCGGTGACGGTCGTGGAAATCACGCTTCCGGCCGGAGACGAAACGTTGCGGCTGCGGGCTTCCGGCGCTGCCGCCGCGGCGGGTCTGGCGGCATTGGGGAAGCTTCTGGGGTGTACGGCGCTGCCGCCGGAGGGCATGAGGCCGGATGCGGAGCTGCGGGAACCGGAAGCGGAGCCGGAGAGCGGGGAGAAGCAGTCGCCGGAAACTCTTTTCGCCATGCGGTCGCACCGGGTACTCTGGGATGACGGCATACCGGTGCTTTGCCGCCGTCCGCGGCTTTTGTACGAGGAGCGCCATCGGCCGGTGGAGTGGCGCATCCTGCTGGCTCTGGCGGCGGCGCGCGCGGCGGCGGATGGGCGGCATATTGCCTTGCTGCACGGCGCCTTGCTGGGGGAGCCGTTTCCCGGAACCGTACTTTTCGGAGCGAGCGGCATCGGCAAATCCACCACGATGAAGCGTTACCGGGCCGCCGGCGGCGACGGTTCGGCCGACGATCAGATACTGCTGGGACAGCAAGGGGGAGTTCCGGTCGTGCGCCCGTTGCCGAGTTGGAAAACGTTTCGGAACGATCCGGCAATGTGCACGGTGCCGCTCGTGCCGCTGTCGCGGCTGCTGTGCCTGGATCAGGCGGAGCGGACCGAAGCGGAAAGCATTCGCGCACTGGAGCGTCAAACGTTTCAGCTGCGGCTTTTCAACGCCTTTCTGGAGCATGTATCGTATACGCTGCGTACGCTGCCGAATCCGGAACGCCGCAACGCCGCCGAAACGATCTGCGCAACCGTCCAGCGCCTGAGCCGGCAATTTGAACCGCGCGTCCTGGCGGCGCGCCTGGACGGCGATATCATGAAAACCCTGACGTCGTGTTATTGACGCGTTGCCGTTATTCCCGCAGGACAACGAACTTCATGGTCGCTTTTCTTTCATGAATATGGAGGAAATGTGATTTTTTTTCCGATCAGGTCTTGACTTTTGTTTTTATTTGATGTATAATTAATGTAGTAAATAAGACGATAATTTCAAAGGCGGATCATGACACACGAACATCTCACGACAACCTTGAAAACGCCCAAACACATTCGAATCGCCGAATTGTTGCGGGAAGAAATTATTCGCGGTCGAATGCCTGTCGGTACCCAGTTGCCCCCCGACAGCAAACTGGCAGAGCTTTACGGCGTGAACAATCGAACGATTGCCAATGGCATGGCCGTGCTGGTGGGCGAGGGATTGATCTCCCGTTCTCCCAAGCGGGGTACCGTGGTCATCAACACTTCGCCGCAGCAACGGGTCTCAAATGCCGTTGGCGTGTTTATGTATGACAGCGGAAAAATTGCGCATGAGTTGTCCAAAGCTCTTTTACAGCGCGGTCTGTATCCGATATGGGTCAATCAGCTGGTCTATGGACACATGGTCATGTCGCCGAATTACAAGGAACCGGTCAAGCGTTTGATGAAGAAGCTGTTGGAGGACAATCCCTACGGCTTCATCATCGAAGGGGAACGTTTCATGCCTTATGATTTTCTCCAGCGCAACCTCCCGCGGTTGAAACGATTGGCGATCATTCGGTTCAATTTGTCGACGTTCAAGATTCCCGGCGCCAAATATTCGTTGATCGACTGTGCGGGAATCGGGCGCGCGGCCGCCAAATATCTGATTGACCGCGGCCATCGAAAATTGACCTTCATTGCTCATGCCGAGGCGCTTCCCGCCCCGGACTATCCCCCGACCTCCCAAGAACTCATGATTGAGGGAATGAGTTCCTATTGCAGGCAGGCCGGGGCGAAGTTCATTGATGAAATCCCTCAAGCCCTGATGCGCGGAAACAGCTTCGAGGAAATCGCTTCCCGGTATTTTGCCCATGAAAGCCGCCCGACGGGGTGTCTGCTGGCGCAGGATTCCCTCTGGCACACCGGACTGGGCGCCGCACTGGAACAGCATTCCATCCGCTGTCCGCAGGACATCTCCGTCATCGGATGTTACAATACGGAGTGGGCCACCAAAAGTCACCCGCATCTGTCATCGATCGACACCTATGATCAACTGATCGTACGGCGCGGCGTGGAGCTGCTGACCGAAGAAAACACCAAGGAAGAGTACTTTGCACCATTTTCCATTGTCGAGCGCGACAGTGTCCGTTCATTATGATTTGGCGACTGAGAGTGTTACGGAAACCCGGTATTTATAGCAAAAAACCCATCAGAAAGGAAAGGGGAAAACATGAAAAATCGAGAACGCTTCACACTCATTGAGCTTCTGGTCGTTATTGCGATCATCGCAATTCTCGCCAGTATGCTGCTTCCGGCGCTGAGCAAGGCGCGGCAAGCGGCCCAATCCAGCAAATGTCTCAGCAATATAAAACAGCTGGGGCTGTCGTTTAAGATGTATTCTCTGGACAACAAGGATTTTCAAGTCGGCTGCAATCCGGTATTCGACGGTCAAAAATATTGCTGGGCAACGGCTTTCATGAAGCTTTACGGCATGGCGGAAAAAGTCATGTCATGCCCGTCGGCGCCGACGACCGGGAAAACGCTTCAGGCCAATATCGATGCCGGAGGGCAATGGGGTTCCGGCGTTTCCGAGCTCGGAGTGGAATGGGGCGCCTATTGCACGATGGAAGCTCCCGACCTATCGAAAACCGTCACGCCGCGTGCGTGCGGTTATACGACAAGCGCTTATATCAACACATCCGATCCGGCCCTGCCCCGTTTGAAGAACAACGGTCCCGGCGTGAAGCTGTCTCCCTCGGAAATATATCAATGCAGCGACGGCTCTGTGATGCAATTCGATCATGCCTGTTTGGATCGAATTACCAAGACTGCGTTCCGGCACGGCAATAAAGTCAACTGGGGTTTTCTCGACGGGCACGCCGCCGCTTTGACCATGAGTTCGAAATATACCTCGGACGCCGGATTTCAAGACTATTACCGGATTGATCCGCGCTGAGAGACTTGTTTTTTCCCAAGGAAATCAAAATAAAATGAGGTCGCAAAAATGAAAAAAAGAGAAAAATTCACACTGATAGAATTACTTGTCGTGATCGCCATTATTGCAATTCTTGCCAGCATGCTGCTGCCCGCGCTCACCAGCGCTCTTCACAAGGCGGAAAGCGCCAATTGCCAAAGCAACCTGAAACAAATAGGCACGGCATTTCTGATGTATCAGTTGGATTACAACGATTACCAGGTACCGTATCGGACCATGCTGGACGATCATAAATCGTTGTGGGCGGCAACTTTGGTCAAGTTGTACGGACTGGGCGAAGGGGTGATGGGCTGCCCCTCCGCACCCATTACCGGTAAAATCTCAACGGCCAACATCAATCTGGGAGGCCCCTGGGGGGCCGACAAAACCGCCCTGGGTGTCGATTGGACCAATGTTTGTCCGATTGACTCTCCGGCATTGGCATTGGGCGCGGGAGCCGCCCGGTCAATGGCGCCGCTGGTCTGCGGATATACGGTCAGCAACGGCATCAACGCATCGGATCCATTCCGGATCGGAGGTTCGGGAATGAAGCTGTCGCCCTCGGAAATGTACCAATGCAGCGATGGCGCCAACACCGATTTCTATCCTTCTACCGCCTCCTGGCTGGTGGCCTCCCAGCAGCGGCATACCGGTCGTGTCAACTGGGTTTATATGGATGGGCATGTCGCTTCGGTGGTATTGAACCCGGACTACCTGACCTATCCCGGATGCCGCGACAAATACGATTTGACCCCGAGGTAAACCAAGTCATGCGTAAGTTGCTACACGTATCCATCATTTGGATGACACTATATGCCGGTGGAGCGGGAATCATTTCCGGAGTGCTGACCGATGACGCCGGACACCCGTTGGCGGGGATTCCGGTATCGGACGGAATTGCCGTCGCCTTTTCCGATGCAAATGGCCGCTACCGTTTGGAATTTCAGGAAGGTCAACCATTCGTATTTGTCCATTGTCCCCGCGGACTTGTCTGCCGAGACTGGTTTGTACGCCGCCCGGAAAGCGGAAATACCTATGATTTCGTCTTTTCGCCGGTTCCGGAGCGCGGCTTTCTCCTCCAGATCAGCGATACGGAGACCGACCAGTATTCGTGGGTGAAACCGTTTGCGCAATACCGGAATTGTCCGCCGGATTTTCTGATTCACACCGGAGATCTGTGTTGGCAATTCGGAATTGTCGGGCATGCCCGGGAGTTGAATGAAGAAACGGTCGGGTACCCGGTCTATTATGCTCCCGGCAATCACGATATTGTCGCGCCATGGGATGACGGAAAGAATTATCCGGACTACCTTCAGCCATACTATTATTCCTTTGAGTGGCTGGACTATCTGGTCATTGTGGCGCCGATGCACGGCGGCGATGTCGCTCTCCCGTACCGGATGGAAGACTTCGTCCAATGGCTGCGGCAATTGACCGGCGGTCTCCCGCCGGACCGGCCGATTCTGGTGTTTTCCCACGACACGTTATTGGCGGATTTCTCCGGTCCGGTATTGAAGGCGGGAAATTTCGAGTTCGATTTCGGCAACCGTCTGGCGGGATGGGCGATCGGCCACTGGCACTATAACTTCTGCCGGCGGGATCCGGTCAATGGAACTCGTCTATGGGGGACGGCGGTGCCGCAAAAAGGGGGAATCGATCACTCCGCGGCCGCATACCGGATGATTTATCCGGACGGCGACGGCAAGTTGACCAGCCGGTTGATCTGGGGAGGGCTGGAGCATTATATGTGCCTGGCGCTGCCCTCCGCGGCCATGCGTCTGGAGGCCGGAGACGGCACCGGAACTGTCGTTTCCTCGGTTGTCTGGCATTCCGGGCCGCCGGTTGCAACCGTCACGGTCGCCGCCCCCGGTATGGAGCCGGTGCGGCTGTCCGTAAACGGAATGAGCTGGAACGGAACGGTTCGCTTCCCTTCGGGAGCCACCGAAATGACCCTGGAAGCCAAGTGCCTCGGCGGAGAAACATTTCGCCGGGATTTTTCGATTCATCCGGCTCCGGCACCAAAGAAAGAACAGCCCGAATTATTGTGGATGGGCCTGCTGGATGGGGAATGCCAATTCACCCGGCCGGTCATTGCCGACGGACTGGTATTTACCGCATCGATCGATGATCACAACGGAGAAACGGCGGGAATTTACGCCTTGGATATCGTAAACGGCGAACGCCGTTGGAAATTCACCACCGGGAATTCCGTCCGCAATACCATCGTTTGTGTCGATGGCGTGATCTACGCGCAGGATGTCACCGGTTCGCTGTACGCCATCAATGCCGGATCGGGACAACTGCGATGGCAAATTCCCGGCAATCCGTTGGCGTTGAAGTCCGCGGTGGCCAACGGCATCGCAGTGGCGGATGGGGTGGTATATTCCGGATTCCGCGAAAATCTGTCGGCACGGAACGCGGAAGACGGCTCCTTGCGCTGGGCCAATACCGAGTGGAATGCCGGGAATGCCACCACCAACACGATCGCCGTATCCGACGGCGTGTTGGCAACCGCGGGGAATTGGTCGATGCTCACGGCTTTTGACGCCGCAACCGGACGTCAAATCTGGAAACATACCGATGATATCACGCGCTTTCAGTCCGCAAGCGCGCTGTTCCATGACGGCAAACTGTTCGCGAAAGCGGAACGGGCCGTCCAGGTATTCGATCCCCGTGACGGCACGCTGTTGCTCCAGAAAGAAGTAAAAGTCAATTTACACAGTGCCGGCGCCATGGCGATCGCAGGCAACCTGCTGATCGTACCGACGGCGGAGGACGGCATGCTGGCATTCGACTGTGACACTCTGGAACAGGTCTGGCATTTTTCCGGCGTCGGTCCGGCCCTGGTGGACACCGCACCGTATCGCACCCGGGCAGGAACGGTGGATTCGTCTCCGGAAATAAGAAACGATGTCATCTATTTCGGCGCCGGCGACGGTATGATTTATGCACTCGACGCGGCAACGGGCATGCTGCGCTGGAAGCTTGAAGTGGGTGCGCCGGTCATGGCTCCGGTGACAATTGCGGATGGAATTTTATATGCAGGCGACTTCAGCGGCCGTATATTTGCCTGGCGGCTTGCGGATGCCGAACAAACAACAAACGGGGAGATAGGATTATGAAAATGCTGGCAGTGTCAGTTTTGCTGTCGACGGTTTTCGCCGCCGGCGCGGCGGAATATAAAGTGATGACCTATAATATCTGGGCCAGCTTCGCCTACGGGAAGGAGACGGAAACCGGCATACGGTTTTTACGGGAGCACCCTGCCGATGTGCTGGTGGTGGAGGAGTTGAAGTATTCACCGGAAGACGACTGTGCCGCATGGGCGAAATCCTGGGGATACGACCATATTGAAGTGCTTCGCCCCGAAGTCAGCGTGGCCGTTTGTTCCCGGTATCCGATCGAAGTTCTGGAAAAGCGCACGGAGGGAATGCACCACGGTTACATCTTATGCCGGATTGATGGAATTTATTATTTGGCCACCCATTTATCTCCATTCAAGTGGGAAACACGGCTGGCCGAAGCCAAAATCATTGCCGACACCGTCCGTCCACTCCTGGAACGCGGAGAAAAAGTGATCATCCTCGGCGATATGAACATGTCCAATCCCGATGAAGCGAAGCTGCTGGACGAAAATCCGCATTTGATCGAAACCAAACTGGGGCAGGACGCCCAATATCCCCATTGCCAGAACTTGAACAACGGGCGACACGATTTCCAGGCCGCGAAAGTACTGCTCGATTTGCCTATGACCGATATCTGCCAATATCTGTCCGGCGACCGATTCTTCGGCATGACTTACCCGACCTTGAGCGGCGTCGGCGGAGAACGGGATAAGCAATCGTGGTTCGCCGAACGTATCGACCTGATTCTGGTCAGCAGGAATCTGGTTGATTCCTGCATCAAAGCGGAAATGCTCCGAACTCCGGCAACGGAAAAAATTTCGGATCATTATCCGGTCATGCTGACGTTGGAGAAAGAATGATGAGAAACTTGTGGCGGATCCTGTGTATCGTATTGAGCCTGCCGGTATTCGGCTGGGAAGTCGCAACCGGTTCGCGTCCCACCGACCGGACGGCGGCGGCCGAATTCTCCCGAATCGCCGCAGGCGCCGCAGATACCGTTTCGGTAAACGGCGTCCCGGTAAATCATATTGACATCGGCGAGACCGCCGCCGCCCGGGCAATGGGATACGGAGCCGAACAATTTGCCATCGACGAATATTGCATCGACGCGGCCGGGGATCGTTTGGTTATTACCGGAGGATCCCGGGGGGTTCTGTATGGCGTATTTCATTTTTTTGAAAAATATGCCGGCTGCCGTTTCTGGTCTCCCCTGGAAAACGATCTGCCCGGACGGCAGGCGGTCAATATAACCGGATTACCGGAAAAAGGTTCCTTTTACTTTGAGCTGCGTGATATTTATCGTACGGCGCTCCCCAAAGACGAAGGCCGTGCGGCTGTCGCGCGCGGGCTATCCCGCAATGGCGATGACGGTATTTCAGGAACATACGGCGGCGAATTCTCCTATGGGCCGCCCTACTTCTGCCATACCTTCGATCTGATTCTGCCGGCTGCCGAGTACCTGGAGCCGCATCCGGAATATTTCAGCCTGGTCGGCGGGACGCGGACAGGAGGCCAGTTGACGGGACAGTTGTGCTTGACCAATCCGGAAATGCGCCAAGAATTTCTTCGCCGACTGTTGCAGAACATCGAACGCGGCAATGCGGAATCGGCGGCAGCCGGAGTTCCGGCGCCGACGATTTACGACGTGTCGCAAAACGACAATCAAAATTCCTGCCGGTGTGACGAATGTGCCGCGTTCGTTCGTGAAGCGGGAGAATCCGGCCTGTTGCTTGACTTCATCAATGAATTGGCCGCCGCGGTACAAAAGGAGCATCCGGCGGTCAAGCTCCAAACCTTCGCCTACCTCTACACGCTTGAGCCGCCGCGCAACGATATAAAACCGGCCCCCGGAGTCATCGTTCGTCTGTGCAATACCGACAGCAACCAGGTCACCGGAGCCGCGGCGAATCCGCGTTTTCAACGGTATTTGAAGGCATGGAGCGAGCGCACCGAAAACGTATATATCTGGGATTACGCCATCATTTTCCAGGAACGGGTCACGGGGCTGCCGTTTCCAAGCGAATTCTCTTATCCGGCAACCTATCGGCTTTATGCGGATCACCATGTCCGGGGAGTCTTTTGGGAACAGGAAGAGGCGGATATCGCCGATATGGCCGACTTGAAATATTACCTCCACAGCAAATACATGCAAAATCCGTACCGTGATGATTTCGAAGAACTGTTCCGCGATTTCATGACGCACTATTATGGGGAAGCCGGAGAGTACATCGCCGGATATCGGCGCCTGCTGGCGGCAAAAGCCACGCAGGGAAATCTGCAATTGAGCTGGTTTCCGCAGACCGTGGACTTTTGCTATATCGATCCGGAAACCATGTCCGCCATTCAGGAGCTGTTTGAAAAGGCGCGTTATGCGGTCGCGCCAGATGCCGAGCGTTTGTTTCGTGTGAACCGCTGCGCGATGGGAATAGACCGTCTGGCCGGTTTTGAGCTGCCGTGGTATTATGCGCAATCATCGGTCGATCTTGAAGCCGCCCGCAACCGTTTTGAAACTACCTGGCGGGAATGCCGCAAACGCGGGTGGCTCCCAAAAAATCAGGATGCGATTTTAACGAGATTGAAACGCAATGTTGCGATGCAGAAAACCATCCTCTCCCCGGATGAATTTGCCGCAGCTCCATGTTGGTATTTTCCCGGCAGTCTCATTGAATGCATGACCCCGCAGGCACAAATCCAATCCGATCCGCATTCGCGGAACGAAAGTGTGCTGGCAATTACGCTTTCCCGGACGGAAAATGCGGAAGCCGGTGATTTCCTGGAATTCAACGCGGGCATCTATGACTATACCGCGCGTCAGGAAATCATGCGGGAATCCTTTTCTGTTCCCGGGGATGATCAATACCGTTGGTATACCTTCCGCCTGGGGCAGTTGCCTCACAGTCCGACCCGAATGTATTTGGGATCGGACTGGAGTGTGCAACTGTCTTTGGGGTTCATCGGGTCTCTTTCCCGGGATGGCGAATTAACCGCACACATCAGAATGAAAGGAATAATATCTCCTTCCACAGACCAGGGCGCCGGCTCCGATATGATCCCGATCGATCAAATTGTATTGACAGAGAAAAAACAATAGGGGGTGGCCTTCGGAGTTGCCGCGGCACCGGCCGCCTTTTTTGGCGGCGGCGCCGTGCGCCATATTGTGCTCCGGGAGAACAATACGGCAATCCGATTGGAGCATGGCAATCACACCGGTACCGGCGGATGATACGCCACCGTATGCCAGAGCTGCTTGAAGTACTGAAATAATTCCGGTTCCGTGCCCAGGCCGGACCAGGCGGCGGGATTCCGGATGCTGTCGCAGGAGCCGAGGCCGATCAGGCGGGCATTCATCAACCCGCCGCTGCCGCCGAAGCGCTCGTCGATTTTTTCCGCCAGAAGGCGCATCATCGGTCCGCGAAACGCGTCGTCGATAGCGGCGATGCGAATCCGCCGTTCCGGAATCGGCAGCACCGCAAAGCCGTATCGCGCCCCCAAATCCAACGCTTTCCGCCATACGTCGGTCGCCACAAACGATTCATCCAGATAAAATGCCGCCACGTCGGAGACAAGCTTGAGTCTGCCATGCACATGGGTCTCGATGTAGTAGTCCAAATCGTGCCCTAGCGCTGTCAATTCCGGCGTGAGGCCGGTCAGAAAATGGGCCGCTTCCGCCACCGTCACTTGTTCCCGGTTCAAAAACCGCCCGATTTGCGCGATCTCGGTAAACATCGCGTTCAAGACACCCCGGAAGTGCTCCAGCGTCCCCATCGCTTCGGGGTGGCTGCTGCTGTCGCCGAATGCGAAGGTACAGCGGCGCAGCACCTCCGGTTTGAGCGCGAAAAAGCAACTGCCGAAGCGCGGCGAAGCGCCGTCGCGGTAATTCATGATATTCAACGCGCCGTATTTGGGCCGGTCGGCGACCGACCGTTTTTCCGTGTGATAAAACTCCTGGAAAAGCCGTTTTTCCCATAAATCGCGCTCACCGCCGGGATAGGCGGTCCTGCCTCCGTTGGTGGTGGAGCTTTCGTACTGATTTTTGTATTCGCCGTCCGTGAGCAGGTTGTCGATGATGCTCCGGCCGTTGCCGGAAAGGCGATCCGGGTGAAAATTGACCGTCACCGCGCAATTGGCGAAAATACTCCGGCACAAACCCACCCGATTGTATCCGCTTCCCGCCAGAATCCGGTCGAGCGCAAGGTCATCTCCCGCTTCACTGCGCTCCGCCGCCAGCTCGGCGATTTTCACGGCATCCGCCGCTCCGGCTGTGTTATTCCGCTGTGAATTCATTGGCCTCCTCTGCATTTATGGATAATTTAGTGCGGTTCAAAGCATTTGCAAATCCCGAAACCGGACTAGGCAGTAGAACGGAAACAAATGCAAAACATGATTTTTTATTTGACGCAGCCGAGTTCGGGCGCTATCTTTATCGGAAACAGGAAAGGAATCTCATGAAGTATCAGACATGGAAAGTCGTTTCCGCCATCCTGGTCTCGATGGCGGCATTGCTGTCGGCAGCCGGGTCGCTCGCCGAGGCCGATCGCGCGGCAATCGCCGAGCACTTCCGGAAGCCGGGCAACTGGACATGGGTTTTTTACGGCGACTCGATCACCCACGGCGCGGCCCATACGAAGGGGTGGCGCAGCTTCGTCGAAGTTTTCCAGGAGCGTCTCCGCTACGAACTCGGGCGGCCGATGGACGCGGTGGTCAACTCCGGAAACAGCGGCCACACCTCGGTCAACTTGCTCAACGAGACGCAATACGACTGGCAGGTGAAGCGTTTTCAACCCGATGTGGTGTTTCTGCTGATCGGGATGAATGACATCGTCCGTCCGGAAGATGGCGGCGTATCCGAATTCCGCACCCGGCTCGAAGCTCTCGTCGATCGCATCCGCGCCGGCGGCGCCATCCCGGTATTGCAGACCTACAACACCATTCAGGAGGTCACCAATCCGACCAGTGACTACCTGAAAGGATATGTCAAGCGTTTCCAGGAGCTTCCCGCCTACACCGAAGCCATCCGTGAAGTCGCCGCCGAAAAGGATGTGATCCTGGCCGACCACGACCGCCATTGGCGCGAGCATGCCGCGGAGCCCGAAGTGTTGGATTTCTGGCTGGGCGAAACCATCCATCCGGGCCCCCGCGGCCATCAGGAAATGGCCATCGTTTTGTTGCAGGCATTGGGACTTTATTCCCCCGACAGCAACTGCTGCCGCCTCGAAGCCGGCGGACCGGCGCCGGGCGGGGAGAAGTAAGCCAAGGATGATTATTCGCCGCAGGTGCGGCGCCAGAGTGCGCTCCGTGTGTAGATGAAACCGTTGCTCACGCATCCGGTTTCATCTACACCATCGCTACCTCGGGTGGTTCCGGATCGCCTCCCGGCGATCCTTACCTACAATTTCGCCCCTTTTGAGGCGCTGCGCGCCTGGGGCGACCAGCGTTATTCGCGCGCTGGACCGCTCGTTACGCCCGCTTCGCGGACTTCCTCTTCGCCCGAGAGGGACAAGCCCTCTCGTGTTCGGCTTCGCCCTCGACTCCGATGACGGAGTGCAGAACCGCCGCTGCGCTCGCTACGTCCTGCGGACTTGCTCTTCCCCCTCGCGCGTTGCGCTCGGTTTCGGCTTCGCCATCGGCTCTATTTTTTTAATTTTTATTTTTGAGGAATCAATTCCATATGCGCCACCGGGAATTCCGGATATGGCTGCAATTCCGGCGTCAATCCGGCCGGGTATCGCACCGTGCCGACGATCCCCTCCGGCGTCCGGCGCCACTGCACCGCAATCGGCCCCGCCGGCGTCATCGTCTCGCCCGAAGCCTCCGACAACCGCCCCGGATACGGCGCCACCGTGAAACGCCGGAACCCGGCATCCAGCGGCCGAATCCCCAGCACCCACCCGCGGAAGTAGTAAGCCGGCAGGCTGCTCCAGCCGTGGCAGAGGCTCCCCGCCCCGGCAAAATCCGCCGCCCCCAATCCGGTTTCCCACATCGAAGTCGCCCCCGCTTCCACCGCCGCGCCGTACGAACGGCACACCAGCTCGTCGGTGAAGCGCCGCGCCTCCGGCGACAACGGCATCAGCGATTTGACCAGATACGGCATCGCGCTGTAGGTGATTTCGCCGAACTCGTCATTGAGAATCCGCGCCGTCAAACGCGTCCGTTCCTGCTCGGGGACGATGCCGCAGTACAATGCCAGAATCTGCGTATGCAAATGCACGCCGCCCTTGGTCCCGGTCCGGTATTCGCAACGCGCCGGATCGAAGAACAGCCGGTGAATGCCCGCCGCCAGTTGCCGCGCCATATCCCGCAACGCCGGGTCGTTTTTCCACTCCGCATAGTAGCGCAGCACTTCGAGAAAGTACAAATTGAATGCCGCGTGGCGTTCCGGCTGCGGCCCGACGACCGGATTGGCCGCCTCGTCGGCGCACGATTCCCCCGGCAGCCATTCGTAGAAGTGCCACAGATCGGCGTCTTCCGGCAGCCGCATCACCGCGTCCTGGGCATCGAACAATTCGAGATAACGCCCGAACATCCGGTCCAGTGTGCCGGAAAATTCCCGGCGCAACCCGTCGCTGCCCGAATGCTGCGCATGATCCGCCAGCGACCCGATCCAGGCAAAGGAAAACACCGGAATCGTCAGCGGGATTTCCGCCGGTGCGCACAGGCCGATCCAGCCGGACGGCAGCACCCCGTGCCCCAGGAGCCGCAGCGAAGCCGCAGCGTAATCGTAATTGCCCCACACCGAATAGCCGTACAGCGTCTGGTTGCGTGTATCGTAAGCGTACAAGCCCTGTTCGCGCCACGGGCAATCTTCGTAGTGGTCGTGCATGCACAATTCCAGGGTGCGCACGCAGACTTCGTCGAGCCGGTTCAGCGCGCGGTCGCCGGAAGTAAACGGCGCCGCCTCCGGCAGCGGATATTCGGTCGGGATCAGCGTCGCCTGCTCGATTGTGACTTCACCGCTGCCGATGAAGTGGAATTCCAGATAACGGGCGCCGAAACGCCGGAACGGCAATTCGTATTCGACCGCTCCGGCGCCCACGACCAGGTGATCGATGAAGCTTCTGCCGCCGATGCGGGCGCGGACGCGTCCGTCCAGCAAATGTTCGCCGTGAAGGATATCGATCCGGGTTCCCTCCGGCGCCCGCAGCCGCAACGACAGGAGACCGACCGTCTCCGCCCCCAGATCGCAGATGAAATAAGCGCCGCCCTTCATCGCGAAGCGCAGCGGCCATTGCAGTTGCGCCGGGTATTCAGTATCGTATCCGGCAAAGAAGTTTCCCGGCGCTTTGAAGCGCAAAAAGTCCCCGCCGGCGTCGGCGGCATCCGCCGGACGCATCAGGTCGCCCTGCGCCGTCACCGCCGGAACGATGGCTTCTTCGAGCACCAGGCTCGCGACCGGGCGCGGCAGCGCCGGCGCCGGATCGTCCGCCACCGTCACCGGCCGGAAATTCCATTGCGCCGGGCGGCTCAAATCGCTGTCGAAGGCAAAGCCCAATTGCCCGGTGACTTTGACCGGATTTTCGCTCCGGTGAAACGGATCGAAGGCCCATTCCCAAGCACCGTCGGTCGCGCAAACCGTTTGTCCTTGCGCCACCACCCGCGCCCATAACCCCGCCGGAGCATTGACGATGGAGAAGAACCCCTCCCCGGCGTGGTAAACCTGAACCCGGATCTCATTCGCCCCGGCTTTCAGCGCCGCGCCGGCGGCAAAGCGCTGAAATGTCCGCTGCGACGGGAAATTCGGATATTGTCCGCGCCCGACCTCGATCCCGTTGAGCCACACGACGAAATCGGTATCCGCCGCGATTTCCAACATGGCCTCCGGATCGGCGGAAGCGTCGAACTCCCGCCGGAACCATAGAACCTCATGTATCCCGTTGCGCGCCGCATCGCGCCAAATCCACGCTGCTTTCTCTTGCATTTTCACGATCTGCTTTCTTCTTGCTGATTCATTAAGTGAACTCAACAATGTAGCATCGCCCCGCGGAATTGTCAAACTGATTTCACAACCGGACGGCCTGTCCGGTGGCGGCGCTTTTGTCGGCGGCAAAGGCGATCCGGCTGGCCCGGATGCCGTCCGCCAGCGTCGCGTCCGGTTTGGCGCCGGTACGGATGCAGTTGTAAAACTCCGCGACGATGTCCGGGTCGCCGCCGCCGTGCATGTCGCTCTCCGGCATCGGCACGGCCTCCGGCGTCAGGCCTTCGCGGTAACGGCACAACTCCAATTTGCCGGAGCTCAAGGTCCCGGCGAGGAAGCCTTCGGTGCCGTGAATCACGATATCGCGGTCGGGCCGGCCGGTGTAGGCGATCGCCGTCAGCAATCCCTGGGTGCCGTCGGCGAATCCGATGGTCAGGCTCTGATGGTTGTAAACATCCGCATCGGAGCGGAACACGCAGCGTTGCTCCGCTGTCTCATCGACGTGAAGTTGGAATTCCTGGCCGAAAATCCGCTCATACCGGCAGCGGAACGGACAAGCGGCGTCATCGCAATCGGGGCAGGAATCGGGGCGGTCTTCGCGGCGCGGAAACATTTCGTGCCCGGCCAGACTGTAGACGGAAACCGGTTCAGCCTGGCGGTCCTTGAGCCAGCACAGAATGTCGATGTCGTGCGAACACTTTTCATTGATGAAGCCGCCGGTATTGACGATCAAGCGCCGCCACGCGCGCCGGTAGCAGCCGCCGCCGTGCGAGTGTTCCAGCCGTTCATTGAGCTGCATCATGATGACCCGGCCGAGCACCCCTGCGTCGATCAGCGATTTGATTTTACGGAAAAAGACCGAATAGCGCAGCACGAATCCCAATTGCACCACCAGCTCCGGCGCCTGCGCCGCGGCGCGCTCGATCCGCAGCAAATCGGCTTCGTGGGTCGCCACCGGTTTTTCCAGCAGCACATGGCGTTTGGCCGCAATCGCCTGTTCGAACAGCTCCGCATGGGTGGTATTCGGCGTCACCACCATCACCGCCGGTGCCGCCTCGGCCGGGAAGCGCTCCAACGCCGCCGCGAATGACGACAGCACCACAGTGTCTTCACAGCCGTACGACCGCAATTGCGCGCGCAGTTTCTCATGGATCGCTTCATTCTTATCCACCATCGCGAGGATCCGCTCCCCGTGCTGGTGTGCCAGTTTCGCCATCAACAGGCCCCGTCCCGCCCCCGCGATCACGGTCCCCATCGGTTGTTTCTTTTCCGCCATGTTATCATTATCCTTTCGGTTGATTGCTGATTTTTTCATTACGGTCTATTCTTCGCCGCCGATGCGGCGGGTGTGCCGATCACGACTGTGTTCACGGGGCCGCGCTCCGGTGGTCTGTTTTTCGCCGCAGGTGCGGCGCCTCATCCGCTCCATGTGTAGATGAAGCCGTCGCTCACGCATCCGGCTTAATCTACACCATCGCTACTTCGGGTGGCTCCGGATCGCCTTCCGGCGATCCTTACCTGACGTTTCGGCTCTTTCGAGGCGCCTATGGCGCCTGAGCCGACCAGCGCTGTTCGCGCGCTGGACCGCGCCTCCGTATGACGGAGTGCAGACCGCCGCTTCGCGGCTCTATTTGATTTTTTATTGTTAAAATATTTTTATTTTTTCAGGCGGACTCGCGGCGGATCAGGCGCGATGCCACCATGGTCCGGCGCGGCGCGTCTTCTCCGGCCAGCAGCTCCGTCAGGCGCCGGCACAGCAGCCGCGCGATCTCCTCGTCGCCGTGGCTGATACTCGTCAGCGGCGGCTCACACGCCCAGCCGAGAATATCCCCCGCCCCGTAACCGATCACCGCCACCTCCCCCGGAATGCGTACGTTCCGCCGGGTCAATTGTTTGACCAATGCCACCGCCGCCTGGTCGTTCCATACGATCACCCCCGACGGCCGCTGCGGCACGATCAACTCCCGGTAAATCCGCTCCGCCCAGCCGAAATTGTATTCGCGCCCGTCGAAAAACCCCTCCGGCACCAACTCCGACGGCCGCCAGATCAATTCCGGCTGCAGCGCGATGCCGCAGCGCTCCAATCCTTCCAGATATCCCTGCCGCCGCCCCTCCATTGCCCGGTCGACCACGCCATTCAAACACAACGCCACCGGCCCCGGCCGCGCCTGCGTCAGATACTCCACCGCCTCCGCCACCCCGGCGCCGAAATCAAGATCGATAAACGGCGCCTTCGGATCCTGCGCCGGTTCGCTGAGGTAAACCACGTGCGCGTGGCGCGCCAATACCGCCGACACCGACGCATCGCGCACCGGCGCACAATGGTCCAGGCAGATCACCCCGGCATAGTCGAATTCCAGCACCGGTTCCAGTTGCGCGGCGACATCGGGCGCCCCGGAAGCCACCCGCGCGGTCATCATCCGGAACCCCGTTTCGATCAGTTGCAGTTCCAGCAGCCGCAACAGCGATTCCATAAAAAAGGAAAACGTCCGCGACGCCACCACCAGCACAGTCGTGCTGCGGCCGCGGCGCAATTGCCGCGCCAGCGCGTTGACCCGGTAGCGGCACGACGCGGCGCATTCGAGAATCCGCCGCCGGGTCGCTTCCGGTATCCGGGCGCTCTGCGGCGCGCCGGTGAGCACCATCGAAACAATCCCCTGCGACACCTCGCACATCCGGGCGATTTCCCGCTGGGTAATTCGATTTCCCGCCATAGTAAATTCGTATTTCCTGGATTTAAATAATGTCGTTTTAAACAGTAAATTCGTATTTACAATAAATATATCCGGCCCGGTTCCGGTTGTCAAGCTTGGAAATGAAATTTTCACAATTTCCGCCAACGCCGTCATCTGGTAAAAAGCCCGTCGGAAAATTTTTTTGATTTTTTTACTTTTCGCCCTTGCAATTGTATTATCCATATAGTACAGTAGAACTGTATCACTCAAATAGTACACTTTTAGCCAACGGAGTTTTTACATCATGGAATTCCGCAAAGACGAACCGCTGTATCTGCAGATCGCGGACCGGATCAAGGCGGCGATCGTGAAGGGGGATTATCCGGGCGGGACCCGGATTCCACCGGTACGCGAACTGGCGCTGGCGTGGCGGATCAATCCGAATACCGTCGCCAAGGCGTACCGGCTGCTGCAAAGCGAAAACTGGATCGGAAGCCGGATCGGCGACGGCAATTACGCGACGCCACTGGCCGACGACGTGCGACACCGCGCCCGCCGGGAGCTGTTGGAGACGAAGTTTGCCGAACTGCTCGCCGACGCCGCCGGACTCGGTATGCCCGCCGAAGAGCTGGAAGCCGCCTTCCGTCAATTTCTGGAAAGGAATCCGTCACGATGAAAAGCATTCTCACTCTCTTTCGCGATCAATGGCGTTTGTACCAGGCCAATCTGAGCGTAGCATTGTTGCTGGAGTTGCTCGGGCTCGTCGTCAGTTATATCTGGCTGCTCACCCATGGCGATGAACTCGGTTTCACCGTCACGATGATCCTCGCCAACATGCTGGCACTGCTCATGGTAGCGATGAGTCAACGCCCCGCAACAATGGCGCTCACCGACCGGCTGCTGCCGGTGCGGCGTGGGACATTGTGGTGCGTCGAATTTTTTTCCGGCATCGCCGCCGCCGCCACCGTGACCGGCTTTGCCTTCATCGCCGTATATCTCGCCCAACAACTTCCCGGCCTGGAAAAAATTGCCGACGCATGGATTCTCCAGCGTCATCCGGCCATACTGCCTGCCGTCGGAATCTGGCTTGCCGGATGCGCGTTTCTGGTCGCGGCGCTGATCTCGTTTCCGACTTTGTGGCAGCGCGTGGCCGGAATTCCGCTGTTGCTGCTGACCGCCGCCGGGATTATCGCCGGGATTTTCGAGATGACGGCGTGGCTGGCCGACGACCGGCCGGGCATAACCTGGTTCGCGGTATTGTGTCTGGGAGCCGCCGCCGCGGCATTCGCGGCGGCACGGTATACCGGCCGTTACCGCGACCGGAAAGCCGGCGGCTGGCGCTGGCTGACGTTCGCGGCCGCGGCGGCGCTGCTGTTCGGCGTCGCCGGTGCGGCAACGGGCGCCTACATCTTCGAGCAGCTGGGTAACGCAGAAAAACACCGCATCCGGCAATGGCTGAAACTGCCCGAACCGGGACCGAAAATGTCCCGGACGGAAGCAAAATACCTGGCCGAACGCCTTACCGAGGCGGGAACGCGTTATCTGTTCGGTTCCCCTGTCCCGGAAGTCTATTTTACCGGGCTGGCGGAGCTGTTGAAAGATCACGCTCCGATGCCGTTTGTCCTCGACTGGAATTACTACTACCCCGGTTTTAACCTGCGCCATTGCCTGTTCAAGGCGCAAACCGACGAAGAAATCGAGGTCATATTCCCCATCTATCGGAGCTGGATCACCGACAATGAAAACTGGTTCGCGGAATGTTTCGATTCCGCCTACCAGAGTATTTACCTCGACCGCCGGAAACGTCGGCTGCAACTGACGCTCGAACAGAACCGGCTGCTATGGGATAAGTTCCTGACGCTGGAACCGCTGTGCCGGAACACCCGAACCGATCTGGAATGGTTCTTTCCGATTCCCGACCCGGGAACCCGCTATTTCGAATGGTATTCCGAAGTGTTGCCTATATCGCTTCCGCCGCTGCCGCACGAAAAATACCTCCAATGGCATACCATGCGTCTCGATCTGGAACGCACCGGGAAATCCTCGGAAACCTATTTCCGCGTGCGGGCCGCTCTGGATAGTGTCTGGCGCGACTACCTGCGTACCATGATGCTGTTGTACTTGAACGAGTACTATCTGACCCACGACGGCCAATACCCCCGAACGCTGGATTCGTCGACATTGCCGCCGGTGCTCCGGCCGCCCGATTACGAGTGGTGGCTCCCACCCGCGCAAGATAATATCCTGCTGATAACACTGCGGGAGGTGGCAAAGTGAAACATTCCATCCTGGTCGCACACGAAATACGCCGGAATTGGCAGGCGGCGGTCGCCGTACTGGCATTGTTCTTCGTCGCGGGGATCACGCTGATGCCGCTGTTTTCCTGGATACGGCACCACCACGATACGGAAACCGTACAGACGGTCGTGCAGTTGTTTCAATGGGGACTCACGATTGCGCTGATGCTGTTCGGCGGTGTCTGCGCCGGATACGACGCCCGCAACCATTGCGGCGATGCGACCGCTTCGCTGCCGGTTCCGGGGTTCCGGCTCTGGCTGGCGAAATACGGCGGCGTGCTGTTGCCGTCGTTGCCGTCATTGATCTTGCTGACGGCATTGCTCCGGGCGGCGCCCGGCGGCACCTGGAGCGCGGGGATTTTCGCGGCGGTACAGGCGCTGAGCCTCCAGAGCATCGTCTTTCAGGTCACGCTCGGCGCCAGAAGCGAAAGCAACCGGGTGATGTTCCTCGGGTTTTCGGCCTGTCTACTGCTGTTCCTCGCCGGTCCGGTGTGGTATCCGACTGCGGTCGTCGCGGCGTACCCGGTCAGCCTCGCGGCCGGATGGTATTATTACACCCAAATCACGCTGCGCGGACGCAACGCGCCGGTTAGAGGCATTCTGGCGGCAATCGCCATATCGATATTGATTGTAATCACCCTGGGGAGGTTTTCATGAAAACGGCAATCGAGGTTCACGAGATTTCGAAGTCCTACCACAAGCACCAGCCGGTGCTGGAACACTGCTCCTTTTCGGTCCCGGAACACTGTGTTTACGGTCTGCTCGGCCACAACGGCGCGGGCAAAAGCACGCTGCTGAAAATGCTGGCCGGACTGTTGGCGCGCGATGCGGGTGATATCCGGGTTGCCGGTTTCGACCCGGAACGCGAACCGGTCGAACTGAAAAAGGTGATCGGCTACGTCGGCGAAGCGCAGAAGATCTTCGACTATTACACATTGGAAGAATACGGCCGCTTCCTGTCCAACTTCTACCCCGGCTGGAACTGCGCCGCATTCCACGACTTCGCCAAACGCTTCCACCTGCCGCTCGACCGGAAAATCAAGACCTTTTCGCGCGGCATGTACACGCTGGCGATGCTGTCGGGGGTGCTGTGCCGTCCCTGCGAGGTATTGCTGCTCGACGAACCGGTGCTCGGGCTGGATGTGTCGGCGCGCCGCGAATTCCAGGAGGCGCTGGTACTGGCGCTGGAGGAGTTCCCGCATACCGTGATCCTGTCGTCGCACCTGGTCAACGAGCTGGAGCTTCTGGTCGACCGCGTCGGTTTTCTGAAGGACGGCAAAATCGCGATGCAGTTGGAGATGGAGGCGCTGCGCGCCGGTATCGTCACCGTGACGCTGCCCGCCACCGTGACCGCCGCACTTCCGGGGGAATTTTTCCGCCGCGCCGCCGACGGCGCCCAAGTGGAGGTGTTCAGCTGCGCCGCCGGTGACGAAGTCGCGGCCTTCTGCCGTAACGAAGGGCTCCCGGAAGTGCCGATCGCGACTCGGAATCCAGGGCTGGAGGAGCTGTTTTCACTGTAAATTAATACAATCGCATTTGTATTCCTGTGTAAATGGGTTATGTTAGTAAATACTAACTAATGCAGGAGTTTTATAGTCGTTATGCAGGAATTAACCAAGCGTCAGCAGGAAATCATCGCGAAAAGTCTCGGCGTAATCGCCGAGCGCGGCATCCAGAATCTGACGATCAAGAATATCGCCCGGGAAATCGGCGTCACAGAACCGGCGTTGTACCGGCATTTCCCGAGCAAGTTCGCGTTGCTGGATGCGATGCTGGACGACCTCGAAGAGGACACGGACCGGCTGTTCCGGGAGGTCAAAGCCAACGCCGGCGACGACATCGACCACATCCGTGCTTTCCTCTACCACCGCCTTGTCCAGTTCAGCGTCACTCCGGCGCTGGCCAGAGTAATCTTTGCCGAAGAAATCTTTCAGGATGACCCGCGTCTGGCTGCAAAAATGATCCACCTGCAGCGTAGGCACAGAGCGCAGATTATGGCGATGATCGAAGCCGGCCAGCGTGCCGGAACCATCCGCGCCGATATCGAAGCGCAGGAGCTGTTCCTGATCATTTTCGGTCCGATCCGATTGTTGATCAAGCAATGGGCGCATACCGACCGAATTTTCGACCTGCCGGAAAGAGGCAAACGCCTGCTGGACGCCTTTCATAAATTGTTGAGCACCCGACTGGCTGGCTCTCCGAAAGCCTTTCCGTCACTCACGCAATAATTTTTTCGATCACAAGAGCTTGATTCCGGCGTCGGCTTTCACGGTCACTTCGGGCTTTCCATGCTCGCGGCGCCACGCCACCGCCACTTGGCCATACGGCGTTTGCAATGATACCGCGAACTCCTGCAGTTCCGCCGGAAACACCGGCCGGATCTGCAACGCCCCGGTCGCCGCGAAACGTTCATCGAGCCGGATTCCGCCCAGGTATTCAAACGCGAATGCCGCGAAATCGCCGAACATGATGTGATTCTGCGACGATGTTCCCGTCCAGGTTTCCCACAGCGTCGTCGCCCCCTGACGCAGCCAGTGCACCCACCCCGGATACTCCGGCTGCGTGAACAGCTTCCACGCGTGATCGATATAGCCGTTGGCCGCCAGCGCCCGCGGCACGTATTTGGCGCCGACGATGCCGAATTGCGCGGTAAAGCGCCCCTCCTCCACCCGCCGCGCCAACGCCGCCGCCGTCTGCGCATGTTCCTCGTCGTCCGTCGTCATCTCCAATTCGAGCGCCAACGCCAACTCCGTCGGCGTATTGGTGCCCCAGACGCCGGGGGCGGGGTGAAATGCGCGGCGAAATACGTTTTTCACCTCCGCCGACCGCGCCGCCAGCCGCGCCGCGTCCTCCGGCAGCCCCAGAATCGCAGCGATCCGCCCGCCAAGCGCGAGTATATGCGCGTAATACAGCGTGGAGGAGAAACGGCAATCGACATGGCCGCCCACCGTTCCCGGCGCGCACCAGTCCGCCAGGCCGAAGTTAACGAGGCCGTCGCGCTGGGTCCGGCTCGGCAGGTATTCGAAGTAGCGCAGCATATTCGGGTAATAGCGCCGCAGCACCGTTTTGTCACCGGTATGCAGGTAGATTTCATACGGAATACGCACCACCACACAATCCCACACGGGGCCACTGGCGCAATTGAAGCCCCAGCCCCCGCCGTTCGGCGCGATCGACGCCAATTGCCCGTTCGGCCGCTGGTTGTCGCAGATCATATCCAGCCAGTGACAATAGTTGGCCGCGGCATCGAAAAAATACAAACCGGTCGCCGCCGCCAGCTGGGCATCGCCGGTCCAGCCGTTCTTTTCCCGCTGCGGGCAATCGGTCGGTATGCCGGTGAAGTTCCCCTGATACGAATGCAGCGCACACTTCGCCAGACGCGTGAAATCGGCGTCGGAGCAGCTGTATTCGCCGATCCGGCGCATATCCGTGGCGACAAATTCCGCTTGTATGCCCAGCAGCGCCCCCTCCCCTTTCCGGGTGATCAGCGCATAGCGGAAGCCGTGGTAAGTGAAGCGCGGATGCCAGACTTCGAGCCCCGATCCGGACGCGATATAACGGTCGGTCTGAAACTCGCCGGACAACACAAACTCCGTCAGCCGGTTGACGGCCGGATCCAACGGCTTGCCGTCGGCACCGGTGGCTTCCCAGTAGCGGATGGTGAATTCCGTCCCGGTCTCGGCTTCCACCGCGATTTCGCACCAGCCGGTCAGGACCTCGCCGAAATCCGCGATGGTGACGCCATCGTGTTCCGTCACCGTCACCGCGTCGATGCGCCGGATCACCCGGCACGGCGGCGCGGTTTCCTCCTCCAGCGCGCCTCCCGGCGGCGCCACCAGATAGGCGGCTTCCCACCCGGAATCGTCGAAGCCGTTACACATCCACCCGGCCGGTTCGAGATTGGCGTCGAAGCATTCGCCGTTGCGCAGGCCGTCGAAGCGGATGCCGCCGGTGGCGACCTTCCAGCTTTCATCCGAGCTCAGCACCACTTGTCCATCGATCTCCAGCTCCAGCCACAGCTTCGGGGCATCGCGCCACGCGGCCTTGTCGAAGTGCCAGACTTCGGCGGTATGCATATTGTACCAGCCGTTGCCGAGGCGTGCCGCCAGCGTATGCCGTCCCGGCGTCAGCTTCCCGACCAGATCGAATACCTGAAAACCGGTCCTCCGGTCGTAAACGCTCACCGTCGGCGCCAGCACCGCGTCGCCGAGCTTCTCTGCGTCGAGATACAGCTCGCCGTAGCCGAGTCCGCAAAAACGGATCTGCGCCAGCGCGGGAACCGCGGAGATTTCAAATTCGCGGCGAAAACAGGGCGCCGGCAGCACCGGACTGCGCGAGGTGATGCCGGTGGCGCATTCGCGCCCGATGAAACGGGCATGCCGGAAGCGCTCCGCCATTTCACGGCCAATGGAGTCATAGAGAGTGTGCATAAAAAAATTCTCCTCTGGTACCCGTCGCGCCGTCACCGGCAACTGTCACCGGAGACGATCTGCGCGGGCACCAATGTTTCAGTTGCATCCGTCTGTTGTTGAAAAATGTCCAGCGCCAGGCGGCTGATTCTGCCCGGATTGAAGCTGATTCCCGCCAGCCCCGGCGTGCCGCAATGGGCGAAACGCCACAGATTACCGCTGAACAGCGCCACATCCTCCGGCACCCGGAGTCCGTGATTGTGCAGCACCCGCATCGCCCAGAACGCCGATTCGTCGTCGTGCAGCATCAACGCGTCGGGGCGCTTCGCCAGCACCGGCGCCACCGCCTGCTCCGCCTCGGCTTCCGAGGTGAAAAAATCCGGGTCGCAGTGAAAAAACGCCTCCTCCGGCAGCTCCAAACCCGCCTCGGCGTAGGCAGCCCGGAAGCCGTCCAGCGCCGGTTGAAAGCTGGAATCCAGCCGGTGGCAGCGCAAGTGATAGATCCGCCGCCGCCCCGTCCCGAGCAAATACGCCACCGCCTGCTTGTAATTGCCGAAGTCATCCGACGCGATATACGGGAATCGGGTCGGCGCCAGCGGCTTGCCGAAAAACACCACCTGGTCGAAGCCTTCGAACAGCGCCGGCACCGCCTGCCCGAACTCCGGGTAGGTGTGCGTCAGACAGAACACCCGCCGTATGCCGCTGCCGAGAAAGACGTTGACGTATTTTCGGATCCGTTCCAAATCGTTGTGCAGCATCCCGATCATCACGCACATGCCGTGCATCGATACCAGTTTTTCGAATTCGGAGACGATGTCGCGATTCAGGAACGGCGCCTGGCTGTCCAGCGTCACTCCGATGATGTCGTCATAACGCTGCGAGGCCAGCCGCCGGGCGTTCAAGTTCGGCTGGTAATGCAATTGCCGCGCCGCCGCCATGATCCGTTGCCGGGTCGCGTCCGAAACCTGCGAATTGCCCTTGCTCTGGTTCAGAATCGTCGAAGCCGTGGACAACGAACATCCCGCGGCATTGGCCACATCCTGCAATGTCGCACGTTTCGACGCACTTTGACTCATAATTGTAAAAACTCCGGCTATGGATTATAGCCATAATATAGACACTCCCATCGAATATTTCAATCTTCAGAGGTAATTTCAGAAGTATATTTATGTCAGGTCGGAATGGATTGCGAGTGACTGGAATCGGGTAGATTTGCCCGGCTACCCATAGGTAACCGGGCACAATCGCTCCCGGTTCCAGACGCCGCAAGACGTCCGAGATGGCATGAAGAGATTTTTGAAATTACCTCTTTATCCCAGGAAAAGCGGAAGCGGCAACGAAAATCGTCGCCGCACCATTGCGGAAAATTCGTCCCCCATTGGTTATTCGCGAGGCAGAAGCCGATCTTTCCGGACGGCTGCGCCGGCTGCGGCGCGTAATGCCACAACTCCCGATCGTCCGGCAACAGCAGCGGCACATCGGGCGAATCCACCGTCAGCACGACGCCGCGTTCCCGGATCCGCAACGACTGTTCGCCGTCGACGGCGTGCATCCCGGTGCCGCCGCCCGGTACCGCCCGCGCCGGATCGACCGCCAACCCGAGTTTGCGCATGTGCCATTCGGCGGCGGCAGTGAAACCGGTATGGAAGTGGGCGACGATCGCCTCCGGCAGCCGGTTGGCGCTTTTGTCGAACCATTGCACGGTGATTTCGAGCCGTGGTTCATGGCGATGAAAGGCGTATTCGATTTCCAGCCGGGCGGGTGCCCCGGCTTCGGCGACCAGCGCCTCCGGCCACTCCAGCCGCACCCGGACGATGTATCGCTCCGGATCTGAATCATCGGCGTTGAAACGTGCGTTTTCCGCGGCAAACGCGCCGGACGGCATCCCCTCCGGCAAGCCGATTTTCCCCATATCCCAGGCCGCCCACGCGACCTGTTCGACCGTGCCGTCCCACGGACAATATTCCCTCAGATAGCGCATCATCTCGGTACGATCATAGCAGTGGTAACAGACCCGCAACAATGCTTCTCCGGCAATCCCGTAATCGAGGATTCCGGCCGGATCGGAAAGGTGCGTCAGATTTCCCGATGCATCGAATACCGCGCGAAAGCGCGCGGTTTCGATCGTCGGCGCCACTTCGTCATGCCGGGAAAAATCCCCCGGTACCGGCGTCAACGCCGCCAGCCGCGCCTGCGCCTCGCGCCGGCGGGCTTCCGGCAGCGCCGCCACGGCGGCATCGAGATAAACGCGCTGCTCCTCCCACGACGCTTCCACCTGTGCGAAATTCGGCAGCCGTTTCCGCGCCGCGTCGAATTCCGGCCGGGTCCAATGAGTGTCGTCGGCGAGATGGGTTTTGATATCCATCCCCCAGGTGTGTTCGCCCGCCAGCGCCAGATTCCGGTCGAATTCCCGGGGAATCTCACCTGACGGTAAAGCGCGCCGGAAGCGCAGCAGTTCGCGGAAGCGGGCGCTCTTGACGCAGTCGGTGGCAATACCGTGAATCCAGCTGTCGCCGATTTCGGCATCGACCACCGGCAGCGACGCCCGGAACGGCAGCACCGCGTCGGCAAGATCGTCCAATGACCCCATCGCCACCGCGGCATTCGGGTATTGCAGCCGCAATTCCCGGAACGCCTGCCGGACCGCGCCGATCCCCGGCGGCGACGCATTGTCGCCGCCATGCAGAAACACCACCCGGGTTTTCCGGTCCGGCAGCGTGGTATCGGCGCTGTACCCGTTACCGGCGTACATCGCCACGATTTCGGCGCCACCGGCGCGCCAGCGGAACAATTGCGGCAACTCCGGCGCATACGAAGCCGGATTGATCCCCCAATGCAGAAACTCGACGCCTCCGGCCGCCAACAACGGCACGATGCCGCAGCTGTGCCCCGGCACATCGGTCATTTTCGCCGCCCGAGTCCGACGGCCGCACACCGTATCCAGTTCCCGGCTGTCCCGCAGCAACGTCGCAAACAACGGCGCGTCGAAAAATTCGCTGTGCACCGTGAACGGCAGCGCATGATACGCCAATATCCCGTCGGCCAGCGCCGCCTCGCATTCGCGCAACGCCTCGCCCCGCGCCTGCCGCCAATATTCATGTACGATATAGCTTCCGGCGCACCAGACCAGATTTTCACCGGTATTTTCCCGCTGCAACTGCCGCGCCGTCCGAATCACCCGGGGCATGTACTGCGTCAGGTATTGCGCGCGCACCTCCCCGGCGAAATCGGTGAAGCCGATATCCAGATGACTTTTGCACAACACCAGCACCCGGGTGATCCCGGCGTCGGCGATGCAATTGTCCCAAAATGCTTCTCTCATTACTTGCTTCTTTCTTTCGTGTGAAACGGAGCCAAGGTTTATTTTGTGCCGCCGGTGCGGCGCCTCGTCCGCTCCATGTGTAGATTAAACCGTTGCTCACGCATCCGGTTTAATCTCCACCATCGCTACCTCGGGCGGCTTCCGCTCACCTCCCGGTTCGCTTACTTTACTTTCGCCCCTTTCGGGCGGCTTTGCCGCCTGGGGCGACCAGCAGAATCCGCCTGCTGGACCGGCGTCTCCGTATGACGGAGGGCAGACCGCCGCTTCGCGGCTCTATTTGATTTTTTTTATTTTTTAAGAATTTTTTCTTTTTTTATTCTTGCCAGTCCAGGGAGCCGAAGGCGGCGCTGTTGTTGAAGTTGCCGTTGACCACCAGCGGCCAGCACGAATCCTCCGGCAACGTTTTGGCGCTGCGTCCCAGCAGGATGCGCACCCGCTCTCCCGGCTTCAAGCCGACACTCGCAAGCGGGATCACCGCCTCCGCAGTCCAGCCGTCCGCCGTTTTTTTCGTCTTCACCTGCCACGCGCCGTTCCACTCCGCTCCGGTCACCGCGTCCTGCCAGTCGTCCCCCAGCACCCGCTGCGCGTTGCGCGCTTCGACCGTGTGGGCGAAGTTCAGCATTTCCGCCTGTACCCCCGACGGCGAAACCGCAAACATATAGAATGGATACGGCGCCCTTTCCTCCGCGTCGATCCCCGGCGCCAACCGGATTTCGAAGTCATCCCCCTCCCACAACGGACTGTCGTGTTCGGTGAAGTTGTCGGCGATGCGGTCCATCCGCGGTTCGTGGCACTTGATCGCGAAGTAGAGATTATCCCGGTCGTACAGCAGCTGCACCCGGTTCTTCAGCTTCGCCGACTCCTGCGAGTTGACGATACGGAAATCCTCGACCACCGCGGCTTTTTCCCACACCGCATCGGAGAGATCGCCGTCGATTACGGGCGCCGCCGGCGTCATCGGCACCGTCACCTCGGTGGAGTAGCCAAACGGCACCGTCGCGGTGGTTTCGTCATTGCTTTTCAGGAACGTTTTCCAGTCCACGCTTTCGGTGAAGTTCTCGATCGCGAACGGCGTCTGCAACCCGTTTTCCATCCGCGCCCGGAATTCATCGGACTCCATGACCGGCATCCACGACATATTGACGCCGGGGTAATAACGCTCCATCAGCCGCAGCAAATGCCACGCATTCTGCTGGATCCGAAACGAATCGGGGCCCGAAACGATCAGATCGCCGTTTTCCAGCCATACGCCGCTTTTGCCCTCGGCCAGCACGATCGCCGGTTGACCCGCCGGTATCGCGGCGACGGTCGCAACTTCGGCGTGATCGAGGCCGCAGCGCAGGTTGTCTTCGATCATCTGCGCACAACCGCGCAAACGCTCATCGGCACCCTCCGGAATCACCACCGCCGCCTGCCGGAACGGAAACCGCATCAGCTCCGCCACCGGTTCCCGGAACAACTCCGAACGCAGCACCAGCCGGAAGTGCGCCGGTTCCCCGCCAGTCAATGTCACCTTCGCTCCCGGTTCGACCGCCGCGCCGTTCCACTCCGCCCGATAACGTTCGAAGTGCGCGTCCACATTATAGAACAGCTCCGCTTCCGTCGTCCGGTCGGAGGTGAAAGTGCAATTCAATACCTTTTCATACGGATCGAGCGTCATCGAACTTTCCGCCGTCACCGTCGTCTGCGGCGCCGGCTTCAACGCCACCGGCGTCGCGATCAGCACATTTTCCCGGATCCCGGCCTCGCAGGTGAAATCGGTTTCCGCACCGCGCAGCCGCGATACCAACGTTTTCCCGCCGCGGTACCAGAACGGCACCACCGAAAAATCACCGAAGTAGCCGTTGTCGATGGTCTGCGTGACGGTCACCGGCTTGCGCTCGCGGTTGGTCAACACCAATAAGCCGTTCAACCCCTTGCCGTAACGCACCTTGTCCACGATGTCTGCGCCGCGCACCGGACACGGCGGATAGAAGCCGCGCTCCGAAAGTTCGGTCAGAAACGGAATTTCCGCATAAATATCCCGGTGCGACAGGATCAGCTTCCACACCGGCATCAGATTGCTCTGGTAGAACAGCGCGATTTCATCGCGCACGTAATCCTCCTCCGCCAGCCGCAGCTGATGCGGCGTCATCTTTTCCCACGCCAGATAACGGCTCAACTGGGTTTCATAGTCGATATTGTGGATGTAGGCCGGACGGTTGCCGCGAAAATACAACCCGCGCACAAACATCTCGTACATTTCGCCATACAGCCGGGTCGGATCGAAGTTCTCGTACAAATACGCATCCGGCTTGAACGCGATCAGCGGATTGGCGAACCAGACATTGCTCCAGACGCCGAGCGTCCGGTCGCCCTTTTTCAGCGAATGAAAATAATCGCAGTGCTCCTGGATGTAACGGCTGTTGCGGATGAAACGTCCCTTGCTGTCGTAGCTCCACCCCGGAAGGAAATAATCCAGCTCGCCCCGGTAGACATCGTTCTGCCCGATCGAAGTCGGACGGTCGATGTCGATGAAGCCATCGTACGAAATCGCCGACATTTCGTTTTCCGTCAGGAGCGGCGGAATGTCGCGCTTGTAAACCGCTTCCAACGGACTCGCCCACGCGAACAAGTGTCCGCTCAGGTCATACCCCAGCGCCCACCCCTGGTAGGCGGATTGCCCTTTCATCAACGGATACACATACTTCTGGAAGCCGTTCTTTTCGATCACATCCTTGTCGATGGTGTTGAAAATGTAAATCCCGTTCAGCGTGTTGGCGCGGAAGTCGTTGGCGCGGAAACGGGCGTTGCGGTCGCGGTGCATTTCCTCCCGGTCGTCGACATTCAGTTCGTTTTCGGTCTTGTATTTGCGCCCCGCCAGCCGCTGCTGCGTCACCGGCGAAAGATCCTCCCAGCACGCCGCGTGACCGTAAAAATCCCCCTGCTTGCGGTAATAGGTGTACGACCAACTCATCCCGACCCGTCCCTGTCCGCAATACTTGACCTTCATCGGCGAATTGATCGAGCCGGTCAGGATGCCTTCGTAGTGACTGCTGTTGAATTGCCCGTTGACCAGCCGCTCATCCACCCCCGGCCGGTACGAAAATGCCTCGGGGAACAGCTCCTGGTAGCGGTTCATCGCGTCGAACTGCCGGTAATTGCCGTGGAACGAAAACACCACGAAGGTGATTTCGCAGCTTTGTTGCGGCGGCAGCGCAATCCGGGTAGCGTAATAGGCATTCCCTCCGGCGTCGACACCGGACTCCAGATAGGAGGTCGCCGGACTGGGCGCAAGGCCGAAGCCGAGGCCGGCCGAACCGGTCAGAATGCAGGCCGCCGGATAGGTGTTGAGCAACGCATTGCGCTGAAACGGCGCGGCGGCGACCGGATGGATTTCATATCCATCCCAGAACTGTTCGGCGTCCGCCGGCAACGCCACCCGCAGCGACGGCTCGAAGCGCAACTCCTGCGACGTCGGATTGGTAAAGCGGAAGCGCCACAGCAGCGCACCGGAACGAATTTCCGTTTCGGACGCGACCCGCAACCCGTCGGCATACACTCCCGGCGCGGTTTCCGGAACGGCCTTGCCGGTCAAACCGGCGGTGAGGACGAAATCCACGGTAAATGCGGCGCCGCCGGCCGTGACCGCGGCACTCCTGGCGGCGGCGTCTGTCCGCCACGCGGCTTCGACCGCCGGAAGCGGCGCCGTTTCGGCGCACGCGCTTCCGGTCCAAGCCAATGCCGCCAACGCCAATATACGAAAACGAATCGATGTCATGTTCAACCTTGCTTTTTGTAACCTTTTACCCACAGGACGGCCGACGCGGCGTATACCGGGACGGTGATGACGCCGCCGGGGCGGCGCACCTCCAGGAGCCGCGTCAGATCGTGGGTGTCGTCGACCAGATCCACGGTGACATATTCCAGTTCTTCGGGGTGATCGAATTCAATGGCGACGTCGCGTTCGCCATAATTGTAAATGCTGGCCAGTGCGGCGCAGTCGCCCGCGTCATTGCGCGCGGCGAGAACCCGGAACGCGTATTCGATGCGGTCGGAATCCGGCGGCGCGGACTTTTCCGGCGTATGCCGGATTTGCACCGCCAGCCGCTCCGGGTAGTCTGCCGCCAGCTCTCCAAATGCCTTCATGCCGTAATACGACTTCCCCGGACACATGGTCACCGGCAGGAACAAACCGAAGTCGGTACCGGTAACCGTGTACAAATACCCCATATCCACCGGCAGATCCTGCCAGTAAATCAGGCAACCGGTGATGAAAGCGGCGGCGTTGGCGTCCTTCATCGCCGCCAGCACCTCCATTTTGCACTCCGGCGTCTCCCGCATCCGAGCGAAGCCGTTGCGCGGCAGGTACGACCACTCGGTGCAATGCAGCTCCGTTTGTGCGAAGCCCTTGCCGTCCAGATACGCCCGGATGTCCCGGACGCAATCGGCGACCCACTCCATATCCGAAGCGTAAAAGTGAATGCTGTAAAAATCCAGCGGCAGATTGCGCGCCGCACACAAATCGATGAATTCCTTGCCGTAATAACGTCCTTCGGCGGACTCCACCCACTGACAATTCGACGGTCCGCCGATTTTGAGCTGCGGGAAACGCCGCTTCAGTTCGGTCGCGGCGGCGGCATAGAATTCGTAATAGCTCTCGACCGGGGCATCCCACATCGTATGCAGATGACGCCCCTCCCCGGATATGCCCTCCGCCTCGTTCCAGATTTCCCAGTATTGGATATCGTGATGAAAGCCGTCGGCCCACCCTTCGTTGTAATGGCGGATGATGTGCGAAACGATATCGATCCATTTGGCACTGTCGGCGGGCGGATCGATCACATATTTGTTGTAGCTGTGATCGATGCTGACGCCCAGGCGGTAAAAGATCCGGGTGCCGCAGGCCAGACAGTTGGCGATGTAATCGTCGGTGGCTTTGAAGTTGTAATTGCGCGGATCGTCGGCATCGGCGTGGAACAGGGGAAAAATCATCGGCACATCCACCAGATTCAGTCCGGGATTTTCCAACGGCGCATCATGCAGCCGGGTGATGGGCAAACGCAGCTCCGCGAATTCCCGGCGGATGTCCTGCCCGATATTTTCAAATGCCAACGGCGGCGCCAGACAGCCGCCGTTCACCGCCTTGACCCGGCCATTTGCGCGATGCTGATGCAGCGTAATGTGCGTACTCATGATTTTCTCCAGGTAGATTGCGCGGGCTCAGTAACCGAATCTGCCGCCGGACCATTCGGGGGCGAACAATCCGGGACCGCCGGGCCACCGGCTCTTCAACGCGGCATATTCTTCACTCAAGCTGGCCCGCTTGCTTTCGGCGTGGCCGTCGACGAAAACGATGTTGACGGCGCTGCCGTGGCGCGCATCCGGCGAACCGCACCCTTCGCCCGGCATCCAGTAGCTCGGCACATAATACCAACCTTCGCCGTTCGATGAGGCCAACAGGTAATCCTTGCGCGAATCCATCGCCAGGTAGCAGACACTCGACTGCGGAATTTCCGAAATTTTCGCCGACGCCGACTTGGCGGGGCCGCCCATATCCGGCACACTGCCGTTGACGAAAAAGTAGTTGGCCCCATACCCCGGGCTCAGCGTGGTCGCACTGTAACTTCCCAGCTGGTTGGAGGCCGCCAGCGACGGGCAGACGAAACTCGCATACGGGACATATTGCAGCCCGGCCAATCCGTCGACCCAGGTGGTGCCCCACGGATCACCGCTGTGGATCGAAGTATTCTTGTCCAGCAGCAGCGACGGAAAGTGGTCGTTGTAATCGCCGGTGTACATGGTTTCACCCAGCCCGACCTGTTTGAGGTTGTTCAAACATTTCGTCTTTTGCGCCGCGGCGCGAGCCTTCGACAAGGCGGGAAGCAGCATGCTGGCCAGAATCGCGATGATCGCGATCACAACCAGCAACTCTATCAGTGTAAAATGCCGTTTCATCTGGTTTCCTCTCTCCGGTAAAGGTGTTGTTTAAAACTTAACGAAGCGCTTCGTTAATTAATTATAGCAAACTTTGCCGGAAAGTCAATATGCAATATGAAAATTTTCACGATAATTCGCAATTCTTTCGGTGAGCATGCGGGGAACATGTGGAGGGCTGCTCGCCCTCCACGCCACCCCGGCAGGGTCACCGACCCTGCACCTCTGCTGCGGATGCCTGCGGCATCCTCCGCGACCATTTTTTACGGGGGGAGCGTTGGTTGCCGCGTCGAACCGGCCAGACCACCACAAAAGCCGCCCTCTCTGCCGGCAATACACGT
>JAVBQJ010000168.1:0-4015 GCA_031549115.1 Victivallaceae bacterium
CACATCTACAAAGACGGTAGTCGAGAAATTAGCTCCCGTCACGCTCAACTATTGCCCCAAACACCGCTTTCGAAAAGTTATGGGATGGCTGTGATTTTTTTTCATTCCGCTCTTGACAAATGAATTAAAATTTACTATAATTAAACCTATCCCATGAGGTACAGGTGGTACACCGCAAAAAATGGAGAAGCGGGGACCATGACATTCGAGCGGATTATTGCGGATTACTTTCAGTCGATGACGAAACCGGGGGTGTTGCCGGACAGCCTCCGGATATTATCACACATCGGCACCCGGTCTCTTTCGCAACAGCTTTCCCCCCGTTCCCGCCCTTTCCCTCCAGTATCGATTGTGTTTCTGGAGCGGTTACAATATCGACCCGATTTTACGTCAGTTGATGGAAGAACGGTGCACATTCGACCATTGCCTCGACGCCGTTCTGCGATTGCAGCAGAAAATACACCAACCACCTCCCCAAAAAAAGGAGATTCCACTTAAAACAACAGAAATGCATCCATGCCGATAGAGTTGATGGTGAATACCTTACAGCGAATGTGACGCATAATTCCGATTATGTGATGCTGTTTGAGGGTGTTTTGCATTTCCAAAATCTCCTTCGGCTACAATGAAGTGTTGTAAATCAAGCATTTACATCAAGAATACCATCACATAATCGGAATTATACGCCGAAAATTTACACTCATTGAGCTCTTGGTCGTTATCGCTATTATTGCTATCCTAGCCAGCATGCTGCTGCCGGCGCTGTCAAAAGCCCGGGCGGCGGCGCAGAAGAACAAGTGCCTCAACAATATGAAGCAGATTGCCCTTCTCACGATCATGTACAGCAACAATCATGACGACTGGATTCTCCCGGCCTCCAGTGAAACCATCGCCTGGGGGCAGCGGCTACGGGATGCCGGTTACTTCGGCTCTCCGTCTGAATTCGACCCACCGTTGTTTTCCTGTCCGAGCGCCTCGGGCTACACCGGCAAGGACGGCATCGTGCCGTCGTTGGCCGGAGTCAGATGCTGGCTCAACGGCTTTTACGTATTCGGACTCAATCCTTTCATCGCCGGAGACAAAGCGTACGGTGAGGATTACCCGACCCGCAAGCAGTCCAGCTTGAAAACCCCCAGTCAAACCATGCTGATGATTGAAACCAACCCCACCCAGGGGTGGGGCGGCTATTTTGGCAGCAGTGAGACCTTTTTGCATGACTTCCTCCGCCATAACGGCAGCATGAACATCGCTTACACCGATGGCCATGTGGAAAATGCCCGCGCTATTCCGCAGGAGTCCGATGTCGTCAACGGCTATCCGTTCTTCGGTTTCAACAAATAAAGAAGTGGAATAAATTATGAATTGGATACCGAAACGCATCGGAGTCATCATGGCTATGACGCTTTCCGGCACCCTCTTCGCACAGCTGACGGTAACTCCGACCTCCGGCGGCGCCGTGGTCGCCACCGGCCGGCTGGAAGCGGAGTTTGCCGACGGCATGATCGTGCGACTGGTCAACCGCGCCAACGGCGAAGTTCTGACCGAAGACGTCGAGAGTCCCGAATCGCTTCAGAACATCCCCGCCGGCCTCGGCCTGGTCGACGGCAACCCGGAAGCGATGAGCCGGATTCACTCCCAGTGGGGCAATGTCGAACTCGGCCAACACCAGAGCCTCGCTCCCCATGACAACTATCACCGACCGACGGAGCAATCCCGCTTCGCCTGCCGTCAGGATGGCGACAGCGTGGTCCTGCTTTGGGTGGGGCTCGGCAACACAAAGGGCTTTTATCACGAGGAACAGTTGCAGATCCGCCTGACCGAAGACGCCGATGGCGTGCTGGTCATCGAAAGCTCCGGCAGTGCCCCCGCCGGGGGCGTCTTCGGCGTCCAGACCCCGCTGGTGCAATTGTCGAACCAAGCGCGGGTGATCCTGCCGCACTTCGGCGGTATGGAATTCTCGGGCGATGGTCCGAGGGCGATCATGCCGCTCGGAGGAGCGCCCTTCTCAGAGGCACCCGCCGTCGCGGCCGAATACGGCGATTCCGCGCTCGGACTGTGGATCGAGGATCCCCATTTCAGCGCCTACCACACCTTTTTCAGCCGTCTCGGTGACAGCATGGCGCTGGGGTTGGAGCCGTTGAACCTGATGCCGTACGAACCGCATACCGCGATCACGGCGCCGGTACGGCTCAAGCTCGATGTCGTCACCGGCGACTGGAAGCAGGCGCTGACGCCGTTCCGGGAGTGGTACCGGGAGCTCTTCGCCGCCGAACTGGCCGTCCGCGACGGCGTCGATTGGGCGAACAGGATTCATGTGGTCACCGACGTGGTTCCCATCGAAGCGGCGGAACGGCTGGCGCGTTTTTTCCCGCCGGAAGCGGTATTGTGCCACGACTGGAACGGCCGTGCGCCCGATTTCGACACCGAACTACCGGACTGGACGCCGCGCGCCGGCTATGTCGAAAAGGTGGCGGAGCTGCATGAGCTCGGTTTCAAAACCATGGCCTACATCAACACCTACTGCATTAATTACGATTCGCCGGTGTTCCGGGCTGAAAAACTCGTCGACATCTTCCTGACCCGAAAAAATGCAATTTACCAGTACGATACGGGGCGCAAAGAGGGGCAGGTCAGCGAACTCTTGACCGGGACCATTGCCAATACCGGGACGGCGGAAGATCCCTTCCACGGAATTGCCTCGGGCGCCCTCCTGTACGGCGATCCACTGTCCCCCGGCTGGCGTGAATTTCACGCCCGGCAGGCGCGGGAATGGAACGAACGCACCGGAACCGACGCCAATTACGAAGACACCGCCGGTTGCGCCGGCGACTTCGGCAACGGCACCATTGACGGCCTGTCCGCCGGCGAAGGCAGCGTCGCCCAGATGCGCTTGCTGCTGCAGACTCAGCCATTGGTGCCGATGGCCTCCGAATACGGTCCGGCGGAGATCGCGTTCGCGATTCGTTGGCCGCTGAATTACGCACAGGCCTGGGGCAATGACACTTTCCGCCAATACCGGATGCACCATCAATTGCCGGTCACCGCGTTTCTGTACGGTTACACCACCTGGGTACCGACGATCGGAGCGGAATCGGATTTTCTGAAGCATGTGGCTACCGCGGTTTCCGACGCCGCCGGCGGCATGGGCATGATAATGGGAATTGGGTTCGCCGACCCGGAAGCCGGCGGCATGCCGGGGTTGATGACGCTGCGGGCGCAGATTTTCGCCGAACGGCAATTGCGGCCGCACTTCCCCGTCGGACGCTACCCGGAGCACATCCGCTGTATGTATCAGGGCATCGACGGCATTTACTCGTATTATGACGACGGTCATTTGCAGCAGCTGCTGGATCCGAACGGCAAACCGCTGTACGGGCGACTCGACGGCGTCAGTGCTTACGATATCCCCGGGTTACAGCTCCCCGGCTGGCCTGCCGGCAGCGGCACGCGGGTGGAGGGATTGGATCCAGCACGCTCCTACGCGCTGTTTCCGGGCAACGAAAAAACCGTATCGCTCGCAGTGGAGGGGCTCGGCGACGGCATGAGACTCAGCCGCTATTACGAAACCCCGGAAATGTTCTATCTGGAAATTTCCGGCCCCGAAACCGGCGCTGCCCACTTCACGCTGCGCCTGCCAACGCCGCCGAAGCAGCTCCAGGTCAATGGCGAAATGGTAGCGCCCGCCGCCGCAGTGCCGGTTACCGCCACCCTGCCGGTACGGGTAATCGGCTTTTCCGGGGCGGCGGCACAAGCTCCGGCAATACTGAATGTCAGCCCCGCCGGGCTGATGGAAGGCATTCCCGCTCCGCTGTCCGAGGCCGTCGCCATCGAGGATAGAGGTGAAATGCTCTACTCCGTCAATTACTTTCAGAATAAGCTGGTGAACTGGGTCTTCCCGGAAATCCCGGCCAGCGCCGCCATCGCCTTCGCGCACCGGAATCGTTCCGATCGCTACGGCAACGGCACTATCGTCCGAATATTATTCAACGGGCAACCGGTATATCAATTCGACTGC
>JAVBQJ010000030.1:0-29902 GCA_031549115.1 Victivallaceae bacterium
AAAACGATTTTGCAAAGACAGATTGCTTCGAACCTCATGGACGCATGGGTAAGGGAGAGTTTGCTTTGAAAAGGAAAGATTTTACAGAAAATACAAGAAAAGTTGCGAAAGCTACTTGACAAAACCTATCATAGAAGGACATGAAACGGCGATGAACGAATTTTTATATTGCACCAAAATGATCGACCGCTCGGACGATCCGGACGCGGCGCCGGAGCTGTTGAGCGCCTGCGGCTTCGACTATGCCGGCTGGGAGGACCGCGAAGGCGGCGCCAGCCATGTCACCGTCTACGCCACGACCGGGGAAGCCGGGCGCGCGGCGTTCGAACAGCTGACCGATTTGACGCAGGAATGGCGCGAATACGGCGTCGAATTGACCGATCTGGAATATTTCGAACTGAAAAAAGAGGACTGGAGCGAAGTCTGGAAGAAGTATTTCAACATCATCGAAGTAGCGCCGAATCTGGCGATCAAGCCGAGCTGGCTCGAATTCACGCCGAAGCCGGGCCAGGCGGTGGTGCACATCGATCCGGGGATGAGCTTCGGCACCGGCCAGCACGCGACCACCTTGTATTGCCTGGAAGTGCTGGCGCACCTGGCGGGAACGCCGAATGTCGAGAAAGTGCTCGACGCCGGTTGCGGCTCCGGCATTCTCGCCATCGCCGCGGCGCATCTGGGCTATCGCCCGATCGATGCGTTCGATTTCGATCCGGACGCGGTCCGGGTGGCGGAGGAAAATCTCGAGCTCAACGGCGTCACCGGCAAGATCCGCCTGTGGGTCGACGACGCGACCACTTACGCGGCCCCGGCGGGCGGCTATGATCTTGCCTGCGTCAATATTCTCGGCCACATTCTGAAAGCCAACGCGCCCCGGATCATCGGCTGGGTGCGGCCGGGCGGCTATCTCGCGCTGGCGGGAATTTTGAACGCCGAGTTCGACGATCTCGCCACGGCATTCACCGCGGCGGGCGCGGAGGAGATCGACCGCAAGAGCCTGCGGGAGTGGACCTCGGGGTTATTCCGGGTATAAACTGTAGCGTCACGCAACGCGTGGCAGTGACGAAACCTGAACCTGTCCAATGGAAAGGAGCCGAAAATGCAACTAAGAGATTACGCAACCGCCGGAAACGGCCACATCTCGCTGGGAATGCCACTGCGCGGAGCCATCTTCGGGATTCCGGCGGCAATTCTGGCACTGATCATTCTCGCTTTTCACCAGTGGCATTTGCCGAGTACGCTGCTGTGCGGGAAATTCATCGTCGCCGCCATCATCTGGTACGTCATCGTCTCCGGACTCCGGGTGGCGGCGCAATGGGAACGCGCCGTGGTGCTGCGCTTCGGCAAGTTCAAACACATCGCCGGACCGGGGATGTTTTACGTGATTCCGTTCGTCGACGCGGCGATTTTCGTCGACGGGCGGCTGCTGACGCTGAATATCCCGAGCCAGCAGGTCATCACCCGCGACAACGTCCCGGCGGCGGTCGAAGGCGTGCTCTTTTTCAAGGTGACCGATCCCGAACAGGCGGTCGTCAGTGTCCAGAACTTCCGCTTCGCGGTGGCGCAGTACGCCCAGTCCGCCCTCCGCGACGTGATCGGCAACCTGTCGCTGGATGAGCTGCTGTCGGAACGCGAACGCATATCGGCCCAGATCGCCACCATCGTCGACCAGCACATTCAGAGCTGGGGGCTCAAACTCGATTCGATCCGCTTGCAGGACATCGAAATGCCCGACGATTTGAAGCGCATCATGAGCCGCCAGGCCACGGCCGAACGCGAAAAACGCGCCACCATCACCAAAGCCGAGGGCGACAAGATCGCCGCCGACAACCTCGCCGGCGCCGCCCAAATCATGGCGAAAACCGAAGGGGCGATGATGTTGCGGACGCTGCAGACCATCGACAGTCTCGGCGCCTCCAACTCCAATACGGTCGTGCTGTTCCCGACCGAACTTACGGCCGCCATCCGGCACCTGGCCAAGTCCATCAAACCCGAAGAGTAAAAAAACAGTCCGGAACGACAGTTTCAAAAGTATGGTTCCGTCGGCCTGAGGACGCTTGGAACGGACTTTTGAAATTGTCCCGGACGGCGTCAGCGGGCAAAGGACTCCAGCATTTCTTCCAGCTTCCGGGCGGACAGAGGCTTGAGCAGAACCCGGTCGAAAAGTTTCATCCGCTCATCCTGGGTCATCTCGGTATCGGCCGTCACCAGAACCAGTCCGCTCCCGGCGAAATCCGGACATTGCCGGATCGCTTCGGCCAATTCCAGGCCGTCCATGCCCGGCATCCACATATCGGTCAGAATCAATTCCGGCCGGAAGCTCTTCAGCAGCTCCAGCGCCTCCGGGCCGGAAGCCGCGGTCACGACTTCAACCGGATAATGTTTCAGCATCGCCGTCAGAACCCTGACGTTCAGCGGCATATCGTCGACCACCATGATTTTTCGCGGATAATTCCGCCCGGGCGGAAGGGCGGCCGCCGAGTCGACCGCCGCCGGTATTCTCTTTGAAGCCGCGAAACGCACCTGCGGCAGCGTCAGCGTGAAGCACGACCCAACTCCGTACGTGCTCTCCACTTCGAGCACGCCTCCCATATGTTCGGCCAGACGCCGGGAAATGGTCAGGCCCAGGCCGGTTCCCGGTACGGTCATCCGTGCCTGCGGCTGCTGGACGAACGAATCGAAAATAGTGGACAGGTACTCTTCCTGAATACCGCAGCCGCTGTCGACAACCCGAATTTGCAGAGTCCCCTGCTCCGCGTCGGCGGGGGTAAACACAAGCTGAATGGAAATCCGGCCCTGCTCGGTAAACTTCACCGCATTGCCGACCAGGTTCAGCAGTACCTGGCGCAGCCGCTGCACATTGACGAACAACACGGGAAACTCCGGCGCACACTCCAGCGCCAGGGCAACCCCCTTTTCGCGGGCTCGCAAGGAGAAAATCGCCACCAATTCCCGGCACAACATCTCCAAATCGCTGGCCTCCGTAATCAAATCCATCTGCCCGGCTTCCAGTTTCGACAAATCCAGAATATCGTTGATCAACTGCAGCAGCGCATTTCCGGCCAATGTAATCGAGCACAAATATTCCGAGCGATCCAGCTCCGAGGTCGAACTTTGCTGCAGCAGTTCGGAAAAGGCGATGATCGCATTCAGAGGCGTCCGGATCTCATGGCTCATGGTCGTCAGAAACACACTCTTGGCCCGCACCGCCGCGGTGGCTTGATCCATCGCTTCCCGCAACCGGGTATTGGCGGAAAGCAATTCGCCATGGCTGCGCTCCAACTCCTCGCGCTGCTTGTGCAAATCGGTGATATCCACGGCCGACTCGAGCACATACAACGGCTTGCCTTCCCGGTCGAAAATCGGCTGTACGGTCAACCAGTAGCAACGCCCGTGCCCCGGGTATTCCATTTCCACCGGTTTGCCCTCCCGGACGGCCTTCGGCATCGGACACCAATCCGGAGGCGCATCGTGCCCGCAAAGTACGTGATAACATTTGTCTCCGAGCATGTCGGCGCCGGAACACCCCACCGGCCCGCAGGCGCTCGGGTTCATCGCCACGATATTGTAATCCAGGTCAAACAAAACCAACGGAATCGCCGTGCTCTCAAAAATCTGCCGCTGCAACTCCACACTGTCGGCCACCAGATTCATCTGCCGGCGCTGCTCCCGGGCCAGCAGAAACAAATTGCCGGCGCTCTGCATCATCAACCGTTCGCTTTCGGTAAACGTATGGGCGTTGCGGACGAAATCGACGCCGACAAATCCCCACAGTTTTCCCTCCAGCCAGATTCCCTGAATCAGTACGGAACGGATGTTCTGCGAAGACAGCACCTGCTGCTCTTCGGCCCATTCCTCCGGCATATTCCGCACTTCGGGTATCTCGATCATGCGCCGCGCCTGCAACTCCACGGTCCAATGGTCATCGGCCGGCATCGGAATCTCCGGCAACAGCGGCATCTGCGCTTCGATGCCGTCGGAACACCATTCATAGGCATAAATGGTACTGGCGAAATCGTCGATATATTGGAAAATATAACACCGGTCGGCGCGCATGGCCGCGCCGATGCGCTCCAGCATATGCCCGATGGAGGCGTCGAGATTGTTTTTCACGATAATATCGCCGGAACAGTCGTTGATGATCTGCTGATAATGGATCACCATCCGCTGCTGTTCGATCAACGCTTCCCGCTCTTCCTCACCCAACCGGTCAGAGGGCCGGGACAAAGGGACATTTTTCTGCCGCGAACGAATGACAAGATGCCCCACCGAAAAAATTGCGGCAACGAGCCCTCCCAACAACAAAAAATGTCCCGAATCCATACTGCCCTCACTTCATTTATCGGCCCGGCCTCAGCTTCCGCGGGTCAAACAAATCACCAACGGCAACCGGTAAGAAATCGCACCGGTGTAACGCAATGTCAGAATACCGGCCGTCAACTCCAGCGACAGCGACGCGTCGGCCTGCCAATTCCCCTTTTCATCCAGACAACGGGCCTGCGGCAACGCGCCGGGCCAGGACAACTGGAACTTGACGTCGTTCCAGTCATCGAGGCTGAAGTTGAAGCTGCCGATGATTTCCGTATCGGCTCCGGCGCTCTTGCGCCACGCCAATGGAAACGCGCCGTCGCAGTCGAACAACAATTCAGGCGCCCCTCCCGACAGCCAGCGCACCACTCCGTGCAGCTGTTCGCGCCGGAACGGGTGGCAGTACGCCACGCCGAAGGCGCTGGCATAGTCCATGCCATGCACCACCACGCGCCCCCCCAGGCTGTTCACGCAGGCCGTCATCGCCGGAGCGACCCGGCAGGTGTCCGGATCCACCCAGCTGGACAGCACTTCACACCCCTCCGCCGGCGTCAATATCGAGAATTTCCCGTCCGAACCGAGGTGCGGCAACGTCGCCGTCAGATACTTGCGCCCGGCTCCGCCGAACTGTGGATGATGGAATTCCTCGGCGCAAAGCACCCAGGGCAGTTCGCGCCGGTGCACCGGCTCCGCCACCTCGCGCATACCGATCAGGCTGCCGAAGCCGCGCTCGACCAGGACTTTGGCCGCCGGGGCATCCAGCAATACCGCGCCCGCCAGCAGCTGTCGGAGCTCCGTGTCGCTGTAGCTGCGCAGGGTCTGCCCGGCAACCGCGGTCACCGCCGCCGCGTCGAACGTGGTCGGAATCCCGTGACTTTCCAGCGCCTGCATCATCGCATAACCATCCTCGGCCAGATCCTGATAATCGCACCCGGCCGGCATTTGCTTGGACATGCTCGCACCCGGATGATGCAGCAGCCGGACGCCCCGGAACGGCCCTTCCGGCCGCGTCGCCATGGCGAGCGCATTCAAGTACGGCTTCTTCGCCGCCATCATTTCGCCGAATTCGATCTCCTCCGCCAACGGCGTGCCGACATGATCGAAGAAATTCATCGTCACCCCGTGCGAACCGTAGGCGAACGAAACCGCCATTTCCGCAAAGGTGAAATTGAGGCTCTTGGAATAACGGGTAAACGGCACGTTTTCCACTTCGGTCTGCTCGATCGCCCCCTTCGGCATCGCATGCCGGGTCAACTTGATCGAGTCTTGCGAATAATAGAGGCCCCGCATCGAATCCTCGTTGTAATTCCCCATCGGCGGGCGGCTGTACAGCGGCCTGCCGTCGGCCAGAGCCTCGCCGAAGCGGACCCAGTCGCGCCCCTCCAGGCAGTGCTGGCGCGGCCCGCTCGACATCAGCCCCATGCAGGTGTCCGGCGAAGTCCGGTGCACCAGCTTGCCCAGCCAGCCGGCGGTTTCGATCATGATCTCGCGCTGCATGGCCAGGTATTCGGCGCGCCACGGGTGCGGCGCTCCCGGCCGCAGCATCGCCTCGACCAGAGTTTTCCGATCGACCTTCTCGCCGACCCGCTGCGAAAACAGCTCCATGTGCCGGTCGCAGAAGCAGCCGAAGCGCACCGGCTCATGGTTGAAAGTCCGGATGTCATCCTCGATCCACATGATGTGCGGCTTGGTTTCCGCGTAAATCGTCCACAACTTCGTCACCCGGTCGCGCCACACCGTGGAAAGCGGACAGGCGCAGTGCCTGGTTTCGGTGCCGTCATGGCCGACGATGGTGCCGAGCCCCGGCATCTTCTCCCGGTCGTCGCGGCCGCGGTCGCAGTGGCCGACGGTGATCCAGGGGTTGAGCGAATAGACGATGCCGAGCTTATCCAGCGTCTGCTTCACTTGCATCAGCTGCGGCTGGTAGGCTTCGACCCAGGCGACATCGGGGTGGCCGTGGGAAAATTCTTCGGTATCGATCTTGATGATCACTTCGTCGATTTTGAATTGCGGCGCCAATTCGGCCAGTTCGGCCAGCAATTCGTCAAAACGCCACGGCGGCAAAGTGCGCCGCAGCGCATACCAGGCGGCTGGAGTCGTCGGGTCCATAACACAGTTCTCTCTCATTTTCATGTTTTCCCATATTTGGAGTTAAATATACACCCGAAATCGTCGGATGCCAATCGATATGTTCATAAATACGACAACGGACCGGGCCTGTGCAAACAAGCCCGATCCGTTGCATCATCGTTTTTTCAACCATCTCTTACAGGGACGGAAACCAGCGGATCAGCCCCAGATCCCGCGGCATCTGGCGCCCGCCGGGACCGAAAACCGCCCGGTGCGCAGTGCCGAACACCGTGAGGATTTCCCCGTCCGGCAACAATACGCTGGAGGTCGATTGCGTGCTGGCGGCCCACCGGTCGGCGCCGCGCAGTTGCTCGGCGGTGAATTCGGCCAGCCGGTACGGTTCGGCGGAATTCCAGCTTTTGCCGCCGTCGCGGCTTTCCACCGCTTCGATGCCGTAGCGCGGGAAACCGTCGGCGTTGTCCGGATAGCCCTCACGGACGACATAGGTCATGATCAACCGCCCGTCGGGCAACTCCACGATGGACGGATGCATCCGCCCGTCCCCCTGCACTTCGACCGGGACACTCCAATTCAGACCGTCGGAGGACAGCGACACCACCAGCGAGTCGGATTGGTCGCCATCGGCATTATGATTCTGACGCCGTCCGGCGCCGATGAAACCGCCATCCCGCTTCCGGAACAAAAAGACTTCGTTGACGCCGTGCCACTCCGGCGGTATGATATCGGGCCCGAAGGTTTTCCCGCCATCCTCGCTGATCCGGTAATAGCCGTAAACGGTGAGCTCCCCGTCGGGCCGGCCGCCGGCGCGGTAATAGACGTAGGCGGTTTCGTAAATCCGCCCATCCGTCACCAACGGCGGATCCCAGGTATAGTAATGGGGGTCTTCTTCCGGGAGACGGATTTCCGAAAACTTCTGCCAGGTTTTGCCATAATCCGTACTGCGGTAGCGGTAAAGCGTCCCGTCCGTAATGGGGTAAGCCAGCAGGACGCCGTCACCGAGATAGCAGGTCATCGAGTTGAAGCCAAATGCGGGCATGGTGTCGTCGGAATTCAAATACTCCGGGAGACTCCAGGTCAGGCCCTGGTCGTCGCTGAACATCTTCATGGCATAGTGCACGAGGCTTCCCCCCGGATATTCGGCGTTGAACGCCAGCATCAGCCGCCCCGCATCCGGCATGGGGACCAGCAACGGAACCGCCATGATTTTCCTCGGCGGCGCTTCCAGCATCAGCCGCCGCGCCGGAATGGCGCGGTCGCCGGCGGCCTTGATTTCAATATCTTCCCAACGCGGCCGCATCTGTTCCCAGCCGGCGGAATCGAGATTTTTGATCTCGATGTACTTTTTTTCGCCGCGCCGGGGCACCCGCCAGGCGGTGGAGGCGCTCGCCACCAGATCGCCGGGGCCTTCCGGCCAGTTGGAGCCGATCGTCCCCAGGCAGGGCAGCCCGGCTGCGATCGCCTCTTTCGCCAGTTGGGCGTGTCCGATGATATTCCGTTTGTTGCTCCACGGCATGGTTACGAAGGGGATGCCGTAACTGCTCCAGAATTTCGCCGCCTCCACGCCATAAGCGTTCGGCCACTCCGCGTCATACCCCCAGATGATCGCGACCAGATCCTTGGCGCGCGTCTGCAGCAGCGGCGCCGCCTCGCGGGCATAGTCGTTAACAGTGCCGGTGAAAAACAGCACTTTGGCATCGGGATTGCTCTTCTGCATCGCATCGAGATTGCGGAACATGTCCTTGACGCTGAGCTTCAGGGGCGACTCTCCGGTCTCGGCGATATGACGGGCGACACGACGGTCCGCCGCCAGCTCTTTTTCGCCGCCGTGGAATTCCATCAGGCACAAACACGGATGCACATAATTCAGCTCATATCTGCGGGTGAAGTCCTCAAAAAACGCGTCGTTCAACTCCCGTACCTGCGGTTCCACCGGACAATACGCCGGATGCAGCGTCGTCACCGCGTCGTAGGCTACCTCCACGGTCTCGCCATCGCCGATCCCGGATTCGGGGGTACGGGCGATGGCAAACTTGCGCGCGGTATCCAGCTTGGTAAAAAGCGACGCCATCTCGCCCGCGATCACCGTATAATCCTTTCCTTCGCGATAGGTACGCGTCCCGGCGGCATTCGTTACGACGATGTCGGTGAGACCGGTCCGGATCACATACGGATGCGCCAACTGCGCCGGTTCCGTCCCGGTCAGGGTGACCGCTTCGCCGGCAAAGGTCTCCCCCACCGCCAGCGACGGATTTTTGCTCTGGACATAAAAGCCGCCCCGTATGGTGCTGAGCAGGGGCACGAATTCCAGATTGTATTTGCGGCAGGTCGCGGCCAACTCTTCGATTTGCGCGATATACCCCGGCTCTTCCGGGTAGCCGGTGCTCACGATATAGAAGTTCAACTTCAGCCGGGCGCACTCCTCCGGGCTCGGCGCATAGCTGAATCCGCGCAACGGCAGATTCGGGTAATCGATCATGCTGCACCCCGGCAGCGCGTAATCCAGGCCGTAACGGTCGATCAGGCCGAGTATGCTCATGACGCCGTAAAAGGCTCCCGCCGCGGCGCCGCAGTCAATATTGACACCGTCCGACTTCACCTGGAGCACATAGCCTTCGTTCGCCTCCTCGAATCCCGCATACTTGGGGTCGATGACAATCCGCAGCGCGGCATCCGCCGCGTCGGTGCGGACCAACTTCTTTCCGAGCGCCCGCAAGTCTTTCTCCAACAGCTCCATGGCGCCGTCCAGCACGATGGCGCCGTCGCCGCCGGTGATCGACACGGTCAGCGTTTCGGGCAACACGAAGTTGTCCCGCGCCGGCAGCCATTCCACCATCTGCGGTTCGGGTATCAGGCGCGGCGGCGTCAACATCACATTGTCCACCTCCAACACTCCCTCGCCCTCGGCGCGCAGCGTCAGCTCCACCTCCGGACCGGTGGAAACGCAAATGCCCTTGAGCGTCCGCCATTCTCCCTTTTTCTCGCCGGATTGCAATTGCAAGAGAGTGTCGCCGGATGCCGGATCGGTGAGCGTGGCCGAAAAGGAACCGGCAAACGCGCGGTCATTGCAATCGACGCTGAAACACAGATTGGCCGCGGTGTCCGGTACTTCGATCCGGCGCGAAAGCTGCGCCGGGCGATCCGGCGCGGCGTCCATGCCGATAACCTGTTTGCCATTGCGGTCCCGGCTCTCAATCACCCTGGCGGCGAACGGGTCGCCATGGTTGGTCATGATGCAATGCGCCCACGGTTCATCGAAAACCATAAATTTGCAGTCTCCCTGAAAGTTGTCGTCGACCAGCATGTCGATCGAGAATTCGTAATCGGTGTTCGGCTTCACTTCGATCAGCCGCTCCACCCGGACCGGCGGATCGCTCTCCAGCGGAAGCGTCATCCGAACGCTCTGTTTGCCTTCGGAGGCCACCGCCGTATCCAGGGTTGCCCCGGTGTTCTTCCAACCTTCGAAGCCGTCTTCGAAGCCCGGATTGGACACCGGAACCGCCGGAGCCGAGGTGAAATTATCGATCCAGACGCTGCCGATGGAGCCTTTGTCGGTGGCGACATAGACATTCACCCTGGTGTTATCCCGCGAGTTGAAAGCACAGACCATCCGCCGCCAGACGCCGGACACGACAATCGGCGTATTCACTCCCGCGCTCTCCCAGCCGGCCAACGGCGCGGCGTCGAAGTCATCGGCGAAAAACACCTCTTCCCCGAACGCCGTTCCCACGGCCAATCCGGCCAGCAGCAGCGCCATCCATCTTGCCACAAACATGATTCAAAGTCCTCTGGGTATCTTACTCAAAACGCGCCGCTGTCGCCGTTAAAACGTTGTTGCCATTCACTGCTGGCAGACGTACTGTAAATCTTGGCAGGCGCGATTTTCTCCACATGCCCGTCCACGCACATGATATTCTTATAGTCCCCATGGCGGCTGGTGTCGTCAAAATCTTCGTCTTTATAGTTATTGACGCCGATACCACACTGAGGCCACATCGACGCCGAATCCGCCATTGCCACAAATAGGGACGGAAGCTTGCAGCCGCTGAACATCCGGAATTCATAGCCAGGTTGAGGACCTGCTGCGCCGGCCCAACTGAGGGCGTTGTTCCAACCATAATTGCTGACATCATACCCGCCCGTACTCTCTTCGGTCTGGTACCAGCCGGGGTAGGTTTTCTGCGACGGACACATATAGACCGCCCCCAATTGGCCGGTCGCCGGGATCGGCGAGGGAATCGAAACTCCCGCATAGTCGGCCAACAGTTCCGCCCAAAGTTTCGAACCCTGGCGCACGATCAGCAAAATAGGCGTAGAGTATGAGTATTGCCGCGCCGGGCAGATGTAATCGTTGTTGTCATGACCGTACATGGCGTTGAACAGGCCGAACTGTTTCAGGTTGCTGGTGCATTTGGCGTTCTGCGCCGCCGCCCGCGCCTTGGACAGCGCCGGCAACAGCATACTGGCCAGAATGGCAATAATTGCAATCACGACCAGCAGTTCTATCAGCGTAAATTTCTTTGACTGCATTTCGACACCTCTCCCGTGTTTCGTTTTCGCATCGATTTCAAAAACATATAGTTGAAATCTCTTCTTTAATTATAGGAATTTTTCACGGGAATACAATTGATCAAAGTCACTATTTCATGATAAATGAACGGAAATTGCATTGCGGCAGTGCTGCAGGGGGATACCGGGTGGCCGCTTTGCGCGTGGCCACCCCGGCCCCGGAGTTTATTTCGGATCGAGATTCTTGATCTCGATGTACTTTTTTTCGCCGGGCCGGGGTACCCGCCAGGCAGTGGAGGCGGTTTCCACCAGATCGCCGGGGGCTTCCGGCCAATTGGAACCGACCGTCCCCAGGCAGGGCAGCCCGGCCGCGGCCGCCGCTCTCGCCAGTTGGGCGTGGCCGTTGATATTGCGCTTATTGCTCCACGGCATGGTTACGGAGGCGATTCCGTAGCTGCTCCAGAATTTCATCGCTTCCACGCCGTAGGCGTTCGGCCACTCCGCGTCATAGCCCCAGATGACCGCGACCAGATCCTTGGCATGCGTCTGCAGCAGCGGCGCCGCCTCAAGGGCATATTCGTTAACCGTACCGGTGAAAAACAGCACTTTGGCGTCGGGATTGCCCTTCTGTATGACCTCGAGGTTATACAACATATCCGTGATGGCGAGCTTCAGGGGCGACTCTCCGGTTTCGGCGGTATGGCGGGCGATGCGGCTGTCTTCCAACATATGTTTTTCGCCGCCGTGGAATTCCATCAGGCACAACATCGGATGAATATAATTCAGCTCATACTTGCGGACGAAGTCCGGGAAAAACGCGTCGTTCACCTCCCGCACCTGCGGCTCCAACGGGCAATAGTAGGCATGCAGTGCCGTCACCGCGTCATAGGAGACCGCCACGGTCTCACCGTCGCCGATCCCGGATTCGGGGGTGCGGACGATGGCAAATTTGCGCGCGGTGTCCAGCTTGTCGAAGGGCGTCGACATCTCGCCCGCGATCACCGTATAATCTTTTCCCTCGCGATAGGTATGCGTCCCGGCGCTGTTCTTTACGACGATGTCGGTCAGCTCGGTCCGGATCACATGCGAATTGGCCAACTCCGCCGGCTCCGTTCCGGTCAGGGTGACCGCTTCGTCGACAAAGGACTCTCCCACCGCCAGCGACGGGTTTTTGCTCTGGACATACTGGCCACGCAGGGTTTGGAGCATGGGGGCGAGTTCCAGATGGTACTTGCGGCAGGTCGCGACAAACTCTTCGGTTGCCGCGATATCCGCCGGACGCTCCGGATAACCGGTGCTCGCCATGTAGAAATTCAACTTCAGCCGGGCGCACTCCTCCGGGCTTGTCGCATAGCTGAATCCGCGCAGCGGCAGATCCGGGTAGTCGGTCATGTCGCACCCCGGAAGCGCGTAATCCGCGCCGTAGCGGTCGATCAGGCCGAGTATGCTCATGACGCCGTAAAAGGCTCCCGCCGCGGTGCCGCTGTGAATGTTGACGCCGTCCGATTTCACCTGGAGCGTATAGCCTTCGTTCGGCTCCTCGGATACCGCATACTTCGAATCGATGACGATCCGCAGCGCGGCATCCGCCGCGTCGGTGCGGACCGCCTTCTTTCCGAGCGCCTGTAAATCTTTTTCCAACAGCTCCATGGCGCCGTCCAGCACGACGTCGCCGTCGCCGCCGGAGATCGACACGGTCAGCGTTTCGGGCAACACGAAGTTTTCCCGCGCCGGCTGCCACGCCACTATCTGCGGTTCGGGGATCAGGCGCGGCGGCGTCAACATCACATTGTCCACCTCCACCACCCCTTCCCCGTCGGCGCGCAACGTCAATACCACCTCCGGTCCGGTGGAAACACAAATGCCCTCGAGCGTCTGCCATTCTCCCTTTTTCTCTGGCGGCAGCAATTCCAGCAGGATGTCGCCGGATTTCGCATCGGTGAGCGTCGCCGAAAAGGAGCCGGTAAACGCGCGATCATTGCAGTCGACGCTGAAACACAGGTTGACCGCGGTAGCCGGCACTTCGATCCGGCGCGAAAGCTGCGCCGGGCAATCCGGCTCGGCGTTCATGCCGATGACCTGTCTGCCGTTGCGGTCCCGGCTCTCAACCACTCTGGCGGCGAAGGGTTCGCCATAGTTGGTCATGATGCAATGCGCCCGCGGGTTATCGAAAACCAAAAATTTGCAGTCCCCCTGAAAGTTGTCGTCGACCAGCATGTCGATGGTGAATTCGTAGTCGGTGTCCGGCTTCACGTCAATCAGCCGTTCCAGCAGGACCTGCGGATCGCTCTCCAGCTCCAGCGTCATTCGGACACTCTGTTTGCCTTCGGTGGCCATCGTCGTATCCAGGCTCGCTCCGGTGTTTTTCCAGCCTTCGAAGCCGTCTTCGAAGCCCGGATTGGACACCGGAACCGCCGGAACCGAGGTGAAGTTATCGATCCAGACGCTGCCGATGGAGCCTTTGTCGGTGGCGATATAAACCTCCACCCGGTCATTTTCCAGCGAGTTAAAAGTACAGACCATCCGCCGCCAGACGCCGGACACGACAATCGGCGTATTCACTCCCGAGCTCTCCCAGCCGGCCAACGGCGCGGCGTCGAAGTCCTCGGCAAAAAACGCTTCTTCCCCGAATGCCGTCCCCGCAACCAAACCTGCCAGCAACAGCGCCATCCATCTTGCCACAAACATGATTCACAATCTCCCGGATATCTTGCTCAAAACGCGCCGCTGCCGCCGTCAAAACGCTGGCGCCATTCACTGCCGGCAGCCGTGCTGTACAACTTGAACGGCACGATTTTCTCCACATGCCCATCCACGCACATGACATTTTTGAATTCGCCGTGACGCCGGGTATCATCGATTACGGCGGAGCTGTAATTGAAGCTTCCGTCATCGTATTGGAACCACATCGCCACCGTATCCCCCATCAATACGAACTGGGACGGCGTTTTGCAACTGCTGGACATCCGGTAAGCATAGTAGACGCTTTCGACACCGGCAACTCCGCCGGACACCGGGCTGACGGCGTTGTTCCAGCCGTAATTGCTGAGATCATAGCCGCCCGCGCCCAACTCGGTCTGGTACCAGCCAGCGAGGGTCTTCTGCGACGGACACATAAAAACCGCCCCCAATTGGCCGGTCGCCGGAATCGGCGACGGAATCGAAGCACCCGCATAGTCGGCCAACAACTGTGCCCACAGCTGAGACCCCGAGCGTACACACAGCAATACCGGCGTCCTGAACTGGCGCGCCGGACAGATGTAATCATTGTTATCGTGACTGTACATGGCGTTGAACAGGCCGAACTGCTTCAGGTTGCTGGTGCATTTGGCGTTCTGCGCCGCCGCCCGCGCCTTGGACAGCGCCGGCAGCAACATACTGGCCAAAATGGCGATAATCGCAATCACCACCAACAACTCTATCAGCGTAAATTTCTTTGACTGCATTTCGACACCTCTCCCGTGTTCCGCTTTTCCCGTTTTCGCATCGATTCCAAAAACATATAGTTGAAATCTCTTCTCTTAATTATAGGAATTTTTCCGCGGAATGCAATTGATCAAAGTCATGATTTAATGACTTCAAAACGGAAATTTCGTTTTCTCAGTCGATATGGTCCCGGCGTCTCTGGCGGTTCAGCCAGTGCGACAGCGCTTCAGGAGAAGCGAATCCGATCTGCCGGGCAATCACTTTGTGGGTGGCTCCCTGCCCCCGAAGTTTATTGTAGTGGGCATAACGGATCCGGGTGACGTATTCGCTGAAGCCGCACTCCGCCACTTTGGCGAAAAGCGTCAGAAAATGCGATTTGCTGTATCCGGCCTCCTGGGCCAGCTCCTGCGCGGAAATATTGCAGCCGTTGCTGCCGCCTATCCGTTTCATCGCATGGACGATGCGGTAGCGCCACAGGGGAAACGGACCGGGTTCCCGGTCGGGAAAATCGCTCAACAGCTGCAGCCGCACACAGGCGAGCATATGTTTGAGCATCCGCAGCCGGTCCGCCGAACTCAATTGCATATCCCGGACGTGTTCGAATCCGTCCCGCATCCACCAGCCCATGCCGAAATCCGGAACCTCCCGGAGACACACCGAGGAATAGTCGGTACCGCGCAATTCGAATATTTCCCAATAAATATACCCGGGATAGAAGTGAATGCAGCCGTAGTACGCCTCCTCGCCGAGCGACCTGCCGGTATCGTGGATGTCTTTGCTGGTCTGGAGCATGCACACACCGGGCTCAAGCCGGTAATACTTGGTGTTGAATCCGAATACGCAACGCCCCTGCAAGCCCACATTCAGCTCCACGCAATGCTGATGGCGCGCCTGCGTTTCAATCTGTTCCCCATCCGGCGTGAAATCGCAGACCGGCTCGACCTCCGACGGCGCCAACGAGGAAATGATCTTCCACTCCGTTTGCAGTTGCGCTTCAAATAAATGCCGCATGCCAGAAAATCCCGCTGATTTCAATCGATATACACACCCGCGACAGCGGGAATATACTCCGCCGCAAATGATAATGCAATTGCTCTCCGCTGAATTTTCCCAATCACTGCCGCCACCGGTGACGGCCGGAGGCGAATTCGCGCCCGTCCGCCGTCACGCCGCAACAACTTTCCGGAATGACAGCCTCGATAGCCAGGCGGCCGTATTCTTCCGTTTTCCACGCGATGTCGATCGTTCCCGCCATCGTCAATACGCTTCCGCGCGCCCAATCCAGGCCGCAGGGCTCCGGCGCGATCCGGAAACGCCGGAAGCCGGGCTCCAATGCCCGGATTCCCAATATCGCTTCCTGTACGAAGGTCACCGGCATCGCGGTGAAGCCATGGCACAGGCTTCCTGCCTCCTGAAACGCCGCCTTGCCGTCGCGGGATTCCCAGATCGTCGGCGCGCCGCTGCGCACGATCGGCCCCCAGCAGTCGCGGATCCGTTGCAGCGCGGATTCGCCGCGCCCCTGCCTGCCCATCTGCCGCAGCACGACATCGAGCAGGAACAGATCCGGCGCCAACAATGCGTCGTCTTCCAGCGCCCGGACATATCCGGGAATGCGCTCCTCCGGGACCGTGCCGGAGGCCAGCGCGGCAGCGTGAACCAGTTGACTGGAGAGCCGTTCCGGTTGCCCATCCCGCAGACAGCAGTCGACGATCCGCCCCGAAGCGGGGTCGTGAAATTCCTCCGTCAACGTCCGTGCCGCCCGCCCGATCCGCTCCGGCAACGCCGCCGTCCCGGCCAATCCGGCGAGACGCGCCAGCCGCAGCGCCGAGCGCATCGCACCGATGTACCAGTAATTCAACAGCGCGCAGCGCTGCGCCTGAAAGCTGTAACCGTTGCGTTCGAAGCTCCAGTCGAAAAAGTTCCAGTATTGCGCCGGCGGCGTCACCAACCCGTCCGCGCCGCTCCATCCGGCAAAGGTTTCCAGAATCCGCAGCAACCCCGCCCAATGGCGCCGCATCACCTCCAGATCGCCGGAAAAGTCGACATAATCCTCCAGCATCTGCCAGATGTACAAATTGGACGGGATCAACACCGCCCCGTCGTTGTACCCCTCCGGCGGCCCCGGACACGGCCCCGGAAACAACCCGTTGCTCTCCCAGCATTGGTTCAGCAAGAGGTCGAAGCAGTGCCGGTGCAGCGCCGCCGGGCCGAACGCCGCCAGCGTCGCCCGGTTTTCCACCAGTGCGTCGTTGGTCCAGAAGGCGCGTTCGCGCCACGGGCAATCCATGAATACGTCGGTCGAACAGCACGCCAGCGTTTCAATGCAGCAGCAGCGGATCGCGGTAATTTCCGGGTCGGAGCAGGCGAATTCCGCCGCCTCCGGCCACGGATAGCGCCGGTCGCGCACCGCAATCCGGTGAATGGTCACCGGCGCGGTGATCTCCCGCAACGCGATTTCCATCATCCGGAAGCCGCGTTCGGAAAACCGGTTGCCGACGGTGGTCCGCCCTCCCGCCAGAATATGGCGGTCGGCGAAGTTGTACGACGGATCGCCGGGGCTGTCGGCGCGGATGCGCCCCTGCCACAACGCCTCCTCGAACCCGAGATCGACGACCGTGCCAGCCGCGCCTTCGATTTCAACTGTCACCTCGCCGATCACTTCGCGTCCGAAGTCGACGATCAGCGCGAAGCCGCCGCCGTCGGCGGGTACCTCCCAATGCCACGGCGCGGTTGCGGCCGCCGCCGGAAGCGCGGTCAACTCCTCCTCCGTCATCAGCCGCGCTACGTGGACGTCGGCGCAATCCGCCGGAGGCAGCCGGAAGTGCGCCACCGGGCGCGGCGCTTCGTACTCGCGCTCCCGCAAGGCCGGAATCGGCCGGGGAATCAACTTCTTCCGCGCCAGCGGCCGTTCAGCGGCAATGACGACGGCGGGTTCCCAGTCACCGACCCCTTCGCCGGTAAGCCACGACGACGATTCCAGCCGGTGGTCGATCCACTCGGCATAGCCGCTCTGCAATGAAAAATAATCGGTGTCGCCGCGCCATTCCGGCGCGCGCCGGACCCGCCAGGCCGGTTCCAATTCCAGTCCGCCGGCGAATTCCACCCACAATGCCGGTTCGGCGGGGACGGCGATGAAGCTGGGGTAGTTCATGCATTGCACCTCGACCGCGACGGCGTTGCGTCCCCGCCGCAGCAGCGGCGCCACCGGGTAGCTGTCAACGAAGCAACCGGTCCGGCTGCCGCGCGCCGGACCGTCGCCCAGATAAACGCCGTTGACATACAGCCGGTAACGGCTCTCCGCCGTGATCCGCAGTTCACTCCCGGCCGGGACCGCCGCCAATTCGAACACGCTCACCGCCTGAAAACAGACATTGCGCTCCTCCGCCGCACCGGCGGGCGCAATCCATGCCGTCGCACTCATAAACCAGCCTTTTTTATGTTTTGTTACCGCGTAAAGCAACTCTACCGCCTGCGTCGGGCCTCGTCCGCTCTATGTGTAGATTGGACCGTTGCTCACGCTTTCGGTCCAATCTACACCATCGCTACCTCGGGCGGCTCCGGATCGCCTCCCGGCAATCCTTCCCTACAGTTTCGCCTCTTTCGGGCGCCTGCGGCGCCATCGGCGACCAGCGCTGTTCGCGCGCTGGACCGCGCCTCCGTATGACGGAGGGCAGACCGCCGCCATGAATGGCGGCTCTATTTAATTTTTTCTTTTTTATTTGACTTGCTTCGCGAACATGCGGCGCAAGTAGACGTTCGTCACCTCCGGCGCCTGCCGGGCGTCGACGAAGACCACGCCCCCCGGTCCCGGCGCAAATTCCCCGATCCGGACGAAACGGTATTCATCGCGCGGCAAATCCGCCGCCGGAATCGCCACCGGCACCTCCACGCCCGCCATAGTACGCACACCGATCTGTACCGCGGCGGCGGCATTGTCCGCCCCGCGGTCGGCCTTCAATTCCACAAAGAGCTCCCAGGCGCCATCCCTCCACTCCGTTCCCGGACGGCTCCGGATCACCCGCTCGGTATGCGTCCCGGGGATGCGCAGCCCCCCGTCACTGGTCCAGGCGCCATCGTAAAAAATCAACCGGGTATTGCCGATGACCTCATAATCCGCCAGTTTAAACAATACCACCGAATCACCCGGTTGCCAAGCCGGAAATCCGGCAAGCGGCTCCGAATCCTCCAATGCCAGACGCTTGCGTAATTCGGCATTCAGCTCTCCGGGAGCGGCCCCCTGCCCCCAGAAGGCCTCCGGATCGTACTCCAGCAGCAACTCCGGCACCGTATCCAGCAACTCCCGCAGCTCCGCGGCATCAACGTTCGACCCCAGTGCGCGTTCCGCCGCCTCCGCCTCGCGCCGCCACAGCCAGGTATAATCCAGCTCGGCCGCGATCAACCGGACCCGGCGGCTCAATACCGGATCGCCGGAAACCGCGTCCCAGGCGGCACCGGCCAGCTCCCGGCACTGCCGCAACACCTCCAGCGGCAGCCATTGGGCGCTGTCCGGCATATAGCACGGAATGGTGACCGGGCTGGCCGCCGCGGTTTCGCGCAACAGCGTCAGCATAGCTTCCAACTTCGGCGCGGCAGCACCGTAATAGCCGGTCATGAATTCCCGGATCAACCGGTCCGCATCCAGATCCGGATTCCACATCAGCTTCTGCATCACCCAGCTGCGCATCGTCACCAGATTGCCGACCCGGCCGGAACCGGCGTCGCCCTCGGCAAAGACCGCGTCGACGTGATTGTCGCGGAACAAACGCAGATCCGCCGGGAAGCCGTCCCAGTTCGGGTGCGGGAAAATATAATTGGCGTAATTGGTCACATAAATCCAGGTTCCCAGCCGCGGCGCTATCCGGCTCCAGCCGGTAAGGCTGTACAGCATGTCGGCATTCCGGGGGTGCGTGAACGGCTGCGAAATATCCGCTTCGATGAAGCACAGCCGGATGCGCACGTTCGGCGCCGGTTTCACCGAAGTGGGGGCGGGCCGGGTATATTGGTACGCCAGGGTCTCGACGATCACATCGGGGTGGACTTCCGCCAGCCGGGCGGCGACGTCGTTCAGGAACCACATCATCAGATCGGTCTGTCCGCCCAATTCCGCGGCCTTGGCCTCGCAGGCGGCGCAGCGGCAGTAATTGCTGTTGTCATTCTGGCTGATGTGGAAAACCCGGCGTTCGGCATCCCCGGCCAGCAACGCCAGCGCGTTGCGGATCAGCTCTTCTTTCATCTCCGGATTGGTCAGGCACAATTGCCCTGTCGTCTGTCCGCCGACCCGTTCGGTGCCATTGAAGCTGAACCATTCGGGGTGCGCGGCGAAGTAACGGGCGACCGGGATCAGCAGCAATTCGAAGGTGTGTCCGGTTCCGAACGAACTGACGTTGCCGCCCCACTCCGGCGGCAGGGTCAGATAGTGCCCATTCTGTTTGCTTTGAACGGTGTATTCCGGGTGTTCCTGGTTGGCGCGGAATAGAAAATGCGCTTCCCGGATCGCGAACGGCGGCGTATACACCAGATTCCACGACGGCAGCAACAGTTCCCGTTCTCGCGGTACGGACTCTTCGCCCGGCCCCCAGAAGCGCACGCCGAAGCTCTCCTCCAGCAGCGTGAACACCGCGTACAATGTCCCACGCGGCCGCCCGCCCGCCACCACCAGATTGCCGTCCTCCAGCGTTTGCAGCACGACCGCATCCGCCGCCAATCCGGCAAAATCGACCGCGGGCAGCCATGCCGCAACCTGCGGCGACTGGCCGACGTAAATCGCCGGAGAGGCGGCCGGAACCGTATTCACCACCGGCAGTTCGACCCCGGAAATTTCCTTCAGATAGTGTTGCAGTTGTTGCGCCGCGTTCCGTTCCGCCGGAATCGCGTCGGCGGCGACCGCAATCACATAGTCGCTCGCACCATCCCGGATCAGCGCCGGCGTTTCCGCCCGCCCCTCCCCCGGCAACATCAACAGCGGCAACAGCCAACAAAACCAGTTCCATTTCATCATCCAACTCGCTCCCAATCATGTATTGCTGTCATTGAGCCGAAACGTTCACCGCTGATACGGTGCCTCGTACGCTCCATGTTCCGGGAATCGCTTCGCTCTCCCTGTACCATCGCTTCCTCGATTTGTCACCGGCGCCAGACGGCGTATTGCAGGAACGGCACTTTGTTGTTCCAATGGCCGGAGGCCTCGACCCGGCGGCAATTGTTGTACCACACGGTCAGAAACGCCCCGTCGTCCAGCAGCACCGTCGACGGGTACCCCATGTCGGGACTCGGCGCGTCCTCCGCCACCACCCACGGCTCCGACCAGCTGTCGCCGTAATCGTCACTGAAACGGGCGCAGACCGAACTCATGCCGCCGCAATAATCGCGGCGCGCGTAACTCAACAGCAGACCGCCGTCCGGCAGCGTCAACAGATGCGGCGGCAATCCGTCGCAGATCCGGCGCGGCTCCGACCAGCTGTCGCCGGCGTCATACGAAACCATCTGCCACAAATCCCGCCCCCCCGGCCCGTCGTTGCGGAAGACCGCGACCAACCGCCCGTCCCGCATCCGCGCCGCCATCGATTCGCTCAATCGCAGCTTCGACCCTGCTCCGATGTCGAAGCGGGAGGTGATCTGCCAATTGCGGCCGCCGTCGCCGGAACGCGCGCAGGCCGGCGCTTTCAGCCAACTGCCGCAGCGCATGTCGGCGACATCGGCAAAATTTTCCTCCCCCACCGCGACCATGGTGCCGTCGGGCAGCACCGCGGCGCCGTATTCACTGTAAATCGGAATGCGCCACGCATCGCTCCAGTGCGCTCCGCCGTCCTCCGACGCCGCCATCCAGGTCCCCCACCCGTCCAGCACCTGCGCCAGCGTCGTTCGCGCCGCCACCGCCTCGCGAGTCTGTTCCGGCGTGCAATTGCAGCGTTCGTCCCAATAGCGCAGCCACTCCAGACCCGCCGTCCAGGCGAGGCGCAACGACCCGTCCGGAAGCTCCACAATGCTCGGATCGCGATCGTCCAGCGGCCCGTCCGCCACCGTCTGCGGCTCCGACCAACTGCGGCCGCCGTCGCCGGAGCGGAACAGCACGATCCGCCCGAACGGGCACAGATGATCGAGCCGCGCCGACGCCGTCAACAGAATTTCCCCGTTATGTCGCCGGATCATCGTCGGCCAGCCGTAAAATGTCTCCGTATCCGGCGTCACACTGCCGCGCGCCAGAATTTCACCATATCGCATTTTCACCCCCGCTATGCGTTTGTCGTTGCATCAGTTCCACAAAGCATTCCCTTGCACGTCGTAGAACTGAAAAATTCCGTATTTCTGCGATTCCAGCCCGGCCACCTGTTCGACGTGCCCATCCAGAAACGCCATGCCGCCCTTCCGTCCATGATGTTCGCCGAACAGTGCGTGGCCGGCCGCGATTCCGGCATCGCCGCCGATCGAATGCTTTTTATTGCCGTAATACAGCACTTTTCCAGCCGCCGCAATGGTGGCATCCAGAAACACCACGGTGTCGGCCGGGCGCTTCGCCATTTTGGCCTGCATGATGCTGTTGTAGCCGGAGCCGATGATCTCGTATTGGAAAAGTTTGCCGGGTCCGAACAGATCCAGCGGATCGTGTCCGCAAAAATTGTTCACATACCAGTCGGTCATGCTGAACGTCTGCGCGCTGTTCGGCAGATCCGGCGTGACCGGACAGTAATATTGCGGCAGCCCCCATTTGGTATTGTCGTCGCTGGTCGCTTCGCCGAGGTACTTCTGCAGCGACGACATCCAGTGGCTGACCGGCTTGTCGGCCAGCGAAGAGAAACTGACGATCTGTTCATTGTGGTCGTTCAAATACAGCGTCGTCAGCAGCATCACCTGCTTCAGATTCGACGTGCACTTCGCCCCCTGCGCCGCCGCCCGCGCCTTCGCCAGCGCCGGCAGCAGCATGCTGGCGAGAATTGCGATGATCGCAATCACTACGAGAAGCTCTATTAATGTAAATAATTTTCGCATTTTCCAACTCCTTTTTTGCTGATTTTATCCGTTGCGGCGTTGCTGCCGCATCCGGTCGTAAGCGGTAATCGCGTCCGGCGCCATCGCCGCCACAATGGTGTGACCGGGATGGAAGCAGTGGCCGGCAATCCGGCATTCGAAATTCAATTGTCCGGTCTGCAGCTGCCGGAGCAACTCTTCGATACAGGAGCGCCCCTCCTCGCGGGTGTCGAAGTAAACCGAGGCGATCCCGCATACCCGGATGTAGTAATCGAAGCGGCCCGAGTCGGCCACCAGCGACAGCCGACGCGGAATCTCGATTCCGGCGGCGGTCAGTTTCCGGTATACCGCCAACGACGACGCGCCGCCGAAGAACAGCAAGAGCGCGGTATGGCGCTGCAGCCGCGCATAGACGGCTTCCGCCACCCCCGGCGCCACCGTGGTCGAATCGTGATTCAGCGTGACATCGACGATATCGCAATCCAGTTCCCACTCCGGGTGGCATTGCAGCGTCGCCGTCAGATCCTCATGCAGGAGCGCGCTCGGCACCACCGCCAGAATTTTGCGGTGTCCATGCCGTTGCAGCAGCTGCAGCAGCGATTGAACGCGCTCCCGGGACGGCTGCAGAATTTGCACGAAGCGACGGCGGTCATCCGGCTCCAATGTGCCGGACGAGCCCAGCACCACGCAGGGTTTGAGCTGGTTTTCGGCGAAGCCGCGCAGCTTTTCCGACAGCGAAGTCAGAATATAGGCATCGGCTTCGATCCCCGGATGCAGCAACGCCAGCGAAGTGACGCCGGAGAGATCGCGGTTCTCATCGACGACCCGGGTCACCAGATTGACCGGATGCTGCCGTGCCGCCTCCAGGACCCCGGCGACGAAGTTCAGGAAATTCTGATCCACCAGCTGCCAGGAACCGACCAACATCACCACATTCCACACCGTCCGGGCCGGAACCGGGCTCACCGACGACGCCGGCGTCACATCACCGGCCGGGCCGATCAGCCGGTGGCCGGTACGGGCCGAAGATTCCAACCGGCTGGCAAGCTGCAACTCCTTCAGGGCCAAACGTATGGTCGTCCGCGCACAGGCATAGCGCTCCGCCAGCTGCCGCTCTCCCGGCAAAGTCGGTTCGGCAACGTAATCGCGGCAAATCTGTTCGGCCACTTTCTTATATAACGGCATCGGAACTCATCCCTGCTGGTATTAATGTGGTATTCAAGATACCAATAGTATAGTGTAAATCACACAAAAAGTCAATACCCGGAACGAAAAAACTTCGAAAATTATTTTTGATTCGACCGGTCAATCTCGAGAAACCATGATTTTTCACCAAACGAAAAAATCGCTGAATACCGTCGGCATCCGCGATTTTTTCGTTTGATGAAAATCAGAACGTATTCACCAATAGAAATTTATCACTCCAATCGCCAGTGAATATGGCGCAGGAAGTGATTATTCCCGGCGCGACGGCGGTCGTCGTACCACAAGGTGAAGAGACTGCCGTCGTCCAGCTCCGCCGTGGACGGGTAGCCCATATCCGGCAACGGCGAGTCTTCGATCAACACCAGCTCCTCCGACCAGTCGGCGCCGTCGTTGGTACTGACCCGGGCCCGGATCGAGCTCGGCGGGAAAACCCAGTTGTCGCCATGGTAATTGCGCCACCCGTAGGTCAACAGCAAGCGTCCGTCGCGGAGTTTGGCGAGATGCGGCGGCAGCCCGGTGGAGATGCGCCGGGGCGTCCCCCACGTGTGGCCGCCGTCCCACGAATCGATCTGCCACAGATCGCGGCCGCCGGGGCCGTCGTTGCGGTAGATCGCCACCAGGCGGCCGTCGTTGCTCTGGACCGCCGCCGGTTCGCTCCAGCACAGCCCCGGCGGCTGCGGCGGACGCGAAATCACCTCCCAATGCAGGCCGTCGTCCTTCGACACCGCGAATGCCGGCGCTCCCAGCCAGCTGCCGCCGGAAATGTGCCAGGTGGCGCTCGACGCGGCTTCAAGACCGATGCAGCCGAGTGTGCCGTCAGCCATCACCATCGGCCCATGCGGCGTGAAAACCGGAATCCGGTACGGCGCGCTCCAACTGGCGCCATTGTCGGCGGAGCGGATCATCCAGACGCCGCGTTCGCGCCACAGATCGTCGAGGGTGATCGTCCGCGCCATCGCCGCGCGTTCTTCGGCGCTGCCGCCGTTGCCGGGGACCTCCCAATCATCCAACCAGACGATGCTGGGGACCCAGGTGACCAGCAGCGTTCCCGCCGGTGTTTCCAGCAAACCGGGATCGCGGTCGTCCAGCTTGCCGTTTACCAATACTTCCGGCATACTCCAGTCGGCACCGAGGTTCGCGGAGCGGAAGAGTTCGATCTTCCCGTATGGGCAAAGGTGCTCCCGCCGTCCCGAGGCGACGACCAGCAATTCGCCGTGCCGGTTCCGGATCATGGTCGGCCAACCGTAATACGACGTGCCGGTTCCGATTTCGCCCGTGCACAATACTTCACATTGAAAACGCATGATGAAAATTCCCGTGTGTTATGGTATGGCATTGCCGTTCCGGTTGAAAGCGCTGTCATAGTAATGGACGACGCCGTAATCGATCGCGCTTTTGCCGTCGGTCTGGATCGCGTGGCCGTCGAGGAAAGCCATGCCGCCGCGGTTGCCGTGATGTTCGCCGAAGTGACCGATCGCGCCGTCCATGAAGGTGAACCACCGGTTGCCCATGAGCGCAGGTCCGGTCGCCTGCAGCAGTGTGACGTCGAGCAGGATCGCGGTTTTGCTGCTCTGCCGCGCCGGTTTGGCATTCATATAGCGAATTTCCTGACCGTTGGGGGACATAAAGTTGAATACGCCGGTTTTATCGTATCCCAGTTCCAGGGGATCGTATCCGCCCATGCCGGTTGCGTACCAGTCGGTGAAACCGTAGGTCAGCGAATCGGTGGTATTCGGCGCCACCGTGCAATACCACTGCGGTCCGTCAAAGGTTTCGATCTCCTTGCCCACATACGGCTGCAACCGGGACACCCAGTGCGAAACCGTGCCGTGTCCGCCGGCCTTGTACCCCGCATAAGTGACAAACGACTCGTCGTTGTCGTTCAGATACAGGATCGTCATCAACGCCGACTGTTTCAAATTCGACGTGCATTTGATCGCCTGCGCCGCCATCCGCGCCTTGCTCAATGCCGGCAGCAGCATGCTGGCCAGAATCGCGATAATTGCAATCACCACCAATAACTCGATGAGCGTGAAATAATTTGTGCGTTTCATCATGGGAAGCCTCCTTTTGTGATTAAACTTTTTCCGGTTTCGCTTCGGCCACGGTCGACCGGAGCAATAACTTCGGGATCAGACAATAACTGACATAAACGTCGTCCGCAGGCACCGGGTGCTCGATGCGGTCGAGGATCATATCCACCGCGCGGACGGCGACTTCATCGTAACGCAGATCCAGCGTGGTCAACGGTTCGAACAACGAATCGTTCGGGTCGAGCTGATTGGTGCAGCTCACCAGCGAAATATCCTCCGGCACCCGCAACCCGGCTTCGTTCAACGCCTGCATGATGCCCTCGGCCACGAAATCGGTACTGGCCAGGATCGCGGTCGCGCCGTGCAACCCGTCCTGTTTCCATTTCCGCGTCATCGCCAGATAGGCGCTGCGTTTGCCGGAGCCGCCATGCAGGACCAGGTTCTCGTCGACCTCGATGCCCGCGTCGAACAGCGCGTCGGCATACCCCATGAAGCGGGCGGTTTCCTTGAAGTTGAAGGTCCGGCGCAGGCTTTCGATATGCGGCCCATCGTCGAAATAATTGGAGACAAACAGAATCCGCCGGTGTCCGTGCGCCAACAGATATTCCATCGCCCGGATCACTCCGGAGCGCAGGTCGAAAGAAATGTTGTCCATATCCCAGCGCCCCTCTCCTCCGGCTAATACATACGGGAAGTTCGCGCCGCGCAGCATCCGGTGGTTGACCAGGTAACCGCAGATCACCGCGCCTTCCAGCCGGACATCGGAGCTTTCCTGAAAGCGCAGCAGCTCGTGGGCGTCGGTATCCTTGCCGGCGAAAACCTGTACCTGGTGCCCACGGCGGCGCAGCAGATTGGCGATCCGGGTGCCCATATAGAAGTACGACGGCGATATCTGCATTTCCGGGATCATCACGGCGATGGTCCGGGACGCAGCGCTCGCCGGCATCACCACCGCGGTGCGCGATCCCTGCCGCTTCTCCAGCAACCCCTCGCGGACCAGCTCATCCACCGCGCGACGTACGGTCACGATGGAAACGCCGAAGCGTTCGGTCAGCGCCTGTTCCGCCGGCAGCAGCTGGTTGTAGAAGTCGCCGCTCAGGATAAACTCCCGGCGTATCGCCTCGCATACTTCCCGGGTTTTCGTTTGACGTATCATAGTATCTGCACCCATGTTTTTTGTATTAAGAGGTAATTTCAAAAGTATGGTTTTGCCAGTTTGGGATGGATTGCGGATGACGGATGCCGGGTAGATTTGTCCGGCTACCTGTAGGGTAACCGGGCACAATCGCTCCCGGTATACGACACCGTAAGCCGCCCAAAATGGCAAGAACAGACTTTTGAAGTTGCCTCATTACTATAACTCCATGGCGGTCAATTTTCCACATAATACAGATTGCTGTAGTCGGGCCCATCCACCACCGTGAACTCCAGGCGGTCCAGGATAATCCGGCTGCCGCCCGCGCCCGGATTCGAAAAAAAGCTGATCTGGAGCTGCCGCACCCGTTCCCAGGCGAATTCCCCGCCGCCCTCGGGATAGAACTGGCTCATCGCCAGATCCACCCCGCCGGTGATGTCGTTCAAATATGCCACCCGGTAACCATCGTCGGTCAACAGATAAATCCCCGAAAACGGCATCGTCCCCATCACCATCGCATCCATCCGGAAGTGGTCACCGGCCCAATCCACCGAGCCCGGTTCCAACTCATACAGGAGATTTGCCCGCTGCCGCGGCGCCGCGGCGTCCGGCTGCGCCGGCAGCGTGATTTTCAACGCCCAGCTGCCCTGGGTCACCCCCTCGCCTCCGGTCCGCTCCATTGTCGCGCCGCCGTCGGCGCTGAACGTACCGGCGAAACCGGCTTCGAAGTCGTCCACCGTGACCCCGGCGACGGCGGTCAACGCCAACACGGAAATCATTGTTATTATGCGCAGGTACATTCGGCTGTTCCTTTCGTCTGTACTGTCATTACATGCTTGTATTCGCCGCAGGTGCGGCGCCTCGTCCGCTCCGTATTCCGGGAGTCGCTTCGCTCTCCCTGCATCATCGCTACCTCGGGTCGAAGCGCTCGCCTCCCGGCTCGCTTCCCTGGATTTCGATCCCTTCTGGGATCGACCAGCGTATTCGCCGCTGGACCGCGCCTCCGTATGACGGAGGGCAGACCGCCGCTTCGCGGCTCTCTTTTTTTATTTTTTATTTTTTTAATTTATTTCGTCGATCAGGAGGGCGGCGCAGGCGATCGGCGTTGCCAGTTGTTGTGCCGAATGCAGCACTACCGCCGTCACCTCCTTCTCCGGATGCGGGTTCTCCCAGCTCAACAACCCCAATCGGCAGTTCAACCGGTTGCTCCCCATCGCCCCCCAGCCGCGCCGCTCCCGCGCCGCATCCAACCGCGAATTCCAATCCACGATCTCCCGCCGGAAGCGCAACGGAATCGTTTCCATGCTCCCGTCCGCATACTGTATCCGGTAGTATCCCAGCTCCGGTTCCAATGCGAAACCGCCGTGCGCATAGAGCTTCGAATTATTCGACGGCACCCCGGACGCATGCAGGAACGCCGCCCGCGCCAGCTTCCGTCCCACCGGGATCGTCAGTTCGACCGGCAATCCGTCCCCCTCCAGCCCCGATACCACCGCCAATCCGGCATACGGCACCGTTCCGACCGGAGTCGCAATATTCGCCGGCAACTGCGGCAGCGTCTCCTGATGCACCCGCCCCGGCCACTGCCCCGCCGCCACGCCGAGTTCCCGGTTGACCGGAAGCGCCACCGGCACGGGCGCGGCAAACACCGGCGTTTCCCCGTAAAGATGCCGCGCCACCGCATACACCGGCTCGAAATCGACTTCGCCATGCAGCTTCACATCCGGATTCCAGTAATACCCGGCCGACCAGGAGGTAATCGCCATCCCGGTGGTGTTGAATTGCTCGAAGTCGACCCACCCCATCGCCGGCATCGCAAACCAGTACGTCGCCATGCATCCGGCCTGGTCGCGATAGCGCTTGGCAAAGGCTTCGATATTGGACGGGTACAGGAAACTCGCCCCCATCAACTCGTAACCGCAACTGGAATAATAATCGAACTGCTTGTCGATCAGACGCTTGTAATCGCCGTAATACCAGACGTTCACCAACATGTCCTTCGGCATATTCCGGGTCAGCGCATTCGGCTGCGCCTCCGGATCCAGGAAGGTGGCCTCGCCGGTCAGGAAGCCATCGTGAAACAGTGTCATCCGGGCACCCCGGTCCCGCAGAAACGTATGCAAATCGCCGATGATCTCCGCCATCAACTCCTCCTGCGGCGTATCCTTGCAGCGCGGGCATGTCCCGAACGACCCATAGAGTATCTCATCCAGCATCACATGAAATTCGTCCGCCCCGAAGAACGCCAGCGTCTCCTCCAGAAACGCCTCGGTAAACTCCTTCGTCCGCGGATGCCGCCAACACCACACGGTATTCCAGCCGGTATCGCCCGGGTCTTCCAGCATCTGCTGGTTGGCGTAATTGCCCAATACCCAGGTCCCGTGACTGACGATCTGCGCCATCGGCACCACCTTCAAGTGCCAGGCTTTGGCGTAATCCAGTATCTCCCGCACTTGCTCCGCCGAAAAAGCGATTCCATCCGTATTGGGAAAGCGCAGTATCTCCGCGTTGTAAATCCGGGCGAACTCGCTGACGTCCAGATACACGGTATTGTACTTCAACTTCCCCAGCATCGCCAGCACCTGCTTGAAGTTTTCGACCGCCTCCGGCGACGCCACGCAGCCGCGCAATCCCAGCATCGCCGCCCGAATCCGGTTCACCGGCCGGTCCGTGACCGTTCCCACCGGCAATACCCATTGTCCATCCCGCGGCCGCAGCAGCTGCCCCAGCGTCATCAGCGCATACAGCGTCCCGCGGTCGCCTCCGGCTTCGATCACCGCGTGCTCCATGCCGATCTCCAGCCGGTAAGCCTCCTCCGATCCCATATCGCCATGACGCAACGTCACCGGGAATCCGCTGGTCTCCGCCAGCGGCAACCCGGTATCCGGCGGCAATCCGGCGTCCGGCGCCAATACGGCAAACGGCGCGGTCTCCGCTCCGGACAGCTCGATTTGCGTCGGCACCGGAAACACCTCGCCGGCTCCGCACGACAGCGCACCGGCAACCAGCAGCCATACCCAGAGCAAATTCTTCATACATCACCTTTGCTAATGATATTATAATATGTCTACACATCCTATTATAATAAATTAATATCAAAAAGTCAATAGCAAAAAGGCGAAAAAGCCGAAAAAAGGCAAAAAAAAGGACCGGCGCAGTAAATTGATGCGGCAACTAATTGGGCTTGCCATGATCGCGAATCCGCAAAGAATCCGGAGTGGCCTTCCGATCGAGG
>JAVBQJ010000172.1:0-9810 GCA_031549115.1 Victivallaceae bacterium
ACTCGATCACCGTGGCGCCGATCCAGACCCTGACCGACCGCGAATACCAGAAAATGCGCGACGCCTCGCTCGAAGTGATGCGCGTGATCGGCGTGGAAACCGGCGGCTCCAACGTCCAATGGGCGGTCAATCCGGCGGACGGCCGCCAGATCATCATCGAAATGAATCCGCGGGTTTCGCGTTCCAGCGCCCTTGCCAGCAAAGCCACCGGCTTTCCGATCGCCAAAATCGCCGCGCTGCTCGCGGTCGGTTATACGCTGGACGAATTGCAGAATGACATCACCCGGGAAACCCCGGCATGCTTCGAACCGGCGCTCGATTACGTCGTCACCAAAATTCCGCGCTTCACCTTCGAGAAATTCCCGGCCGCCGATTCGACGCTGGGCACCCAGATGAAGTCGGTCGGCGAAGCGATGGCAATCGGCCGGACCTTCAAGCAGTCGCTGCAGAAGGCGCTGCGGTCGCTGGAAACCGGCCGCGCCGGCTTCGGCGCCGACGGCAAGGACGGCAAATACCAGGCCTGGGACGACGAAAAACTCGCCGCCGAACTGGAGCGGTCCAACTGCGAACGCATTTTCGCGCTGCGCGAAGCGTTGAAGCGCGGCTGGGGCATCGAGCGCGTCCACGCGTTGACCCGGATCGACCGTTATTTCCTGCGCCACCTCGACGAGCTGGCCTGCTTCGAAGAAGAAATCACCGCCGCCGGTTCGCTCCCACAGTTGGCCTGCAATCCGGCGCTGCTGCGCCAGGCGAAGGAGTTCGGCTACTCCGACCGGCAGCTGGCGTGGCTGACCGGGAGCGACGAACTCGCGGTGCGCCGGGCGCGCAAAGAGGCCGGAGTCGAACCGGTATTCGCCGCGGTCGACACCTGCGCCGGAGAATTTACCGCATTCACGCCGTACTATTATTCGACGTACGGCGAATACGACGAGCCGGTGCGCGACGCGCAGGGCAAACAGGCGATCATGATCCTGGGCGGCGGTCCGAACCGGATCGGCCAGGGAATCGAATTCGATTACTGCTGTGTGCATGCGGCGTTCGCACTGCGCGATGCCGGCTACGAAACCATCATGGTGAACAGCAATCCGGAAACGGTTTCGACCGACTACGACACCAGCGACAAGCTGTACTTCGAGCCGTTGACGCTGGAAGATGTGATGCACATCTACGAGCGGGAAAAGTGCGCCGGGGTCATCGTGCAGTTCGGCGGTCAGACGCCGTTGAATCTGGCGAACCGGTTGAAAGCCGCCGGCGCCAATGTGATCGGCACCAGCCCCGAGGATATCGACCGGGCGGAGGACCGCGATTTCTTCAAGCAGCTGGCCGACCGCCTCGGCATCAAACAGCCGCCGTCGGGCATCGCCCACAACGTCGAAGAAGCGGTTGCAATCGTCAACCGGATCGGCTATCCGGTGCTGGTGCGTCCGTCGTTCGTGCTGGGCGGCCGCGCCATGGTGATCGTCTACAAGGAAAAGTACCTGCGCCACTACGTCGAAGAGGCGGCGCTGGCCGCCGAAGGCAAGCCGATTCTGATCGACAGCTTCCTCGAAGACGCGCTCGAATTGGATGTCGACTGCATCTCCGACGGCAAAAGTACGGTGATCGGGGCGGTGATGCAGCACGTCGAACTCGCCGGCATCCACTCGGGCGATTCGGCGTGCATGATACCGGCGAAGGATCTGACGCCTTCGACGCTGGCGACGGTCAAAAAGCACGCGTACGACCTGGCGCGCGAGCTGCATGTCAAAGGATTGATGAATATTCAGTTTGCAGTTCAGCACGGCGAGGTGTATATTCTGGAAGTGAATCCGCGTGCCTCGCGGACGGTGCCGTTCGTCAGCAAAGCGATCGGCGTGCCGTTGGCGAAAAAAGCGGCGCTGTGCATGGTCGGGAAGACACTGAAGGCGCAAAAATACACGCAGGAGGTGCTTCCGCCGTATACAGTGGTCAAGGAAGCGGTGTTTCCGTTCGTCAAATTTCCGGGGGTGGACATCGTGCTGTCGCCGGAGATGAAGTCGACCGGCGAGGTGATGGGCATCGACTCGGAGCTGGGGATCGCGTATTTGAAGTCGCAGATTGCGGCGGGCAACCAGATTCCGGTTTCTGGCAGCGTGTTTCTGTCGCTGCGCGACGAGGACAAGGACGGCGCCATCGAATTCGCCCGGGAGCTGGTGCGCGAGGGGTTCAAGATTTACGCGACGTGCGGTACTTCGACCCTGCTGTACAATCACGGGATCAGGACCGAAGCGGTCTTCCGGATTTCGCGCGGGCGGCCGAACCTGTTGGATCTGATTGCGGAGCGCAAGGTGCAATGGATCATCAACACGCCGGAGGCGGGAGCCGAGGCGATGGTGGATGAGATTCAGATGCGGGGTAGCGCGGTGGCGCGGGGGATTCCGATCACCACGACACTGTCGGGGATGGCGGCGGCATTGGAGGGCCTGCGCGCGATGCAGGACGTCGGCCGCCTGGAGGTTTGCAGCCTCCAGGAATACCACCGCCACCTGAAAGTAAAAAAATGAGAGCAGCCGGGTAAACACGACTACTCGACTCATTTTCAACTTGGGAGCGCGCACGGGGACGCCGCGTGAGCGGCGCCGGCGCCTTAGCGCCGCGGCCCCTGCGGCCGTGGAGCAGACGCGAGCGGACGACCGGCAGGGAGGCCGCGAACCGGTCTAAGGCTTTGCCGCCCTGACGGCGGCAAGGCCGCGCTAAGCCGAGCGGCGCTTGAGCGATCGGGGGGAATGGGGGTGGAACCCCCGCGTGTGCCGGGGCGCGACTCGCAAAGAGCGCGGCCCCGAAATAGGGGTAGCGCTGCCAACAAGCCGGCAGCAGCCGAATATAGAAAGTGGCTTTGATAACAACAACCGCGAGAAAGATGCAAAGATGGAAACGATACCGTTGTGGCCGGAGGCGATGACCGCCGGGGCGGATTTCAAACCGTATATGGAGCTTTATCTGTTGCCGAAGCTGCCGAAGCGCGGGATCGTGCTGGTATTTCCCGGCGGCGGCTATGGGGGCCGCGCCGACCATGAAGGCCGGCCGATCGCGGAACGCTTCAACGAGCTCGGATTTCACGCCGCGGTGGTGCATTACCGGGTGGCGCCGAACCGCTATCCGTTGCCGCAGGCGGACGCGTTCCGGGCGATCAGGCTGGTCCGCTTCCATGCCCGTGAATGGAATGTCAAGCCGGACAAGGTGGCGGTTCTCGGTTTTTCCGCCGGTGGACACCTGGCGGCAAGCACCGGAACGTTGTTCGACGACGCGGCGATTTCGGTCAGCGCGGGCGACCGGGCGGACACCGAATCCCGGCGGCCGGACGCGATGATTTTGTGTTATCCGGTGCTTTCGAGCACGCCGTACGGTCACTCCGGTTCATTTGAGAATCTGCTGGGGGCCCCCCTGGACCCGGTGAAAGCGGCGGAATTGAGCCTCGAACACCGGATCAGCGCCGCAACGCCGCCGGCGTTTCTGTGGCACACCAGCGAAGACCAGGCCGTACCGGTGGAAAACAGCCTGCTGTTCGCCGTCGAATTGCGCCGCTTCCGGATCCCGTTTGAATTGCACGTATTCCCGCACGGTCCGCACGGCATCGGCCTGGCGGAAACGAACAATGAATTCGTCGCCGCGGGCGATCACCAATATGCCGGAATCTGGCCGGGACTGGCCGGACGCTGGCTGACTGCGATGGGATGGTAACGCGAAAGTGCTCGGCTATCTGACCAAACGGCTGCTGCTGGCGCTGGTGACACTGTTTCTGATCGTGTTCACCAGTTATCTGCTGTTGCGCCTGGCGCCGGGAAATCCGGCGCGGGGGTCGCTTTTCGACGGCGGCGGCGGCGCCACCCAGTCGAGCGACCGCAGCGGACTCGCCCGCAACCGCGGGTTGGAAGAAGAACTGCATTTGAATGAACCGGTCCTGACCGGCTTCGCATATTGGTTCGGCGAACTGGTCACCCACGGCAGCTTCGGCCGCTCGGCGGTGGTCGAACCGGGCCGGCCGGTCGGCGCCGTGATTGCGCCGCGGTTGTGGGTGACGCTGAAGCTGAATCTGCTGGCGGTGCTCATCACCTGGATGATCGCGCTTCCGGCCGGCGTCTGGTCGGCGGCGCGTGCCGACGGCATATTCGACCAGACCGGGACGATCATGATGTTTTTCCTCTATTCGCTGCCGGCGATGTGGGTGGCGCTGATGCTGCAATCATTATTGTGCGAGGGCGGCTGGCTGAACTGGTTTCCCCTGCGGGGGCTCGCGGTCAACAATCCGGAAAACTTCACCAGCTGGCAGCTGGCGTGGGAAAATATGCGCCGGTACGTGTTGCCGGTGACGTGTCTGGCGTATGCCGGAATTGCGATGCTGACCCGCTATGTCCGCGGCGGCATGCTGGAAACGCTGCACCGGGATTACATCCGGACCGCCCGCGCCAAAGGAGTGCCGGAGAGCGAAGTGATCTGGAAACACGCCTTCCGCAACGCGCTGATCACGTTGATCACGCTGTCCGCCGGCCTCTTGCCCGGCCTGGTCGCCGGAAGTGTGATGGTGGAATACGTATTCGGGATTCCGGGAATGGGGGCGCTGGCGCTGTTGTCGCTGTCAAGCCGGGATTATCCGCTGCAGATGGCGATTTTCGTGATCACGGGGGTGCTGACGCTGGGGGGAATCCTCCTCGCCGACCTCCTGTACACCTGGGCCGACCCGCGGATTTCGCTGCACAACAAGAAGTAAAGAGCTGGAAATGAAGAATCGACCGGTGACCGACGCGGCAGCGGCGGCACGCACAATAGGAATCGAACTTACCGCGCCGGAACAGGAGACGCTGAAGCAGTATCCGTTCCTCGCCAATGACTATCTACTGAGCCGGATCGACCCGGCGGCGGGCCGGTCCGACCCGGTCTGGAAGCAGATTTTCCCGGACCCGGCGGAATTGTCCGACATGGCGTCGAGCTTCGACCCGCTGGCCGAGGAGGAACAAATGCCGTGCCCGCGGCTGATTCACCGTTTCACCGACCGGGCGCTGCTGCTGACCACCGGCCGCTGCGCGCTGCGCTGCCGCTTCTGTTTCCGCAAACGCACCTGGAAATCCGGCAGCGATCTGGCCGACCTGACGCCGGAGGAGCTGGAAAACGCAGCCGTGTATCTGGAGCAACACCCGGAAGTACGCGAAATACTGTTGTCGGGAGGCGATCCATTGATGCTGGATCTGGAATCCCTGAAGCGGATTCTGGACCGGCTGAGCCGGATTCCGTCGATCGCGGTGCTCAGGATCGGCAGCCGGATGCCGTCGGCGTGGCCGGAGCGGGTGACCGCGGCCTGCGCCGACATGTTGGCGTCGTATCCGAATCTGTGGCTGTTGACCCACTTCAACCATCCGAACGAATGGTCGCCGGAGGCGCGCGGCGCCTGTTTCCGCCTGACCTCGCGCGGCGTTCCGGTGCTGAACCAGTGCGTGCTCCTCGCCGGGGTCAACGACGATGCGGAAACGCTGGAAAATCTGTTCCGCACGCTGACGGCCAACCGGGTCAAGCCGCACTATCTGTTTCACGTCGATCCGGTACGCGGAGTGCGTCATTTCGCCACCGGGATCGAAGCCGGCCTGGCGATTCTGCGGGAGTTCCGTGGGAAATTGAGTTCGCTCGCGGTTCCGACCTTCGCCATCGACCTGCCCGAGGGGGGCGGCAAGGTGGCGCTGCAGCCGGATTACCGCGACGGCGTCAACCGCTACCGGGATATTCACGACCGGAAATCGATCGTTTATCCGGAGCGTTTGCAATCGGACGAATGAGCGGTTATATTACCGAGGATTTTGAATTATTAACGTCAAGACGGTACGGGGTGCATGATGAAGCAGGGATGGTGGAGTCGGGGATTGCTGGTGATGGGGTTGTGTCTGGCGGCGCTGGGATTCGCCGGATGCGAAATGTTGAAAAATCTGGACGAAACCACCGAAGAAGCCTCGAAGGGGCCGTATCAGCCGATCTATGTGCTGACCTTCCACGAGCAGATCAAATATCCGCGCGGCCTGTCGAAGCTGGAGCGCAAAGCCAAGGCGTTCGACGGCCGTGAAGTCTGGTACAACGCCAACTACTTCCTGGCCTCGGAATACATCCAGGAGATCAAAGCGGTGCCGATTCCGAATAAGCCGGAACGCTGCAAACTGCAGATGAAGTTGAACCGGGCCGGCCGGTTGAGCTGGCAGATCGCCTATCAGGAGAGCCAGACCAAGCCGATGATTTTCCTGCTCGACGGCAAATGGATCGGTGATTTCAAGCCGGGACGGCCGACCAGTCCGGATCAGGAGTGGTATGAATTGGATTATGAATTCGATTCGGTGCTCGCCGACGGCATCGTCCAGTATTCGGTGAAGAACTACGATACTTTCAACCCCGGCGATTCCGACAGCTGGTTCAAGTAATCCTTGCCGGAAAACCAAAACCGCCCGAATGGACAACACTGTTCCGTTCGGGCGGCTCTGTTTTCATGCTCCGGAATCAAGGCAAAAAAATGGCATCCCCACGGGGATTCGAACCCCGGTTGCCGGGATGAGAACCCGGTGTCCTAGGCCTCTAGACGATGGGGACGCAAGGAACCGAAACAATTGCTTCGTACTATTAATGTAGATCCCTTTCCGGAAAAGTCAATCGTTTTTTCGTCGCGAAAGCAAAAAAAATTCATTGTAATCCCCCCGGATTGATGGTACATTATAAGGATATTCATGTAAATACGCAAGAAAGGAATTTCCGAATTGAACAGCACAACCCCAGTCGTCCGTACCCGCTTTGCCCCGAGTCCCACCGGATTCATGCATGTCGGCAATCTGCGTACCGCGTTGTATGCCTATTTATTGGCCAAATCCCGGAAGGGAAAGTTCATCCTCCGGATCGAAGACACCGACCAGAACCGCTATGTCGCCGATGCGCTCCAGGTGATCTACAATACCTTGAAGCAGGCCGGACTCGCCCATGACGAAGGCCCGGATGTCGGCGGCGACTATGGCCCGTATGTCCAGAGCGAACGCAAACCGCTTTATCGGGGCTACGCCGAGGAGCTGGTCAAGCGCGGCGCCGCCTATTATTGCTTTTGCGAAAAACACGAAGCCGCCGAAGAGCCCGATGCCGAACCCTCCGCCGGTTACGACGGCCGCTGCCGCAAGCTGTCCGGCGCCGAAGTCGCCGCCAATCTCGCCTGCGGCAAACCGTATGTGATCCGGCAAAAGATCGCCAAGGAGGGTGCCACCACCTTCCACGACCTCGTATTCGGCGACATCACCATCGAAAACAAGGTGCTCGACGACCAGATACTCCTCAAAAGCGACGGCATGCCGACCTACAATTTCGCCAACGTCGTCGACGACCATTTGATGCAGATCACCCACGTGGTCCGCGGCGCCGAATATCTATCGTCAACGCCGAAATACAATCTTCTCTACGAAGCCTTCGGCTGGCCCGTGCCGGAATATGTGCACCTGCCGCTGATCATGGGCAAAAACGCCGACGGCAGCATCGCCAAACTGTCCAAACGGCACGGCTCCGTCAGCTTCGAAAATCTGCTCGCCGACGGCTATCTGCCGCAGGCGATCATCAACTACATTTCGCTGCTCGGCTGGTCGCCCAAAAACGACCGCGAGCTCTTCACGCTGCCGGAGCTGGTCGAACTCTTTCAGATCTCCGGCCTCAACAAGTCGCCGGCGGTATTCGATTACGACAAACTCAAGTGGATGAACGGCGAGTACATCAAAGCGCTGCCCTTCGACCAATTCGCCGCCCACGCCTTCGCATTCTCCGGCGTCGCCGGTACCGCGCTCGAAGGACGCTGGCCCGCCATCGCCCAGCTGCTCCACCAGCGCGTCGCCACCTTCCGGGAAATCCCCGAAAAAATCGCCTTCCTCTTTCAGGTCGCCCCCTATGAGCTGGATTTGTACAACAACAAAAAAGCCAAATCCAACCCGGAAATCGCGCTCGTCATCCTCCGGGACCTCGTCCCGCGCCTGTCGGAGCTCGCCGATTGGAGCGCCGAAGCCATCAGCAACTTGTGCGGCGATTACGCCGCCGAAAAAGAGCTCAAGCCCGCGCTGGTGATGTGGGCCCCCCGCATCGCCCTCTCCGGTCTCGGCGTCACCCCCGGCGGCGCCCTCGAACTCATGGAAATCCTCGGCCGTGCCGAATCCCTTTCCCGCCTCGACGACGCCATAAATTACCTTCAAAAGTAATGGGGCAAGTTGGGGCGAGAGTCTTGGAGAGGAGGGAAAGACCTTTTGAGGAAAGGTCCTTTCCCTCCCCTCCAAACCACCCCTCCTTTTCCCAAACCTTTTCAACGTAATTTTTTGCCTCGTTGGGCAAAAAATGAGTGAAATACGGGGAAACTTTTTTGCACACTTTTCTTTGAAAGCTTGACGGGAACGATTTTAACACGTATAGTATGCAAGCACGGAAACACGAGTGAAGGTCAGGTTTTATGTTCTGGTGGATTTTACTGACGGCAATCGGCTGGGGAGTTGCAATCGCAGGTTGCATCTGGTGGCGGCGGAGTGTCAGTCATTATCAGGAAGCTCTGGATGAGGCGGAGTTGCGTTGCGAAGAACTCAGCTCGTTCCTCGGCAGTTTTTCCGAATTGCTGAAGCATCACCGCGATTCCCAGGTGGCGATGAGCGGAGTGGCGCGGCGGGTCGCCGACCACATCAACGCCGAGTCGGTGTGTATTTACGAATTGCGCGACGGCCTGTTCGAAGCCGTCGGCCTGGTCGGCGGGTATCCGTTGTTCCTGAACGCCAACCGCTATATCCTCACCCAGCCGCATTACATCCTCGAAACCCTGAAGCGGGAAAAATTTCCGCTCGGCATCGGCGTGCTCGGCGAAATCGCCGAAACCCGGGAGCCGGAACTGATTCCGGACGCCGCAAGCGATGTGCGTTTCGAAATTTTTCCCGATCACGGCCAGCTGGGCAGCATCATGGTGGTGCCGTTGATGCGCGACGCCAATGTGATCGGTCTGATGGTCGCCGTCAATGGCGGCCGCTGGACCGAACGCTTCCAAAAGGAGGATTTCGAGCTGTTGACCGATATCAGCGAACAGGTCGGGGTCGCGCTGATGATCGTCTTGTCGTATGCGGAAATCAGCCGCCAGGAGCGCATCGACCAGGAGCTTCACTTCGCGCGCCAGATTCAATCGTCGCTGTTGCCGGAGTCGCATCCGGAGTGGGGCGACTTCGCCGTCGAGGCATTCACCCGTTCGGCAAAAGAGGTCAACGGCGACTGTTACGACTTCGTCGAAATCGACAACGACCGGCTGCTGATCGTGATCGGCGACGCCTGCGGCAAAGGCATCCCGGCGTGCATGCTGACCGCGATGACCCGCAGCTTCATCCGCGCCGCGGTGCATCACTTCACCGATCTCTCCAGTTTCCTGCGCGAAATCAACCGCAATCTGTATTCGGACACCGAGGCCGACCGTTTCGTCTCCCTCGGCTGCTGTCTGATCGACCGCAAGCTCGGCTTGCTGGAGTTCGCCCGCGCCGGACATACCGAGCTGTTGACCTTCGTCAACGGGCACATCCGCAGGATCAACCCGGACGGCACCGCGCTCGGCATGCTTCCGGATGAAATGGTCGGCTTCGACACCATCTGCATGAAATCGACACCCGGAACCTGCTATTTGCTCTATTCGGACGGCATCAACGAGGCGCTCAGCTCCGCCGGCGAAGAGTTCGGCATCGACCGGCTGATCGCCAGTTACAAAGAATCGCGGCTGCGTCACGATGTACCCGGCCAGACCATCAAAAACATCGTCCGCGCGGTAGAAGAGTTCGCCGTCGA
>JAVBQJ010000017.1:0-14484 GCA_031549115.1 Victivallaceae bacterium
GAAGTTCCAATAAAAAAACAGCAGATTTGCCGCCAACAGACAGGTGAAAAAACGGACGCCGGTAATCGGCAGGTCCATCCAAAGATCACCGAGCTTTGGGCCGTACAAAAAGGCCAGATGCCCCTGATAGGACTCATATGCGTAGTACATGGCGGTCAGGTTCAAAAGAATGACCGTTCCCCAGACCAGCCAGCGCAGGGCGGCGAGAAGAAACTTCATGTACTTTATATCTCATACCAATTCGCTTTCAACCATAGACCGGCGGCCGCCCTTGCGGCGCTGTGCCGTGTCCGTTGATCGGGGCGTTACTTCCAGTAGCGCCCCGATCAACGGACCCACCACATCATCCGCCCTTCATCGACCGCCTTGATGGTCTATGTTTGAAACCTCATTGGTATCAGATGACGAGCCAGTCGTTTTTGCCGCTCTTCAATCCGGCAAAGAGCTTCTGCAGTTTTTCCACCGTGACCGGTTTCAACAGGATGCCGGAGAAGTGCTCCCTGGAGAAGTTGTCTTCCGCCTCCGTATCCGCCGTCACGGCGACAATCGGAAGCGCGGCGTCCGGAAATTCATAGCGAATCGCCGCCGCCAATTCCGCGCCGTTCATCTCCGGCATCCACATGTCGGTCAGCAACGCGTCGAAATCGCGGTCGCCGCGGAGCAACTCCATGGCCTCATCGCCGGAATCGGCGGTCCGGCTCTCGATGCCGAGCCTCAGGAGAATGGCGCTCAGGACTTTCAGGTTCAACGGGACATCATCCACCAGGAGCACCCGGCGGCATGCCGTCGCGATCTTGGGCGCCGGCTGAATCCCGGCGGGCGACGCCGGCAACGAACCGCTGTAGGCGATATCCCGGAGCTCGACCACAAAATCGCTCCCCTTGCCGATATCGCTCTCCAGGCTGATCGTCCCGTTCATGCAGCCGATCAGGCGCTTGGTAATGGCCAGGCCGAGGCCGGAGCCCTTGTAGGCGTGGGAGTCCCGCTGCGCGTCCTGCTGGATGAACGGTTCGAAAATCTTCGCCTGGGCCTCTTTCCGGATGCCGATTCCGGTATCCCTGACGCTCATGGTCAGGGTGCCGACACCGGCTCCGGTCGGCTGGAAATCCACGCGCACGGTAATTCCGCCCTGCGGCGTGAATTTGACGGCGTTGCCGATCAGGTTCAGCAGCACCTGCCGCAGGCGCAGACTGTCCAATTTCAGCAGCGCCAGATTCTCAGGCAGGATCAGATCGAAGTACAGATTCTGCGTCCGGATCTTGTAATTGAATACCGATTTCAGCTCTTTCAGGAGCGCGGCCACATCCGTGTCCTGCGGTACCAGCACCATCTGGTCGGCTTCCAATTTGGACAAATCGAGAATATCGTTGATCAGGTACAGCAGGGAATTCCCGGCCAGATTGATGGATTTCAGATACTCCTCCTGCTCCTCGCGGGCAAGCTCGCCGCTCTGCAGAAGCTCGCTGAAGCCGATCACCGCATTCAACGGCGTCCGCAATTCATGGCTCATGGTGGCGAAAAAGAAGCTCTTGGCGCGGCTGGCCGCTTCGGCGGCGGTCAACGCGACCTCGAGGCGGTGCTTGCCCTCCTTGAGTTCGGTGACATCGAACAGGCTTTCGATAATGTTGGTCAGTTTGCCTTCCTTGTCGAAAATCGGAATGGCCAGCAGCTGGCACTCGCGCGTTCCGACGACAATTTCCCGGGCCTGCACCGTCTTCTTTTCGATGACCGCCTGAATCGGGCAATCCTCCAATCCTCCGGGCGCCATGCACATGGTTTCGTAACACGGGCGGGAAAGCATCTCCTCCCGGGTATGGTTGAAAAGTGTGGCGGCGGCCTGATTGCAGCGGATCAACTCGCGACGGGTATTGAAGAAGCATACCGCCACCGGCATCACGTCGAAAATCAACGCGGTCTGACGGTCCAGCGCCATCAACGCATCGCGCTGAATCTGCCGGTCCCGCGCCAATACCAGCAGCTTGGAGGCGGAACGCATGATATTTTCGTCCAGCCGCGATGTGTCCGGCCTCCCGTCAAGCAGGCTGGCGCCGAGAACCCCGTAGAGCTTGTTGTTGACCCATACCGGTATGCACAACAGCGCCTGGCAGGAGTATTCGTTCAACCCCTCCCTATATTCGGCGTCATCCTGCGATATGCTCACGGATTCGTTATTCATGAATCGGGGCCGCCACTGCCGGAACCATTCGTGCAAACGCGGATCGAGGGTATTGAGCCGCGGAACAACTCCCTCTCTTGCCTTCTCGAACTTCAGATGAAAGTTCATTTCCGTTTCTTCATAATCCATGAAGAAGGCGCGGTCGCAATCGAACTGGGAGAAAATAACCTGGAGAATGGCGTCGACGTTGCCGGCGAAATCATCCTCCATGGCAATCTGCGACAGGCAGGCATTGAAGGCCTTTTCGCCTTCGACGTAATTATGGAGGGAGCGGATCAACTTCTTCCGCTCATTTTCGAGCGCGACATAATCCGAGATATCCTGAAGCAGTCCGACACAGATACTGTCGTCGTGCCGCGAACGCTGCACGATCAGGCGGTAACTGCGCAACTCCCCGGTGGCAGTGGAGCGGCAAACCATACTGCCGGTATACGAGCTATCCGCCAGCACGTTGCGGCGCTGCCGGTCGAGCTCTTCGCGGTCTTCCGGAATCACCCAATCAAGCAGCAGGTATTTCTCTGCATCCTTCGGCAGACCGATATCGGCCGCTCCGCCGATAACGGAAATATTCGTATCGAGGTCGCCGGTGAAGTAGGTGATACGGGCGATTTCGGAAGCGTTGTTCAGCATCAGGTTCATGGTCTGAAGCTGTTTTTCCTGCTCCTTCTGCTCGGTGATGTCGAATGCGGTTTCGAGCACATATATCATTTTCCCATTGTGATCGTACACGGGATGCGTGGAAACGATATATTGCTTTTCGTGCCCCTGGAAATCGATCCTTGCCGCCTTGCCGTCCGCCATCGTCCGCCGCATCGGACACCATTCCGGCGGCGCATCGTGAAAGCAAAGCGCATTGTGGCACTTATAGCCGATCAATTTTTCCATCGGCACTCCGGTGCTCTCGCTGGTCGCCGTGTTGGCGGCGACGATATTGAAGTCGAGGTCGAACAGCATCACCGGCATGGTGATGCTCTCGAAAACCTGTTGGAGCATCGTGGCGCCCTTGGCTATTTCCTTCAGGCGGCGATCCCGCTCCAGAGCCAGTTGAAAGCAAGTGCAGATATTCCGCAGTGTCTGATGGTCGGCTTCGGAAAAGTGATGGGGAGCAGCCAGATAATCGATCGCGGCAAATCCGAACAGCCGCTCATCCTCCCAGACACCCATGATCATCGTCGCGCGAATCTGCAGCTTCTTCAGTTTCGGGCAAAACACCTCCTGCCACTCCTGCGGAAGATTCACGTCATCGATAATCAAAGGCTTATCCTGCAGCAAAAACTCACGGAAATTGCCGAATTTCTCCACCGACAGATTTTGGAAGTTATCCAGCAGCGTGGACTGTTCATCCCGCGCCCAATGCTCCAACAGGCTGTAACTCCCGCCGTCCTCGCTGAACGCGAAAATGCAGCAACGGTCGGCGTTTGCCTTTACCCCCAGCTCCTGCAGAACAAACGGAATGGTTTGGGCGAGGTCGTCCCCGCCGGAGATCGCCGCCATGCAGCGGTTGAGCGTACGCTCACTCTCGACATGTTCGTCAAGCACCTGAATATTTCGCGTCAGCTCCTGTTCCAGATCGCGTTCCCGGGTGACATCCACGCCCATACCGATAATCAGACGGCCGCCCGTTTCGCCTTCCACTATTTTCTTATATACTTTGCCATGGACCGCTTTGCCGAACTGGTCTTCAACCGTTTCGGTTTCACAGCTTTCCCGCTTTCCGTGACGGAGCAGCTCCTGGTCCTGGTCCCAGAAGCTCATGTGCTGGTCGCGAACCCATTCCCGGTCGTTGGTGCCGAGCTGCTTCTCGACATCGCACCCCACCATCTTGCCGTAAACTTCGTTCAAAAAAACGTAACGGCATTCATTTCCGGCATCCTTGGCAAAAACATATCCGGGCAGATTGTCGAGAACCGTCCGGTAGAGCGTTGCTTTTTTCCGGACTTCACGCAAGCGTCGCGCCAGCACCCAGGCCGCAACTCCCGCCATGCAACCGAACAGCACACCCGCCCCGCCCAATATCGCGAAAGACCAGTACATAACCTCATCCCAAGTTGATGGCTTTGAAGAACCGTTCCAATGAATCAATGGTAATCGGTTTATAAAGAATATATTTGAACAATTGTCTCTCCTCTTCCGGTATCTGCGTATCGGCGGTAACCGCCGCAACCGGAATATCACGGAATTCCGGCTCCCGGGAAAGGCGGGCCACCAACTCGGAACCGCTTACTTCCGGCATCCACATATCGGTCAGAATGGCGTCAAACTGGTGGTCCGCATGCAGGATATCCAGAGCTTCCGAGGCGGAACCGGCCAGAACGCTCTCGATTTTCAGCCGCCGGAGCATGGCGGCAAGCACCTTCAGATTGATCGGCACGTCGTCGACCAACAGAACCCGTTTCCGGATCACCGCGGGAAGCGGGGCAGCTTTTACGCTTTCCGGGCTCACTGCCTGATGCTCGTATCGGATCTTGGCGATCCGGACATGGAATACACTTCCCCGGCCGGGTTCGCTTTCCAGGGAAATCCTGCCGTCCATGCAATCCAGCAGCCGCTTGGAGATTGCCAGCCCGAGCCCGGAACCTTCGTAAACACGCTTGCCGCGGGTGACGTTGTCCTGAATGAACGGATCGAAAATCGTCTTCTGGCTTTCCAGGGAAATGCCGATGCCGGAATCGGCGACGCTGATGGACAGTTCGCCATAGTCGGTGCCGGGCTCGGGTTCAAAGGTCGCTTTGACCTCCACGAAGCCCTCCAGAGTGAACTTCATGGCATTCCCGAGCAGGTTCAGCAGAATCTGCCGCAATCGCAAACTGTCCACATAGAGCATGTATTTGATGCCGTCCACATCGACCCGGAGATCGAGATTCTTTTCCACCGCTTTGAGCTTGAACACGCCGGCAACCTGTCTTACCAGCTCGGCAGCATCGGTGCAAACCGGCGCGATGATCATTTGATCGGCCTCCAGCTTGGAGAGGTCGAGCACATCGTTGACCAGATTGAGCAGCGCGGCTCCGGCGAAGTTAATCGAATGCAGATACTCTTTCTGCGTTTCCGGATCGATCCCGCCCTGCTGCAGAAGCTCGCTGAAACCGATCACCGCGTTCAGGGGAGTACGCAATTCGTGACTGACCGTGGCCAGGAAGTAGCTCTTGGCGCGGTCGGCGTCCTGGGCCTGCTCCATGGCGATCTGGAGCTCTTTTTTCTGCCGGGTCAATTCGGTAATGTCGATATCGGCGGTCAGGATATACTGCATTTCCCCGTTCCGGTCGAAAATCGGCTGCGCGGTCGAGATCTGGCGCTGGTCTTTGAAATCGTGTTCCTTGCGGCAGGGCTGCCGGGTGACAAGCGTTTCCCGGACCGGGCAGAACTCCGGCGGCTCGCCGAAACCGCAGAAGGTGTCATAGCAGTGTGTACCGATGAACTTTTCCGACGGCAGCCCCGCGTCCCGGTGTGCGGAGGGGTTGGCGGCCAGAATGGTATAATCCAGGCCGATAATCGTAATCGGCAGCGAAATATTATCCATGATCTGCCGCTGCAGCGAAACGCTTTCCAGCAACTGCTCGCGTTGCCGGGCACGCTCGAAGGCCAGCCGGAAAAGGGTTGCCGCGCTGTCGATCATACGGCTGTCGGAGTCGGAGAAAACCCGTTTTTCGCGTACAAAGTCGACCCCGACAAAGCCATACAGGCGTTCGTCGATCCAGATCCCGGTGACCAGCAGAGACTGAATGCCATGCGCGCGAAGCGCCGCCGGTTCCGAACCGTCTTTGAAATCCTCCGGCGGCTCATCCATATCCACGATATGAATCTGCCGGTGCTCGGCGAGAACGCGCCGCCAATTGCGGAGCGTGCTCATATCGGTATTCTGAAGCCGGTCTTTCTCCGACACAGTGCCGTTCGCGGCCCATTCGAACGTGTTGTTTGCGACCGTCTGATCGTCGTTGAGGTATTCAAAAATGTAGCACCGGTCGGCACCGAAATTTTCGCCGATGATGCGGAGCATGTCGTTGACCACCAGACTGAAGTCGTCTTCCAGCGTGATTTGCGCCAGCAGCCAATTGACGATCCGTTCGCTGCCGATATATTCGTTCAACCTCTCGATCGTCCTCCGCTGCTCCTGCTCGAGCTCGTACTCGCGGGTGACGTCGATACCCATCCCGACCATGAGCTTCTTGCCGTTCGAACGGGTGATGACTTTTTTGATGGTACGCACGATAAACTGCCGGTTCCGGTGATTCAGGAAAACGTCCACCGTATCGAGTATGCCGCCGGAGTCCACCAGCTTCCGGTCTTCGTCAAGTATCTTCTGCGCGGCAGCATCATCCAGGGCGAATAGTTCACGGTCGGTGCTCCCGACGATTTGGGAGGCGGGAAGTCCGATCACCTCTTCGTGGCTCCGGTTGGTCTGGATATAACGGAAATTATCCTCCACGTCCTTCGCGAAGTAAAAGCCCGGCAGATTGTCGATCACCGTTTCCAGCTGCTCGAGATTGTCGCGGTAGCGCATTTCCCCCACCCGGGCGGCGGTAATATCCAGCATGACCCCGCAGAACTCATATTCGCCGGAAAGTTCATTGTCCAGACGGACGATACAGATTTCGTAGTATTTCTTTTCGTCCTGCCCGATAATGGCACACGACTGCCGCATTTCGGAAACCGCCCCGGCCCGCAGGGCATCCCATTGGCGCCGGAAAAGCTGCGCGTCCTCCGGCGGCATCGTCGCTTCGAGCTGCCGCAAGGAACCATCGTCGAAGCCGGGAGCGGAGGCATAAATCATGCGCCCGTCGCAGTCGATCCGGAAATAAGTCATCTTGGCAATCCGGATGGCGCTGTCCAGCAGACTGGCATGAGCCCGGAGCAGGTCGCGCTGGTGATACTCTTCGGTGACATCCCGGAAAACCAGCACGCCGCCGGTAATCGTCTGCGCGGCATCCCGGATCGGGGCGGCGCTGTCGGCGATATGGCGCCGGGTTCCATCCCGGGCAATCAGATCGGTATGGTTTTCCAGTCCCACGGTCCTGCCGGCATGCAGCGCCTCTTTCAGGGGCGAATCCACCGGCTTGCCGTCCAGGTAGCTGACGATCTGAAAAACTTCGTCCATCTTTTTCCCGACCGCCTCTTCGTGAGAAAAACCGGTCAGCTTCGCCGCGACGGGATTGATCAGGGTGATGCGCTCATCCAGGTCGGTGGCGATCACGCCGTCGCCGATCGAATCGAGCGTAAGCCGGAAACGTTCCGCAATCTGCTCGACGGCAAGGTTCGCTTTGCGCAATTCCGTGATATCGGTGGAAACGCACATCACCACCTCCCGGCGAAAGGGGTTCGGGGTCGGCAAAAGGGAAAAGGAGTTGTTGCGCCAGGTATCGCCCATCTGAAGCGTGCGCTCGATCGGTCCCTTGCCGGCAAAAACATCCGCCACCGCCGCCGAAACCCACGCATAATACGGCGCCGGAAGCTCTTTCAGGAATTCGACTTCCAACTCCGCGGCGCCAGGGACATGCGTATACAGGACCCGCTCGTCGCGGTCGAAAACGGCAATCCGCAACGGCAGGCGCGCAAACATGACTTCAATTTTCCGTTGCGCCGCCCGCCGGAAATACATACCGCCAAGCCCCAGCAGCAGCAAAGAAACAATGGCAACGGCAGCAATAGCCAACTGAAAACGGTATTGAATGATGAATTCCGGAGGTTCATTTTGCAGAACCGTTCCGGGCGGCAGCACCGACAATGGAATTCCGAGCTCTTCGAGCGAGGGGTAATCCAATACGGTTTCAACCTGTGTCCACTGCACCGGTATGGCGCGCGCCACCTCTCCGTCCAGAAGCCGGCAGGCAAGCTCGCCGCCGACTTCGCCGAGCCTGGTGCTGGACGGAACCACCCCTCCCATCGAGCCGTACGAGAGATAGGAATCGTACTTGCCGAGAATCAATCCGTGGAAGCTCTTGCGGATGCGCGGCAGCACGGAAAAGGAATGCTCCGGTTTCAGCTCTCGGGAAGAAGCCCAGGATTGAAAAAGCACCATCGAGTTCGGCGGCAACGTGTTGATCCGCTCCATCAACTCTTTGGTATCGCAGAGGTTTCCGCTCAACACCTCGATGTTCATGGTTATATCCGTCGGAATGTCGGCCAATGCCGGCGGCGGCCGATACCCGTCGGGCGATGCTTCCACGACCAGCAGCGCCCCGGTCAACTGCGGTTGCAGGCGGCTCGCCAGGCGAACGTTGTCCCAGAAATTCACCGAGGTTTGCACCCCGGTCATATTCAGCCCCTCCGAAATGATCTCCTGAAGCGGCGTGGCGCCGAAATAGCCGATGGAAAGAATCGGCGTTTCCCTGCCGGCTTCTAAAATGCCGTCGATAAAGAGACGGGTGGCGGCAGTATCGAGCGTGACGATCAGGTCATACCTGGTCATCTCCAATTTCGCCCGCAAAGCTTCAATATCTTCTTTGGCGGGTTTCACCGCGGGCTGATAGTAAATCGCCAGATCATAGCTTTCGTAATTCGCCCAGATTTCGTGCTCAACCAACTTCCCGCGAAAACAGCGGACCAACGCTTCCGTACCGACATCGTCGGAAGAATAACTGCTGATCCATAAAATACGCTTGCTGCTCTCGGCCCCCACCGCCACTTCCGCCATTGCCGAAAAACAGCAGAATATCAATAACACTGCGAAAAAATAGCAGACAAGCCGTTGTGGCTTTTTCATAAAACTATTCCAAAATTTTAGATATACATGTAAAATTGCAGATGCAATATAATTTACCCGTTATTTATATATTTGCAAGTGACAACAGGGGGAATTAACAAGATCCTGAAAAAGCAACGCCAAATAAATGTCAAAAAAAATATGACAAAAAGTTGAAAAGCCATATCAGTGATGCTATTGTATCGATGTTTTGGCAATAAAGGCGATTTCGGAAATCGGGTTATTGAAAAGTAAAATGAAAACTTTTTTCCGGTTGCGTTTCCCGGCGGCAGCCGTCTCAATGGCTGCAGTTATGCGGAAACCCCTTGTCATAGCCTTTTATTGCGAGGTTCTGTTATGAGATGGAAATGGCGCATGATGCCTTTGGTGCTTATCCTGTTCCTTTTCATCCCGGCTCCTGTCCGTGCGGCTGCCAAGCCGGTCCAGGAAGTATTGCTGCTGACCTCCTACACGCTGTCGCAACAGTGGACATTCGATGTCGTTCAAGCACTGAAGTCGACCGGCAAAACCTCCGGGCTCGACATCCGGTACGATCCGGTCGAACTCGATGCGATGTACCGGGACCCGCAAGAGTGGCAGGACAAGTTCAATCAGAAGGCCGAGCGCCTGAAAAACCACCAATACGATCTGGTGATTGCCCTCGACACCGAAGCGGCTGAATTGATCCGGCGCAATGCGGGGCTCCTCGCGCCGACGCCGGTCATCCTCGCCGACCACAGCGAAGAAACGCCGGTATTCGGACCGGAATATGCCAACTTCACCGGCGTATTCTGGAGCTCGGATCTCCGCCGCACCATCGACACCGGCCGCAAGCTGATGCCGGACACCGCGGCGGTCTACATTCTGACCGATGCGACTCCGGCCGGAGAGCGTTGCCGCGAATACTGGTACCGGCAATTGGCCGATTATACCGGTTGTCCCTTGGTATTTCTGAGCGGCACCGAGTATTCCTCCCAGCAGCTCATCGCCAAAATCCGCAGCTCCGGCATACCGGGATTCGCGATTCTGACGCCATGGCACGACCTGTACCGAAACGATCAATCTTTGCCGGCATTCGCCGCCGATCTGGAACAGAGCTTGAACCGGCCTTTTTTTGGCTGTACCGGCAATTGGTTCGGCTGCGGCCTGCTCGGCGGCTACCTCGCCCCCGCCGATAAGCTGGGAACCGCCGTCGGGCAGCAGATGAATGCCATCCTGGCCGATCCCGAAGCGCCGCTGCCCGCGCCGCGCCGCTGTGAAACCATCCCGGTCTTCGATTACGAACTGCTTCGGAAGTTCAACCTGAATCCCGGCGCCCTTCCGAGCGATGCCATCCTGCGCAACCGGCCGCTTTCATTGTGGGATATCTACGGCACGGAAATCCGGCTGGCGGGAGTCGGCATCCTGCTTTGCTTCGGCGGCGCCCTCGGTTATCTGTATGTGCTCCACCGCAAATTGCGGGATTACCGGAAATTGGCAGAAGCGCACCGACGCGATCTTTTGCAATTACAGGAAAATACCCAGTTGTGGGACACGGCCGTCAACGAACTGCCGGTATTTTTTTTCATCAAGGACGCCGGCCGGGATTTTCAATACCTCGAAACCAATCAACCCTGGCGCGACTTTCTCCGGCGCGGCAAAGAGGATATCCACGACAAGACCGACTACTCCGTATTCCCGCATGAAATCGCCGAAGCCATCCGCCAGGACGACCAGAAGCCGATACGCGCCAATACCCTCCGGGAGGACACGCTGACGATTCCGGACGCGGATGGCAAAAAACGTTGTCTGCGCTTCCTGCGCCAGCCTTTCATCTTGCCGTCCGGCAAGCGGCTGCTGCTGGGCATGGCGATCGACATCACCGAACCGTAACAGCGGAGGCGACTTCTCCCGTCCCCGGAGAGCCCCTGCCGCCCTCCCGCCGCGTAAGCAAATAACACCGGTTTTCTGAACCCATTGTTAAGGTTTTCCTCATTTGCGATGCTATATTGATTTTGAAGATATTCAAAATCCAAAGGCAATGACAAAATATGGCAGACCGTTTTATCTTTGCAGACTACGCCGTCAGTGTCGATTTCGAATTGGCCACGGCGCAGAGTACCTATGCTTCCGGGCAGATGGAACCCTCGCATGTCCATGATTTTTATGAATTGGTACTGATCGAATCCGGCAAGGGGTTCCATATCTTCGGCGGGGAACGCCACGAAATCGGTCCGGGCAATGTATTTCTGATCAAGCCGCAGGAAGAACACGCCTATGAGAGTCTGGAAAACCTGGCGCTGGTGAGCATCATTTTCCTGCCATCGGCGCTGACGCCGATGACGAAACTGTTTCACGAAATCGCCGGTTTTCAGGTATTGTTCCATGTGGAACCGATGCTGAACGCCGAACAGAAGCGTACCGGCAAGCTGTACTTGCCGGAAAAAATCCTGCCGCAGGCAGTAGAGCTGGCCGAAACCATGCAATTTGAATTGGAACAGCAGCAGGAGGGGTACAAAGTAGCCGCCCTGAGCGCTTTCTTTCAATTGCTGCTGCTGATTTCCCGGCACTGCAAATTCTTCGAGGGCCGAATCAGCCGTTATGCCCGGCGCATCGGCTGCGCGCTGTCGTTCATGGAGCAGCACCTCAAAGAGGATCTGACACTGGAGCTGCTCGCACGGGAAGCCAATATGCCGGTCAGCATCTTCCGGCGCGTCTTCACGGAAACCCAGAAAATCTCGCCGATCTCCTACCTCATCCGGCTGCGGTTGCGCAAAGCGGCGATTCTGCTGCGCAGCACCCGGCTGCAAATCGGAGAGATCGCTTTCGAAGTCGGTTTCCATGACAGCAACTATTTTTCACATCAGTTTCACAAATTATACGGCATGTCGCCGATGTTATACCGGCAAAGCCGTCTGGGCAATTATTTTCTTCAGGCGGAGCAACAAAAATAAGCTTCCGCCTTCAGCAACACAAGGAATTGAGCATGAAGGTCACGAATCGGCATCTGGAAATCGAGCTGGCAGCCGCGGGCGCGCTCCGGGGAGTGGTATTTCAGGGGAAAAACTTTATCTGCGACCATGGCGACGACACGCTTTTCCGGTTTCAACTGCGCGATTCTTCCGGCGCGCCGCTCCGGCTCGGCAGCGACGCTTTCGCGACCGTCGAAACCCGGATGGAACGGCGCGGCGGCGAGCAGTTCGTTTTTCTGTCCTTTTCCGACTGTCCGGCCAGTCCCGCTGTCCGAGCGACGGTAACGCTGCGGCTGCCCGACCACGAAAGCATGAGCTACTGGCATATCCGGATCGAAACAATTCCGGCGGAGCACTATTGCGAATGGATCGACTTTCCCCGGCTGCATTGCCGGAACCATCTGGCGGGGCATGGCGGCGAAGACACTTTTTTCTGGCCCGGCAGCGAAGGAAGTTTGTTTCGGGAATTCGCCACCCGCGAAGCCAGCGGTTTTGCCGGCGCACTGCTGGAGTACCCGCTGACCGGTGTCGGCGGCTATTACCCGGGGCCGTGCCCGATGCAGTTCCAGGCGCTCTGTTCGCCTGACGGCAGCCTCTATATGGGCTGCCACGACCTCACCCATTCGCCCAAAGGAATCGACGTGACCTATGGTCCCGCCGGCGAAATCGTACCCTCTTTTCAATTTTTCACCGGCGGCGATTTTCCGGCCGCCGTGGAGCTGCCGTTCGAACTCGTGCTGGGCGGTTTCACCGGCGACTGGCAGGACGCCTGCGACATCTACCGGCACTGGCTGGAATGCCGCGATCGTGCGCTCCCGGTGAAACTGGAGCACAATCCGGAAGTTCCCGCCTGGCTGACGGATTCGCCGGTGCTGCTGATCTATCCGGTCAAAGGCGACGGCGCCGATACCGGCAGCCTCACCGGCAACTGCTATTTCCCGTATGAAAACGCCCTGCCGATGGTGGACTTTTACCATGACCTGTGGGATTCCCGGATCATGGCGCTGTTGATGCACTGGGAGGGGACCGCGCCGTGGGCGCCCCCCTACGTCTGGCCGCCGTTCGGGGGCGAAGCCATGCTGCGCGACTTCGCCGGCAAGCTGCACGAGAGCGACAATCTGCTCGGCGTGTACTGCTCCGGCACCGGCTGGACCCAGACCAGCTCGATCGATCCGTCGTACCGGCGCGACGACCAGTTCGAACGAGAGCAGCTGCGGAATGAAATGTGTACCGGTCCCGCCGGCGAAATGTTCGCCCGGGTCTGCAACGGCGGTCCCGGCCAGGGGCAGCGCATCGGGTATGAGCTCTGTCCGGCGCGGGAATGGACGGTGAATACCGTAACCGGGGAAATCGCCGGTATCCTGCGGGCGCAGGTGGATTATCTGCAGTTTTTCGATCAGAACCAGGGGTGTTCGGCGCCATTGTGTTATTCGCGGGAACACGGCCATCCGGGCGCGCCCGGCGCCTGGGAAACCGCGGCCATGCGCGCACTTCTGGACGCCGCGGCCGCGACGGTGCGTTCCGCCCGGCCTCCGGTGGTGCTGGGGTGCGAAAATGCGGCGGCGCAGCCGTACATCCGCAATCTGCAGCTCAACGACCTGCGCAACCATCTGGCCTGGCGGTATGCGGAGCCGGTCCCGGCGTATTCCTATCTGTTCCATGAATATATCAACAATTTCACCGGCAACGGCGTCTGTCTGGCGCTGTGGTTCGATTACCGGAAAAGCCCGTGGTTTCTGCTCTACCGGACGGCGTACAGCTTTATCTCCGGCGAAATCCTGTCGGTGGTGATGAAAGACAATATGCAAATGCACTGGAGCTGGGTATGCCGCTGGGATGAGCCGCCGCCGGACCAGGAGCCCTTGCGGATTCTGATCGGCAACCTCAACGGCTGGCGGCGCCAACGCGGGCGCAACTTTCTGGTATTCGGCCGGATGGAAAAAAATTTCCCGGTACAATGCGCACGGCAAACCCTGTACTTCACCGCCCCCCGGTCTCCGGCGGAGCTTCCGGCGGTGCTGTCTTCGCATTGGAGCCACCGGGACCGCCACGCCGTATTTGTGGTCAACGCCTCGACCGAAGAGCAGGAATTTCAACTCGATTTCGGCCGGGACTGCCACGGCAAATACTGCGTCGACGCCAGGAGCGGCACTTCGGACGGCGCGTTTTCCGGGCGTCACCTGAATCGGAAGCTGGCGCCGTTGAGCGCCGTCATGATTGAAATCAATATGTAACCTACTCTGCAGCAGAACCATGTCGAGTCTCGCAGCCGCCTATCATTGCATATCCGGGGCGGAAGAATCGACAATAGACGTAGGTCCTGAAAGGGGTAGCTGGAGGAAACGACGAGTTTCCCCCGGAGGGACCGGACGTATGTGGTCGGCAGCAGCGGCCGCTTTTGTGGTGGTCTGGCCGGTTCGACGAGGCAATCAGCGCTCCCCCCGTCCTCCAAAAGATCGCTGAAGATGCCGCAGGCATCTGCAGCAGAGGTGCAGGGTCGGTGACCCTGCCGGGGGGTGCGTGGGCTCATCGCCCATAAGCGCTAGCCATTTATTATTGGCAAAAGCAAAATCAGTGCTATATTTGTGTAAACGCAACAAATAGAGGCACGCTATGACCATTTGGGAAGAGTATTTTTCGGATTGGGATTTTATTGTTTCCCTTTTGCCGGCTGGCTG
>JAVBQJ010000054.1:0-63048 GCA_031549115.1 Victivallaceae bacterium
AAGCCAGAATATGCGGCGGAACATGGTTTTCACGATGCAGTTGAGTCCGAGTCCCAGAGTGCGGTTGTGGCGGAAGTAACGGTTGTCCCAATCGCGCTGCAATGCATCGTCCTGATTGCTGCGGCTTTCCGAATAACTGAATGCTCCGGGCATCGGCTGGCGGTCCGGAGGGGCCTGGGAGGAGCGCAACGAGTCGCCCACCAAAGCCAGGTCGCCGGTCAATACCTGAAACAGCAGCGGGTACTTGTCCAAAGACAGCTTGAGGAAATAGACGTCGCGCCATTTCCAGCCGATACTGGCATATACCGGATAGCTCCGGTTGCGATGTTTCAAGCTGAGATAGTTTTCACGTCTGGTTGCCCGCTTGCCGAATAACCAGAACAGCAAAAAACCGGGGGTCAGCCACACGATCAACAATACGGCACCCACGGCATCCAGCAGGCGGTACCATAACTTGCTGGGTTCATAGCTCCGGACGTCGGTCAACAGCATATTGTCGGTCAAGGTGATTTCATCATTGGCAATGGGATCGATGATACGGTCCCGGTCGATGATTTTGCCGAAAAGCTCCAGGTCGCGGCCGATATACGAGTGGTCGAGGATGACCGTATTCCTGATCGAGGTTCCCCGGTCGATGATGATGTCGTTGCCGATAATGACGCCGTCTTCGATGGCGGTTCTGTCGCCGAGGCTGACGTTGTCGCCGATGATCACCGGGGCTTCGATCCGGCAACTGGGCGGGATGACGACGTTCATGCCGGTGTGCACGCCGTTCTCGATGCGGTAGCCGGGAAGATCGTAAAAATTCTGCTCGTCGCAAAGAATCCGGCAATTGCACTGGAAATATTCGGCCACGGTATGAAGATAAGTGATATCCAGCCGGGGAACAAGGCACTTTCCGGCTTGCAGGATATAAAACCGGTCGGGCATTTCCCGGGTCAATTCCACGGATTCGGCGTTGTCCAACAGCGCCTCAAACGACAGCGTATTGTAATCGCAATGGCAGAACCCGAGACCGTTCAGCCACAACAGATCGTCATCGGCGTCGGCGAAAAAGCTCTTGTAGTGAAGTTGAATTTGTTTGATGTCGGTGCTGGGGCGCGCCCCCTGGTAGGAAAGATTCAGCGACCAGCGGCTGCCGTTACCCAGCCAGTCCGCAATATCGGCGTCGTAATCCGCGTCCAGCACCAGGATATCGGTGGCTTTGCAGTTGGCGCAGAATTCCACGTAATACTCCAGCAGCGCCTTGTTGGCCACCGGCAGCATATAAGTGTGCGTCGCCGGAAACATCCGGGCCAACTCGGTGCTCGAGATGTCGCGCAGGTTGATCAGTGCCTTCATATTCAGTATGCTCCCCGCCCGGTCAATACCGCCGGAATGGTTTTCAGCAGAATCCACAGATCTTTTTTCAGACTGCGGCTGCTGATGTACTCCTTGTCCAATTGCACCTGCTGCTTGAAAGGAATATCGCTGCGTCCGGAGACCTGCCAGATGCAGGTGATGCCGGGAAGCACATGCAGGCGTTTGCGGTCCTCCAAGGTATAGAGCGCCACCTCCTGCGGCAGCGGCGGACGCGGCCCGACCAGACTCATATCTCCGATCAGCACATTGAAAAGCTGCGGCAGTTCATCAATGCTGAATTTGCGGATGATCCGGCCGACCCGGGTGACCCGGGGATCGTTCTGCATTTTGAAAATGACGCCGTCGGCGGATTCGTTTTCCTTCATCAGCTTGGCTTTTTCCAGATCGGCTCCCGTATACATGGAACGGAATTTATAGAAGTCGAAGTGGCGCCCGTCTTTGCCCACCCGGATCTGGGTATAAAACACCCGCCCCCGGGAATCCAGTTTGATCCAGACGGCGAAAATGAGAAGAACCGGCGACAAGCATAAGATTGCCACAACCGCCAACAGGATGTCGAAAATCCGTTTCAGCAGCTTGGTACCGTTGACGGCCAATTTCCAGATGATGATTTTGGCGGCCGGGCAACGTCCGGGCTGATAGCGGGCATAGATAGAATCGATAATTTCCTGCCGTTCTTCGTTATCGATTTTTTCTTTCATAGAAAATTCCTTGCATTAAAGTTCCTGTTCCAGGTCGGCCTTCAGGGTCCGGAGCGAAGAAAAATGTTCCCGGGCGGCGGCAAGATCATGGCCTTTGGCGGCGGCTTCCAGCGCGAGACAGCATTCGTGGAGCGGTTTGGCGCCGATGTTCGCCGAGCATCCTTTGAGGGCGTGGACTGCCCGTGCCAATTCGGAAAAGTCGCCGGCGGCCAAAATTTCGTCAATTTTGGCAATGCCGTCCGTCATGGTTTCCATATAGGAATCCAGCAGCATCTGCGTGGTTTCCTCGTCATCAATACCCAGATTGGCTTCCAGATATTCACGGATCAATTCTTTCATGACATCTCCCCGGTTTCCGCCGATTGTCTTTTGATGGTAAATTCGGTCTCATTCAAGCCGCGATAATACTTTCGCTGAATTGAGTCGGCAATGGTCTGGATGATGGCCAGTCCGCGCCCGGAAGTGGCGCGGGCATCGTTGAGCGCCTCCAGAGTTTGCGCCGCTTCCCGCCCCGCTTGAGGAGAAGCGTCTTCCCATTTACGGCCGCGGTCGAGTACAGCCAATTGGACCCGGTCGGCTTCGATGCTGATATGGACGGCTATGCCGGAACGTGTGGACTTCCGATTGGCGTAGCCGTGAACGATGATGTTATTCAGGAATTCGCTCAGAAGCAATTCCACCTGGGTGGCCAGATATTCATCTTCGGTCTGATGCTGGACGAAGTCGGCCAGATCATGAACCACCAGACTGACCTCATGGGTGGCCGGAGCGATGATTTTGGAGAGCCGGTTGGGGAACGCCTGGTATTTCTGGACCACCAGGGCGCTGACGTCGTCTTCGGCGGTTTCGTAGCCGATCTGCTCCAGCGCGCTGCGCAGCCGGAACGGAATGGCCAGGACGTTGGATTCGGCACACATGGCGCCGAGCAGCTCCAGCAGAGCTTCCAGGCCGAGACTTTCGTCCGCGCCGTTTTTGACATCGGTGAGTCCGTCGGTATAGCCGATGAAAATGGCGCTGTCGGGGAAATCGTACTCGACATTGTCGGCTTCCGTGTAGACGAACTTGGAGCTCCAGCCGATGGGAATGCTGCCTTTGCCGTTCGATTCGACTTCGAATGCCGCCGCCTCGTCGGGCAAACAGCAGATCAACCCGGGATGGCCGGCGCTCTGGAAAATCAGGTGGTTGCGGCGGAAGTCGAACAGCGACACCAGGCAGGTCATGTAGTTTTCCCCGTTCAAATCCTCCTGGAAGAATGCGTTGATCCGGTTCAGAATTTCATGCGGCAGCAAAGAGTTCCCGGTTTTGGCGGAATACAGCGTTTTGATGAATGACTGGATTGCGCTCATATACAGCGCCGCCTGAATGCCGTGTCCGGAAATGTCGCCGACGAAAACCAGATACTGGCCGTCTCCCAGCGGCAGCATTTCAAAGATGTCGCCGGAAACTTTGGAGTACGGCTCGTAGAAAAAGCTGGTTTTCATGTCGTCGGTGGAGTCGCACCAACGCGGCAGCATGACCCGCTGCACCTCCCAGGCCAGCGTCAGGTCGGCCTCCAGCTGGGTGTAATAACGGGCCATGGCGTTGCCCTCGCGATAAATCTCGACGGCGCGATGGATCTTTTCCAGCAAGGTGTTTTTGTCGAACGCCTTGTTGAGGTAATAACAGAATTGGTCGTTGGCGATACGGGTGATCAGGGTGCTGTTGATGTCGTCGAGCAGAGAAGTCAGAAAAATGATCGGGACTTTCTGATTGTATTCCCGGATCAGCTTGCGCACCTCGAAGCCGTCCACCGAGCCCAGCATGATATCCAGCAGGATGACGTCGAATTCATTCTTTTTGAACTCGCCGACGGCGATTAACGGGTCGGTACAGGTTACCAGGGTGCAATTTTCCCCTTTCAGGCATGATTTCAGCAGCAGCAGGTTGAATTTTTCATCGTCCACCGCAAGTATCTTATAAGGTTGCTTCATGCATCTCCTGCAATTATGGCGCTTGAATGCTTTAAAAACGGAATGTAATAAATTACTCGCTTTTTGAAGAAATGCAACCGGAAATTAGAATTTTTCCAAAAAAGGCAACGAACATGAGGTTGTATTGCCGTGTCTTCGGGGTTATATTACTGCGTTTTTAGTTATGAAAGGTGAAACAGGTGTCCGGTATTGCTTTTGTCAATGGATCCGATTTGTGCTTCGGGTGCGGAGCATGTGAGGCCGTGTGCCCTTTTGATGCGGCGCATCTGATCCCCGATCCGGAAGGATTCGGGGAGCCGGAGATCGACTTTGCCCGGTGCCGCCATTGCGGCCGCTGCCAGCGCGCCTGCCCGGTTGCCGCCGGCAGGCCGAAGCTGGATTATCTGCCGGAAGCCGAATTCGGCGCGGCGCGCCACCCGGACGAAGCCGTGCGGCAGGCGAGTACTTCCGGCGGGGCGTTTACCGCTTTGAGCGATGTGATTCTGGCGCGCGGAGGCGCGGTGGCGGGAGCGGATTGGGATTCGGAGCTGCACGTGGTGCACCGGGTGGCGGAGACGTCCGCAGAGCGCGACCGGCTGCGGGTGTCCAAGTATGTGCAGAGCGAGACGGTCGGCTGTTTTCGCGAGGTGAAACGCCTTCTGGACGCGGGACGCGAGGTGTTGTTTTGCGGGACCCCGTGCCAGGTGGCCGGACTGTATGGATTTCTGGGCGAAGCGCCGCCGCGGTTGATTACGGTGGATTTCATCTGTCACGGGACGCCCTCGTGGCCTTTGTTCCGTTCGTATCTGGACGCTCTGGAGGAGCGTTTCGGGGCGCGGGTGACGGAGTTCTGTTTCCGGGACAAACAGGCGGGATGGGAGCCGATGCAGAGCCGGGCGGTATTTGCCGATGGCGCCGAATATCGCGGCGACTGCCGGGAGGATGGATATTTCCGTTTGTTCCTGGGGGCGTGTATTTCGCGTCCGGCGTGTTATCGGTGTCCGTATACCGTGCCGGAGCGCAGTTCGGATGTGACTTTGGGAGATTGTTGGAAGGCGAAAGGCGCGATACCGGCGTGGGACGACAACCGGGGCATATCCACGATCATAACGAACACCCGGCGCGGACGCGAATTGGTGGCGGCGGCGCAATTTGATTTTCAAACGGTTCCGTTGGCGGTGGTGGATCAGCATTATCTGCATGCGCCCGGAAAGGCGCATCCGGACCGGAAGCTTTTCTTTCGGGCCTGGCGCAGACGGGGTTTTGCCTGGGCGGCGGCACGTTTCGCCGGGAAGCGGCCCTGGTACCGGCGGATCCGCAGCCGTATTCGGAAGATAGTATATTGGCCGTGGCGAAATGGCGAGGTTATGTGAAAGATACAGTGGAAATATTCTGGTTTATCGATGCCCTGGGGTGGCAGATTGCGGAGAATTACGGTTTTCTGCGCGATCGGCTGCCCTATCGGCAGCCGGTGGCTATGCAATTCGGGTATTCGAGCAGTGCCGTGCCGACGATTCTGACCGGACGCGCGCCGGTGGAGCATGGGCATTTGAGTCCGTTTTACTACGATCCGGAGCATTCGCCGTTCAAAATGTTCCGTTACGTCAGAGTGGGAATGCGTCCGGATTCCATCTGGAATCGCGGCCGGGTGCGGAGCCTGATCGGCAGAATGTTGAAGCGCTGGTACGGTTACAGCGGTTATTTCCAGATTTACAGTATTCCGTTTACGCATCTGCCGTATTTGAATTATGCGGAAAAGGAGGATATTTTCGCTCCGGACGGTCTGGCGCCGGTACGGAATATCCACGATGTCCTGCTGGATTCGGGGCTGCCGTTTCACATCTCGGACTGGCGCTGTTCGGAGACGGTCAATATCGGGCGCGCCCGGCAGGCGGTGAAGGACGGCAAAAAATTTATTTTCCTGTATACCGCCGGAATGGATGCGCTGCTCCATGAGCGGGTGAGCGATTCCGCGGCCATTCGCGGCAAATTGGATTTTTATGCGGCGGCGGCCGAGTCGTTGGCGGCGGCGGCCCGGGAAAACGGCCGGGAGCTGCATTTGACTGTGATCTCGGACCACGGGATGACGCCCTTGACCGGCACGGTGGATATTATAAGCCGGATCGAAGCGTTGGGGTTGGAGTTCGGAACGGATTATGTCGGTTGCTACGATTCGACCATGGCGCGTTTCTGGTTTTTGCGCGACGGCGCCCGCGGGAAGATACTTCCGGCGTTGGAAGATTGTCCCGGGCATTGGATTTCCGCGGAGGAGGAGAAGCGTTACGGGATTGATTTCCCGGATCATAAATGCGGTGACGCCATTTTCCTTTTGGAGCCCGGTATTCAAATCTGTCCGTCGGACATGGGCGCCAGGCCGATGGCGGGGATGCACGGCTATATCCCGGAGGATAGCAATTCGACGGCGGCGCTTCTGAGCAACGTGCCGCTGGAGCCGGATACGGCTGTCGGACATGTTTCCGATTACTTCGCCGTGATGTGCCGCCGGATCGAGGCTTTGCGGGAGGAGAAGGCATGACGGACGGCCGTAATTATCTGTGGCGGAATACGGTGACCAATTATCTGATGAGCGGCGTCCGTATTTTGCAGGGCATTCTCCTGACGCGCTGGATGTATCATTGGCTGGGGGCGGATTACTACGGGTTTTATGCGCTGCTGTGGTCGGTTTTCGTGTATGCGCTGCTGCTTGATTTCGGCTTCAGCAAAGCCACGCAAAAGTACACCGCCGCCGGGTTGTGGCAGCGGGATCTGGCGGCTTACAACCGGATTGTATCGTCGGTATTCTCGCTTCTGGTGCTGATGGGCGGGATCATCGCCTTGGGGACGGTGGCCGCCGGGGTCTGGCTTTCGGCCTGGACCCGGGTGGTCGATCCGGAGGAAGTGGCGTATTGCCGGGCGGCGTTGTATATTTTCGGATTCGGGACCGCGATTACCTTTCCGGTGAATATGTTTGCCGAACTGCTGGTCGGGCTGCATAAGCTTTATATCCGCAACTACGTGACCATCGTGGCGCGGGTGGTGGACTTGGTGGTGATTGCCGTTGCTTTGTGGTGCGGCGGACGGCTGTTGACGCTGGTGATCTGTACGGTGGCGGTCAATATGTCGGCCTGTTTCGTCATTGCCTGGCTTTGTTCCCGGGAAATTCCGGGGTTGCGGGTGCGTTTCCGGCTGTCGTTGCCGACGCTGCGGGAACTGGCTGATTTCAGCGGTTTTATTTACCTGATTTCCATCAGCAATCTGGTGCTGATGAAAACCGACCGGCTGGTATTGGGAATTTTCGCCGGCCTGGAAAGTGTCGGCTTTTACCAGCTTGGGAGCCGGGTGCCGGAGTTGTCGCAAACGATGGCCTCCCAGTATCAGGAGACGATTTCGCCGATGAGTGCGGCGCTGCATGCGCAAAACAACACGGGTCGATTGCGCCGGGTGATCTTCCGCGGGTTGCGGGTCTGCAGTTTCATGGGGACGGGCGGAATGCTGGCGGCCGGGCTGTTGGCGCCGGAGATATTGCTGGTGCTGTTCAACATAACCGAGCCGGAGGTGGTGACGATTACCCGGTGGCTGTTGGCGTCCGCCTATGTGACGGTGGCGTTCCGCAGTGTGGCCGGGCGGTTTCTGATGATGTCGGGGCGCCACCGGTTTCTGGCCTATATGCTGATGGGGGAAGCGGCGTCCAATTTGGGGCTGAGTATCTGGTGGGTGAGGGACTACGGCGTATTGGGAGTGGTGTGGGGAACACTGATTCCGAATATTGCAGTGGCAATTTTGCTGGTTATGCCGTATATTATAAAGTTCATTCATATGGGGTGGTGGCGTGTGGTGGACCGGGTATACCTGCGTCCATTGTGGGCCGCCGCCGCGATGGGGGCGGTGATCTGGTGCATCAGGGAGTTGCATCCGTGGTTGCCGCCGTGGTGTGTCCTGCTCCTGGCCTGCGGGGTTGGAGGAGGGGTGTATCTGGCGGTATGCTTCGGAGTGATGCTGAGCCGGCGTGAGCGGATCGTATTCATGCGGAAGCTGATCCGCCGTTAACGAAAGAGGTGTGGATTTATGGAATTACTGGAAAAAACTGTTGGAACGGTGCTGGTGGCGGAGGTCTGCGGTCGTCTGACTGCGGATTGCAGCGAGGAATTCAAGCGTAAACTTCTCGATAAGATCGCCACCAACAAGCGTCTGGTGCTGGATTTGTCCAAATTGGAGTACATCGACAGTACCGGGTTGGGGGCGATTGTGTTCATCCTCCAGAAAAACTCGGATAACGACGGCGAAATGAAGCTGGCGCGGCTGCAGGGAAAACCGCGGATCGTATTCGATATCACCAAGGCGTACAAGATTTTCGACATCTACGACACGGTGGAAGAGGCGGTTACCGCATTGAATACGCAGGCGTAAGCGGCATGGCGGACAATCCTGCGGTTTCGATTGTCATGCGGTCGCACAACGATGCGGCATTTGCCGGGCGTACGCTCGAGGCATTGCGCCGGCAGACGTTCCGTGATTTCGAACTGGTGGTGTGCGATGACAGCTCCACGGACGGGACGCACGAACTCCTGGCCGCCTGGCCCGGCGTGCGGATGCTCGATCCGGAACCCGGCGGTTATGTGCCCGGCAAGGTGCTGAACCGGGCGGTTCGGGCATGTCGCGGCGAGCTGGTGGTGTTCAACAATGCCGATGCGGTGATCCTCGACGACAAGTGGCTGGAACGCCTGATCGCGCCGTTTGCGGATGAACGGGTGGCGGCGGTATTCGCGCACCAGCACAGCCGTCCCGATGCCCGACTGGTGGTTCGCAAGGACTACGAACGGGCCTTCGGCGATGGTACGCTGTCGGCGACGTGGCGGCATTTTTTCTCGTTAGCCAGTTCGGCGGCGCGGCGGACACTGCTGCAGGAGCAGCCGTTTGATGAGTCGCTGCAGTATTCCGAGGATATCGAGTGGTCGTGGCGGATGCGCCGGCTGGGGTGGCGGATTGTCTATGCGGCCGACGCCCATGTGGAGCATTCGCACAATTATCCGCGCCGCAGTCTGTGGCGCCGTTTTTACCAGGAGGGGCGAGCGGACGCGGCGATTTTCGGCACCCCGATGCCGTATTGGCGCTGCTGGCGCCAGATGATGGCGGAAACCCTGCGGGATTGGATGTATCTGGCGCGGCGCGGCGGCTGGCGGGAGATCGGTTTTGCGCCGTATTACCGCTATCTGCAGAAATACGGTTATTATTGCGGGCTGCGGGATGCGTTGAAGGGGCAGGGGCAATGAAAACGGCCCAGATTCTGCGGCGTTTCGCCTTTGACGAATGGGGCGGCACCGAGACGGTGGTGTGGAATACGTCGCGGGCGTTGTGCCGGCAGGGAATCGGCGCGGAAATTCTGGCGACTTCGGCATTGGCGCGGCCGGGTTCGGAGTTGTGTGAAGGAATTGCGATTCAGCGCTTCCCGTACTGTTATCCCTACTTTCCGATGGGGCGGGAACGCCGTTTGACGCTGGACAAAAAAGGCGGCAATCCGGTGGTGCCGCAGTTGGCCGGAGCGCTCCGGCGCGGCGGTTACGACCTGTTGCATCTGCATACCGGCGGGCGCATGGGCCAGATGGCGGCGCAGGCGGCGCGGCGTCTCGGAATCCCTTATGTGATGAGTTTCCACGGCGGCTGTTACGATGTGCCGCAAGCGGAATTGGAAGAAATGCTGCGGCCGTTGCGGGGGACATTGCGTTATGGCGGCATTCTCGACAGGTTGTTCGGCTGGCGCCGCGATCTGATGGCCGGAGCGGCCGGGCTTCTCTGTGTCGGCGCCAATGAACTGCAGCCGTTGCGGGAACGGTACCCGGACAAGAATATTCTGTTTCTGCCCAACGGGGTGGATCCGGACAAATTTTCCGGCGCGGTGCCGGATATCCGGCAGAGTTGGAACATTCCGGCGGCGCGCCGGTTGTGGCTGTGTGTATCCCGGATCGATTACCAGAAAGATCAGAAGTTTCTGGTGCGTTCACTGCGACCGGCGATGGCCTCCGGAGAGGACGTCCATCTGTTGCTGATCGGACCGGTCTCGGCGCCGCAATATGCCGCGGAGCTGCGGGAACTGATCCGGAGCGAAGGAGTCGAAGACCGGGTGACGCTGATTCCGGGGTTGGAGGCGGAGGATCCGCTGCTGCGCGGCGCGTTCCGGGCGGCGGATGTATTTGTCCTGGCTTCGCAGCACGAGCCGTTCGGCATTGTGGTGTTGGAGGCGTGGAGCGCCGGCTTGCCGGTGGTGACGTCGAAGGTCGGCGGACTGGGACATCTGGTAGGCGACGGGGTGAATGGGTTGCAGTTCGCGCCCGGCGATCAGGAGGCGTTTCTGGCGGCGGTGACGCGCTTGCGGGAAGAAGCCGGTCTGGGCGAAAGATTGGGCGCCGAGGGGCGGCAGACGGTATTGCGGGAGTACACCTGGGATATCATCAGCGGCCGTCTGGTCCGGTTTTACGAAGAAATCCTGGGGAAAAAGGCAGTGAGGTAACAATGCGGATTCTGGTGAGTTGTGTGCCGTTCGACGGCGGCAAATCGGGGATTTCGGTGTATATGCGCGAGGTGGTTCGGGCTCTGCATGCGGCCGGTCATCAATTGACGCTGCTGGTGGAACCGGGGGCCGCGGAGTTTTTTCCGGGGATGCAGACGGTGGAGCTGCCGAAGTGGACGCGTCGTCCGTTGTTTTCGATGATCTGGCACCTGCTGATGCTGCCCTGGCGGATCCGGTGGCGGGATTTCGATTTTTGCGTGATTGCGGCGGCGAACCGGCGTACCTTCTGTCGTTATCCGATTTTCACCGTCGCGGTGGTTCACGATCTGGCGCAGTACCATGTGCCGGGGAAATACGATCCGTTGCGGACTTTTTACCTCAAGACCGTGCTGCCGTTTTTTGTGCGCCGGGCACAGTCGGTGCTGGCGATCAGCCGGTCGACGGCGCAGGACCTGGAACGCTTCTGGCGGGTTCCGAAGGAGAAGATTGCGATTGCATACAACGGTTTGGCGTTGGCGCAACCCACCGCGGAATCCGGGCATTGGCGCGAACGGCATGGCTTGAAAGATGCGCGTTATATTCTGTATATTTCCCGGATCGAATCGCCGGGAAAAAACCACTTGAATCTGTTGAAGGCATGGGAGTTGCTGCCGCCGGAACTGACCCGGGATTGCCGGCTGGTGCTGGCCGGAGCCGACTGGCACGGGGCGGAGGAAGTACACGCCTGGCACCGGCAGTCGCCGCGCCGGGATGAGATTCTGTTTACCGGCTTTGTCGCCTCCGGGGATTTGCCGGAGGCGTACGAGCATGCGGCCGGTTATGTGTTTCCATCGCATTTTGAGGGGTTCGGTTTGTCGCTGATCGAAGCGATGCATTATGGGGTGCCGTGTGCTTGCTCGAATAATTCGTCGCTGGGCGAAATCGGCATGGGGGCGGCGCTCTTGTTCGATCCCGCCGATCCGGCGGCGATTGCGGCGGCGCTGCGGACTTTGCTGACCGAACCGGCGCGTTGCGAAGAATTGGTTGCGGCCGGCCGGAAACGTTCGGCGGAATTTTCCTGGGAAGGGCATGTTGCACGAATGGTGGAGGCGTATGAAAAGTGGAAAAAGTGAATTGGCCCCTCCGGCAATTCTTTTCGGCATTCCGGTAGCGCGTGAGACGGAGGCGGAGTTGCTGGATCAGGTGGTCCTGCTGGCCCGGCAGCCCCGTGAAGGGCGTTGCCGGGTGGTGGTGACGCTGAATGTGGATTTTGTCGTCAATGCGGTGTCTTGCTGGTTCCATCGTGCGCGCCCCGGTTTGCTTCCGGTGCTGCAGCAGGCCGATCTGGTGACGGCCGACGGCATGCCGGTGGTGCTGCTGAGCCGTCTGTCCGGTGCGTCGATCGCGGAACGGGTGACCGGCGCCGATATGGTGCCGGCCTTGGCGGAGCGGGCGGCGCGGGAGCATTTGACGTTATACTTTCTCGGCGGGACTCCGGAAAATACCGGTGCGGCGCGGGATTTGCTGTGCCGGAAATACCCCGAATTGCAGATCGTCGGTGTGGATACGCCGTTTGTCAGCGCCGAAGACACACCGGAAAGCCGGGCCGACGACGCGGCCATCTGTGCTCGGATCAGCGCGGCGAAGCCGGATCTGCTGCTGGTGGCGTTCGGCAATCCGAAGCAGGAGCTGTGGATCGGGCGCAACGCCGGCCAACTGGACGCCGGAGCGGCGATCGGCATCGGCGGGTCGTTCAATTTTCTGATCGGCAGCGTCAAGCGGGCGCCGCGCTGGATGCAGCGTTGCGGGGTGGAGTGGGTTTACCGGGTGATTCAGGAGCCGAAGCGCCTGTGGAAGCGTTACGGCCTCGGACTGCTCAAATTCAATTGGCTGGTCGGACTGAACCTGTGTGCGCGGATCATGGGGTGGTGCGCCGGTAACCGGCAATTGCCGCAAGTTACCGACGCAGCGGAGGTCACGATTGATTTTCAAGGCGTCAACCGGTTGAATCAACCGGTGCTGCGTGAACTGTGCCGGGCCCGGAAACTGGCGGCGCGCCGCGGTGCCGGTTTGGAAATCCGGCACCTGTCCAAGTGGGCGCGCATCCAATTGCGGCTGTTGGAGTGAGGGTTTTTCAGCTGTTGCCGGTCACCCGTTCGCGGGTGGCCAGTTGGAAAGCGGAAAAGAGCGCCAGCGCGAAAAACAAAATATCCATCACGCCGAACATGTCTTTGTAGATCATTCGGCGGACCTCCTTGTGGTAGGTTGCGATGGTGTCTTCGTAAGCCGCTTTCATCTTCGCTTCCGCCTGCGTGCGTTCCGCCGGTGTCAGCGCGGCGACTTTCCGCAGGGTTTCGCGCTGGAGCCGATCCGACTCCAGCATGTAAAGCATATGGGCTTCCTGTATCTTTTCCGCAGTGATATCCGCAGAGCTGTACAGCTCGGCCAACGCTTCGTCATCCATCTGCGACTTCAACTCGCCCCGTTCGAGGTAGTCGGCCAGCATGAAAGCAACGAATGCCTGGTCGAACGCCTGTTCCGTAAGCATCTCGCGCTCCTTGTCCGACATCGTTTTCAATTTGACCTGCGCGACTTCGCGGTTGCGCGACCTCTGTTCTTCGGCGCGTGTATAAGCCTGATTCCAGGCGGAGGATTCCGGATCGACTTCGTCGGATTCCATCTGGGTCAGCTCCGCGTCGGCATCGGGAAGTTCTCCGGTTTCGACCATGCGGGCGGTCAATAGTTCGGTCAATTGCGCTTCGGATGGCTTCCCGGCCAGCAGCGAGTAATTCGCCTCCACGAATTGGAGCTCGCCGGCGGCATAGGTTTGAAAGATATGTTCCATGATGATCGCTTTGCCGATCAGAATGCCGCCCCCGGCCAGCAGCGCGGCCATGACGCCGTTGCGGATGCTTTGCGTTCCGGATACGCCGCGAACGGTGAGACCGATGGCGAGTCCGATCAACCAGGCGATCCAGCCGAATTCGCGATCGCTCCAGATTCCGAGCTGGCCCCAGATCAGGCCGCCAAGCACCGCGGCGACAGCGCCGACAATCAACGTGAGCACGAAGCGGCCCGGACGCGCCGGTGCCGGCTTGGTCACGTAAGGCCGTCCGGTGGCCGGATTGCAGCCGCACAACGTGCACACCACGGCAGTCACGGGCAGGCGGTTGCCGCAGTTCGGACAGCTCTTTCCCGGAGCTGTAGAGACTGCGGCGGGCGCCGGTACGATCAGCGCGGTCTGGCAGGCGGGGCAGCTGGTTTGCTGTCCGGCGTATTGTTCATCCAGTTCCATTTCAGCTCCGCAGGAGGGGCAGGCGAAGGTGACGTTCATTTGTTTTGTGCTCCTTGTGGTGATTCACTTCCATTGATTTTTACTGCGATATTGCTCTTTCTGTTGGGTCAAGAAATCGGCGGCTTCCCGCGGGAAGCGGACTTTGACGAACGGCTCCAGCAATAGAATGCCTTCGCCGTTCAGATACGGCGACGACTGTTCGGTTCCGGGGGCGAACCACTCCGGGTCGTCGCGCCGGACCGCCGCGAGCATCGCGGCGTAATCCCGGGTGAATTCGGCGAAGTCGGTGCGTTCCGGGTCGGCCCATTTGAGGATCAGCAGCCGCTGATGCTCCAGGGTGCGGACAAACGGCAACGGCAAATTGCGGAAGCCGTTATCGCCACTCCAGAAGTACCGGTAGACGTCGGCGAATTCGCCGCTCCAAGGACACGTGCCGAACGTGGGGTCGAGTACGCTGCCGAAGGTACCCATAAGCAACTGGTTCAGGTCGGTGTTTTCCTGCGGGTGCTGCCGTAGCCAGGCGTCGGCGGTTTGCAGAAACGCGTTCAGGGCGGCGTGGCGCTCCTGCTGCATGCGCTCGTAATTCCAATAACAGGCCGGCTGCATCGCCAGCGTTCCCTGGGCCATGGCCTCGAATGCCGGCAAGATGCCGGCGTCCAGTCCGGGCATGGCGGTGCGGATGCGGGAGATGTTCTCGGTGATGCTCAAATTGCGGAACGCGGCGAAAAAGCGGTCGCGCCGTTCCTGCCACTCCGGCGATAATGGCAACGCCTCCGGCGTCACTTCGAGGCCGGGGAAAAAGAGCGTCGGACTGTATACCGGCATCAGATTTCTGTCGGAACCGGGGTAACGGATATAGGCATCGCATTCGGCCAGCAGTTGTTCCCACAGGGGAATCCGTTCTTCCCATGGATGCTGGCGCGCGATTTGCGACAGAATGTGCAACCGGCTGTAGCGGGAGGCGATGTCATCGGGAGACGCGGCGATCTCTTGTTCGCACTCGGCCAATTCCTGCCGCAATTTGGTCAGCCGTTTTTCCCGGGCCGCGATTTCCGCCGGCGACGGCGCGGGTGGAGCGGTCGGCGCGGCCGGTACCGGCGAGGACGCCGGAGGCGCTTCCGCTCCCTCGGTGAACTCGCTCAGGTCCAGCGCCGTGTAATCGCTCATGTCGAGCTCTTCGGCATCCTCGCCGGCTTCGTTCAGCACTTCGAACTGGCGCGGGTCTTTGGGGTAATTGGCGATCATCGCGGCGATGGCCTGAATGCACTCGCCGTCGGCGTGAAAAATATCGTAAAAATTGTATTCATACTTGAGGTAATTCTGCGCATCGTAGATCCGCAGCCGGACATTCACCTCGGCGTTTTCCGGATCGGCGACAATGTAGGCCAATGCGACGATGAAGCTGTGTTCATCCAGTTCGCGTGTGGCTTTCCGCAGGGCATTTTCACCGAAGCCGACGTAGAGACCGCGGTCGGAGCCGAAACGGTGACGATCGTCGAATTCCCGCAGAATTTTCCGCGCATGCTCCCACATTGGCCATGATAATTGGTCGGGTTGCTGCGGATCGCCTGGGAAAACCGGCGCCAACATCCGCACAAACGGCGTCACCGGCATCTCGATGGCATTGACAGCCGGAATGATGCCGCTGAGAATGAAGAGCGATACGAACAGCACGAGAGGCTTCATTTTTCTCCTTCCAATTCAGGAAAGCGCTGCTGCAATTCCGAGAGGCGGTTCCGGAGCAATTCCGAGGTTTCGAAGGTTTTGCGGTTGCCTCCCCAATGCAGGACGGCTTTGCGGACGGCGCGGGCCTGATTGAGTGTCATCTCCTGCGTCAGAACCAATTCGCGCAGGGGTTGGTAACCTTTGATTTTCCGGTAGAGCAAATCGTGCAGCTCCAATTGCCGGAGCAGCGGGAGGCCGGACATGAGCGCCGGCAGCGCCTGGATTTGCATTTGCGGCGGCAACGCCGCGGGCAGGAGGACCGGACGCGAAAAAATTTCCTTGATTCGTTGCACTGTCGCCTCCGGCGTTTCCGGATCGGCGTGATCGAGTATTGCGAGCTCCCAGGCGCCGGTCAGGGCGTTTTCATAGAATGGGTTGGCCAGCTGCAGCTCCGCCAACTGCCGCCATGCGTTGCACTCCTGGGGATCGGTCTGGTCCACCGCCTTCGCAGTCCAGTACCACGGCGGTACGACGACGCACTCCCGCAAGCTGCTTTCGACGCGCTGCTGCAGCGTCCGTTTGCGGGCGGCTTCCGCGAGCGCGGGCAATAGCGCGGTACCGGCGGCGTTGAAATCTTTCCATCCCTTGAATACATACTTCCAATACAGCGCAGTCGGCGCGTATTCATGCAGTTGCCGCAATAATTCGGCCTGTTCGACCAGGAGTTCGAGTTGTGTTTCCACGGCTTGCGCCTGCGTCAGCTCCCGGGCGTTGACGGTGAGCGGCATCAGGATGAAACCGTCCAGCCAGTTTTGATAGCTCGCCGCCAGTTGTTGCGCTTCGGCCGAATCCCCGGACGATTGCGGCCGGATTCCCCGGGCGAACTGGCGCAGTTGCGGATCGTCGATCCCCCAGTGCAGCGCGCGCCGGGTGGCGGCGTCGAAGTGATGCAGCGCCTCGGCGTGATTCCCGGCGCGCCATTGCTCTTCTGTGAGCCGGATTTCCAGTTCGACGCTTTGACGGGAGCCGTCGCCGAGCACTTCGGCCTGCAGTGCGGCGGCCAGCGCTTCTTCGAGCCGGTTTTGCAGTGCGCCCGCGAAAGCGTGGGCGGCGAAGCTCCGGGCCTCGGCGGCGCGCTCGCCCGGCGGAATGGCCGGAAAGCGCATCTGCCGTACCAATTGGTCGATCCGTTCGCGGCCGGTGCTTTCGGCATCGAGGTAAAACGCATATTCCAGAAGTGCTTCGGCGGAGTCGGGGCGCAGTATTTTCAGGGTGTATAATTGCTCCTCCGGCCGCCGCCCCCGGATGACTTCGAGGTGAACGAGGAAGGTTCCGGCCAGGAGACTTTTCACGCTCTCAAGCTGGTTCCAGCCGGGCTCCTGCGACAGCCGGATCAGGAAATCCCGCTCCAGCACAATCACGTCGGTACGCTCCAGAAAGGCTTCGGCAAGAAGCGATCCGGCACGCCGGACAAACGGCTCCGCCCCCGGCATCACATCGATATAGGATGACGGCAGGAATGACAGCGTGACACCGTTTTGTTCGCGCAGGCGCTGTCGGCGTTCCATCGCGGCGGCCAGCGCGGCGGCGGCGTTTTCCGCCTGGGCGTTCAGGTCGCGTCCGCCCAGACGCGCCTGTCCGACCCGGATGCCGAGCTCCCGGTCGAATACGGTCAGCTGGAGTGTCCGGGTTTCGGCTTCCCGATGCAGGACGGCCAGGAGATCGGCCCGGTCCAGTTGCGCGATCCGCTGCGCGGTTTCCAGCGACGACGCATTCCAGTCCTGTTGCAGCTGCAATTCGGCGGCGATGCGGTTGAGTTCGTCGCGTTCGAGCAATTGCAGATCGTCCGGCAGCGCGGCGGCGATCAATGTGGTCAGATCCTCCAACTCACTGCGGTCGCTGATCAACGCGAGCGAGGCGCCGGACAACGATAGGCCGATCACGGTCGTCAACAGCAGTTGGAGCGCGTATTTTTTCATGGTATTTGCTCCAGCTTGAGGCGTTCCGACAGCTGTTGATAGCGCCGTAGCAGTTCGGGGTCGTCGGGGGAGCACTGCGACAACAGATTCCGGGCCCATTCCAGCTCGCCGGGAGGAAAGACGGCGGTTTCCAACTCCTCCAGAAACAGGGTGTAATTCCTGTAGTGCCGGATGGAGTCGTCCTGCAGCCGCAGCAGTTGTCCGGCGGTGAACACTTCGCGCCCGATGTCACGCAGTGGCGGCTGATACGCGGCATACATCGGGAAGTCCGGGCAGCGGCGCAACGCCCTCGACCAGCGGTCGAACAGGAGTTGCGGGGCGTCGGCAACGCCGTCGGCGGTTTCCAGCCGGTACAGGCCTTCGATTCCGGCGCAGGCGGTCGGGTAGAACGGCGATGCCGCCAGCCATTCGAGATTCCGGCGCAGCGCTTCTTTTTCCGCCGCGTCAAGCCCGGCATAATCGCCGGGAGGAGCGAAGAGGAAAAAACCGGAAAAATCGATTCGGGCGTCATCGAAAACCATTTCCCATTTGCCCCGGTCGGAGTAGCTGCGGGAGCGGGAGCGGTAATACTCCATCAACGCCGGCAGCGCCGCTTCGAGTTCGGCGGTCAGCGTCTGCTGTTCGGTTTCGAGCAGCGCCGCGGTCCGGTAATCCCATTCGCATTGGACACTGCGCCAGAGCGCGCGGAAGCGCTGCGCCCGTGCCGCCGCCCGGCGCAGGCGCCCGGATTTGTCCTCCCACGAGGCGTCGCCGGTCTGCGCCAGATACGCGAGCTCCCGTGTCCGGGCATCGACATAGCCGCGCAGCAGCGAACGCAACTGCTCCTGTGCTTCCGGCGGCAGCGTCTGAAATTCGCCGCGCGGCAACGTCCGCAGCCGGTACATGCACCACTCGACGCCGGGATCGGCAAGCCCCGGTGCGAAAGCCTGTTCCAGGAGCGGAACCGCGGCGGCGATGGCGGCGGCGGTCAGTGGCCGGTTGGCGTCCCACAATGCGGCCGCCTGCTGCGCCGCCCGGGCGGCGCCCGGCGGCAGCTCCTGCGGGGTGTCCGCGGGCGCGGGGAGGGGATAGTCGCGATAGCAGCGCGGGATTGCCAGTGTCCGGGCCGCTTCCCCGAGCTCTGCAGCGGTGATATCGTCCGCCTTCCAGCTTCGGGAGGAAAAAACTTCCGGATCGTAGGGCGGTCTGACGCCGACGGTGACGGTATCGTTGTGGTGGGTATATTCGAAAAACGCCCGGTAATAATAGTTCGCGTCGCCGTCGGCTTCGCGGATATCGGGGCGGGTGCGGAATTCGGCGAAAAAAAGTTCACGCCACGGCTGCAGCGGCTCCGGGATGCTTCCGCTTGTCAGCCTGACCGGGAATGTATCCGCCATGCACAATATTCCGAACCAGAATATTCCGGTGATACAGCCGAATAGTTTTCGCCAAAACACTTGCGGGGGCAACAATGATTCCGACGGCATTTCAGTTCGGGCTCCTGTCTTTTATAGAAGATAACCCCACTTGCGGCCGATGTCAAAAAAATACGGAAACTTTTTTCGTCTCCGTATGCCGCTCTTGCGTTTCTCGATATGAAAGAGGTTATTTCAAAAGTCTCTTCATGCCATCTCGGACGCCGCAATCCATCCCGATCTGACATAAATATACTTTTGAAATAACCTCGAAAGTGCGGAACATTTTTGATTTGACAATGGCAAAAGTGACGCTATGGTAATGTTTGAGAGACGGTTTCACGAGCGGGAAGCGCGCCCGCGGGCGCCGGAATTGAGGAGGCTGCATCATGAAAAAAATCCTGATTATCGCAACCAGCAATGACCGGATGGGGGACACGGTGCGAAAGACCGGTGTCTGGTGGGAGGAGGTGGCCGTCCCGTACTACTTGTGGGAGGCGCGGAATTACCGGATCACCATCGCGTCGCCGAAAGGCGGAAAGGTGCCGGTGGACCCGGAAAGCCTGAAGCCCGACGATGAAACGGTGGCGAAGTACCGGGCGACGCATGGGGCGATTTTGCGCGATTCCCGGAAGCTCAGCGAGGTTTCCGCCACCGATTACGATGCGGTGTTTTATCCCGGGGGGCACGGGCTCTTGTGGGATTTGGCGACCGATTTGGAAAATACGGCGTTGTTGCGCAAGTTTGTCGACGCGGGCAAACCGGTCGCGGCGGTGTGTCACGGCCCTGGTGCCTTCGGCGTGGAAAGCGAGCGTTTTTCCGGTTACATGGCGACGGCGTTTTCCAATGCCGAGGAGATGCTGGTGCGCCTGGAGCTGGTGGTGCCGTTTTCGCTCGAAGACCGCCTTCGTGCCGCGGGGGTGCTTTATCATGCCATTGCCCCGTGGCAGGAGTATGTGGTTCATGACCGCGGTTTGATCACCGGCCAGAATCCGCAGTCCAGCCGCGCCGTCGCCGAAACCGTCATTTCCGTGCTCGGATAAACGGTTTCGGCATCGGTGCGCGGGGTGAATCAGAAGTCGTACCCCGCCAATTCCAACTGCCTGCGGCGGCGGACCAGCCCGGCGTAATTCGCCTGGTCGTTCGATCCCCAGGCGACTTCGGCGGCGGCCCACAGACGGGGGAAGAGCTTCGGGAAGATGCGCCATGCCGGAATGATTTCGGTCCACAGGCAGTATTCCACACCCATCAGCAATTGTTCGGCGTCGTCGCCGGCAAAGAGCGCCGGCCGGTTGAGGTAGACGCCCTCTTCGCTCAATTGCTGCATCCAGTCGGCATGCGGATCCTCGGGACAGGCCGGATAATCCAGATAGGTCGAGGAGTGCACCGAATTGATATAGCGGTTGCCGCGCCGGCGCGCTTTGAGAATGTCGGTCAGGTGATACCAGCACTGGATTGCCACCGAAGACGGAAACGTGCCGTCGGTGGCCCAGACGATCGGAGTGCGCCCGGCATCGGTCACGATCTGCGCCATCTCGCGCATGAAACGGTTTTCCAGTTCACGCATCGAGTTGAGACCGGCGGCCGCCAGCGCGGCGCGGCAGTCGGCACACTGCTCCCAGTGGGTGGATTCGGCTTCGTCGCCGCCGATGTGAATATACCGGGAGTCCGGAAACAGCGCCATGATTTCACGCAGCAGATCGCCGACGAAACGGCGTACTTCGGCTTTCCCCAGGCAGACTTCGCCGCCGGGGTTGGCGGGATCGCAGGCAAGTTCGGAGTGAGCCTGGCACAACGCCGCGTTGTGTCCCGGCAGATCGATTTCGGGGACGATTTCCAGATGATGCATCCGGGCGAAGCCGACCACCTCCGCGATATCGGCCCGCGTGTATTGCCCCGGTTCGAGCGCGTTGGGCTCGGCGAGGGAGGCGTCGCCGACGGCGTCAGCGAGGCGCCAGCTTTGATGGTCGGTCAGGTGCCAGTGCAGCACATTGAAGCGCAGCGCGCTCAACGCTTCGATCAGTTGTTTGAGTTGATCGACACGTTGAAAGTGGCGGCTCGAATCGATCATGAAGCCGCGCCAGGCGTGCCTGGGCTGGTCGGCGATGCTGCCGCCGGGGAGGGCGTCGCCGGGCAAACCGGAACGCGCCGCCAGCGCGGTCAATTGCACCAATGCTTCGGCCGCGTAAGCGCAATCCGCCTCGGAGGCGCCGTCGATACGAACCTTGTCGGCGTCGATGACGAGCAGCCAGCCCGCTTCGGCGCGGCCGGTGTGAAGTTCGATCGTGCCGCCGTCGGCGACCGGGACAGGCGCCAGGCCGAAGCGGTCGAGGCGGCGGCACAGGCGTTCGGCGACCGCCGGAACGCCGGAAACACTATGGATTCGGGATAACGACAAACGTATTCCGGAATGTTCCGTAATCGTGCCGTTCGGGAACGGAATCAGATCCTGCAAAATACTCATCACTCGATCTCCTGCGTTGAATTGTGTTCATTTGCAGAATATAATCCCGTTCCCGGAAAATTACAATTCCAACTCAACGGACCGGATGCGGCGATTCCGGCGGTGCTTCGGAGAATTCGGCGGACAGCTGCGGCGTCCCCAGGAACAGCTTCCGGCCGCTCCAAGTTTCCATCCGTACCGTCCGGTCGCCGTCCGGCTGCGCCGGCAGCACATCCTCCAACAACTCCATGTCGCCGTAGCGGAGCGAAACCCGACCGTCCCGGCTGCGCAAGGTCATCATCACCGTCTCATTGGAAGCGTGCTCGAAGCCGCCGTTGAGCCAGCGGGCGTAGGCATGGCACCGGCCGAGGTAATCGCCCTGATCCATGCCGGCAACCTTCCACCCTTCCCAGCTGTCGAAGTCCACCGCGATGCCGCGGAAGCGCAACCGGAAGCAGTCACCATGGCGCAGCGGGAAACGCAGCTCGAACCCCTCCGGCAACGCTTCGGTCAACGCCGCCTGTGCTTCGACTTCGCCGGGAGCGCCGGAAAAAACCAGCATTCCGGCGGTTTCATCCGCCGTTTCCCGGTTGCCGCGCAGCAGTTGCCAGCTTGGGACTCCGACGGCAGGGGAGGCGGCTGTTGCTTCGGCGCGCACCGGAGCGGCCGGCGCCGCATCCGCCGGAGTGAACGCGAACAGGCGGAATGCCCCTTCCGGCACGGCAACGCGAAGCACGTTGCCCGGCTCCAAGCCCACCGGTTCCGGCGCAGTGAGTTCGGTGATCTGCCACGCAGGCGGCAGCAACTCCGTCACATCGAGCACAGCCTCCTGCGTGCCTTCGTAACGCAGATTGGCGAGTACCAGCATCGTCCCCGTGTCACCCCGGTAATACGAAATCAATAACGGCGTATCGCTCAACCGCCGCAGCTGCGGCTGTTCTTCCCAGTAAGGAAAGAAGCGCGCGGTCGCGTCCCGGCGCGGCAGGCCGAAAAAGCTTTCCTGGACCGGACTGGAATAATGCGGGTGCCCGCCGAGCGACGTTTCGACGTCGTGCACCAGACCCCAGGCCAGCGCCCGTTTGATGCCGCCGGCGTCGGAAAAAATCATCGGCAGGAACAGCGAACGGAAGCCGAACGGCCGCCCGGAGTAGCCGATGACGAACTTCTCCGGCTCCAGCATGTACCCCTGGTGGTAGCGCGCCAGTTGTTCGCCTTCGTACAGATAGTCGGTCAGTGACAGCGTCGGCAGATCCAGCGCGCCGCCGGTGTGGACCCACAGCGGTTCGGTCGAACCGACGGCGTCGAAAATTCCGCGCAGCCGCTTCAGGAACAGGCGCTGGCCGAGTACGCGCCCGGTTTCGGCGTCGTCGCTGAAATCGACCGGCAGCGCGTCGTCGCATTGATGCGACGGATTGGCGCAGTCAAAAGGGTTGGAGGGGCCGTCGAGATAAACTCCGTCGATTTTTCCCTCGTCGCGCAGCGTTACTATCCGGTCCAGCAGCAGGTCGCCGGCGGCGCCCCGGAAGCAGCTGACATGGCACGCCACTCCTTTGCCGGGGTCGTAGGCGCGGCGGTACCACGGACGGTCCGGCGGCGCGAACCATTCGATCGACCATCGGTCGGCTTCGGGCGCGTTTTCGGCGAGGCACTGGCTGAAGTACAAATACAGTTTGTCGCCGCCCGCGTGGGCTTCGTCGGCGCGGCTGCGGACCAGCGGCAGCTTGCCGAGATCGGGGTAACCCTGATAATCGGACCACTCTTCGAACAATAGCTTCATCCGGTTTTCCTCCGGCGGCGGCGCCTCCCGGCGGCTCGGGGTCGGCAGCAGGAAAAACTGAATGGCGCGCTCCGCGCTGCCGAGCTGTCCGGCGCCATCGACCAGATGCAGCACCAGATCGGCGCCGCCGTCGGCGCGGGGGATCAATTGGATCTGGCGTCCGTTCTTGGACGAGAAAAACCAGGTGCGGTCGCCGGATACGCTCAAGCCGAACGATTCGTTGCCGGCCCAGATGTCGCCGCCGTTGCCCTGGTATTCCGGGACGCCGAGTACGGAGGTGGTTTGCACCAGACCCCGGTTCAGATATTTCGCCACCCCCGGCGCCAGCGGGATGATCACATCCAGCTTGGCGATTTTCCGGGCGTCGAGTTCCGGGAAGCGTATGCGGACGATGGTGAAGCCGTCATATTCCACCAGCGTGCGCAACTGCATCGCCGCAGCTGCGGCGGTCTGCAATTCCTGCCGGGTGGCGGAGCCGGTGTGTTGTGGATCGGTCGGGACGGGGACGACGGCGCCGTTGTCGGTTACGGCTTCGATCCGGATCGGCGCGGCCAGCAGCGAATGTCCATTGACTTCGAATTGTTCCGGCAGGGCGCCCGCGCCGAAACGGAAGCGCGCATGGGACAACTGCAATTGCCCGTCCGGCAGCCACTCCGGCGCCGACCACGGCGCCGGAACCTTCTGTGTCCGGTACTCTTTCGCGGCGGCGGTTCCGTACCAGTCCGGCGGCGCCAATGGCGTGAACGGGACGTTCCGGTGTTCGCCGCCGAGCCGGACGACGGCTTCGGCGGCGGCCTGCTCCGGCAAAGAGGGGAGCGGCAGTGTCAGTGTCGTCGGGGCGTTTGCGGCCAGTTTTGCTTCGACGGCGGCGCCGGCGGCCGCGCATTCCAGCCGCGCCGTGCGCTGTTCCGGATCGGCGGGAAATACCGCGCACAGCTTTCGCGACAACGGATAATAGGTTGCGGTAACATCGGCCAATTTCGGCTTCCGGGGGGTGGAAGCCTTTGGAGCGGCGATGACGGCGCGTTCTTTTTTGCCGTCCACAGTCGAACCCGGCGCGGCCAGCCGGATCCGGCCGTACGGCATGCGCGCGTAATTGCCGAAGGCCGGCAGGAACCAGCCGTAACGGGTGGCGCGGTAAAAACGGAACGCGTTGAAGTACAGTTCGGTTTCGCCGTCGACGGTGATCCCGGCACTTGCCAGCGGAATCGCCATCCGGATCCGGTAGCCGCCCGGCTTCGGAGTTGCCGTCGCGTCGAAACGCGGCTGCGGCAGTGGGGTTTCATCGTAGGAGCGCGCATGCGAACCGGCGGCATTGACGGTAAATTCGTAGTCCTGTTTGACCGGCGCCAGCTCGATCCCCTGGGCTCCGGCGTAACCGCCCATCTGCATTTCGGTGCGGATGGCGTCCCCCGGAAGCCCGAGGACCAGCTGGACGGATTCGTCCAAGGTCAGGTCGGAGCGGGAATCGCGTTTCGGGACCTGCGGCAGCCCGTCGGGGTCGGCGCACTCCCAGACCGCGTACAGCGTGCTGCCGTCGTGGGCCAGATGAAGGCGGGTCGCCGCCGGGATTCCCCGGTGTTGCGATTGGCCGTCGGCGGTGAACCACTCCAATACGGCGCTGCGCGGCCAGCTTTCCGGCGCTCCGGCCGGAGCCTCCTGCAGCCACGGAATCAACGCTTCCGGGTCCGGGTTGAGACCTTCGGCCCAAGTGGACCAGAATGCTGCCAATGTCATCAATATCACTCCTGTTCGCTTCATGGTTGTCCTCTGGATTTTCGGCAGACATTCTTCCGTTCGTTGCAGTCCCGCGACAGCGGGACTCGACAAAAATGTTTCTCGCTTCAGTGTATGCCGGATGGTTTTCGATTACGGGTTGGCCGGGACCAGCATGTCATTCATTTCGGTAACGCGATTACTTTGAACGTGACCGTCGAAGTACATGGCGACATTGCGGTCGCCATGGCGCATGGCGGGACGGTAACCGCTGGTAATATCCGCGGGGTTGTAGTTCAGCACCCGGGCTTCGGAAATGGATTCCGCCGCCAGAATGACCGATGAACCGTTTGGCGCGCTGAGTTTGAAGTATTTGCTCCAGACATTGTTGCCCCCTCCGGTATTGACCCAGTTGGCCCACAATTCCCAATTCAGACCGGCGGAGCAATCGTAGGCGCCGCAATGGTATTTGCCGAAGTCATAATACGGATACGCGGCATTGGCGCTGGTATAAGACGGGCAGTGGAAGCTGCCGAACTCGGCATAATTGTTGTAAATCAACGCCGTTGTCCAGTCAGATACCGCCACGCCGTTGGTTCCCCACGGAATTCCGCCATAGGAATCGAAGTCCATCGGACCGGGGGTGCGATAATCATTGTTGTCATTGGCGTAAAAAGTCATCCCCAAGCCAAGTTGCTTGTAATTGCTGATGCACTTGGCCTGCTGGGCCGCCATGCGCGCTTTGCTCAACGCCGGCAGCAGCATGCTGGCGAGGATCGCGATGATCGCAATTACGACCAAAAGTTCGATAAGCGTGAATGCGTTTTTCTGTTTCATCGTTCCGTTTCCTTCTGTTTGCGTGAATGGTTTGTTTATTGTCATCCTATCGAATTTCTTTTCCCGGGGTCGCATTCGAACCACGAATGCGTTTGCCTCCTTTCCCGACAAGCCCCGGTTTTTTCGCTTCCTATTTTAAATTTTGATCGTTTTGAATCCAGGGTCTGCTCGAAACGATCAGCCCGGTGGAGTCGTGAAGATTGATGAATGCCGCCGTCGCACCGTCCGGGAGCGGCGCCGATGCGCGCGACTCCGGCGGGTGAAGGACAGCCGGAATGCTTTTCCAGTTTCTGGACGCCCACTTCCCGGTATCGGTGGTATAGAGCAGTTCGGCGCGCGCAATCCGGTCGCCATCATAGGAACAGCCGACTTCATTGCCGTCGACTTCCGTGGCTCCCGCCGCCGTCAACGGGTCGTCGAGTCCCAATGACGCGTTGGCGAAACGGATTCCCTCGCGGGGGTCGCCGCACGGCGGGTAGCCGTGATAAAAATCCAGTTGAATCAGCCGGGTTATTTCCGAGGTCACCCGGTCCGCGGTCGCGGCCCAGGGGCCGAAGTGATACGCCGGGTCGTTGGTGGCGACGGCCATGAAAACCGGATATTGAATTGCGGCGGCGTATTCATACGGATTCCACCAGGCGTTGAATTCGTCGCGCTGTTTCCGGTTGTCCGGGTCGTCGGCCCAGGCGGACTCCTCCATGATGTTGCCGCAGCCGTAGATGGCTTCGAAAAACCGGAAGCGGGGATCCGCCGCCGCCGCCATGAAGCCGGTAAATGCGCCCCAGGAAATTCCGATCAGCCCGGTCTGGTCCGGATTCACCTCCGGACGGCTGCGCAGATAGCTGTGCGCCCGCAGCGCCGCCGCCACGGAGAAGTAAGGCCATTGTTCGGTCGGCGGCCGATCGGTGAATTCGAAATAGAAGCAATTCGGGCCGCCGTTCGGCAACTTATTGGTGTTGTTCGCGTAACCGTCCTGGTCGCGGGCCGGGCGGCAACCGCTCAGGTCGATCGAAATGGCGGCGTAGCCGCGCTCGTTCCACAATTTGACCCAGCGCCAGAAGGCCGTTCCGCCGCCGCCATGCAGCAGCACCACCCCCGGAACCGGACCGTTCATCTCTGCCGGAAAACCGATGAGCGCATAGATTTCCGTACCGCCTTCTCCGGCCAGGTACCACGCCTCCACATCCTCCGGCAGATCCAACTGCCGTTCGGAGGCAGGTACTTTCCGGACGGAGACCGGAATTTCATCGGACAGTAGCTCCTGCGGCCAATGGAATGTCTGCGCCGACAGCAGCATGCCGGTGAATATTCCTAAGATTATGAACGAAAACGGTTTCATGATTACATGTTTTTCCTTGGTTACGGGATTCGATTCAACTGCTTTCGCGTACAATCAGCTGCGGACGGCACAGCCGCAATACCAGTCCGGAGGTGTTGCCGGATACTTTCTCTTCCAGCATTTCCACGCCGTGCGCGATCTGTCCGGCAAGCGCCGTATCGATCACGGTCAGGCGCGGACGCACCTGCGCCGTCAGCTCCGAATTGTTCACCGCCACCAGCGCCAGATCCTCCGGGATGCGCCGTTTGCGGTCGAAACAGTGGTTGGCCAGCGTCAGCGCCTTGCTGTCGTCGGTGACGATCAACGCGTCCAATTCGCCCAGGAGGCCGGAACGGTCCCATTCGGTCAATGCCGTTTCCTGGCGCTGCTGCATCGAGCCGTCGCCCTGCCAGTGCAAATCCAACAGATAACGCCGCCCATCCTCCGGACTGGAGAAAGACTGCCATACCGCCGCGTACTCCATTTCATCGCCGTGCGCCAGCGTCGAACACAACAGGCCGATTTTCCGGTAGCCGCGGCCGCGCAGGTGCCCCATCGCCAGTTGCATGACCTGCGAGTTGTCGACGCAGCTCGAAGAAATGCCGAAGCGCTCGTAACGTTCGTTGACCATCACCAGCCGCTCCCGCCCGGCGGCGCACAGCGCCACCATATCGGCGTATTCCGTCCACCAGTAACCGAATACCATCGAATAGCTCTCGACGTCCCGGACCTGCTCCAGCAAGGCGTCGATGCTGTCCGGCCGCGCCGTGCGCACCTCCCAGCCGCGTTCCCGGAGCAATCGCGCGCCCTCTTCCAGAAAGAGATCGCAGAACGGGTGGCGTACCGGCGGCGCATACAACGTGATCCGGCGGCGGGTCGGAAAACTGCCCGCTTCGCGCCAGCGGACGAAGCTGCCGCGCCCATGGTCGAGATCCACATAGTTGTTCTGCGCCAGCAAATTCAAGGCCTTGCTGGCGGTGATGTAACTCACTTCGCACTTCGCTGCCAGCTCCCGGCAGGTCGGTAACTGTTCGCCCAATTGATAGCTGCCCGAACGAATCCGGTCGACCAGTTCCTGATAAATTTGCTGATATTTCGGCGCCATGATATTTACAATTCTGTGTGATATATATCTCTTGCTTGTAATTATAGCGTATGTTTGAGAAAAAGTCAATAGGGCAAGTGTAAAAATCCCAAAAATAATTTGCAGCTCTTGACAAGGCCAAAAAAGTACGCTATAATTAGAATAGAAACGTTTCTGATAACATCGAAAGTATATTTCGCACATGTCCAGAAATACCAAAGCGGTCACAATCAAAGATGTTGCGCGCGAAGCCGGAGTTTGCCTGTCTGCGGCCAGTTCCATATTGAATCACAAACCCGGTTACAGCGAAGCCACCCGGCAAAAGGTGTGGGATGTCGCCCATGCGCTGCAATACCACCCCTGTCCCCATGCCAGGGGAATTCACAATCACGCGTCCGGAAAACAAACCAAATTTCGTCTTTTAATGCATGTATTCCATATCAAAAAGCGGGATATCGAGCAAAACATCTGCGAAGATCATCTCGCCCAGTATTGCATGTTCCTCAATTACGAGGTCCAGAAAAGCAACTACTTTCTGACGCATTACTGGTACAACCGGGCCTACGGTTTTCGTTGTTCATTGGTGCTCAACGACGCCGTCGACGGTATCTTGCTGGGCGTGCCGCATCTGGATGTTCTGACCGCGCTCAAAGGACAAGTGCCGATGGTGTTGGGCAACGCCAATCTGTCGGACATGACCCGGGATATGCCGATTGTGAACAGTGATATGTCCGGCGGCCTGAATGACGCTTGCCGGGAGCTGGCCCGCCGGGGCTATCGCCGCTGTGCGTTGATCCGTGACGCGGCGGATATTCCCGATCGGGAGCTGCAGCCTTTGTACGAAGACGAAATGGAGCTGGCATTGCGCCGGCATCATATCGGGATTGTCCAGGATATTCGCGAATACATCGATAGCGAGATTCATGAGCAGGTCGTTTTTGCCATTGCCCAACGCCTGATCCCGGTCATCAGAAAGCGGGAAATCGATCTGATATTCACCGAGAATATCGATTATGCCCAAAGTCTTTTGCGTTACCTGAGGCTGGCCGATGTCCGGATCCCCGAAGAGGTCGGGTTGGTGACACTGCACCAGAATTCCGGATATGCCGACAGCGATATTGCCTGCATTGCCTCCGATTGGCGGCAAGTGGGAGCGACCGGCGTCGGACTTTTGATCGATATCATCGAGGGGAAGGAGGTGGCGCCGGGCGAATACTTGATCCCGCCGCGGCTTTTATTGAATCATACGCTCCGTAATTTGCCTCCCAGGGAGGAACTTTGTTCATGACGGCATCGACTTCATATTAACAACCCGAAAAACGGAAAAAAAGGAGAAACGGCGATGAAGCGGCATTTTACACTGATAGAGCTCTTGGTTGTGATCGCGATTATTGCAATTTTAGCCAGTATGTTGCTGCCGGCTTTGAGTAAGGCGCGCGCGGCGGCGCAATCGGCAAAATGCATAAGCAACCTGAAGCAGCACGGACTCGCCGTGGCAATGTATGCCGGCGATAACAATGAGACGATGCCGGGCGCATTGATTGCGCCCTACGGCACGGCGTGGTGGTCTGTCCTGATCCCTTATGTGGCAAGCGACAAGGGCGGCTCGCTGGAGAACCATTTGGACGGGAGGAGCAAGGTTTTCAGCTGTCCGAGCATTAACGGGAATGACAGTATTTACTTTGCTCTGAACGACAGTACCGCTAATTATGCCTACAATGGCCGGGCCGGCTGGATGGCAGAGTTCGGTGTGAAAATTTCCAGTGTCAACAATTCCAGTTCCCGCATGCTCATTGCCGACGGCAACGAGAGATACGATGCCACCAAGAACACCGACGGTTCTCCGGCCACGCCATATTATTTCAGTACGATTCATGTCACACACGCCACGACCTTGAGCTTGCTGCCGGAGGAGGTCCATAGCCGGAAGCTGAATACAGTTTATGTCGATGGTCATGTCGCCGCGGTTGAGCACAAGAGTATTGAGATGAAAAACGTCGATATCCGTGGAGATTGGGAATAAAACTTATGCGTATGCGATTTTTGTTGTTATGGGCGGCATGTTTCTCGCTTCAAGTTTTTGGGGGGAATATTCTGGACAATCATTCCTTCGAGGAACGTGATCCGGATGTGCCGGCATTGCCCCGGAATTGGGGGAAGCTTCAGGTTGCTTCCCTGGGAAAACACCATTTCATCGAGGAGGGGCTGGCCACGGAGGGGAAACAGTCGGCGCGTCTGGAGAACGACAACCCGAATAACAACACGCAATCGTATTTGTTGTTTATTCAGAATGGATTGGCCGCCAAACTGAATGAGATTCCTTTCGGTACGGAGCTGGAGTTGTCGCTGGATCTTCGTACCGATTCCCCGGAGACGCTTTTCCGGATGTATGTCGAAGGGACTACTACGGATGGCGCCGGAGTGAACTTCATATCCCCTGATCTGAGTACTGCGGACGGAAGCTGGCAACGCAAAAGTATGCGGTTTGAAGTGCCCGCCGGAGTGGGGTTCGGATCCGCCTATGTGTGTTTGCAGATATTGACCACCGGCCGGGTCTGGGTGGACAATGTGTACTTGGGCGAAGCGGAATTTGCCCCGGTGCCGGAAGGGAATGTGTTGGTCAATCCATCGGTCGAAGAGGTTGCCGCGGATGGTAACATGCCGCTCAGGTGGCGGGCGTTTCAAATCGACCTCCCGGCCGGCGCGCAAAGCCTGAGTGATCAGGTGGCGCATAGCGGCAGCCATTCCCTTGCCATTCACTGCGAAGACAAAAATCTGAGCGTTGCCAACTACGTCATGTGGAGGCAGGATAATCTGGCGGAGCAGCTTCGGGCATTTGAGCCCGGTACTCCGATGGTGCTGTCGCTTTGGGCTAATACCGGGTCGAATCCGTCGGTATATTTTCGCTTTTATCTGGAAATGACGCGCAACGGGGAATTCATCGGGACCTTCGCTTCCGCGCCGATGAGTTCCGACGTGGGGTGGAAGCCGGCTCAGGTTGCTTTTAATATGCCGGAGCAAATACCGACGGATGCGTACGTGTGCCTTCAGCTTCTGACCCCGGGGAATGTCTGGTTTGATGATATTTACCTGGGCCGGCAGAATGAAAGCAATACCGACACCGGGGCGGCTTCCGGGCCGGAAAATTACTTTCGGGTTACCGGCTTCCCGGCGATGGCGACTTGGTATTGGCCGGATCGCCCGGAAAAATTTACGCTCGCCTACGAATTGAAAACTCCCGGAGACTTTCGGGTGCGGCTGAAGAAAACCGGCGGCGGGGACATAAAACAGTACCTTTTCCATGCCGCGGAGCGAACCGGCAGTGTGGTCCTGGAGTTGCCGGTGTTGGAGAAGGGCGCGTATGAATTGAGCTATGGGGCCGACGGCAGCGATTTTTTCCGGATCATTCCAGCCTTTGAACGCGGAGTCAAATTTGACGACGAGAACCGGATGAGCTTAAACGGGGAACCGTTTTTTCCGGTGATGGTGATGACTCCGGAAATGTCGGAAGAAGCGTTGAGCATCTACCAGCAGGCCGGCTTCAATTCGATTGCTTTCTCGGCATTGACGCTCAACGCCGATGCTGCGGTTTATTTAGCTGGGACTGCCGCAAATTACGGTCTGGCGGTGGTCGACTGGGCCAATCTTGCCGATGTCACCTCCGGATCTTATGAAGAAATTGCCGCGCAGCTCGAACCGCGTATTGCCACTGCTCGAAAGCTGGACAACTTTATCGGCTGGATCGACGATGAATCTGAAATGCGCCTGGTCCCGTGGGAAAAGCTGGCCGACGTTTACCGTACGATTTACGAAAAAGCTCCCGGGTACGTGGTTTGGCAAAATCATGCTCCCCGGCTCACCGCCAAGTCCGGTCCCTACGGAACCTTTGCCAATGTCCGGCGCTATTCACAAATATGCGATGTCACCGGTATTGATATCTATCCGATACCGGAAGGCGGCGGCCACAGCAATCTGGCGAACCGCGACATGAGCTGTGTCGGCGAATATACGGATCTGGCTCGCTCCACGGTTGCCGACAAAAAACCGGTTTGGATGGTTCTTCAGGCCGGGTCATGGGGCGAGGAGGCGGGCGGGGTGGCGGATGAGCGCAATCCGCTTCCGACCTATGAACAATTCCGGTTTATGTGTTATAATGCGTTGACGCACGGAGCGGATGGCTGGATATTTTATGCGCCGGGAGCGCTCGGGCGGAATGCGGCTTCTCCGCATATGGGATTGTTGGCGGAGGTTTTGCTGGAATTTCGCGCATTGGAGCGCTTCGTAAGTGCCGGGGACAAAATGGAGGTGACGGCAGACAACCCGTTGGAATGGGTGAAAATCGTCGGCTACAAATTGGATGGCGAATATTTGGTAATCATGGTGAACGAAAGCAAAGCCGCCGCTACCTTCACGCCGACGCTTCCGGGGGCCCGCGGATGGTACCAAAGTCCGTCTGGAATCGGATTCGAGCCCGGGAGCAAGGTGGAATTGAAGACGAACGAGGTGCTGATCCTCAGTACGATACCGGTCGTTGTCGGAAAGTATGGGGCGTTTTCGCCGGTGTCGGCCGGCGCTTCGGGCCGGAATTTGGGCAGCATGGATAAAACCGAATGGATCGGACAGTGGGCCGCCCATCCTGAATTATACAATACGCACGATACGGTTACATATGCCCGGCAGAGCCTGAATTTGCCGGAGAAGCCGGAGCGGGCCGTTATTCGGATTGCCGGTGACGATGCTTTCCGCTTTTCGGTAAATGGACAGTATGCGGGAGAAGGAAGGCCGCATACGATTGCTTTTGCCTTTGATATTGCCAAATATTTGAACGCGGGGGAAAATGAATTGTTCTTTGAACTCACCAACAATAAAGATATTTCAGGGTTGGTGTTTGACGGTAGTGCGGTTTGCGGGGAAACGGAGATACTGTTCGGCTCGGGAGATAAAACCCGTTTTTCCGCGAACGGCAGGGATAATTGGATTGCCGCCCGCTTATTCGGAACGCCTCCGGTTGCCCCATGGGGCGCGATTCATCTGGTGATCAGACGCTGACCATCCGGTTGCGAATTTCCCGCATTGGCCCCTGCCGGCCGTATTGGAATACCATGACTTTTGTTTTTGCAGAACATTATTTACATTACTGGGAAATAAGGGCTTACCGGGGCAATGCAGAAAAATTACAGAGAAAGTTTAACGTATGAATAAGATAAAATCTTTTGACAGAATCAACCCCCTGAATACGAAGACCGGGCGCGGCTGACCCATCGGTGAAGCAGCAGCGGTTACTGGACTGCCGGAAGCCGTCGCAACCGCAGCCATTCGGCAAACGCTTTCACCTCGGTTTGTTCTTTCTGGTTCAACTGGTTCTGATGAATCGCGATCAGCTCTTTGAGCTCCGGCAACAGCTCCATGACTTCGCCGTAACGCACCAGACGGATGCCGTGAATGAGGCGGCTGATGCCGTCGACGGGTTCGAAGTGCACTTCGCGGTACTTCCGGATTTCCGCCGGCGACAGTACCTGCCGCTCCAGCGCCAACGCCAGCCGCAGCTCCCAGGCGCCGTAAGTGTCGGTGTCGAATACTTGCCGAGCCAGCGGGCCGGCAGAAGACGTGTCGGTGCCGCCGAAGGCGGCAGTTCGACCGCCTATATCGCCAATAACCTGAACCAGTATACGGCAATCAACGACGAGGCGCCGACCCACGACGCCGGCGGCAACATGCTGACCAACGGCGCATGGACTTACACGTGGAACGCCGAAAACCGCCTGATCGCCGCCGAAAACGCCACACTCAAGGTTAAATTCGACTACGACTACCTCGGCCGCCGCTTCCGCAAAAAGGTGTACGCCAAAGACGGCGCGACCCGGACATTGCAGACGACGAAAACCTTCGTTTACGACGGCTTCAAACAAATCGCCGCGCCGCCGGGCGCTTCACTCCTCCGACGGCCTGGAGCACAACGCCAGGAGCAACTGAACGCCATTGCCTATGGCCGGCAGCAAAAGGAAAATAAATAAATGTGCCTCGCGCATGCCGTCCTCCGCCTGGTTTGAGCTTGCTTCGGTAAAATACGTTCCCCACGTATACATTCCCCCCAATATCAATACCGAAGCCAGATAATAGCATACCGTCACCAGAAACAGCCACTTGCCGCGAAATTTGAACATCGCCCTTATATTGTCGGCCAGCGAAATCAGATTCGGCAGCAATACTAATAAAATCATAAACAGCGGCCACAGCGCCAACAACAGCACACACAAAACAATATACAACAGCAGCAAAATAAAACGCAGACCCCGCATCCGTTCCCTCCTTTTTTCTTCTCCTATTCCCGCATGGCGGCGCGGTCCGCCACCCCTTCCACGGCCTGTTCCATCATGCCATAAACATATTTACGGTATTGCCCACCGCTGGGATTAATACAAACCCAAATAGATAACTTGCGCTGATTTCTCCTGCCGCCCGCCTGGGGATGCGCCGACAGATATTGCCGCATCCGTTCGAACCATGCTTCCGGCTTGTTTCCCGCCGGCAGCAGCTCCAATACGGCCAACCCGCAGTTTTCATCCGGATTCGCCGGCAGCAGTTCCAGCAGTTGCCGTTGGCGGGGCGTCGGCGGCTTGCCCGGCCGGATGGCGCCGGTCAGCAACGGCCATGGAACCCGGCTGACGGCCGCTTCCGCCAATATCTGGTATTGCGTCTCCGAACCGTCGGAATTCGCCCACCATTGCACCAATAGCTCCATCAACGCTTCCGGTGACAGCGCCTCCAATCGCGCTTGCCAGGTCGCTTCGGCGAAAAAACGGGTGCCCGCCGCATTCTCCGGCAGTGCCGCCAATGCCGCCGGGCGCCGTTCCGGATGGCGCGACAGATACTGCTGCATCGCGGCGATCCAGGCGGTTTCCGGCCAGGTGGCAGAAACCTCCAGCAGCACCGCTTCGTAGTTTTCCGGCGGTACTTGCAGCCGCTCCAGCGCCCAATTGCCTCTGAGGCTGTCCGCGCGCATTGCCTGATGAAAAAAAGTGCCCACCTCCTGTTGCCATTCGGGGGAGCGTTTGTCGTATTCGGGGGAATTCAACCATGGCAGCCGCCATTCCGCCTGTTGCAGTTCCGGCATGGGGAGCTCCGAAATTTCGGGTCCGGCCAGCCGCAGCAGCATGATTTGTACTTCCGGCGTTTGCGCCGCTTCGGCTTGCCGCCATAGCTCACCGGCGCGCAAATTCCGAATGGCCGGAAGCGCTTCGGCTTCGTTGCGTCCGAGCCGCAGCATGCCGGCCAGCAGCAGTTGCGCCGCCATGCGATTATCGGGTTCCCGGGTCGCCAACTTCAGCGCCGGAGTATACAGCTCGGCAAATTTGCCGCGGTAATACAGTTGCAGCAGTCGCCACTCCGGCGGGACGGAGCCGGATTGCAGCAGATCCGGCATGACCGGGTGCTGAAACAGCTCGGGCAATGTCTGGTTGCGCTGGTGGTGCGGAGCAAAAATGCCATGGCCGGTGGATGACTGCGCAAGTTCGTACTGCCGCGCGGTTTCCCGCCGCAGCCGGTATAACACGGCCGGGGCCGATTCCACCTTTTTGGGTACTTTGACACGGGAAGGGTCCGGAAATGCCGGTGATAATTTTTGGTTTTTCGGCATCTGCGCCTGCGTCAGCTCCGCTGCGTGCGGTCGCAATGCCGCCGCCGCTTCCGGCAAATAGCAGGCGGCGGCAAAATGGTAAAGTTCCGAATCCTGAAACAGCGGCATCGGCCCGGAAGCGGCAGCGAAAACCTGCTGTGCCAAAGCCGCTTTTTCCGGAGGGCTGCCCCAGCCGTATTGCACGCATTGTGCCGCGGCCCGCAAGAGCGAGCGCCGGAGCTGCCGGGGTTGATCGCCGTTTTCGCTCAGCCGTCCAAGCAATAACGCCGCATCGGCGAGGCCGTGTGCCGGGTTGCGCCGGGAGACGCATTCAATGAGATCCGGCGTCGGTGCCGCCTGTAGCTCCCGCTGCAGTATGGCGTCCGGATGCATCGGAATTCCCAATTGCCGCTTCAGGCGCCATTGGAGGGAAAGCGGCTTCTCCGGCACACTGAAAATTGGGGGCCGATACGGGGTTGCGTGCTGTGCATTCGCGTCGGACATTTCCGGAAGCTGGGGCCACGCCCTGTCGCGTCGTTCCGGGGGCACGAGTTGAAAACATTGGGAAAATCCGTGCGGCATCCCGAAATACAGCAGGGGAGCGAGCAGCTTTTCCGCGTCTCCGGGGGACAGCTCCTGCCGGTTGCGGTGCAGCCAGCGGTTGAGAAAGCCCTGAATGTCCTGGAATTGTTCCGGCTTCAACTCGTTTGACTGAAAAAAATACCGCAGTTGTGCCAGGTCGGTTGCCTGTAACTGGTAGCTTTCGCGTTCGTTAAGGTGTTGCCGCATCAAGGTTTGCGCTAGTTTTCTCTGGTCCGGGGTGTCGCCGGAGCCATAGGTCAGAAGGAAACGGCACGACTGATCACTCTCCTTTGCGCCGAAGGAATCCACCAGCGACACCAATTCCCAGGCGGTGATTTCCTGCGCGAAGTTGCCGAATTGCAGTTTTTTCCAGGCCAGCGCCCGCGCCGGGGTCAACGCATATTGCCGCCAATTGGTTTCGTCGCCGATTCCGGCCTGCAGCGGATCCACGCCCCAATCCGTCAGTTGCCGGGACAGCCGTTCGCGCCACTCCGGGTGCCGGACGGTCAGTTGCCGCAGATGCCCCAGAATCAGGCCGCGTGCCAGCGGCCGGGAGTCGGTAAATAATGTGAAGCTGTTGGAGCGGTGCAGGAGCACTTCGGGATTGATCTGCGGATTCCAGTCCCGGCGGTATCCATAGACGGTTTCGGAAGAAAGCAATGCAAATGGGTAAGCATCGGAGATAAACACCACGGCCGCGTCTTCGGTCGGCCGCGCCGACGATTCCGGCAGGGTGTCGGCGAGCGGCCACGCGGCCAGAAAAGCATGCAGGGCGGCTTCGTAATCTCCGTTTTCCTCGGCGATGACACCGGCAAGAAAACGGCTGAAGCTGTCTTCCGTCAGCCATTCGCGGTATTGTTCCAGAATCCGGGCCGCTCCGGACAGGTCGGATTGCAGCAGCAGGTTTACCGCCGGTCCGGTCACCCAAGATGGATCGATGGCCTTCGGCATGGTATCCAGAGTTTCCAGCCAATATTCCGACAGCCCCTGGAATCCGTAAAACGCCTGCAGTGCGGACGGGGGAGCCGAGGTGCGGCGCAGATACCATTCGGCACTGGCATGGTTGCCGTAGGCAAACAGCCTTTCGCTCCGTTGCTGCTGTTGCAGCAGCCGTGCTGCCCGGCGCAGATCCATCCATCCGGGAGCCATTTTCAGAACGGCTGCCGGATCGTCGGGATCCTGGTCGCGGCGCCACTCCCATTTCCGCGGTTCGGACAGGGAGTAGACCGATTCGGACCATGTTTTAGGGGTTGCGGCGACCGGTTGGGCCGTGTACGCGGGGGAGGGGAGTCCGAATTCCCGGAGCAACCGGCTGCTCCGGGCCTGCGCCAGCGTCGGATCGGGCGCCAGCCGTTGAAATTCTTCGAGCCGTTTGGCGGCGGTTCCGATGTCGTTCCGCGCCAGCGCGGTCCGGGCGACCTGGTAATGGAGCTCCGGCTCCTCCGGCGTTTCGCGCAGTTGCCGTTCGAGCTCCGTTGCGGCCTGGATCGGAATCCGGGACTTGCCGGGCAGGCGCGCCAGCGTGGCCGGTGTCAGCGTTCCCGCCGGCAATGCCGTCAACGCTTCGAACCACTCCGGCAGCCGGTCGGCTAACTCCAATTGCCGGCAGAGCAATTCCGCCGTCAATCGCCGTTCCGGGTGTTCGGCCAGAAACGCGAACAGCCAGCGGTAAAATTCCTCCGATTCCTGCAGCTTCCACATTCGGCCGACGCGGTCGAAGAGCAGACATTCGGCCCACGCGTCGCCGTCACTCAGCAGCAGCGCCGCCCGGTAGGCGGCGAGCGCTTCTTCGCGTTTGCCCTGCAATGCGGCGAGATCGCCGGCCAGTTGGGCAGCGAACAATTGCTCCGGAGGCGTCGCCGGTCGCCATTGATTCAAAAGGAGTTCGGCGTGTTGGAATAAGCCGGATTCGAGCAGCAGGGCGATTTCGTCGCCCGGATCGCCGCCCGTCAGCTCCACGGTCCGCCGGAAATTTGCCGCCGCTTCGTCCGGAAGCCGCAGCTGCGCCGCCACCCGGCCGCCGGTACGGCACCACGCCGGCGTGTCTCCGGCGAGTTCCCGCAGGCGGAGGAGGGACTGGCGGCAATTCCGGTCATACCCCAGTTCGTATTCATGCCGCGCCCGGGCTTCCCACGCTTCGGCGTCATCCGGGCGCAAGGCGGTCAGGTGTTGCCAGACCTGCAGGGCATCCCACTCCTGGGATTTCTGCTCGTAATGTTCGGCCAGCGAGCGCCACAGCGTCACGTCTTCCGGCCGGGTTTGCAGCTCGGCCAGCAGTATTTCCTCTGCCCCTTTCGGCTCCGGCGGCACATTCATACGGGTTCCGTCCGTTGCCGCGAGCATTGCCAGTTGGCAGCACAATACCAGGCACACTGCCAGCCGTTTCATCATCTTCGCTCCTGCCGGGTTGGGGAAATTGCGTTGCATTTTTTATAAACATAATCCCGTTTCGCGGCATTGCAAGCAGGATGGGACGGTTCATGCTTTCGATTTTCGTTTGTTTGCCGTTACTCGCGTTCTTGAAAACTGGCCGTGGGGGTGTATATTCGTTACCGGCGGAGGCGAGTGAAGACCAATGGATTATCTCGGCTACTATAAACTGGCGCTGCAGCAAACATACGGCGGCGAATTTCCGGGGATGGACGCCGCGGAATTCGACCGGCGTTGCGCTTTGCCGCACGTTCCGAAGGCGCTCAGGGCGTTATATCTTGTGCTGGGTTGTTCCCGGATTTGCCGCATGCACGTTTTTATACCGGCGCCCGAAGAGCTGTGCGACGACGGCAATCTGGTGGTGGTTGCCAAAGCGGGCAACCGGGTATGGGCAATCGCTTCCGAAGAGTTGTCCGAAGAAAATCCGTTGGTCTACACCGTTGTCGACCGGAAAGAAGACGATGACGGCAACGACATCACGGTTTTCGGCCATGACGGCCAGACCCGGGTCGCGCTGCTGATGGTCAATCTGATCGCGCAAAGTGCCGGCGAAACGGAGAAAGCCCGTATCTCCGCCTACGCGGGACGATGCAACCGCTTCCGGAATTCCCTGACCTGGCTTACCCGCAAGCGTCTGTTCCTCGGTTCTCTGGCGGCGCTCACGCTTCTTTATATTCTCTGCAGCAACCGGCTGATGTTTGTGTTGAACGAGCTGGCGCCGCCATGGGCCAGTCTTTCCATCCTGCTTTTCCTGCTGCTGCTGGCGGTTCCGGTGGGTACGGCATTGCGGATTTACTTTTACTGGAACATCTGGCTGGACGGGAATGACAATGTCCGTTTCGACGAAAGCGACAATCCGCTTTCGGCCCTGATTCACGACTTGACCCTGACGTATCTGCGCTGGAACCAGCCGGAGCTGTGGTTTGCCGCCGGTTCCGCCGATTTTCGCTGGAATCCCGCCATCCATCTGCGCGCCGGCGCCCGGCGTTACTGCCAATCCCGTTACGATTTCATTGCCGAATCCGATGGCGCTGTTCACTTCCCCGGCTTTGCACCGATCCGTCATCACGGCGGGAAAGCGCTTTCGTTGTTGCTGCGTTCCACGCTGGATGATGACGGAAGTCTGCTTTTTACCCATGTCGAGACCGGGCGGCGCTGGAAATTGCCGAAACCCGGTAAAGTGCAACTACAGCCTGTGCAATGTTCACAACCGGCGGACGGTGTTGCCGAAGTGAACCCGGTCCGGCAATAGTTCGCTTTGCGCCGGCAGGCCGCCGGCACGGTTGAGCAGCAGATGCACGCCGCGTTGTCCGATCGCTTCGGCGGGCTGTGTCACCGCCGCCAGGTCGGGCTGGAGGATATTTTCCTGCGACTCCACCTGCATCCCGGCCAGCGAGATATCGTCGGGGATTTTGAAGCCCATGTGCATCAGCATGAATACCAGGGGCGCCAACGCTTCGGAGGCGAAGAACAGCGCTGTCGGCATCTGTTTGCGGCCGAACAGGCGCGACAGCGCGTTGCGGACCGTATCCGGCGCCGCGTTGGGAATATCCACCACCAGCTCCGGAAGCACTTCGAGCCCGTGTTGCCGCATGGTGTCGACATAAGCCCGGTAACGCCGGGCGTGACTCTGGAATACCGAATTCAACAGCCCGAAATAAGCGATCTTTTCGTGGCCCATGCCGATCATATAGTCGATCATTTCGCAGACCGACGGATAATTGTCGCCGGCGACGGACAGGCATTCCTGCTCGGGGTTGGCGAGGAATACCAGCGGCAGCCCCGACTCGCGCAGGTTTTCGCCCAACGGGTTGTTCCCGGCCATGTTGATCCCCAGGATGCCGGTAAGCGAGTTGACGTTGTAGAAGCAGTGCAGCTCTTCGCTGCCCAGCTTGCTCAGGCGTTCGCCGCTCAGCAGCGTGACGTCCTTGCCGGCGCGGAAGGCTTCGGTGCAGATGCCGTTGACGACTCCGGCGGTAAAGGGCGACGCAAAGGGCCGCCCCTCGTCCATGAACACCACCACGCCGATCGCATTCTCCTGCTGCTTGCGCTGCTGGGGGATGTAATTGTACTTCCGGATGATCTCCATGACCCGGGCGGTGGTCTCGGGGGAGATGTTGCCGCTCTGGTTGACGATCTTCGATACCGTGGAAGTCGAAACTCCGGCGGCTTTCGCAATGGTATAAATCGTTGCTTTTTCCAACGTGGTTTGTCCTTTTCGCTGTCCGGAAGTAATGTATACCCGGAAACTGTTTTGCGCAAACCGGGAAAGAGTTTTTCCCGGTTTGTCGCGCGGCCGCCCGCAAGTTACTTCTTTTTCAGCAGCAGAACGACGCCGTTGTCGGTCCGCATGCCGATTTCTCCGGCCGGATCCAGGCCGGCCTGGTAGCTCTGGAAGTAACGGATGTTGGGCCGGATCAATTCGACCTCATCCGGCTTCAGCCCCAGCGCCTCGTAATCGATCTGCAATTGTGTGAACGTCTGGGTGTCGCGCGGGATTTCATCCTGCGAAGCCGGCGCATTCCGGGCGACCTCCAACCGGCCCAGGCCGTCGTGGAAGATCACGGTGGCCGGACCCCACGAATAGTTCACCCGGATCGGCGTCTGCCGGGTATTGCAGACGTTGAAGCCGAAACGGAAGCCCTCCTGTTCCAGCTTCCCGGCCAGTCCGAGCTCCGTCAGCGGGATGGCAACTTCACCGGACCAGTGGTCGTCGCCGACTTTGGCCGCGTATTCCCAGTTGCCGTTCCAGGTGGCGTCCTGGGTTTTCGCGTCGAAGATCACGCCCCGGCTGTTGCCGGAAAAGTGATAGAAGTCGGTCCGGTTCAGATCCGGCTGGATGAAAAATTCCACCGCATCGTCGGTCTGCCAGACCGCGCCGTCGCGCTGTTCCTGGACACTTTTCAGCTCCAGCTCCGGCGCCTTTTCCACCGTGAACGCCAGATACAGCTTTTCCGCGTCGAAGGCCACCGAGGCGGTCAGCTTGCCGGTGACGATCTCCTGGTTGCTCAGGTTGAACATGTGCTTCAAGGCCGCCTGCTGCTGCCACACCGGGTCGTCGGGGATGCCGTCGATGACCGGAGCCGCGTCGAGCGGCCGGATCCGGGCATGGCGGATGTTCTGGCGTACCTCCGGCTCCCAGTTGGCCAGCGCGACCAACGCGGCTTCGCCAAAGTGGACGTAGGTGGTTACGATGACGTTCTCATTGGTGCTTTTCACCGGTGCTGCATCGCCCCAATAGCCGTACATCGCGGCGTTGCCGATGTCGAAGTCGTCCCACAGCCGGTACATGTACGGCGCGGTCGGGCTGGAGCGCCCGGTCATGCCGAAAATCATCGCCCGGTAGGCGTTGCCGCCGTCGCGGTAGTCGAGCATTTCCGACGCAATGCCGAACGGGACGCCGGAGATTTCCATCATGTAATAGTCCAGCGAACGCGAGAAGTCGACCACTTCGCCGGTCCACGCGTGCGAATAGAACGGGATCGCATCCTGCTGGCTCGACCAGATGCTGCTGCGCAAATTCAGATAATCGTAGTTGTTGCCGCCGTGCCACCACAGGTGCGCGCTGTCCGGGTTGTTGGCGTACAGCACCTTGCGCAGCCGCTTGGTCGGCTGGCGGCCGACGCTGAAGCAGTCGAAGTAAATGCCGTTGATCCGGTAATTCCGGGCGATGAATTCGGCGCCGGCGGCATGGAAGTTATGCCAGCGCGACGGCGCTTTCAACGCGATGGCCATATCCATTTCGCCGTTGCTGGTCATGGTGCGCCATGACGGCGCATAGTTGGTGATGATGTGCTCCCGCAGCCACGGCAAAGCGTCCGCTTCGGGATCGCTGACGATTTTGGCACCGTCGGCGGAAAAGACGAACGAGGTTTCTTCGAACAGTTCATTGCCGGCCAGCGACCGCATCGCCCAGATTTCCGGACAGAACACGCTGGTTTCCGCCCCGGAGTAGTACAGCGTCGCCTGCTGGTTTTTGCCGGTGTCGAAGGTTACGGCGCCGTCGTTCAGGCGGGTACCGCTGGTCAGATCGTAACGGCGCAGCGCCGCTTCGGTCAATGCGAACGCTTCGCCCGCCGTCATCGTCAGATCCCGGTTGTCCGGGGAGCTCGCTGCCTGCTTCAACGCGACCGGGCCGCGGAAGGTCAGACGTCCCCGGTCATTCAGGTTGTCACGGGTGATGTAACTCGGAAATTCGAAGGCGATTTCCCCCACGCTCCGGCCGTCGGCATAGAGCCGCATTTTGCCGTCGCTCCAGCCGAAGCCGACGCGGTGGGTTTCGCCCCGGCGCCAGTTCAGGCCGGGAACCGTAATTTCGGTGGCGACCGCCTTGTCCGGCAGCAGGTAACACCATTGCAGGCTTTGCGTCCCGGCGTCCCACCGGATCGCCGCCCGGTCGGTCAGCATGCCCGCCCAGGCGCCGCCCCACTCCAGCGGCAACGCCAATTGCAGCAGGTCGCCGGATTCCGCGGCGGTATCGAAGTCGAGCCGTACTGCCGCGCCCAATGCCCCGGAGGCGCGGCTGACGCGTTCGCCCAGCGCCAGCTCCAGCGAACCGTACAGCCGGGTGTGGTTGATCTTGTCGATCTCTTCGGCCAGGTCAGCCAGTTCGCTGAACGGGTAGTTGATGTTGCGGTTGCCCCGGGTAGCGTGAAAGATGATTTCGGTGTTGCCGTTTTCCATCCCCCAGCCGTTGGTGCGCCAATCCCAGCGCTCCGGGTCCTGATCGTGAAACGGTGTCACCAACAGCATGAAGCGGAAACGGATGGTGTCGCCGCGCTTGAGCGTGTGTTTGCCGCTGTAAGCCGTGACGCTCACGGTATTACCAGCCTCGGTGACGTCGATGCCGCCCGCGCCGCGGTTATCCCACTCCGGTGAGACTTCGGCGAAGTAGGAGTGAAACAGTTCGCTGTCGGGCTTCAGCCGCAGCTGCATCCCGCCCTGTGCGTCGCCGAGCCAGACCATGTTGTTGCAGCGGTTCGGGTCCCACTTGTAGCGTACGTCGCCGGTGCGGTAGCCGCCGCGGATGCCCAGACCGAGAATGTAGCGGGCGACGCTTTCGCGCAGCGGCAACCGGAGCTGGAAGTCATTCAGCTCCAGATCCTGTTTTGCGGTCAACGCCAGCTCGTATTCGAAATAACCGTCGGCCTCGCCGTGCAGCGCCAGCCGGTAGTCGGCTTCGTTTCCGGAAGCGGTGGTTTCGATGTCCAGGTTGTCCTTGCCCTCCCGGAGTATCCGGCGGGTGAAATCGTCGAAAACCAGCGGACCGCCGGGAGTCAGGAATTCGAAAGACGCCGGCGCCTGCAACAGGTTGCGCCCTTTGACCCGGATCGCCTCCGGCAGGCCGGCGGCGGTCAATTCCAATTCGCGGTTCAGGAATTTCACCGTGGAGTCTTTCACTTCGAACGGTGTATAGGGCGGCAGTACCTCGTCGTTGATGCCGGCGGTGGAGTTGAGCCACGCCAGGCGCGACAACCGCCAGTTGTCCCGGACGCCGCCGTCGGGGAGCGCTTCCCCGGCGACTTCGAGGGTGATATCCACCGGTGTGGCGGCGACGCCGTCGGCGGAAACAGTGAAGGTCCCCCGGTAAGTGCCTTCCGGGGTATGCAGCGGCAGTTGCAAGAGAATCCACAGCACCTGTACTTTGCCGTCGGCCACCATGGCCGACTGGTGGCGGTAGCGTCCCCACGGATCGACGATGTCCAGATTGAGGCAGCTCATCGTTTCCGTCGCAATGACGTTGCCGTTACCGTCCGCAAGCGGGGTGTAACGCAAATCCAGATTGCGCAGATCGCCGGCGGCCCATACCGCCAGCTGCAAAGGGTAGATTTCGCCGGGCTGCGCCTGTCCGCGGAAGCTGTTTGCCGGTCCGTTGATGAGCCACTCCAGCGGCAGCCGGTCGGACATCCGGACGGAACGGCTACGGTCCTCCGGGAAGATCAGATAGGGGCGTTCCGGCGTCACCTTTTCCCGCAACCGGTCGACTTCGGCGGCGGTGGCCGGAACTTCCATCGGATAAAAGCTGTCAATTTCACTGACGGCCTCGAATGCGACCAGGCGGGCCTGCGGCAATGGGCCCGCCGACGGCTGCCAGGCGGCCGCCTCGGCGGGGAGGTATTTCCAGTCCTGCGCATACGGCAGGTAATAGATGAAATACTCGCCCGGCTCCTTCGCTTCGAAAACGACCGTGGCGCAATCCGGCGAAAAGGCCGGGATTGCAACATTGGCCACCCGGACGGCATCGCCCGGCGCATACACCAGCACCGCTTTGGTTTCCGGTTTCCGATCCCGGCGCCGCCACGGCAGCTCCACCCGGACGGCCGGGGCGGCGGCATCCACCGCGACCACCGCCCGGTGGGCGCCTTTGCCGAAGACTTCCCAGGCGCCGATCCGGTACGGCACCGGTTGCCACTGCGGCGTAACGAACTCCGCCGCCACGGCGATTGCCGCCAGCAGCACCGGCGGAACCATCAGTAAAAATCGTAACTTCATTTTTTCAGACAATCCATCTTGGGGTGCTTACGGGCGGAACAATATGTCGAAGCCCGGCACATAACCGTTGTAAGGGAAACTTTCCACCCGGCCGTCGAGCAAAACCGCGTTGGCACGGTTGTTGTGCCGGGTCGCGGCGGTGGTGCCGTCGGGGCCGCTGCCGCCGAAGGCGCTCATCAACCCCCGGTTTTCATCGCCGAACCAGTAAGGCGCGGTGGTGTTGCCGCAGAGCGCCGGCGGCGTATCCGTGTCGCTGATCCGGTAGCCCATTTCGACGAACAAGGGCACGATGACCGTGCCTTTGAACTGCCACCCCATATCGGCGACCGGGCCGCCGGAGCGATTGACCTGAGCTTCGGGACGCAGCGCGTAAAAATCCCCGGCCGGCGCGCTGAAGACGAAACTCACGGAGCCCGCCGATATCGCCGAGTAACCGCTGGTGATGCTGTTGCCGACGGCGCGTTGGTAGGCGGGAATGGCATACCCGATGTGCGAATACATATCCGTTTTGGGTCCGGTGGAGGGCTTGGACGGACAGCTCAGGACGCTGCCGGGGATCATTGCCGTCAGTCGGTCGCGGTCGGCGTCGGAGGCATTGGCGGTGCCGGATTGGTAGCTCATCAGATTGTACATCCAGACCGCGTTGTTGCTGGCATAGCCGTGACATGGCATCAGGTATTCATAGTCGTTCGCATACATGTGGCTGATCAGGCCCAACTGCTTCATGTTGGAGGTGCATTTGGCGTTCTGCGCCGCCGCCCGCGCCTTCGACAGCGCCGGCAAGAGCATGCTGGCGAGGATGGCGATGATCGCGATTACGACGAGAAGTTCTATCAGTGTAAAAACTTTTTTCATCCGGGACTCCTTTCGGTTGATATTGCCGGCGCCCGGCCGGATCGGGCCGGGCGTCGGATTGGTTTTTTATTTCATCATGTACTGGTAGTCGGCGAAGCAGTTGGCGACGATGTCGGCCAGGGGCATGGTCGCGCAACCGATGCAGGTGTCGGCGGCTCCGTAGTAAATCCGCACCGTGTTGTCGTCTTCGAGCAAGGCATTGCAGGTGAATACCACGTTGGCCACCCGCCCCGTCAGCTCATATGGCTTTTGCGGGAACAGCAGCGGCGCTTTGCCCCGGGCGATCACCTTCCACGGTTCTTTGTAATCGAAGATCGCGCCGAACAGACAATAGATGGAACCGTCACAGGAAGGCGTGACGCCGTGGTAGATTTCCAGCCAGCCTTCGGCGATCCGGATCGGCGGCGCGCCGGCTCCCAGCTTCAGGTGATCCCAGTGCGCCGGGCGGCTGTTCAACGACGGTCGGTGTTTGCCCCAGAAAATCAGGTCCGGCGAAAACGACAGCCACATGTCGCACGGCGAATGGTCGCCGCCACCGAACGGCCGTTCGAGACGGCAGTACAAACCGTCGATCTTTTCCGGGACCAACGCGCCGTTGCGGTTGTTGATTTCGGAAACAGTGCCGATGCGCTCGAAGTGGACGAAGTCCCGGGTTTTCACCAACCCGAGGCGGGTTCCGATGCGATTGTTGTGACTGCCGTACAGAATGAAGTAATCGTCGCCGATCTGCGTGATCCGCGGATCGTAGCAGCCATTTTCCTCCCAGTCGCCACCGCTTGCCGGCCATGCCACCGGCGCGGGATCAAAAGTGAAGTTGTAGCCGTCTCGGCTCCGCGCCAGCCAGAAGATGATTCCTCCTTCGCGGTGGAATACATCGACCAACAGCAGATATTCGCCGCGGAACTTTACCGCCCCGGGGTTGAGAATGTAGTACCCGACCCCATCCGGCAGATCGTTGACGGTGAGAATCGGATTGTCGGCATAACGTTCGAATTCCAGCATATCGGGCTCCTATGATTCATCTTTGCGAAAGAGTTTCTTTTTAATTGGGTAACTGTTTCCTTAAATAGTATAGCAAAAATTTTTAAAAAGTCAAGAGCCGAAACCGGAAAAAACGCAAAGAGGGGAGAAAATGCATGTGCCGTGGATGGGGACTCGACATGATACAATCGTGGTCGCCGTTAGCCGTTCGGCGGACGCGGTGTCCCGGCGCCGCGCAGGGTGCGGGGAGCGAGGCCGAAGTGCTGCCGGAAACGGCGGGAAAAGTCGTAGATTGAGGCAAAGCCGGTTTGTTCGGCGATGACGCCGACCGGCCAGTCGGTATAGCACAGGAGTTCGCGGGCGCGCTCTACCCGGCAATCGAGCAGATATTCGTGCGGGGTGCTGCCGATTTCACGCCGGAAGCTGCTGCGGAAGTGGGATTCGCTGAAGCCGAAGCGGCGGGCCGCTTTTTCGACCGAAAGTTCGCGTGAGGCGAAGTGCTCGCGGAAGTAGGCGGCGGCCTGCCGAAGCCGCTCCGCCGGGCTGCCGGCCGGGGCGGCTTCGTGCAACCCCTGGTAGATCGTTTCCAGAATCCGCCACAATAACCCGGTCGCGTGCAGCGAATAGTGCGGCGGATTGCGGTGGAATTCCGTGCACAGCTCCCGCATCGATTCATACAGAGTCCGGGTATGGCCGCGCAGCGGCAGCAAGCCGCGCCAACTGCCGATTTCGTCGTCTTCGAGCGGCGGATGCAGCTTTTCGCGCCATTCGCCGTGTTCGGCGGTGCCGCCGAGGATGAAAGCATCCCAGCGGCTGCGGCGTGGGTCGTACGCGAGATCGAAGTGAATGTACAGGCAGTTCATTTCCGGCGAGCTTCCGCGCATCGCGTGCGGCGTATCCGGCGGCGCCCAGAAGACGCTTCCGGGACCGACCGCCGTCTCGTGGCCGCCCAGTGAAAAAATCCCGCTGCCGGTATGAATATACACCAGCATATAATCGAGCAGCCGCCGCTCCGCCAGTTCCCACGGCGGACGGCGGTCGTTGCCCGCTTGGCGCACATACGGGCGCAGGGTTGTCAGCCAGCGGCTCCGGACCGTGTCGGGCAGATAAGCGGCTTTGGCGGCGAGCGGCATGGTTTGAATCCTTGCGGTTGTTAAAAAATCATCGTTTTTGTTAAATAAAAACCGAAAAAATCGGCTATATTGATACTATGGACCACTATTTACGCCAAGTCAAGCCAAACGAGGTACAAAATGCGCAAACCGGATTTCGATCAATTGTTGAAGGTGCTGCACCGCGAGGAACCCGACCGGCCGGTGCTGTTCGAGTTTTTCCTGAATGAAGCCACGTACGACCGCTTCGGCGGCCGGGATAAGCATGGCGTCCACCTGATGGGGATCGCGGCGGCGGCGGCACTCGGCTACGACCACGCGCCGGTGTTCTGCGATGTGCTTTTCCCGCACAAGGAAATGGAATCGCAGGCGAGTTATTCACTGAACGACACGGTGACGATTTGCGACCGCCCGTCGATGGCGGCGTACCGGTGGCTCGATCCGGATCGATTCGACTACAGCTATCACCGCGACGCGGCGAAGCTGCTGCCGTCCGGCATGAAGCTGATCGCCGGCGGCCCCGGCGGTGTGTTGGAAAACCTGATCGCGCTGACCGGATTCGACAACCTCTGTTTCATGCTGGCCGACGATTATGAGCTGGTCGCGGATATCGTCGAACACATCGGTACGCGGCTGGACCGCTTTTATGAGCACGTGCTCGAATACGATACCGTCGGCGCCTGCATCGTCAACGACGACTGGGGCTTCAACACGCAGCCGATGCTGGCGCCCGATACCATGCGTGCGTTGATCGTGCCGTGGCACCGCCGCTTCGTCGAACGGATTCACCATGCCGGGCGCCCTGCGATCATGCACTCGTGCGGCAATCTCTTTTCGCTGATGGACGACATCATCGACGACTGCCGCTTCGATGCCAGGCACTCGTATGAAGACAAGATCATGCCGGTCGAGGAGTTTTACGAAAAATTCCATCACCGCATCGCCATCCTCGGCGGCATCGATCTCGATTTTCTTTGCCGCGCCGAACCCGAAGCCATCTACCAGCGCTCGAAAGCGATGCTCGAACGCACCGCCGGGCGCGGCGGCTATGCCCTCGGCTCCGGCAACAGCATCGCCCCCTATGTTCCCTTTGACAATTTCCAGGCCATGACCCGCGCCGCCCTGGAGGGGTGACTTACAGAATGCGCCGGTTGCGGGCCGCCCGGTATTGCTGCGGCGTACACTGGAACCGGCGTGCGAAAGCCCGGTGAAAGCTGGCGATGTGGGCGAAACCGGTATCAGCGGCGATCTCCTTGAGGGAGGTGCGCCCCTCGGCCAGCAGCTGCGCGGCGCGGTGCAATTGCACGCCGGCCAGAAATTCCCGGGTGCCGCAGCCGCAATGGCGCCGCATCTCCCGGCCGACGTGAGCCGGGCAACGGTTGCACCAACGGGCGAATTCCGCCACATCCGGTACCGTCCGCGCCCGGCGGGCGCGGACGACGGCGCACTGGAGCCAGTCCGGCAGCCGGGGCATGGACTCCGCCGCCGGTTTGTGCCACCAGTAACAGGCGGTCTGCAGGAAATAGGCTATGGCGGCATTGCGGCGCTCCACATCCTCCTCCAGTTCCCGGAACGCGAGCAACAGCGCCTGGCGTCCGGCTTCCGGTACGAGGATGCTGCGTTCCGATTCCGGCTGCGGCCAGTCGCAATTCGCCGTTTCGTGGCACAACGCGACATTGATCAAGTCCCCGGCCGCCTGTTCCGGGCGGTCGCAGAACATGCCGTGCCAGTCTTCGGGCAGCAGCCGGCACAGGGTGCCGCGCGGCACCGGTATCCGGCTGCCATTCAGATTCTGCCACAAACCGTCGCCGTCGGCAAAGAAAATTTCACAGAAGTTGTGCGCGTGGCCGAACAGTCCGCGCGCCGGTCCCAGCTCCGCGATCGGATAGCGCCGGATATGATACGCCGTTCCCTCCGGCAGATAATCACGCCAATGCAGTCGTTGCATCATGAAAAAGTCACTTTCGGCAAATAAAATCTCACTTTGGGCCGTGAAAAAGTCATTTTTTGTATTTATGGTAAGATAACGTCAAAAAGAGGAAAAGCAAATATGATGACTTCGCGGGAAAGACTTTTGACGGCGTTGAACAATCAGCGGCCGGACCGGCTGCCGTGCCAGGTGCATGGCTGGATGGAATACTATCTGCAGCATTGTCTCGGCGGCGCCGACTGGTATGGTGCGAACGCGCGTTTCGGCTTCGATCAGGCGATTTATGTGAGCCCGGTCTACCGTTACAAGCACGATTCCGGCCAATGGCGGCACCGGAGCATCGAACTCGGCACCGATGCCGACGGCGTCCGGCGCTGGCGGGATGAATTCGAAACGCCGGCCGGGATACTGACGCAGCTTTCCGCCGCCAACCCGTTCACGGTGTGGTTCGAAGAACACCTGATCAAGACGCCGCGCGATTTTGAAATCTGGGACCGTTACAGTCCGTTGCCCGACGGCATCGACCTGACGCCGGTGGCGGAGGCGCGCCGGAAGCTGGGGGAAAACGGCATCGTCCGCAGCCATCCGTTTTCGCCGGGGCAGGGGAGCCCGTGGCAGAGCTTCTGCAGCATGATGGGGACGACCGAGGCGATCCTGCTCGGGATGGATGAACCGGAGACGCTGCATGCGATTCTCGACGCGATTCTGGCGCGGACGCTGCGGGTGACCGCGATGTGGGAGGGCACGCAGGCGGATATGGTCGAAGTCGGCGGCGGCGCCGGCTCCAATACGGTGATCAGTCCGGCTTTTTACCGCGAATTCGGGCTGCCTTACGATCAAAAGCAGAACGAAGCCTTTCACGCGCTGAATCTGAAGGTGGTCAACCACTTCTGCGGCGGTTTGATGCAGATGCTCGATCTGGTCGTCGAAACCGGCGCCGACGGCCTTGAAACCATGACGCCGCCGTCCATGGGCGGCGACTGCGATCTGGCGGAGGCCTCCCGGCGCGTCGGTGATCGGTTGTTTTTCATTGGCGGTTTCGACCAGAATGCGGGTTTCGAACGCGGAACGCCGGAGAAGGTGCGGCAAATGGTCTTCGGCTGCTTCGAAGCGACCCGCGATCATGCCGGTTACATCATCGCGCCCTCCGACCACTTTTTCTTCGGCGCGCCCGAAAACCTCCAGGCCTTCACCGACGCCTGCCGCGAGTGCGTATACTGAGCGGTGCCAATAAAAAATCTTAAAAAAATAAAAAAATCAAATAGAGCCGAGGTCGCCCCAGGCGCGTAGCGCCTCGAAAGGGGCGAAAATATAGTAAGCGAGCCAGCTGGCAAGCGGAAGCCGCCCGAGGTAGCGATGGTGTAGATGGAATTGGAAGCGTGAGCGACAATTCCATCTACACATGGAGCGAACGAGGCCGCCGCACCGGCGGCGGACAATAGACCGCCGCCGCTACTCCCGTCAGTCGACCTTGGCCGGGAGGAGTTCGGCGAGACGCTTACCGTTGTGGGAGACGGCATCGGGGAACTGCGTCCGGATTTCCTCGAGCAGCGCTTGTGCTTTCGCCTTGTCGCCATCGCGTGAATAGCGCACAAACAGATACTGTCGCGCTTTGGGTCCGACCTGGGTGCCGTCGTAGTAGAAGCAGTCGCTGTATTTGTCGATGGCGCTTTGCAGATATTCGAGCTGTTCGTCGCCTTCGGTGATCTGCGCCAGATACATGGTGGCACACCCGGCCCGGTTGGAATCCGGACAGGCGGCGATCACCTGCCGGAGCAGCTCCGGCGCTTCCGGGGCGCTCAAGTTCGCGTTTGCCTGCTGATAGATTTTTTCCATCGTCTGGAGCTGTTCGGCGGAGTAGCGCTGCTGGTCCGCCGCACCCCGTGCACGAGCCTGTTGGCGCTGGTATTGCAGGTTCTTCTGTTGCTCTGGCATAATGATCGAAGTACTTCCGGGAAGAGTGATCGGCTCATTTGTGTTCATTGCCTGCATCAGGATTGCGGTCACCTCCTTATAGCGGTCGAAGTACTTCCGGAACTGGGGTTCGACCCGCATGGGGTCGGCGCCGGCGTTCGTCCGGCTCTGGAGAAATTCGCCGTAGGCGCGGAACTGCGTTTGCAGCTCCTTCAACAGCGCTTGCGTGACCGCGAGAGTCTCTTCGGTTGACGGGCCGGAGGCGTTCCGGGATACGTATTTCGCCTGTCCGGCCAGCAGCTCGAGATCCTGGAGATAATATTCGTCCGGCGACAATATGCCGTAGCGATGGAGTTCGCGCAGATGCGACCGGAGCGCCTTGTTCGCGGCAACATACGCCTGCGCCTCGGCAATGCCGTCCTCCGGCGGAATCACCGCCTGGAGCGCTTCCAGCGCCGCCAATTTCTCCGGCAGGTCGTTGACCAGGCGCGGCGCATTCATCGGCCGCGGAGACGGCATATCCGGCGCGGCGGCCGCGGCCACGATGCCCGGAAGCTGGTTGCCGAAGTCGGCCGGAGCGCCGGTGTTGACGCCGGTAACGCCGGAATCCGGCGCCGGCTCCGAAGCCGTGGTGACGTCGAAAACCATCACGACGGGGACACCGGCAGGCGCCTTCTGACCTTTCCAGGGGATGCCGGCAATTGTCACCTTGTCGATGCCGTTTCCAGCCTTTTGGGGAAGATTGGCGAGGACGGTTTTCGCCACCTCGCCGAGGGCGATGACGCGAACCGGCAGGCCGGTTTCCTGTGCGGCTTTCAGCATCCGCTGAAACAGCAGCCGGTTTTCTTCGGCGTTCGGCGTCACCTCCGTTGCGAAAGCGTGGACCTTGCCCCGCTCCGTCAGTGTCCAGGCATAGTCCCAGAGACGCATCTGACTGGGGAAGTCCTTGCTCACGAGCAGGAGCGCCGCCACTTCCGGGGCTCCGGACGCGCTTTGAAGTTCGATCGCGGCGCCGGCATTGTAGCGCAGATCATGGGCGGATTGCGGCACATTGCGGCAATGTTCCGCACTGCGCGGCCCCGGGAAGCGGAGCGTCCCGGCGGCGGTTTCCAGCGTTACCGGCCAGTCCGTTTCCGGCGGCAGCACGCCGTTGTTGGCGTCGCGCAACGCGACGATATCGGCGAAATAGCGGTGAAAGAGTTCATGGGAAAAGGGGCTCGGTCCCCGGTGGTAAAACACGTTGTCGACCAGGGCGGGATTGGATGGTATCTGGAGCGACAGCGGGGGCATGCCCTGCGACTTCAGGTCGGCGATAATCTGTTCGATGCCTTCACGGGCCGGATCGTACCAGTTGTTGGTCAGCAGCCGTCCGACTTGATCCTGCCGGGTGAATATACTGGGAAGCGCATCCGGATTTTCCATATGGCAGTTGTCGTTGACGCCATACCAGCGCCGCGGACTGTGCGCCGCGATGGCATCGATCCGGTCCGGGAACCTGGCGCTGGCATTGAGCGCGTTGGTGGCGCCGGAGCTGGCGCCGTACAGCAATAGCTTGCGCGGCTCCAGGCCGAGACGCCGGGTTAACTCGTCCTGTGCGGCAATCCATACTTCCAACGGCGGATAGCCGGGATCCGGAATGGCGAATACCGTATAACCCAGCTTTTCGGCGTAATAACGGTTGACGGCGTCTCCGAACGGGTTGTTTTCACCGAGCCACGGAATATAGGCGACGACGTTTTCCGCGCCCTTCGCCGGCTTCCCGTCGGCATCGAGACAGGTCAGATACCGGACTTCATAGGTCTCGGTCCTGGCTTCCTGCTGCGCGTTCGAGGACGGAATCGTCAGCGTGAAGGTGAATGATCCCTCGGTGACCGGAAAGGCCGGGGCTTCGACTTCGGCAGTCGTTTTGGCGTCGGTTTTTTCGGCGCAACTGGGCAGCAGCATGCAGCCGGTTCCCAGAAGCGCGATGACACCGAACACGGACAATGTCTTTCTCATGGCTTTTCTCCTTTCATACGGGGTGGATAAAATCTGCAGACGCAATTTGAGTTCTTTTTTGCCGTCCGCCAGCCCCGGGACCGGCGGCAGCGGCCGGGCGGCTGCCGGGGCGCCGCTTGCGAGCGACAGCAGCAAACGGCCGTAAGCGAGCTGCTTCTCCGGCACTGCTTCCATGGTTTCGATCACCGCCTGATCGCAGGCCAGCTCGCCTGCCTGGTTCAGCCGCCGGAACAGATAATTCAGGCACGGATTGAAGAAAAAGAGCGCGCTCAGAATGCTTTCCAGCTCCAACAGCAAGGTGTCGCGCCGCTTGAGGTGCTGCAATTCGTGCAAAAAGAGCATTTCGAGTTCCGCGTCTTTGCACTTCGCCGCCAGTTGCCCGGGAAACAGAACCGCCGGACGCCGGACGCCGCAGCAGCAGGGCATGGCGATGACACCGCCGCAGTCATACAGCTTCACCCGCCCGGCGGGAAAACCGGCGCGCTCTTCCACACGCCGGAACAACGCTTCCAGCCGGGGGTGACGCAGCTCCGGCAGCGCTTGCATCCGCCGCCGCCAATTCCGGTGCCGCCGGAACCGGGCGGCAAGCGCAATCGCCGCTCCCAGGCACCACAGTGCGAACAGGATCGGCTGCAATATCCCATCCTGCCACACCGTCATACCGCTTTCAAACCAGCTCGGGGAGGCCGGGGCGGCGGTTGGAGTTACCGCCGGCATTGCCGGCGGTGCGGGGGCTGCCGGAGTCGTTTCGAAGAATTGCGGTTGTTGCATGACGGCCGGAGCCGGGGCGGCGGCCGGAAAAGAGCTCGGCGCCGGGTGGAGGGATGACGGCGGCTTCGCCGCCCGGCTCCGGAAAAATCCGGAGTAATCCATGCCGCCGATCGGCAGCAGCACCAGCAGCAGCAGCGCCCAATACAACAGCGAACGCCACCGGCTGTGCCACAGGCCGATGCCGCCCAGCCGTTCCAGGAGCGCCAGACCCGAAACGATCACGATTCCCCGGCACAGGGTGCCGAACAGATATCCGGTTATCAGTTCAATCATGATTTTCGCTGCCTTTCTTTAAAATGGCCTCCAATTCGCCGAGCTCCTCCGCCGACAGCTTTTCCTCACGCACGAAAAAGCAGAACATCTCCACCAGATTGGAACCGAAAAAAGACTTCGCCACATGGCGCAGCAGATCGACCCGGTATTCGCGGAATGAAATCGCCGGAGTGTATTGGTACGAACGTCTCTCGCCGGTGCGCCGGATCGCGCCCTTGCCGACCAGCCGCCGCAGCAGCGTCTTGATCGTGCTCTCATCCCAATCCCGCCGCTGCTTGGTCCGCTCGATCAACTCCGGCAGGTCCGCCGGCGACTTCTCCCACAACAGCTTCATCACTTCCAATTCGCTTTCCGATATCCGCATGAGAATGGCTCCTTATAGTTTATGTTTGTAACCTTCACTAATTGTAAGCTACAACTGTAATCTATAAAAGCAAATCGATTTTCGAAATTTTTTTGTTTTTTTTCGAAAATTGCGGTAAAAGGTTTTTTTGGGGGAGGTTGCCGCCGGCACAGGCCTCGTCCGCTACAGGTCGGTGAGCCTGCGGTTGAAGCTGGAGGCCGCCTGTTCGCGGTCGAGGGCAATCAACCCGGCGCACAGCTTGCGCGCCTCCGCCTGTTCCGGCTTGCGCGCCGGGAACAACGCATCCAGGCGCTTCAAAACCTCGCAGACCGTCATCTGGTCGGGGGGAAGCGTTGGAGAGTAGCCGATTTCATCCTCCGGCAACGTGACCCGGTTCAGGATATGCGCCTCCGCCAGCAACTGCAACGCCTGCCGCACTTTTCGGAGACCGATTCCCGAGCGCTGCGCCAGCTCTTCGTCCGACGGCGCCTCGCGCCCGGCCGCGAAATCCCGCACCGCCAATGCCGTCAGCAGCAGCAGCATTTTCCGGTCCAGAAGATCGTGAACGCTGCCGTCGTCGGGGTCGTCCTCATCGAATTCGCGGGTACGCAGCCCCTGCCAGGCGGCGGCGAGCACCATGCCCATCATCACCAGGTTCCAATTCAGATACATCCACAGAAGAAACAGCGGCAATGCGGCGAAGCTGCCGTAAACCGTATTGTAGCCGTTCAAAAATCCCTGGAGGTGGAAGTAGCCGGTCTGCAGCAAGCATACCAGCGCGCCCGAAACGACACCGCCGCACAGCGCCGCGTTGAAACGCACTTTGCCGTTGGTCAACACAATGTACAGGACGGTGAATATCACCGTCGCCCACAGCCACGGCGTCATCGTTTTGGCCGCCCAGAACAGCGGCCGGCCGATACTGTCCAGCAATGGATAGTCACCGAATACTTTTAATATCAGCCGGTTCAATACCGGTGTCGCGCTGGCGGCCAGCACCAGCAGCACCGGGCAGATGAAAACCATCGACAGATAATCGGTGAAAATCCGGACGATACCGCGGCCGCGCCGGATCCCCAGCACCGTATTGAACGCCGCCTCGATATGGCGGATCATCGCGATGACCGAATACAGCAGCACTGCCACACCGATGCCGGCGACCACACCGCCTTTGGTCTTGCGCAGGGTGGAGTCGACAAACTCCATGATCAGCTTCAACACATCCTGATGCGCGTCCAATTTTTCGGTCAACAGCGTATTCAGCCACTCCTCCAGGCCGAAGCCCTTGGCGATTCCGAACAGCAGTGCGAAAATCGGCACTACCGCGAAAACCGAATAATAAGTCAATGCCGACGCCCATAAGGGGCAACGCGACTCATGGAACAACCGCGCCGACCGGCACAACAATCGCACCACGGTGAGCGTGCCGAAATATTTCCACTGCTTCAAGACCCAATCGTTGGCTTGCTGCCGGAATCCTGCCATTTTATTTTCCTTTGCTGAATTCTATCGCCTGCTTTTTGCCGCCGGTGCGGTGTTCTGTCGTTTCTTTTTCGCCGCCGGCGCGGCGCCTCGTCCGCTCTATGTGCCGATTTGACCGTTGCTCACGCATCCGGTTAAATCTACACCATCACTACTTCGGGTGGAAGCGCTCGCCTCCCGGCTCGCTTCCCTGGATTTCGCCCCTTTCGAGCGGCTGCGCCGCCTGGGGCTCGCTACGCTCACATTCGTGAGCTTGCTCTTCCCCCTCGGGGGCAAGCCCCTCGGTTTCGCTTCGCATCGACCAGCAGAATTCACCTGCTGGACCGGTGCCTCCGTATGACGGAGTGCAGACCGCCGCTTCGCGGCTCTATTTTTATTTTAAATTCTTTTTTCTTTTTTATCACGCAAAGTAGGGGGCGAGCTGTTTTACGTAGGCGGTGTGGAAGTCCTTGACGCGGGCCAGTTTTTCGCCCGGCGTCTGTTCGGTGTAGGTTCCGCCGACGTACAGGCACGCGAAGCCGCCCGAAACCCCCGCCCATGCGCAGCACTCGGACAACGCGAACGCCCCTGGCTTGATCCCGCGCTCCGCCTGCCGCACCAACCCCGCCAACAGTCCGCCGGCGAAATTGTCGCCGCAACCCGTCGTGTCGCCGCGCCGCTCCGGATGCGCCGCCAGCACCGCGTCGACCGCATGGCACACCGGCAACGCCGTCAACGCCATCGGCTTGAAAAACTTCCCGGAACTCCAGACGTAATAGTTCTTGGCACCGTGCGTGACCACCAGCGCGCTCAAACCAAGACCGGAGAAAAATTCCACCATGCCCTCGATGGTGTCACGACCCGACAGGCGCATGCCCTCCTCCCAGTCCACTGCCAGGAGGTCGATCATACTGTAGGATTCGTCGCTCTCGCCCAACGGCCAGCGGCGCCCGCCGAAACGGTTTTCATTGCGGAAGTCAAACACGGTCGAAACCATCGTGATCTTCCCGGCTTCCTTGCTGCGGCGCAGCAGCGAAGTCAGCGAGTCGTGAATCCCCGGCGTCAACGCCGTCGCACCGTAAAAATGCACATCCGCGGTGAAGAAATCCTCCGGCAGCGACGCCGGTGTCAACGCCCCCGCCGCGCCGATGTGGTTCAGGAACGTCCGTTCACCTTTGCCGTCGTGAAATTTCGGGTCCGACAACACTTTGGTGAAAGGAGAATGCCCCGGCACCTGACGATAATGGTCGATGTTGACACGGGTCTTGCCGATGATTTCCAGCATCTTGTCCGCCGTTTCGTCGACACCGAGAGTGCCGTAGAAATCGAATTCGACGTCGTTATCGGTCAACTGCGCCGCGTTGATCAACGCGACGATCGCCGGTCCGCCCAGATTGAATTTATCCTCGACATGGCCGCCGGTCAACTCCGGCAGAATATCGTCGAACGGCTTGCCGGCAAACGTGCTCAAAGCGTCGGTGAAGACCAGCCGGCCCGGCACCAGCCCGCCGTCGCCGTCTTGCTTCGACGCGTATTTCTGAAATGCCGGCGCCGAAAAATCCAACCCGGTATACAAATAATCGCCCAACGAACACCCGACAGCAGCAACCTTCAACACGGCAACCTCCTGATTATGATTTTATTTGATTTTTTACCTAATGTAATACCGCAGCGGTATTTTTTCCACCCGTAATTCGGAAGAAACCGGGAAAATCGCGTTTGTGTCCGGGAGAAATGCGGGAGCCATCATGGGATACCGCCGGCAGGCGCAAAAAAAACGCGGGATCGAATAATCCGACTTGACAGCGCGGGATATCGCATGTATTCTATAAGTAGATCAGCAATCTATATATAGAAAGATATTGGTATGAAAGAACGCAGCGAGGCGCCGGCGGTGGCGGCGCTTTTGAAGTTGCTGGAGTTTCTGGCGGAGCGCGACGGCGAATGGGGGCCGTCGGCGTTGGCGCGGGAGTTGGCGATCACGCCGAATCTGACCTACCGGATTTTGAGCGAATTGCTCCGGGAGGGGTACGTACAGCGCAACGACGCCGGGCGTTACCGCTTGTCGGAGAAGCTGTTCGTGCTCGGGATGAAATTGCAGGACCGCTTCGATCTGGTCAAATGCGCGCGTCCGGTATTGGAGGAGTTGAGCCGGAATACCGGCATGACCGCGCAGATGCAGATTCCGGGGCCGGAGCGGATGGTGGTGCTGGATTTCGTGGTGCCGCCGGTGGACTACTACATGGCGGTGCGTCCGGGCAGCCAGGTGTATTTTCACGGCAACGCTTTCGGCAAGGCGGTGCTGCCGTTTTTCGATGACGAGCGGCGGGAACGGATCCTGGCGGCGCCGCTGGAGCCTCTGACCGAAGCGACGGTGGTCGACCCGGAGGCCCTGCGCCGGGAATTGGATGTGGCGAAGAGCAGCCGGGTGGCGACGGAGTTCAACGAATATCTCCAGGGCAATTACTGCATCGCGTCGCCGGTATTCGATGCGCGCGGCGAGGCGGTGGCGGCGATCGGGGTGACGGGATTATTCAGCTTGTTCCGGCCGGAGCGTCTGCCGGAGTTGCAGACGCTGGTGCGGGAGAGCGCCGGGGCGCTGTCGGTCCGGATCGGAAACCAGAACGCGTATGAGGAGTGAAATCAGGATGGATACTGCTGCGTTGGAACGGTTGACCCGGCGGGTGCTGGATTCGGACAATCTGGCGTGCTTCATCGAACGCGAACAGATTCTCCGGGAGATCCGGCCGCGGACGGAGGCGTTGCCGGAATCGGAACGCTATTGTTTTGAATTGGAACAGCTGCTCGGCCGGCTGTCGACGCCGCTGGCGCCGGAGGAGCGTTTTGCCGGGCGGATGCTGGAGGGGCGGGGCGAATGCGCCGGTCCGGTCGAGGGCGGGTTGGCCAGCTCCGGCCATATCACCATCGCGGCGCCGGAGATTCTGGCGCGCGGTTTGTCCGGGCTGGTTGCCGAAGTGGAGGCGTATGCCGCGCACCGGCCGGATGCGGAATCGGGGTATTTCGCGGCCTGCGCCCGGCGCGCGGTTGCAGCGATCCGGGGGTATGCCGGGCGTTATGCCGACGCGGCCGAACGGGCCGGAAAACGGGAAATGGCGCAGGCGCTGCGCCGGGTGCCGTACGAACCGGCGTACGATTTTTATTCCGCGCTGCAATCGGTGTGGCTGGTGCACTTTATCTGCAGCACGGTGTTGGGGGCGCGGGATTTCGGGATCGGGCGCTGCGACCAGTATTTTTTGCCGTTTTACCGTGCCGATCTGGCGGCGGGGCGGCTGAATCGGGAGCAGGCGTTGGAGTATCTGGTGTTTTTCCAGGTCAAATTCAATGAGGTTTCCGGGACTGCGACGGATTCGTTCCACCCCAAGCCGATTCCGTCGAACGCGAGCAACCAGTATCTGGTGCTGGGCGGCTCGGCGCCGGACGGCGGCTGCGATTTCCAGGAGTTGTCGGAGCTGTTCGTCGAGGCCGCCGAATATGTGAAGCTGCCGAAGCCGACGCTGAATTTCCGGCTGGCGCCGGAGATGCCGGAAGCGGCCTGGCGGCTGGCCGGACGGGCGGCGCATTCGATCCCGGAAAAGAGCAACTTCTTCCATGACCGTCTGATCATCGACCGGCTGCTGGCGGCCGGAATCGAACCCGGAGACGCTTACAGCCACACCTACACCGCCTGCAACCGGGTGGATCTGCCGGGAAAGCTCGACAACAAGATGAACCTGATCGATGTCTTCGACGCAACGGCGGCATGGTTCCGGGAGGCGTTGGCGCGGACCGTGGCGACGGGGGGGAATTCCGCTGCCGCCGTCATCGCCGACTTTCGGGAAATCTGCCGCGTGGAGCTCGAACGCTACTGCGACAGCGTCGAAAACACCAACCTCGGCTATCCGTTTTTCTCATTGGAATCGTTGTTTCTGGCTCGGGCGCGGCAGATGTGCCGCGACATCCGCCGTGGCGGCGGTTCGGCGTACCGCTGGCAGCATCACATGTACCACGGCGCCGCGACCATCGGCGACAGCCTGTACGCGGTCGAGCGGCTGGTGGAGCGGGAAAAACGCTTTACACTGAAACAGTTGTGGGAGATTTTGGAGCGCGATTTCGCCGGCATGGAAAGCCTGCGGCAGGAGTTGGTGAACGATTCCTACTGCTTCGGCAATGACAATCCGGCCGCGGACGCGTGGGCAAGTGCGGCGGCGAACGCGTATATGGACGGGATGGAGGAGGCCGGACGCCGGAAGGGGTGGACGCTTTTGCCGTCGTTGTATTCGCTGTACTTGCACCGGATTTTCGGGACGGCGGTGGGGGCGACGCCGGACGGGCGGCGCGCGCACGATCCGGTCAGTGAGAACCAGTCGCCGACGGCCGGGCGGGATCGCAACGGCCTCACCGCATTGCTGCACAGCGTCGCCCGGCTGCCGCTCGACCGGTGTGTCTGCGGCGGCTTGAACGTGAAGCTGACGGCGGCGCCGGAGCCGGCGGTAGCATCGTCGTTGATGCGGACATTCTTCCGGGAGGGGGGAATGCATCTGGGGTTGACGGTCGTGACCCGCCGCGATCTGGAGGAGGCGCGGCGGCACCCCGAAGAATACCGGTCGCTGTGCGTCCGGATCACCGGTTTCAGCGAATACTTCGTATCGCTGTCGCCGGATTCCCAGTGCGACATCATTGGCCGCACCGAATATTGAAACCAACTCAAATGGAGAAACGTATCATGAAAAACAACTTCACCAACTACATTCCGACCCGGCTGATTTTCGGCTGCGGCTCCCTGAATCAACTGGCCGATTGCGAACTGCCGGGAGAGAAGGCGCTGATCGTAATTACCTCCGGGCAATCGATCCGCCGGACCGGAACGCTGGAACGGGTGCAGACGTTGCTGCGGCGTCGCGGCATCGACAGCGTCGTATTCGACCGGATCACCCCCAACCCCGAGAAGGACCAGGTCATGGCCGGGTCGCTGGCTGCGCGGGAGGCGAAGTGCGACTTCATCGTCGGCCTCGGCGGCGGCAGTCCGATCGACGCTTCGAAGGCGATTGCGGTGATGGCGGCCAACCCGGGCGATTACTGGGATTATGTCGGCGGCGGCACCGGCCGCGGCGAGAAGGTGCCGAACCGGCCGCTGCCGGTGGTGGCGATCACCACCACCGCCGGGACCGGTACCGAGATCGATCCGTGGGCGGTGATCACCTACCAGGGGGAGAAAATCGGTTTCGGGATGGATTCGACCTTTCCGGTGCTGGCGATCGTCGATCCGGAGCTGATGGTGTCGGTGCCGCCGGATCTGACCGCGTACCAGGGTTTCGACGCCTTTTTTCATGCGGTCGAATGCTATCTGGCCAATATCGCTACTCCGGTCAGCAAGCTGTATTCATTGAAGAGCATCGAATTGCTGGTTAAATCGCTGCCGGTGGCGGTGCGTGACGGCGCGAATCTGGCGGCGCGCTCCGATGTCGCGTTGGCCAATACGCTGTCGGGGATGGCGGAATCGACCTCGTGCAACACCTCGGAGCATTCGTTGGCGCATGCGATCGGGGGGATGTTCCCGGCGATTCCGCATGGCGCCGCGTTGATTGCGGTTTCGCGTGCCTGGTTCGGTTTTTATGCGGAGCGGCTGCCGCGCGAGTTTGCCGAAATGGCACGGCAGGCGGGGTCGGAGGACTTTATTGCCGTGCTGGAGAAGCTGTTGACGGATTGCGGCGTCGATCGGATCAAGCTGTCGGATTACGGCGTCAAGCGCGAAGACCTCCCGGCGATCAACGAAAACGCCTGGTTCACCATGGGGGGCCTGTTTGAGCTGGATCGCGTCAAATTGACGAAGGCGGATTCGCTCGGCATCCTCGAACGCTCGTTCCGGTGAATAAAACCACCAACAGAGGAGGAGCCATGGTCGCGCGTTCTCTCGCAGTACTATTTACCCGTGATCGCGCACGGGGGAGCGCCGGTCAGGCGCGACCGTGCCGCTAGGAATTGGCGGCGCGAAGCTGCCGACAAGGAGCGCGGCACGGAGCCTCCCCCGGCGAACGGCGCGGCAACGCCGCGCTGAGGGGGTCGCGCCCGAACGACCGGCAGGGAGTGAGCAGCGAATGGAGTTTTTGCCGCCAATTGGCGGCAAAAACGTGAAGCCGAGCGGTCGAGCGATCCGGGTTGGGAGGGGCTGGGCCCCCGCGGTTGCCGGGGCGCAATGCGGCCCCGCGTCCACCGTCAGAATCACCACACTCCAAGCCGCACCAGCGGCGAAAAGAAAACGCTTGAATCTTTGGCTGATCGAGTGTGGT
>JAVBQJ010000024.1:0-18993 GCA_031549115.1 Victivallaceae bacterium
GCCGGTGTGGAATGGGATGAAGTTTCTTGGACGAAACAGAAAAAAACGATTTTGCAAAGACAGATTGCTTCGAACCTCATGGACGCATGGGTAAGGGAGAGTTTGCTTTGAAAAGGAAAGATTTTACAGAAAATACAAGAACAGTTGCGAAAGCTACTTGACAAAACCTATCATAGAAGGACGATTCCAATCATCAAGGTTAGCAATACAGAGATTGCCACTGCCGGAATTACTTGAATCATCTACTATTCAAGCTGTGATCTTGTTGTTATATCATCCTTTTTCTTGACGAAGTCAATAATTCATAACCATATGGTGTTAAATCATTGTCACCATCAATGCAACCACTAATTCTCAAATCACGAACTAATTGTTCTGGAAGATCAGCAGCTATTTTCTGCCAACGCATTCGAGACAACTTTGCGCCATCGAACATTTCATTTGGTATATAATTGCGCAATGCATGAATAAGTTTCACATTCTGTCCGGGCGTGGCTTCAGATTCCATTCGCTGTATCCTGCGTTGGAGGCGGTGCACTTCCATTGCTGCATTTTCTCTATCTCTCTGTAATTTCTCTAATTCATTTTTTAGCTTTTCTTTTTCTGCATTATTGATTTTTGCATTCTCTAATAATGCATTAATTTTTTCCTCATATTTTTCATTCGCTTGCTTTAACTCATTATCTGCATTTTCTTTCTTTTCTTCGATTTCTTCCTTCTTGACGTCTCGGACATAGCCGTCATAAATACGTTTCTCCATTCTGCCGTAGGACTCATCCAAATGTCGCAATCTCTCACCAAAACGTTCATCAATGCGGCCGATGCTTTCTGATATATCTTTGGTGAATTTATAAGTGTCCGAGTAAAACTTATTGCTTGATTCTGTGGATTTAAAATAAAACAGTATTGACATGAGCATGGCGAATAGTGCAAGAATTAGTGAAAGCAATTCACTAAAACTAAAATTCTGAAGAAAAGAAAAATTGAATTCTGCATACGCAAGTCGCAAAGATGCTGTTCCAACAAAAATAAGCCCCGCAATCTTCAATGACAGCAGCATATAGTAACCCAATCTCTCAAAGAATCTTTTTGATGAAGTGTTATTTCTTTCGTGTTGAGCAGCCAACAAAGATTGTATTTGTTCAATAAGTAATTTTCGGAGAAGTTCATTTGGCTTGTGTTCTTGATTTTCCGTCATAATACATCCTCACTGGTTATGTGGAATTTTGCCTAACATCACTTGGAGTAATGGTTGCATTCTTGTGTTCTTTGCTATTGATACTGAGCAATATTTGCCTGCAGTAGTCAGAGTTTTTTATAGGTTTTCTCGAAATCTTGCTTTATATTTTTCATAGGCATTAACTATTTTCTGAAAAAACATATAAAAATACATGTACACTCGTAAGATAGTACGTCTTCCTCTGCAATGCAATCGCGGAATGTCAAAAAAATTCAAGTATCTAGCTCTTTTGGGGTAGATCAAAAAACTCAGTATATATTATCAACGTACAAAAGCTCTGTTAGGGCACTGGCTCGGATTGATTGGCAGCCGCGTTCGAGCAGGAAGTCGAACAGATATTCGTACCAGAAGCTGGAAACCACCACCCGGCTGTCGGCATTGAGGCGGTCCAGCCGCGGCCAGTCCAGATGCTGCGGATGGTTATCCTGCGAAACCGGCAACGTTTCGATGGCGCAGTTGGCGATGGACGCTCCGGCCATCAGGCCGGAAAAGAGCTGCATCAGCCCTTGCCGGCTGGTGTAGGAGGTTTGCAATAAGTGTTCCGGGCATGGGAGCAGCAGCGTGATCGGCGGTTGATGCTTGCGGTTGCAGACGGTGGTGCCGCGCTTCTGGCTGCGGGTGAGCAAGCCCTCCGCGTCCAACCGGGCCAACGCCGGACGCAGGGTCCAGCGGGAAACTCCGAGTTCGGTTGCCAGCGTGATCTCCGGCGCCAGACGGCTTCCGGCCGGGTAATGGCCGGATTGGATTTCCCGCTTCAGCCGCTCGTACAATTGTTCGCTCTTGCTTTGCCGTTTCATCCCGCAGTCAACCTCATTTTATACTCAATAGTATAGCGAATAGTCTGTTTTTAGTCAATGGAATTGCGATGAGAAATGGCTTTTTTTTTATATTTCAGCTCAATTTTCGGAAGACGCGGGGGAGGGCGCCTGATTATATTGGCGGATATTGTCTGTTTTTTGCGGTGTCCAATGACGCGCCGGCATATCAACCGCGTTTGCAATCAGGTGAATCCGGAGTGGCACACCGACTCGAATGATGCATTCGATCCGGCGGATGGCAAGAAGCAAATACACCTTCTCATGGGGTTGGCAGGTAGTGCCTGACGGCGACCACCCGTTCGACCAGCGCGGCCGGCGACGCGCCGCCGCGAAGTTTAAAACGGACCCACAGCTCCAATGAACGGTTGCCGGCGAATGCTTCCAGGTCGCTCAGGCCGACGCGGAAAGGTGTCCCGAGCCACTCCAGGATGCAGCGGCTGCCGGGCTTGAAGCGGGAACTCAGCCGGTACCATTGGAAAACGCCGTCCTCCGCGAGATCGGAGGATGCGATTTCCGTCCGCAACAGCTCCCGGTCCGATTTCGGGTCGTTGAGCACAAATACGAACGGCTCTTCGGCGTCCTCCGGAAGCGCCATTTTGTAGACATAGCCGGTATCGGCGGAGGGGTCCATCACCACCTCGGCAATGGCATTCCAGCCGAAGAGTTCCGGGGTGATGTCCAGGAAGTTGCGCCCCTCGAACAACAGTGGCGCCGGGATTTGGTCGGGCAGTTTTTCGTAACGGCTGAAATCCTCGTATTGCGTTTGGGCGACTTCAAGCCGGCCGAGATTGGCCAGGTGATTCCAGACGCCTTTGGTTCGTTCCCGGGCTTTTTCGGGGGACAGAGGAAATGGCGCCAGGTGCGATGAAAACTGTTCCGGGCGCAGGAGTTCCAGCTCCCGTTCGGCTGCCTGCCACAAATTGTAGTAATAACGCGGCAAAAGGTAGCCGGTGACCATATCCAGCTGCATCCGGGCCCACGCGACGTGAACGAAATGATCGCCATTGTAACCGAGCAGGCGGCCGGCCTCCTCGAACAACTCCTGCGCTTCGAGCACGGTCGCCAGATCGGGATGGCGTACGCCGGATTCATCGCCGAACGACCGGACTTCGGCATGGTTTTTTTCGGCGTCGCGCCGGATCAACTCGCGGTATTTCTCCATCGCCGGGGCGGCCGAACCGAAGTATTCGGCCATGAAGCGTTCCCGGAGCGCGTCGAGGTCCCGGCGCTCCGGATCTTCGAAATATTTGAGTTCGAGCCAGCGCTGCAAATCGGCGATATCGGGATACGGATTGCCGCAGCCGCAGAGGAACGGATGCACGGCGGCCTGCGGCAGTTTTTCCTCCTGCCGGAATTCGGCGCTGCCCGGACCGGGAATATAGTGGTTGACGGTAGCGCAGGCGGCCATACTCCCGGTTCCCCGGTTGCGGCGCTGAAAATCGATTTGCCGCTGATCCTGAAAAGAGCAGGAGCAACGGCACTTCAACGCCGGTTGGCCGCCATTGTCCAGCTCGGGAAACTCGAATCGCCGCCATGCCGGAATGTGTTCGGCGACCGGAGACAGCCAGCTCACGCCGATCTGGTCTTCGAGAAAATGATAGGCGGCCCATAATACGCCGCGGTCGCCGCCCTGGATGACGATATTGCGATCGAAGTTGACGACCATCCACTCTTCGTCTTCGAATTTGTCACGGGTTTGGCCCTCGGCGCGGGCGAAATCGCTTTCGCCGATGTGGATCACCGCCGGAACCCCTTCGATGGTGATCTCCTCGGCGCATTGATCCAGATAGTGACGCAGCTCGTCGTGCGCCAGTTGCTCTGTCGCAGTGGGCTCGCGCGGCAGCCGGATTTCATATCCGGCCGCAGCGATGCCGATTGCGGACATCATCAGAATGCAATTGAGTTTTTTCATTGCCAAGCCGATCCTTCGCCGTTGCCGATTAATGGATTTTTACGTGAAGGGCAAGATAGCGCCATAACGGAATGAACATAACATAAACGAGGCCGAGGGCGACCGCGATTTTGATCGCGAGCAAATATTTGCCCGGGGACTTCAAATGCATCAACCCTGAGCAAATGAGCGCGGCGCCAGCAATGGAAACGCTGCCGAAATCGATTATCGCGACCAGGTTGACCAATCCATCGATGTCGCTGGGGCGGCCAAGCTTTATAAGAGCGCCGATGAAAACGGCGACACACATGATGATGACGGGAAAGAGGCAACCGCTACAGAACGCTTTCCCCAAGGGAGGGGGAGCGCTGAATAAAACTCCAAATGCCACCATTCCGATGCACAGCGATATAAGCAACATCAGACCCATGATGCCCATTACTATCTCCGGTTGGGGGGCGTGAATTTGAGAGAGAGAAGCCCCGCTGAGGTTAGTATAAATCCTGACTGTCGGAATGCAAATTATTTTTGTGATTTTTCGGAAGATATTTGCGCCGCCGTTGCCGCGCGCTCTTTGCTCCATCACCTACAGGCGGCGCACAATTCCCATATAAATCCCGCCGCCCAATCAGGCAAGAAATAAAAAACGGCATTTTGCACCGTCTCGATAGAGACTGTCAAAATGCCGTATGCATGTCGGTTTTTCTATGCTTATTCGGTGCGACCGGTGTAAGCATCGGTACCGGCGTTGTCGATGACATACCGGAAGAAACTCTCTTCCGCCGCCGAACGGGCCGCGTCCCAGGGGCGCGGCTCGCCGCAAAGTTGCACGGCCCAGAGCTTCAATTCTTTGCGATGCCAGTTGACCATGCAGAATGTTCCCCAGGCGCCGCCATGTCCGAACCAGGCATCTTCATTGTCCTCTTCCGGTGCGCTGAGACCCAACGAATACCCTCCCATCCCTTTCGGGAGAGTTGACTTCGCGAGCAGTTCTTTGACCGTCTCTTCTTTCATAATTCTTGTACCGTTCTCGCCCATGCCGAGATTCATCAGCATCTTGTAGAATTTCAGCTGGTCGTTTGCGGTTGTCCAGAGTCCGGCGCCGGCCGATGCGAAGACATGCGAATCGTTGTAGGGGCGTTGCTGCATATCATTCTGGAAACGGTATTTTGCGGGAGCATTTTCCACACAGTCGTACATTTCCACTTGCGTTTCCAGTTGCCGGTCGGTCGGCCGGAACGAACTGGATTCCATTCCGAGAGGGGCCAGGACACGCTCTTTGAGGAAATCTTCCCAACGCTGTCCCGTCACGACTTCAACGACAGCGGCCCCGATGTCGATGCCGGTGTTGGAATACTGGCTATTGGTGCCGGGTTCGAACAACAGCGGACACGCGGCCGCGATAGCCGCCGTCTGCCGGAGCGGCGCGCCTCCGCTCCAGCCGCCGCCTTTGATGTCGCCCTGTTTCGCGCAAATCTCGAACGGAAAACCTCCGGTGTGGTTCATGACCATACGGATGGTGAGAATGTTTTTCGCCCGGACCAGTGTCTTCACTCCGTCCTGGTCGGAGGCGAGTACCCAGAGCTCCTTGAATTCAGGCAGGTATTTTGAAACCGGATCATCGAGAGAAATTTTGCCTTCCTCAACGAGCATGGCGATGGTCACGCCGCAGAAACCCTTCGTCTGGGAGCACTGCATGTAGACATCATCCATCGTGATCGGACGCTTGGCGGCGACATCGGCATAACCGACGCAGGCGCTCTCCTGAATGTCGTTTTTGTAAAAAACACTGATTGCGCCCGGAAGTTGTCCACTTTGGACATAAGGCATCAGCGCATCTTTCGCGAATGTGGTTCCTGATTCTTCCGGTCCGGATTTTACCGAGCGGCATCCCGTGATGAGCGCCATGACAGCGACGAACATCATCAGGTTTTTCAGATGATTTTTCTTGTTTTTCATTTCCATGTCCCCAACTCCTGCGGTTTCATTTTTTCCAAGTAAGGTTAGTATAAAAAAATTAATGTAATATACACATTGTTGTGCCGATTGCAAATTCCGGGGCTGGATAGCGTGCACGGGATTGCGAATTTTCCGGGTTTTCAAGCGCGTCGCCGGTATGTTTATTTTTATGATTTTCATTGACTTTCGGAAAAGACTCACTATACTAAAGTCATAAACCCGGGAGCTGCAATGAAATTTTGGGGAAACAGGGAGTTTCGTTTGACGCGTTTCCGATGGCGGAAACGCTTTTACCTCCTCGGCGGATTGGCTTCGCCGCGCAACGCGGCGATCTTCTGGCTCGGCTGGTGCATCCTGCAATCGAGCTTTTGGGGCGATCTGCGCTTGGCGGTATTCGGCGGATTGCCGCGCAGCTGGATGGTGTCGTTCTGGAGCTTCACGGTGGCGGGATGGGGCGTGTTGTGGTTTTTCGGAATTTGGATGCTTTCCTTCGCCTATTACGGTTTGGTGCATCGCTGCCGTTGGTTGCGTTCTTCGGACGCCAGAGGAGTCTGGAAGCTGATCGCCTTGCTGACGGCAGTGTTTCCCTTTTATTCCGCGGTGGTGCTGGCGCCATGCCTGTGGCGGAAGGGGAGGGGGATCTGGGCGGCGGTCGCGGCCGCGGGGACGTTGGCGGCCGTCGCCGGGTGGGGTTGTTGGGGGTGGGGACTTAATCCATGGTTGCGCTGGGGGTTAGGGTTGACGGCCCTGATTGTGCCGGTGGTGGCGTTGACGGCATTCCCGGACGGGGCGCGGCGGCGTTGGCGTGCGTGGATTCCCTGGGGGCTGGTCGCGGTCGAGCTTGCCGCCATCTGGAGCGTTTATGGCGTTTTGCAAGGCCGGATCCGGGAAACGGAGGGAGCATTGGAGCGGTTGGGCGGCCGCCCGGTGAATCTGGTGGCATTCTGGCGGGAACAGCGGCAGAGGCGGCAATTGGACGAGGATCCGGTCTGGCGGGATTTCATGACGAAAAAAAGAAACGGAATGGAGCAGGCGGAGTATGAAACGAACTGCCCCGAATGGGTGGAGGCGCTGAAGCAGATCAGCGGACGGGCCCCGGAACCGATCGGTCATAAACCGACAGAATCGGTCATGCCGTGGGGGATTTCGTTGGATCATTTGAGTCCATTGCGTGCCGGAGCGCAATATTTTCGACTGAAAACGATGCAGAACCCCGAAGACCGGGAGGCGGTCCTGGATTACCAGCAGAAGATGCGGTGCTTGCGCGATTGGGCTTTGGCAGATGATTTTCTGATCGCCAAATTGGTGGCGGTGGCGATCGAAAGCATCCGGTTGCAGTCGCTGTCGTACGTACTGGCGGATGAGACCTTCACGGCCGAAGAGTGGGAAGCTTTGACCGCGCCCGAGGTGAACTGGTTGGAGGTTGGCCGGGATGGACTGATGGCGGAGGCGGTTCTATTTCATGCGGCGGTTTGGTACAGTCTTCAGGTGAATCCTCCCAAACCGGATTGGCTGGATCGGCTATGGGGCAAGGAGAACAGCGAGCCCGTGGGGGGAAAGGTCATGCTGGCGCGTGATTATCTGGCCGGAATCACCTGCCTGGAGCGGCAGATCGCGATATTGTTGGCGCCGGATTTGAGTTACGCCGACCGGGCGGAGGGAGTTGCCGAAGCGTTTCCGCAGGGCCGCTGTTACATCTTTACCAACGTGATGCTGGGTGCGAGTGAAGGAATTCCGCGCGCGCTTGCCCAAGTGGAGGATTATCGCCGGATGGCGCGCGCGACGTACCGGATCGACGCGATGTTCCGGGCTTCCGGGAAACTGCCGGAAGCGCCGGCGTTCCTTGCCGAACCGGAATACCGCAGTGCGCTGGCCGGGGAACCATTCCAGTACGAGTATGGCAATTTGACCGGGGAGGACGGCAAAGCTTTTCGTGGCTTCCGGTTGTCGGTGACATTGCCGTTGCGGTCGTGGGAGCGTACGGCTAGATCATGCATCTTCGCGGTCGCGTATTAGGGAAAATTTTAAAAAAACGGACTGAAATACATGTTTTTGCGATAATCGTCAATTCCCTCCCGGGGCATGACGGACTATACTATATAGAGACGGAAATAACAGTATTCCGGCAATGGAACCGATAACAGGGAGGAAGCGGGCATGACGTATCAGCATGGGGATATCGGGTGGTGGCAGGAGGCGCGTTTCGGGATGTTCATCCACTGGGGGCTGTATGCGCTCCCGGCGCGGCACGAATGGATCCGGAATTACGAAAAGATCAATAACGAAAACTACCAGAAGTATTTCGATCACTTCGAACCGGATCTGTTCGATCCGAAAGAGTGGGCGCGCCAGGCCAAAGCCGCCGGGATGAAGTATTTCGTGATCACCGCCAAGCATCACGAAGGCTTCTGTATGTGGGACAGCAAATTCACCGATTACAAGGTGACCAATACACCGATCGGACGGGACCTGCTGCACGAAGTGGTGGATGCGTTCCGGGCCGAAGGGCTGGGAATCGGCCTGTATTATTCGTTGATCGACTGGCATCATCCGGATTTTACGGTCGATGATGTGCACCCGTTGCGCGACGACCCGGAGCAGGACGCCAAAAACGCCGGCCGCGACATGCGCAAATATGCGCAGTACATGCGCGATCAGGTGACCGAACTTTTGACCGAATTCGGCAAAATCGATATCCTGTGGTTCGACTTTTCGTATCCGCAATGGAAGCGTGGCAAAGGCCGGGACGACTGGGAATCGGAAAAACTGCTGGCGTTGATCCGCAAATTGCAGCCGCATGTGATCATCGACGACCGGATGGATTTGCCCGGCGCCGGCGACTTCGTCTCTCCCGAACAGTTCATCCCCTCGCGCGGCTTCAGTGACGCCAACGGCAAGCCGGTTCCATGGGAAGGTTGTCAGACCTTCTCCGGCAGCTGGGGTTACTTCCGCGATGAAATGTCGTGGAAGCCGCCGATGGTGCTGCTGGGAATGCTGATCCAGCATGTGGCGCGCGGCGGCAATCTGTTGATGAACGTCGGGCCGACCGGGCGCGGCGTGCTCGATCACCGGGCTTCGGCGGCATTGCAGGTTTTCGCGGACTGGATGAAGTTCAACAGCCGTTCGATCTACGGCTGTACCATGGCGCCGGAGGAGTTTCCGGAGCCGCAGGGGTGCCACTACACCTACAATCTGAAAACCAACCGCATGTACGTGCATATTCTCAACTGGCCGTTCCAGCTGTTGCATTTGCCGCACCTGGCCGGGAAGATCGCCTACGCGCAGCTTCTGCACGATGCCAGCGAGGTTCAGTTTACCGATGCGAAAAAGAAGAGCTTCGAAAACGACTACATGTGCGAGTCGCAGCCCGAACACTTCACTACGCTCCACTTGCCGGTATTGAAGCCGAATGTGGAAATTCCGGTCGTCGAACTGTTCCTGAAGTAAGCTGGACAGGGCGAGCAGATAGTTCGAGGCCGCATTGCGCCCCGGCACCCGCGGGAGCTAATGTCGAGTCTCGCAGCCAATTCGTATTGTATACCTGAGGCGGTAGAGCCGACAACAGGCGTGGGTCCTGAAGGGGGTAGCCGGGGGAAACGATGAGTTTCCCCCGGAGGGACCGGATGTGTATTGTCGGCAGTAGCGGCGGCTTTTGTGGTGGTCGGCCGGTTCGACGCGGCAACCAACGCTTCCCCTGAAAAATGGTCGCGGAAGATGCCAAAGGCATCTGGAGCAGAGGTGCAGGGTCCTGTGACCCTGCCGTGGGGGTGTGGGGGACGAGAAGTCCCCCACATTCTCCCGAGTGCTACAACCACCCTTAAATCTTCTCTTCCACCTCGCGAGTCATGCGGGCGGCGAGATCGTCGACGGAGATGGTGCCGAGCTCGCCATCGTTGCGATGGCGGACGGCGACGGTGCCTTCGGCGGCTTCGCGCTCGCCGACGACGAGGATATAGTTCAAGCGCTCGTGGCGGGCGTCCTTGATTTTGGCGCCGAGACCGGCCTGACGGCTGTCGAGATCGACGCGGAAACCGCGTTGGCGCAGATCATCACGCAACTTGGCGGCGGCTTCGGTCTGGTTTTCGGTGATCGGCAGAATCCGGGCTTGCACCGGGGCGAGCCACAGCGGGAATGCGCCGGCGTACTGTTCGATCAGGATACCGAAGAAGCGTTCGATCGAGCCGAACAGAGCGCGGTGAACCATGAACGGCTGGTGCTTCTTGCCGTCTTCGCCGATGTAGGTCATATTGAAGCGCTCGGGCAGGTTGAAGTCGAACTGGATGGTCGAGGTTTGCCATTCGCGGCCGATCGCGTCCTTGACCTTGAGGTCGATTTTCGGACCGTAGAAGGCGCCGCCGCCTTCGTCGACTTCACAGTCGAGACCGGCTTTTTCCACGGCTTTCTTCAACGCGACGAGGGCTTTTTCCCAACGGGCCGGGTCACCGACCGCTTTGGCGGGGCGGGTGGCCAGATAGGGCTTGATCTCCTTGAAGCCGAATTCCTTCCAGATCGACAGGCTGAAACGCAATACTTCGGCGATTTCGTCCTCAATCTGCTCCGGGGTACAGACGATGTGGGCATCGTCCTGGGTGAAGCCGCGGACGCGCAGCAAACCGTGCAGCACGCCGGACTTTTCATAACGGTACACGGTGCCGAGTTCGGCCCAGCGCAGCGGCAGCTCCCGGTAGGAACGCAGCCGCGACTGGTAGATTTCAATGTGGAACGGGCAGTTCATCGGCTTGACATAATAGTCGTTTTCGTCGATTTCCATCGCCGAATACATCGAATCGCGGTAGAAGTCGAGGTGCCCCGAGGTTTCCCACAGGACACTGCGGCCGATGTGCGGCGTATACATCAACTGGTAGCCGTTCTTGTAGTGGCGGTCACGCCAGTAGGTTTCGATGGCGTTACGGACGAAAGCGCCTTTCGGGTGCCACAACACCAGGCCGGGGCCGACATTTTCGGAGAAGCTGAACAAGTCCAGCTCCTTGCCCAGTTTGCGGTGGTCGCGCTTTGCCGCCTCTTCGAGCATGGTCAAATGCGCCTTGAGCTCCTCTTCGGTGGCGAAAGCGATACCGTAGATGCGCTGCAGCATCGGATTCTTTTCATCGCCGCGGAAATACGAGCCCGCGACCGACAGCAGCTTCACCGCGCCGATGCAGCCGGAGTGCTCCACATGCGGACCACGGCACAGATCGACATAGTCGCCGGTCCGGTAAAAGGTGATGACGCCATCCTCCGGAATGTCCGCCAGACGCTCCAGCTTGAAGGTCTGGTTGTCCTCTTTCAACATCTTTTCGGCTTCCGCCCGCGACAGTTCGAAGCGCTCGAACGGCAGCTTCCGTCCGATCAGCTTCCGCATCGCCTTTTCAATGCTCTTCAAATCCTCCGGCGTCAACGAACGGTCGAGGTCGAAATCGTAATAAAAGCCGTTTTCGGTGGCCGGGCCGATATCGAATTTCGCATTCGGGAACAACTGTTTCACCGCCGCCGCCATCACGTGGGCGGCGCTGTGCCGGATCGTATCCAAACTGTATTCGCTCATGATTTTCTCTCTGATATGAAAATAATAAATATGATATAAGGTTTATGGGCCGGTCAAATGCGGCCCCGGGTCACACCCGCGCCGGTTGCGCGGGGTGTCCTCCCTTCGATTCGAATAACGTTGTTCATCGTCTTACTTTACTTTCATTTTCCCGAGCGTGAAAGGAACCGCCGCCGGTACGGCATCCCGCAAGCTATATTTCCTCAAGGGCATCCCCAACGAGGGATGCCCCACAGGCAGTGGCACGTGCCACCCGTATGACGGAGTGCAGACCGCCCGCTGCGCGTGGTTCTATTTTATTATTTATGAAGAACTTTGGAGAGGGCAGAAAACTTTTCTTCCGTCTCCGAATCTCTTCCGTTTCCTCAAAACAACTCCGGCTGTTCCGGCGGCGGCGCAACCACCTCGCGCACCGGTGCGAAGCTGCGGCGGTGAATCGGAGTCGCCCCCAATGTCTTCAACGCCAGCATGTGCCGCTCCGTCCCATAACCCTTGTTCTCCGCCAGGCCGTACCCCGGGTATTCGATATCCAGCTTCACCATCAGCCGGTCCCGGTACACTTTCGCGATAATGCTGGCCGCCGCAATGCTCGCCGATTTGGCGTCGCCCTTGACGATCGCCCGGTTCGGCGCCGGCAGATGCGGCACCGGACGCCCGTCCACCAGAATATATTCCGTTTCCGGTAATTGCGCCAGCGCCAGACGCATCGCCTCGTGCGTCGCCTGCAAAATATTGATCCGGTCGATCCGCTCCGGACCCACCTCCGCAAGGCCGATCCGAATTCCCGGCGTTTCCCGGATCGCCGCGTCCAACTCCTCGCGCACCGTTTCGGTCAACTGCTTGGAGTCGTTGACCCGGACGATTGGCGCATCCCGCGGCCAGATCACCGCCGCGGCCACCACCGGCCCGGCCAGCGGTCCCCGACCGACTTCATCGACACCGGCGATGAAAGAAAAACCCTCCGCCCACAGCTCGCGCTCCAGGCAGAGGAGTTTGTCATCCTGTTCCAGATAGTTCATTGGAGAACTGCCTGGCCGGAGTGCTTCCGGGAAATCCTGTTCCGCCGGTTCGTGATCGCAATCATCGCAGCACTCCTCCGAGGTTGGCGTCGCGGAAATCAGGCCTCGCGGGCTTCCTTGACGCGGGCCGCCTTACCGACCTTGCTGCGCAGATAGTGCAGCTTGGCGCGGCGGACTTCGCCCCTGCGCACTACTTCGATCTTGTCGATCCGGGGGCTGTGAACCGGGAATACCCGCTCCACACCCTGGCCGAACGATACCCGGCGCACGGTGAAGGTCTCTTCGACGCCGCTGCCGCGACGGCGGATCACCGTACCGGTGAAGCTCTGAATACGTTCGGTATCGCCTTCGACGATCTTCACGTAAATTTTGATCGTATCGCCGATGCCGAATTGGCCGGCGCCCTCCCGCAACTGCTCGTTGCGGATCTTGTCCACTATGTTCATCTGTCAGCCTCCTGTTGCTCAAATAATTGTTCCGTCGTTTTCGGCGCCGCCAGTAAATCCGGACGGCGCGCCAACGTCAAAAGTTCCGATTGCTCACGCCGCCAACGGGCGATGCGTCCATGATCGCCGGATAACAGAATTTCCGGCACCACATGGCCGCGATACTCCGCCGGCCGTGTATATTGGGGATATTCGAGAAAATCCCCTGTGAATGATTCGCTTTCACTTGATTCGTCACATCCCAGCACCCCGGGCAACAACCGCGCCACCGCGTCGATCATCACCATCGCGGCCAGATTGCCGCTGGTCAGCACATAATCGCCGATGGACAATTCCCGTAAATCGAGAATTTCGCGTACCCGCTCGTCCACACCTTCGTAGTGGCCGCAGACGATAATCAGATGTTCCGCCGCCGCCAACTCCCGCGCCACTTTTTGCGTAAACCGCTCACCGCGCGGCGAAGTCATCACCAGCACCGAGTTCTCCCGGCGCAACGACTCCACCGCTTCGCACAATGGCTCGACCTTCATCAACATACCCGGTCCGCCGCCATACGGTTTGTCATCCACAGTGCCGCGTTCGTCATGCGCAAAACTCCGCAAGTCCACCGCGTTTATGCTCAGCAGGCTGTTTTTCGCCGCCCGTCCGAGAATGCTGTGTCCCAAAGGCCCCGGATACATCTCCGGGAAAATTGTGACGACATCAATATGCAATTTCAATCAACCACTTCGACGGTGATCTTCTGCTGCAAACGGCCTGCCGCACCGCTGGCGAGAGAACGAATCGCCATGATGGTTTTGCCACGCTTGCCGACGATCTTGCCGATGTCTTCCTTACGGCAGTCGATCTTGATGACCGTCCGCTCGTCTCCGGTTTCGCTGGACACCCGGACTTCATCCGGATAATCCACCAGCGACTTGGCGACGAAAGCGACGAAGTTTTCCAGGTCGCCGAGGCCGCGTTCCGCCGGTTTGCATGCCGCTGTGCCTTTGCAGCCACAGCCGGACGCCTGGTCCGCGCTCAAACCGAAAAGTTTCAATATGGATTTAAACACTTTACTTCCCTGTCAGTACCGAACTGGTTAGTTCGCTTCCGCCGCCTGCGCGGCTTCTTCCTTGGCCTTGGCTTCCGCCGCAGCTTTCGCTTGCGCTTCCGCTTCCAACTTCGCTTTCACTTTTTTGGACACGGAGGGCTTGCGCTGACGATCCGCCAACTTCACGCCGTTCTTGGCGCGTTCGGCAATATCGCCGACAGTGTCAGAGGGAGTGGCGCCGCTGGCCACCCAGGCCATATAGCGTTCCAGATTGATCCGCTCTTCCTTCTTCCGCGGATCGTAAAAACCGATTTCTTCAATCGCCTTGCCGTCCCGGCTCATCCGTTGATCCATTACCACCACCCGGAAGCAGGACATGTTGCGCGTACCGGTACGCTTCAATCTGATTCTAACCGACATACCTTCGTAACCTCTTTGTCATTATGGTTTTTTGTTTCAGACACCCGTTTTGTCATGCGACCCAGCCGCTGGTCTGTCACGACGCGTCGTAAATGTCAAGTTGTTATAAAACTGAATAATATATAGCCAAATACCGAATATTCAAGCTCTTTTACGGTTTTTTTTCGCCGGTTGCGGCTTTTTCGGAGGATCCGGCCGGATCTCCCGCAAAAAATGTTCCCGGGCGTGTTGCAAAATGATGGAAATGGTGCTATAGTAAGGGTTCTTAAGGAGTCAACCTTTCACAAGGAGTCAAAGAATGGTGAAGAATCTGAACGCGGTCCCGACCAAGCACGCCAAGCTGGTCCAGTGGGTCAATGAGTGGGCTGAAATCTGCCAGCCCGACGGTATTTACTGGTGCGACGGCAGCGATGCCGAATACCATCGTCTCAGCGAAGAAATGATCGCCAGCGGCCTGGCGGTGCGTTTGAATGAGAAGAAGCGCCCGAACTCCATCTGGTTCAACTCCGATCCGTCGGACGTGGCGCGCGTTGAAAACCGCACCTATATTGCCAGCGAAAAGAAGGAAGACGCCGGTCCGACCAATAACTGGATCGACCCGAAAGAGCTCAAGAAGACGATGCTCGGTCTCTACAAGGGCTGCATGAAGGGCCGTACCATGTACGTGATCCCGTTCTCGATGGGCCCGATCGGTTCGAATATCGCCAAGATCGGCGTCGAAGTCACCGATTCCCCGTACGTGGTGATCAGCATGGACGTGATGACCCGCGTCGGCACTGCCGTGTTGAAGGTGCTCGGCGACAACGGCGAATTCGTCCCGTGCGTCCACTCCGTCGGCAAGCCGCTGGCCGCCGGCGAAAGCGACAACGGCGTCTGGCCGTGCGCGCCGTTGGACAAGAAATACATCGCCCACTTCCCGGAAACCCGCGAAATCTGGTCGTACGGTTCCGGTTACGGCGGCAACGCGCTGCTCGGCAAGAAGTGTCTGGCGCTGCGTATCGCGTCGGTCCAGGCGCGTGACGAAGGCTGGATGGCCGAGCACATGCTGATTTTGAAGTTGACCAACCCCGCGGGCAAGGTCAAGTACGTCGCGGGCGCGTTCCCGTCGGCCTGCGGCAAAACCAACCTCGCGATGCTGATTCCGACCATTCCGGGCTGGAAGGTCGAAACCGTCGGCGACGATATCGCCTGGATGAAGTTCGGCAAGGACGGCCGTCTGTACGCGATCAACCCGGAAGCCGGGTTCTTCGGCGTCGCCCCCGGTACGTCGATGCAGTCCAATCCGAACGCGATGCTTTCGGTGGCCAAAGACACCATCTTCACCAACGTCGGCCTGACCGATGACAACGATATCTGGTGGGAAGGCATCGGTTATCCGGCGCCGAACGGCAAGTTGACCGACTGGCACCGTCAGCCCTGGACCACGGAAACGCTCGACAAGGACGGCAAGCCGGCCAAGGCGGCGCACCCGAACGCCCGTTTCGCGGCCAAGGCCGAAAACTGTCCGGCGATCGCCTCCGAGTGGCAGGATCCCGCCGGTGTACCGATCGACGCGTTCCTCTTCGGCGGACGCCGTCCGTCGACCCTGCCTCTGGTGTATCAGTCCCAGGACTGGAATCACGGCGTGTTCATCGGTTCGACCGTCGGTTCCGAAGTGACCGCGGCGGCGCTGGACGTGAAGGCCGGCACGGTTCGCCGCGACCCGTTCGCGATGCTGCCGTTCTGCGGCTATCACATGGGCGACTACTTCAAGCATTGGCTGGAAATCGGCCAGAAGACCGATGCGGCCAAGTTGCCGAAAATTTTCTGCGTCAACTGGTTCCGCAAATCCGCGGAAGGCAAGTTCATGTGGCCGGGTTTCGGCGACAACAGCCGCGTGCTGAAGTGGGTCTTCGAACGCTGCGACAACGGCGGCAAGGCGGTGGAAACCGCGATCGGTTACATGCCGACTGCCGACGCCATTGACGTGACCGGCCTCGAAGATGTCTCCGCCGACACGATGAAAGAATTGCTGGCGGTCGACGTCGAAGGCTGGAAGAACGAACTCGCGATGATCAAAGAGCATTACGCGAATTTCGGCGACAAGCTTCCGAAGGAACTTGCCGCTCAGCTTGTTAAGCTGGAGCAGCGCTTGAACAAGTAAGCTGACTGCCTGATTTTCGAGCGGCCGCCGTGGAAGTGATTTCTCCGGCGGCCGTTTTTTTGTCCCCGGAATCGTGTATATGCGCTATGCAAAAAGTACCATGGTGCGCTGCGAGTGGCTGTCGGACGGCTTCCGGCTGCGCGGTGCCATTCCGGTTTCGTGCCTGGGATGGGAACGCTCCGGATTGTTCGAATGCGCGCTGCATGTCGGCAGTGGCGGCGAATATGTCTACACGCCGTTGTTCGGTTCCAGTTGCGGCTACGCTTCGGTGCGGTAGAGCTGTTTTTTTGCCGAAAATATTGAGAATCATTTGCGAATTGCCGAAAACATGGTATAGTATAACAAGCCGACCGGAAGGGAATCCCGACCGGAAGGAATATGGAAAATACGATCGTTCTGAGATCACAAAGGGGCAGGTCCCCGGTGGGAAGGCGAGCGGCGGAGTGTGAAGTTTTTCACGCTCGGATGATGTGTCGGCGCCCGCGAATCGGAACGGTTCGCGGGTTTTTTGTGCGCCAAAACGGGGAGGGGGATATGGAAACACGAATCGCGTTGATCGGCATTGTCGTGGAGAAGCTGGAAGCCACCGAAAGGCTCAACCGGGTGCTCCATGATTACAGTCAATATATGGTCGGGCGGATGGGAATTCCGTACCGGCAGCAGGGGGTTTCGATCATCAGCGTGGTGGTCGACGCGCCCGCCGATGTCACCAGTTCACTTTCGGGCAAGCTCGGAATGATCGACGGCATCAGCGTGAAAACGATTTATTCAAAGCAGAATCATAAAACAGGCGAGGTGTAATTATGTACGATCCCAAATCACCGGTAGCCACCGATTTCATCGATGACGCCGAAATTCTGGCCACGCTGGAATATGCGCGGGAGCACAAACACGACCGGCAGCTGGTCGCCGGGATTATCGAAAAAGCCCGTTCCGGCAAAGGGTTGCCGCATCGCGAGGCCGCGGTCTTGCTCGAATGCGACATTCCGGAGCTGAATCTGGAGATCTTCGCGTTGGCAAAAGAGCTGAAGCGGCGGATCTACGGCAACCGGATCGTGATGTTTGCGCCGCTGTATTTGTCCAACTACTGCGTCAATGGCTGCGTCTATTGCCCCTATCATTATAAGAACAAGCACATCCGGCGCAAAAAACTGACCCAGGATGAGATCGCCCGCGAGGTGGTCGCGCTGCAGGATATGGGCCACAAACGGCTGGCGCTGGAAACCGGCGAGGACCCGGTCAACAACCCGCTCGAGTATGTGCTCGAAAGCATCAAGACCATCTACGGCATCAAGCACAAAAACGGTGCCATCCGGCGGGTCAACGTGAATATCGCCGCGACCACGGTGGAAAATTACCGGAAGTTGAAGGACGCCGGCATCGGTACGTATATTCTCTTTCAGGAGACCTATCACAAGCAGAATTACGAACAGCTGCATCCGACCGGTCCGAAGCACGATTACGCCTGGCATACCGAGGCGATGGATCGTGCCATGGACGGCGGCATCGACGACGTCGGTTTGGGGGTATTGTTCGGTTTGAACATGTACCGCTATGACTTCGCCGGTCTGTTGATGCACGCCGAGCACCTCGAAGCCGCGAAAGGGGTCGGACCGCACACCATCAGCGTGCCGCGCATCCGCCCCGCCGACGACATCGATCCGAATGCGTTCTCGGACGCGATCGACGACGACACCTTCGCCAAAATCGTCGCCGTGCTCCGGATCGCGGTGCCGTATACCGGGTTGATCGTTTCGACCCGCGAGTCCGCCGAGGCGCGCAAACGGGTGCTGGAGCTGGGCGTATCGCAGATTTCGGGCGGTTCGCGCACCAGCGTCGGCGGCTATGCCGAGGAGGAGGCCGAAGAGGACAACTCGGCGCAATTCGACGTCTCCGACCGGCGTACGCTGGACCAGGTGGTCAACTGGCTGCTGTCGCTGGGGTACATTCCCAGCTTCTGTACCGCCTGTTACCGGGAAGGACGCACCGGGGACCGCTTCATGGCACTGGCGAAATCCGGAGAGATCGGCAACTGCTGCCAGCCGAACGCGCTGATGACACTTAAGGAGTATCTGGAAGATTACGCCGGAGAGGACACCAAACGCAAAGGCGAAACGGTCATTGCCGAGGAATTGGAGCGCATCCCCAACGCGAATGTGCGCCGGATTGCCCGCGAACACTTGCAGGAACTCCATGACGGCAAGCGCGATTTTCGCTTCTGAAGCCGGATTTTCCTCGAAAACCCGCATTTTTTGCCTGAAACTGTGATATTGAGCTTGACAGGTTGTGGTTTTGGGGTATATTAAACCTCGTTTTGCGCTCCGGAGTGGAAACTGGAGCGGGAACGGTTGATAAGAAATTTGATAAAAGATGGCGTTTGAGCTTGACAGAAGCAAAAACGCTGCTATAGTAAATGATGTTTCGCGCTTCGTTTGAAAGATGAATCGAACCGGAACAGGGTTGAAGAAAAATTAAAAAT
>JAVBQJ010000119.1:0-12712 GCA_031549115.1 Victivallaceae bacterium
CTGTTGTCCCTCCTCTCGTGCCTCCTCCAGCCTGATCCGCGTCTCCCCGCCCCCCGCCCCCCCGCCCCCCCCCCCCCCCCCCCCCCCCCCCCCCCCCCCCCCCCCCCCCCCCCCCCCCCCCCCCCCCCCCCCAAGTTTCCCCCGCCCGACTTGCCTTTGCATTTGTAATTAATGTAAATGGAGGGTATTGTTTTGGCTATGGAGTATTGTTTTTAGTTGGGTAGGATCGTATCAATTTTCGTGGATTTGGCGGGTGTTGGATGGAAAATCGTGTTGATTCGGGGTGGATGGTGGCGCATGCGAACTATGCCGCGCTGGCGCCGTCGGAGCGGATCGGGCCGATGACGGTGGACAGCCGGATGTTGTTGTGGTGCCGGGCGGGGCGGGGGAGTGTCGCGGTCAATGGCGGGATCCGGGAGTTGGGGGCGGGGGATTTTCTGTTGTTGCCGTGGCGCCACCGGATCGAATATCGCGCCGGGGCGGGGGAAAACTGGGAGTTGGGCGGCATTCATCTGGTGTATGGAGCCGCTGCTGCGGAGGATCCGAAGCTGTTCTGGGTTTGTCATGCGGCGGATTGTCCGGGGGCGCGCAATCCGCTGCATGACGACGGCGGGTGGCCGTATGGCGCAAGAGAGGTCGTGGCCGGGCAATTGCGGCGGGTGCCGCATTGGGAGGCATTGTTCGAATACGCCGTCAACTGGTATCAGCTGCCGGAGCGCGATGCCGGGAGCGCCCGGCATTTGGCGGCATTGGTGATGCGGGGGTTGGAATTGTGGTTTGCGGCCGGACCGGAAATGCCTTTGCCGCTGCATTTTCAGCGGCTGCTGGAGCGTTGCCGCCGCCGATTGCGCGAACCGTTGCCGGTGGAGGTGATGTGCCGCCTGGGCGGGTGCGCCCGGGCGACGCTGTTCCGGCAATTCCGGGAATACCTCGGAGAGACGCCGAATCGGTGGCTGACCCGGGAGCGGTTGGCGGCGGCGGCGGTTCAGTTGAGCCGCACCGCCTTGTCGGCGGCGGAAATCGCCGATGCGGTCGGCATCGGCGATGCCAATTATCTGGCCAAACTGTTCCGCCGCCATTACGGGGTGACGCCGACGGCTTACCGGCGCAGCCACGGTTTGCCGGGGCGGTGAGCGTCAGCGGCCGCGGGGTCCGGGGCCCGGATTACGCTCCGGTCCACGTTCTGAACCTCGTTCCGGACCTCGTTCCGGGCTGCGCTCCGGGCCACGTTCGGTCCGTTGCGGAGCCGGTTGCGTCCGGACGTAAGCCGGACGCGGGCGCACATAGCGGTGAGTGTACGGGGAAACGTAGATGATCTGCGGTTCCGGGGCGACGATCGACTGCCGCACCACCACGGCCGGCGTGGTCACGATCGGTTGAACGACGGCGGGTTGTTCGACGATTGTGGTGGTTTGCGTCACTGTTTCCGTGGAATTCACGACTGTGGTTTGGGTTACTGTGGTTTGGGTTACGGTGGTCGGTTGGGTGACGACGACGACCGGTTGCGTCACCACGACGGTTTTCGGGGTGGCGATTTCGACGACGTCGCCGACCAGGTGAACGATTCCGGCGGCCAGGGCCAGTCCCGACGGTTCGGGGCCATGGGCTATGGCGGCGGGGGTTCCGGCCAGCACTGCGATTCCTGCCAGAGCGACAAATAAAGTTTTGTTCATATGCATGCTCCTTTCCTGGGCTTACGGCATTTCGCATACCCGCGGTGCCGTTCTGCCAATTAAAATGCTTCATGAGGCGATTTTATTGTGGCGGGAAGGAAAGAAATTGCAATTCCCGAACGAAATCGCCTTATTCCGGCAGTCCGAAGAAGCGGTGGGCGTTGGCGGTGGTGCGTTCGCAGGTGGCTTCGAGGCTTTCGCATTGCTCCGACGCGACCCGTTTGGCGACTTCGACGAGGTAGGCCGGGTGATTGGTCTTGCCCCGGTACGGGATCGGCGCCAGATAGGGCGAATCGGTTTCCAGCAGCAGCCGGTCGGGGGGAATCACCCGCAGGGTTTCCCGGATATTGACCGCTTTGTTAAAGGTCACGATGCCGGTGACGCCCAGCCAGGCTCCCAGCGCCAGAAAGCGCTCCGCCCACTCCGGCGTCCCGGCGAAACAGTGGACCACGAAACGCCCGCCGGAGTTGGCGAAGTCGCGCAGCAGCGTGTGGGCGTCTTCGTAGGCGTCGAAGCGGGCTTCGGCATCGCGGCAGTGCACGATGGCGGGGAGCTGCCACGCCAGCGCCAGCGCGAGGAATTCTTCGAATACCTGCCGCTGGCGGCTGCGCGGCGCGAAATCGTAAAAATAATCCAGCCCGAGTTCGCCGATGGCCGCCAGCTTCGGGTCGCCGCGGAATGCGGCGAATTCTTCGGCGGCTTTGCCGGTGAATTCCTCGGCGCTGTGCGGATGGACGCCGCAGGCGAACCAACTGCCGGGAATGGCGTGGGCGAAGGCGCGGGCATGGTGCGATTCGGTTAAATTGGCGCCGACCGCCATCAATTCGAAGCGCCAACCCGGCGGCAGCTGCCGGCAGAACTCCTCCGGTGTCTGTTCGCCGTAAAAATGAAAATGCGAGTCGAAAATCGTGATCATCCGGCGGGCTCCCGTTCCAGAAGCGCGTTGAGTATGCGGGCCAGAAGTTGCACGGTCCACTCGACGTCGGCGTCGGCGCGGTGCGCCTGCATGCCTGCGACGGTGTCCTTCAATTGAAAGGAATGGCGCAGATTCTGCAAGCTGTAGCTGGGCAAGCCCGGAAACACCTTTCGGCTCAGCGTCAGCGAATCGAGCGTTTTGCCTTTCCACAGCGGCAACCCGCTGCGGGCGAGGCTCTCCTGCAGAAACCCGAGGTCGAAGCGGGCGTTGTGCGCCACCAGCGTCGAACCCTGCGCCAGATCCAGAAACTGATAGCCGACATCGGTGAAGTGCGGCGCGTCGACGACCATGTCGTCGGTGATGTGGTGAATCCGGCTGACCGCCATCGGGATCGGGCATCCGGGATTGACCAGCGACTGGTAGCCGGTGCGCCCGCCGTCCGGGTCGATCCGGACGGCGGCGATCTGGACGATCCGGTGCCGGGACGGGCTCATGCCGGTGGTTTCGACGTCGAATACCGTGAACGGGCCGAGTTCATGCCAGTGTTTGCGCATCGGACTCCTTTCAGACGTGGCAGGGCAGGAAGCGGGCGGCGGCATGGAGGCGTTCGATCGCCGTGGCGGCGCCCTCCGGGTGGCGGAATACCGCGGTACCGGCGACCAGCATGTTGGCGCCGGCGCGGGTTACCGATTCGACGGTGCGTTCATCGACGCCGCCGTCGACTTCGAGGTGGACTTTGCGTCCGAGCTGATGAATGGCGTCGTAAATGGCGCGGATTTTCGGGACCTGGCCGGCCATGAAGCTCTGGCCGCCGAAGCCGGGTTCGACGGTCATCACCAGCACCAGGTCGAGCTGCGGCAGCCACGGGAAGATGGCCTCCGCCGGGGTGCCGGGCTTCAGCGACATGCCGACGGTGACGCCGGCGGCGCGGATGGTATCGATCACGTGCTGGGTGTCCTCTTCGCATTCGAGGTGAAAGGTGATGTGGTCGCTGCCGGATTTGACGAAGGCCTCGACATAGCGCGACGGCTGGCTCAGCATCAGATGGGTGTCGAAAACGAGATTCGAATGTTTGCGGATCGAGGTGACGGCGGGGGGGCCGAAGGTCAGGTTGGGGACGAAGTGTCCGTCCATGATATCGAGATGGAGCAGATCGGCGCCGGCTCCGGTGACGCGTTGGATTTCCTGATTGAGGGCGCCGAAGTCGGCGGCGAGGACGGACGGTGCGACGGTGATTGCATCGAGGGCGAGATGGAGAATGTTGTGCTTCATGTCCGGTAAACAGCCTTTCGCGTTATTTTTTTACTCTATAAAATAGCGTCGGAAAGCCCTGAAAGCAAGCGCCGGGGTAGATTTTTCGCCCCTCGCATGCTATAATAAAGAAAGAAAAAAACAAAAAAAATCAAATAGAGCCGATGGCGAAGCCGAAACCGAGCGCAAAGCGCGAGGGGGAAGAGCAAGTCCGAAGGACGTAGCGAGCGAAGCGGCGGTTCTGCACTCCGTCATACGGAGGCGCGGTCCAGCGGCGAACACGCTGGTCGCCCCAGGCGCGTAGCGCCTCGAAAGGGGCGAAATTGTAAGTAAGAATCGGCGGGAGCCGATTCGGAGCCGCTTGAGGGAGCGATGGTGTCGATTTGACCGGATGCGTGAGCGACGGTCAAATCGACACACGGAGCGGACGAAACGCCGCACCGGCGGCGAAAAGAGAACCGAAAAGCGAAGGGACTGACAGCGGCATGAACACCGTGGATACGATAGCCGCGATCGCGGGGGGCGTGGGCGGCGCGATTTCGATCGTGCGGATATCCGGCATGGAAGCGCTGACGGTGGCGCAGCGGGTCTGGCGCGGGCAACGGCCGTTTACCGGCGAGACGCCGCGAACATTGCAGCTCGGGCGGGTGGCTTCGGGGGATCAGGCGCTTTTCGTCTATATGCCGGGACCGGCGAGTTACACCGGCGAAGATGTGGTGGAAATCCAGGGGCACGGCGGCAACCAGGCGATGCGTTCGACGTTACAGACGGTGCTGGAGGCGGGGGCGCGGCTGGCGGAGCCGGGGGAATTCACCTTTCGGGCGTTTGTCAACGGCAAGATGGATTTGACCCAGGCGGAGGCGGTCGGCGATGTGATCGTGGCGCGGAATGCCGGGGCGTTGGAGTTGGCCGAGCGGCAGTTGGAGGGGCGCCTGGGCGCGGCGGTGCGCCGGATCCGGGCGGAGCTGGTGCATGAGTTGGCCGAATTGGAGTCGCGCCTCGACTTCCCGGAGGAGAATCTGGACTGGGGCGCGACCGAAGCCGTATTGGAACGGCTGAACCGGATGCGGCAGGACACCGCGCAACTGGCCGCCACCGAACAATCCGGGCGCATCTGGCGCGAGGGGGTGCGGCTGGTATTGGCCGGGCATCCGAACAGCGGCAAATCCAGCCTGATGAATTATCTGCTGGGCCGCGACCGGGCGATTGTGACCGAAATCGCCGGCACTACCCGGGACACGCTGGAAGAGACGGTGATGCTGCGCCATGTCCCCTGGGTATTGACCGATACCGCGGGATTGCGCGAAGCCGACAACCCGGTCGAAGTCATCGGCATCGCCCGTTCGAAGCAGGCGCTGGAACAGGCCGAAGTGGTGTTATGGTTGCTGGACGCGACTGCGGAGGCGGAAACGGAAGCCGCCGGATTGCGGAGGTGGCAGCCCGCTTCCGGTTGCCGGGTGATCGCGGTGTGGAATAAAATCGACCGGGTGCCGGAGCGCGAATTGCCCGGTTTGCCGGTCCCGGCGGTGCGGATTTCCGCTCTGACCGGCGCGGGGATGGACGACTTGCTCGACGCGATGGAGCGGGAGTTGTGGGAGCAGGGCACCGGGGCGGAACCGGAGGTTGCGGTCAACGCGCGCCACGCGGAACAGCTGCGCATCGCGCTGGAGGCATTCGACGGCGCGGTGGCGCCGCTTTTGGAGGAGCGTTGGGAGGTGGCGGCGGTGTTCTGGCATCAGGCGGTGACCGCGCTGGGCCGGATTACCGGCGAGACCGCCGAACCGGATCTGCTCGAAGATATTTTCAGCCGTTTTTGTCTGGGGAAATAATGGCGACACTGGGCACAGCATTACAACAGGGGGTTCACCAGCGGCAGGAGCAGCAGCTTTCGCCGGCGCAATTTCAGGCGTTGGAGATGCTGACCGCGCCGGTGCTGGAGTTGCAGCAGCGCATCGACCAGGAGTTGGCGCTCAATCCGGTGCTGGAGCTGGAGGCGCTTCCGGGCGAGCTGTTGGCCGGCGATCCGGTGGCGGGGGTCACCGAAGCGGAGCTGCGCCCCGACGCCGACGAACGGATCGACCGCGACGACGGTTTTGCCGAGTTGGCCGAATTGGCGGAGGGGTGGCAGGATTTCGGCACCGGGATGACGGAAGCGAATCCGGATGCGGAGCGGCGGCAGGAGTATTATTTCAACAGCCTCGCCGCCGACGCGACACCGGCGGAAAAGCTGCTGGAGCAAGTCCGGTGGCTCGACGTCCCGGAACCGGTGAAAAACGCCGCCCGCCACATCGTCGAAGCATTGGATGAGCGCGGTTATCTGGGTCGGGGCTTGGCGGAATTGGCGCAGGAAACAGGGGGCGGTCTGGCGGATTATGAGGAGGCGTTGCGCCTGGTGCAATGCTTCGATCCGGCGGGGATCGCCGCCCGGAATCTGGTGGAGTGCCTGACATTGCAGTTGGAGCGGCGCGGCGAAGGGGATGACGTGCTGTTCGAGTTGGTGGAGAATTACCTGGAGGATATCGCCCATAACCGTTTGCCGCAGGTGGCGAAGGCGCTGGAGCTGACGCTGCCGGAGCTGCAGGAGTACCTGGAACGGTTGAAGGGTTTGACCACGACGCCTTACCGGCAGCTGGAGGACGCGTCGCCCGGTTATGTCGCGCCGGAATTGAAGGTGCGGTTCCGGGACGGGGAGCCGGTGATTACCGGCCACGACCAGTGGCTGCCGCGGTTACGGATCAACCCGGAGTATCTGGAAATGTACAATGATCCGACCACGCCGGCGGCGACGAAGGCGTATTTGCGGGAGAAGATCATGAAGGCGCAGGAGTTGTTCGGTAATCTGGAGTTCCGGTCGAGCACGTTGCGCCGGATCACGGAGACGCTGACGGTGCTGCAGCACGATTTTTTCGCCGGCGGGCCGGAGCAATTGAAGCCGTTGACGATGCGGCAGGTGGCGGACCGGTTGGGGGTGCACGAGACGACGGTGAGCCGGGCGGTGGCGGGCAAATACCTGGATACGCCGTTCGGTGTGGTGGAGTTCCGGAAGTTTTTTTCCGGGGGGTACACGAACGAGTCGGGGGAGGAGGTGGCGTCGTCGGCGATTCACGGTTTGATCCGGGAGCTGGTGGATGAGGAGGATGGAGCGAAGCCGTTGTCGGATGAAGCGATTGCGCAGGAGCTGCAGAAGCGCGGCTTCCCGGTGGCGCGCCGGACGGTGGCGAAATACCGCGGCATCCTCGGAATCCTCCCCACCAACCTCCGCCGCAAGCACATATGAAAATTCTTGAAAATAAAAAACAAAAATAAATAAAGCCGCGAAGCGGCGGTCTGCCCTCCGTCATACGGAGGCGCGGTCCAGCGGCGAATACGCTGGTCGATCCCAGAAGGGATCGAAACCCAGGGAAGCGAGCCGGGAGGCGAGCGGATCATTCCGAGGCAGCGATGGTGGAGATCGGATTGGAAGCGTGAGCGACAATCCGATCCACACATAGAGCGGACGAGGCGCCGCACCGGCGGCGAACAATAGACCGGCGACACATGCCGCCGACAATTGACGAAGGAGTGACGGAACATGGAAATCATCTTGAACGATAAGGCATTTGAAGTAAGCCCCGGCACGAAAGTGACGGACTTTCTGACGGAACGCGGTTTTGCGGCCGAACGGGTGCTGCTGGAGATCAACGATACGATCATTCCGTCGGGGGCGGGGCGTAACGGCATGGAATTGCACGCCGGCGACAGGCTGGTGGCATTGAAACTGGTGGCCGGAGGGTAGGGTACGATGGACGGATACTTCAACGAGGAGCAACAACAGCGGTTGGCGCAGGCGAAAATCGGCATTGCCGGGGCCGGCGGATTGGGGTCGAATTGCGCGATGCACCTGGTGCGCAGCGGCATCCGGCAACTGGTACTGGCCGATTTCGATGTGGTGGAACCGGGAAACCTGAACCGGCAATTTTATTTTTCCGATCAGGTGGGGCTGCCGAAGATCGACGCGCTGTCGGAAAATCTTCACGCGATCCGGCCGGATCTGGAACTCGATTTCTTTTACGACCGGATCACGGCGGAAAACGTCGCCGCCGTTTTCGCGGATTGCCTGATCGTGGTGGAGGCGTTCGACCACGCCGCCGACAAGCAGATGTTGATCGAGACGTTGGCCGGTTCGGGGAAAATCGTCATCGCCGCCAGCGGCATGGCCGGCTGGGGCAACTCCGATGCCATCCGGATCCACCGGTTGAACGAATCTTTGTACCTGGTCGGCGATCTGGAGAGCGCGGTTTCGGCGGAATTGCCGCCCTGTTCGCCCCGGGTCGGTATCGTCGCGGCCAAGGAAGCCGACGTGGTGCTGTCGCTGCTGCTGGGGAAAACGCCATGAAAAGCGCGGCGCTGCAAGCGGTTCTCGCCCGGTACGAGACACTCGCAGTTGCCTATTCCGGCGGCGTGGACAGTACGTTTCTGGCCTATGCGGCCGCGAAAACACTGGGACGCGACCGCGTTCTCCTGCTGCTGGCCGATTCGATCCTGTTGCCGCGGGCGGAATATGCCGCTGCTGTCGCATGGGCGCGGAACGCGGGATTGCGCCTGCAGCCGATACCCTTGGCTCCGCTGACGCTGCCTGCCGTCGCCGCCAACACGCCGATGCGCTGTTATCATTGCAAAAAACATCTGATGCAGGAGTTGCAGCGGATTGCCCGGCTGGCGGGATACGATACGGTCGCCGACGGCAGCAATTGCGACGACTGTGCCGATTACCGGCCGGGGATGAAGGCCTGCGACGAAGTCGGAATCACTCATCCGCTGCTTGCGGCCGGGCTGACGAAACAGGATATCCGGACACTGGCGCATGCCGCCGGGCTGCCGAATTGGCAGGCCCCGGCCGCCGCCTGCCTGGCCAGCCGGATTCCGACCGGGACGCCGTTGACGCCGGAGCTGCTGTTGACCGTGGAGCGCGCCGAGGCCGTGCTTCACGAGCTGGGTTTTCCCGGAATCCGGGTCCGCCATCTCGGCACCCAGCTCAAGCTGGAGCTGCGCTCCGAAAACGATTGGCCGCGTCTCATTGAACTCCGCCCGGCGATTGTCGCGCGATTGCGGCCGCTCGGAATCGAGGTCCTTACGGTTGATCTGGCGGGTTATCGGATGGGGGCGATGAATCGGCCCGACGCACCTGTACCTGGAGGCGCAGCCCCGGCAGCCGGGCATTGACTACGGCGTTGAGGAAGCGCTCCATACTCTTGTCATCGAATTGCAGGAAGCGGCAAATTCGGGCGATTTGCCGTGAATTCAATTGAAACTCCTCCCCCTTGATCTGCGAAATGGCGGATGGGGTAATATCCAGCAGCCGGGCCAGATCGATTTGCTTGCAATGCCGTTCCCGCAGCCGGGCGGCGATTTCCGGCCAGCCATTGATGTGATGTTTGGTCATACGCAGTATCTCCTTGGTTAATCTTCCGCTTAACTATGCACTACCATAATATACTTTTTGATTAACTTCAAGAAAAAAATCGTAATTTTCTGTAAAAAATCGTTGCTTTTTGGAATAACCGGAAATATAATTAAACATGAAGCCGGAAGCCGTCAGAAAAATTTTAAGGAAAGGACAGTTATGAACGCTTTGGAGCAAATGGTGAAAGCCAGGAAAATACCACAGAAAAGTATTGCCGACAATCTGGGAATCAGCCGGGCCGCCGTCTCGATGCAGATCAAGAAGGGAATACGCAGTGTGCGCACCGCCAAGAAATATGCGCAAGTCCTTGACTGTAACCCGTTTTTTTTACTGGATTAGTTAAGTAAAAGCTTAACTTTGTAGTGGTGCCGAAGTTGCTTCAATCGAGGGGGAGGCAATCCTTCAAGCGCTTTACTCAATTCGAATGTCACGGAAGGAATTACAATGAATCGCTATTGTTATGGAAACGATTACGGCCGTCATGCGGAGTGTCGGCGGTGTGAATACAAACGTTGGTGCCGTTCCGCCGGCGAATTGCCGCTGCTGCGCAACAGCATGGGGGAATATAACGAAGAACTGGGGGCGAATCCCTCCGGAACCCTGCAACATCCTGCGGATTGGGCGGCCCGGGATACCGAAAAAAATACACAGGCGGAGAAAAAACGGGAGGAAAAAACGTATACGCATGAAGAGCTTTGTTTTGTTATTGCATCTATGATGGAGTTGAATTACGAAACCCTGGTGATGTTGGCGGAGAAGCTCCAATACCCGATGTTGACGATGAAAGGCCTGGCGCGGCATTGTCGGATTTCCCGGCAGACGGTATACCAACGGATCCACAGCTGCTGTCAGAAGATGCCGGAGTTCCGGGATATTTTTCGGATCCGGGAGCGCCCGCACTTGCAAAAGGAGTAATTCCACGGTATATTTTTCTATTGGGGGGATCGGGGTGATTCCCATTTATTTTCAATAAAGCGGAGGCAAGGGCGATATGGATGCGGAAAAAGAAACAGTAGTGGAGCCGACGGCGGAAACTCCGGTTCAGAAAAAACCGAAGAGAAAACGTTGGCCGAAGATTCTCGGTATCGTCGTCGCGGTACTGGTGGTGCTGGTGATCGTACTCTGGCTGGTTCTGGATGCGCTGATCGTCAAGGGGATCCAGGTGATCGGTTCCAAGGCGACCGGTACGCCGGTCGCGGTGGAGTCGTTTTCCAGTTCGCTCCTGGCCGGTAAGGTGACCATCCGGAATCTTTCGGTCGGCAACCCCGAGGGATACCGGCTGGAACGGGCGCTGGAATTCACCAAGCTGGAGGTGGAGCTGAATCTTTCGTCGCTCACGACCGATACGATTGAGGTGAAACGGATCACGATCGAGGGGCTGCAGGTCGGCCTGGAGCCGAGTGTGACCCGGGGCAGCAATCTGAACGATATCCTGCGCAATGTGGAAGCCTTCACCGGAGCTTCCGAGGCCGCGGCGAAGAAGGAGTCGCAGGCGGCGACGGATGAAAAACCGGCCCCGGCGAAAAAGGTGGTGATCCGGCTGGTCGAAGTGCGCGATTCCGGCATTGTGGTTGCCAACCGGACCCTTTCCCTTGAATTGCCGGTGCCGCTGCCGAATCTGACCATGACCGACATCGGGGAACAAAGCTCGGTCGCGGCGGCGATTGAAGTATTCTTCAGCGAACTGTTGAAGGCGGTCGGCAAGGCGGTTTCCTCCAGCGGCATCACCGCGATCGACGTCAAAGCGCTCGGTTCCGGATTGTCCAGCGCCGCGCAGGATGCGTTGAGCCAGGTGGGATCCGGGTTGGGTGCCGCGGCGCAAGGACTGGGGGATGGCGTGTCGCAGGCCGGTGAGGGCATCAAGGGCGGATTGAACACCATCAAGGAGCTCTTCTGAGCGGCGCCGAAGTGTGTTTCGATGTTGCTGTGGCCGGTTCCGGACCGGCCGGTTTGATGGCGGCGTGGCGCGCGGCGCAGACGGGGAAAAAAGTCATCGTCCTGGAAGCGCTGCCGTCGCCGGGGCGCAAACTGCTTGCTTCCGGCGCCGGCAAATGCAATCTGACCAATGTATTGGAACCGGAGGCGTTGGCGCGGCGCTGCGGAGACGGATGGCGTTTCATGCTTCCCGCTCTGCGCGAGTTGCCGCCGACCGCGTTGCGCACATGGTTCGAGCACCGGGGCGTGCCGCTGGAGGTGACCGACGGGTTCCATGTCTTTCCCCGGTCGCGGCGGGCAGGGGATATTCTGGAGGCGCTGCTCGGCGCCAATCAGGCTGCCGGGGTGCGTTTGCGCTGCGATTGGCCGGTGACGCATCTGTGGTGTGAACATGGATCGTTGCGGGGAGTGGCGGGACCGGACGGCGCCCGGATTGCCGCTTCGGAGGTGATTCTGGCCGGCGGCGGTCTCGGCTACCCGGCGCTGGGCGCGAAGGGGCTGGCGTATGCGTTGGCCCGGGAAGCCGGTCACACGGTGGTGGAGCCGGCCCCCGCTCTGGTCGGGTTGCGGACGCTGGCGGAATGGCCCGGCGAATGTACCGGAATCGTGCTTGCCGATACCGAAGTCACGTTGGACAAAGAGAACCACGGATGCGGGGAATTGTTGTTCACCCATCATGGTGTTTCCGGCCCGGCGGTGATCGATATTTCCGGTGCGGCGGCGACGCGGCTGGCGCGGCGTGACGAGGTTGCGCTGCGAATCAACCTGTTCGGCTCCATGACGCGGGAAGATTGGCTGAAGCGCTTGAATGAATGGCGCTGCCGCGACGGCCGCAAACATCTCCGCAATCTGCTGGCGGGGGAGTTGCCCCGGGCGCTCACGGATGTGTTGTGCCGTCTGGCGGAACTGCCGGAGGGGATCCGGATGGCGGAGCTGTCCGCCGGCGCCCGGGACCGGCTGATCGGGCATCTGACCGCGCTGCCGCTGACGGTCACCGGCACCGAAGGGTGGCCGAAAGCGATGGCGACCCGGGGCGGCATCGCGCGTACGGAGGTAGATTCGCGCACACTGCGCAGCCGCCTGCTGCCGGGGCTCGCGTTTGCCGGAGAAGTTCTCGATATCGACGGTCCCTGCGGCGGCTTCAATCTGCAATGGGCATTCAGCTCCGGCTATCTGGCCGGCGCGTTGCGCTCCCGGTAAGGCATTCGGTATGAACACTATCAACGACAATTCACGATTATTCTGAACCGCGAACGTTCGATAAAGTTTGCGAAAAATTGCGATATTGAGCTTGACAGGTTGTGGTTTTGGGGTATATTAAACCTCGTTTTGCGCTCCGGAGTGGAAACTGGTGCGGGAACGGTTGATAAGAAATTTGATAAAAGATGGCGTTTGAGCTTGACAGAAGCAAAAACGCTGCTATAGTAAATGATGTTTCGCGCTTCGTTTGAAAGATGAATCGAACCGGAACAGGGTTGAAGAAAAATTAAAAAT
>JAVBQJ010000157.1:0-17334 GCA_031549115.1 Victivallaceae bacterium
GTGTCAACGCAAAATTTGCAAATTTTGCGGTGACACGACACTGGCCGCGCATGGCTGGACCCCCGCCGGCCTGAACTCCTGGGTCGGCGATGTCTCGGTCGGATTTTTCGGCGGTGAGTTTCATGTGTTTTATCTTTTCGACCGGCGGCATCACGGCAGCAAATTCGGCCAGGGGGGGCATGCGTGGGCGCATATGGTTACGCGGGACTTCCGGAATTGGCGCGATGACGGCCTGATTCTTCCGTTTACCGAACAATGGCAGACCTTCGGAACCGGAACTCCGTTCGAGTTGGACGGCAAGATTGCTCTTTCCTACGGCTTTCACACCGAACGGATTCTGCCCGAAGGAATGGCATTGCACGGCGCCACCTGGGCGGAGAGTTACGACGGGAAACACTTTACCCCGGCCGAAAAGGTTTTCCACGAAACCCGGAATCCGAGTGTCTACAATCTCCCCGGAGGCGGCTTCCGTTTATTCACCGGCTATAACGGCGGCAGCCTGGAAATCTGGGAAGCAGACCGTTGGCCGGAATTCAGAAAAGTGCGTTCGAACGTTGTTCCGTGCGGAGACGAATCGTTCATGAAAAACTGTCTGGATTGCCCCTCCTGGTTCGAATGGCACGAACGCAACTATTTGCTGATAGGATTCTCCGGGATGTGGAGTTCGGAATCCCCCCGTTTTGAAAACGCGTTTGATCTTGCCGCCAACGGTCTGGATATCTACGACGGCCTGAATGTGCCGATGGTCTCCGCTTTCGGGGACGACCGCCGTATTCTTGCCGGCTGGCTACCGTTGAAGGGCTGGGGTGGATTGCTCGGACTCCGTGAATTGGTTTACCATTCCGACGGCGTTCTGGGAATCCGCTGGCTGGATGAGGCGATGCCAGGAAAGGCGGAACCATTCGCGCCGCTTCCTCCCGGCGGCGATATCGGGAACGATTTCTATTTGGAAGTTGAACTCGAAGCGAATGAAAATCTGCGGCTCTGCTTCGAAAGCGAAGGCGCCCCCATTGAATTCCGCCTGGATGCCGGGCGGAAACGCGCCGTGCTCGCTCCCGCGGAACTGGCCGAAACGACGACGATGCGGGAACACGCGGCTTGCGGCGAAAAATACCGCTGGCGGGAATATTTTTCGATCGAAAATCTGCGTGGTTTGGAGCAACCCTTCAAAGTCCGGCTGCTGATTCGCCATGAACGAAAATGGACGGGGTGCGTAATCGATGCGGAGATCGCCGGATGCCGCACGATGATGCAGTATTTCCCCGGATGCGCAATCCGGTCGGCAACCGGCTCCAAGCCGGAGAAAACCGTTTGGGCTCCTGCCGGTAAAGCCCGGCCTTCTATTTTGCCGTTGACGTCATGAGCGAGGTCCGCTTCAACTTCCCATTCTCCGGAGCTGAAATTCGGTTCCGGAAAATTTCCACGCCTTCAGAAGATTTTCAGGTGTAATTCCTTCGACAGGGCAAAGACGGATTGCTCCGATCAGGCGATCGTTCCAGCCGAATTTGCGTTCCGGATCGCGAATCACCCGCTCCACACTGTCGGGAAGATTCGGGGATATCATGCGCTCAAGTGGCAGCCGCTCCAGTGAAAATGAACTGGGGCGGCTGCCGCATCGCGCCCCGCCACTGCAACCGGTTTCATCGACATTTTGCCTCATGTTGACTGCAACCGGTTTCATTTTTCGAAAAATTCGTGTTTTTCCTCGTATATCCTCTTGACTTTTTCCGAAAAATCCACTATAATTATATTATGAAACCGGTTGCAGTGGGTGCAATCGAGGAAAAACTATGAAAGATGATCGAAAATGCGGGAAAAAACCAACAAGGCTTGCACCATCAGCAACATTGCCGAATATGCGCAAGTGTCCCGCAGTACCGTGTCGCGGGTGCTGAACAATGTCAATACCAAGGTTCCGGTTTCCGCCGCGACCCGGGCAAAGATTGCCGAAGCCATCCGCCACTTCGATTACATGCCCAACGCCAATGCCCGGCGGCTGTCGCACAACAAGAGCTTCATCATCGGCTTGCAGGTACCCGCGCATCACCTTTCACGCTATGTATTCACCGATTACAATCTGATCGGCGCGATGCACGGACTCGAAGCGGCGCTGCTGCCGTCGGATTACAAGTTGCTGCTGCTGTTTCAAAGCGAGAAGTACATGCAGAAGCACGAATACCTGTCGCTGTTGAAGAGCAAAAGCATCGACGGTCTGCTGATCTGGGGTGCAACCTGCGGCGATCATTACGATGCGGCGCTCGCCGATTATCCGGTGATCTTCCTGAATTCGCTGCCGGCCGGCGCGTCCGGATTCGAATGGATCTGCCACGACAACCACCAAGGCAGTCTCGAATTGGTCGGACGATTGATCGAAGCCGGAGCGCGGCGCTTCCGCTATCTGTCCGGGCCGTTGAGCAATTCGATTTCCCTGGACCGTTACTGCGGCTTCCGGGAAGCGCTGGCACAGGCGCAGATTCCGTTCGACGAAGAGCGCGAACGCTGGTTCGGCGATTTTCACCGCGACAGCGCCCGCGCCCTCACCGCTCCGTTTTTCGAGACTTCGGGCGATCTGGGATTCGACGCCATCGTCTGTTCGAACGATATGATGGCGAGTGGAGTCTACGATGCCGCGACCGCCGCGGGACGGCAGCCGGGAAAGGATTTCCAGCTTGCCGGCGGCGACGGCGCCGACGATTGCGCCCAGTATCCGTTGAAAACCTTCCGGTCCGACCGCTTCGCCCTCGGCTTTCGCGGCATCAACCGGATGTTCGAATTGATCGATGCCGCGGGCCCGCAAGAGCCGCGGCAGGAATATTTACCTGTTCAAGTACAATTGTAACAAACGTCAAAAAAGAGAGGAATCAACCATGAAACAATCGCTCAAGACATTCACACTCATAGAACTTTTGGTCGTAATAGCTATTATCGCTATTCTAGCCAGCATGCTGCTGCCGGCACTGTCCAAGGCGCGGGCGGCGGCGCAGAAGTCCAAATGCATCAACAACTACAAGCAGATCGGCCTGGCCAACGCGATGTATTGCAATGATAACTCCGATTTCTTTCCGACCGTGCTCGACGGCAAGGGTGGCGGCGAATTCGGCAACGGCTCGCTGCAAAGCTGGCAACTGCTGCTGATGGGGTATATCGCTTCGGCCCCCGCCGACGGCACCCATGCCACCGACGCGATCGTTCTGGGCAATCCGATTTTCCGTTGCCCGTCCAACCCGAATGCCACCGCCGACAACGGCGGTCTTGCCACCTCGGCCAACATCTGGCTGGGCGGGAGCAAACTCACGACTCCGGCCGGCTTCGACAACGCCGGTACTCCGGTATCGAACGTGAAAAGGCCGTCGCAGGTCATCTCCAACGCCGAAACCGGCCTGGCGGAACGGCCGTTGAGCGTGGTGCTCTTCAACAACAACGATAGCGCCTCGCTGGATCTCCCGGCGTCCGGCATGTGGTATTGCACCACCATCACGTTGCTGAACCACCCGTATTCGACCACGGCGGCCTGGACGGACGGGCATGCTTCGAATGAAAAGGATTCGACGGATCTGCGCAACAGCACCTACTATTACGACCCCGCCAACTAAAGGTGTTCCAACTCATGAACTTTCACCGATTCAACCTGATACTGTCGATGACGATACTGATTTCCGCGTTGTCGCTGGAAGCGGTGCCGTTGACCGCGTTCCAAATGACGCCGGAGGCACGGCAGGAACGCGCCGGGAGCATTCTCGCCGAACGGCTGCAGGAGCGCGGCGCCGTGCTTTCGCCCGACCGGGGCCTGCCGGTACGCTTCGCCACGGATTCCGGCATGGCGCCCGAAAGCTACACGCTGCAGGTGACGCCGGCGGAAATCGTCATCACCGCGGCCGACAAGGGCGGCAGCCTGTACGGCGCCTATGCGCTGCTGGAAGCCGCCGGCAACGGTCTGGAGGTGCCGGAAATGAAAATTTCCGACGCCCCCGCCAACGCCTGGCGCGGCGTCTATCTGAATTTGCGCGCCATCGATGCTTCCAAACCGGAAACGCTGGATAACCTGAAGCGGCTCTTCTACGCGTTGAGCCGCCAGCGCATCAATAAACTGGTCATCGAATTCGCCGACCTGATCCAGTATCCGCATGTCCAATTCCCGGTGACCGCCGCGCGGGCGTTGACGGTGGAACAGGTCAAGGAGCTGATCGCCGAAGCCGAAGCGCTGAATCAGGAGATCATTCCCTATCTTCAGGCGCTCAGCCACGCGACCTGGATCCTTTCGGATCCGGCCAACCGGCGTTTCCTCGAAGATCCGGGCTGCAGCAACTGGTATATGACCTGGTGTCCGCGCGACCCGGAAATGCGGGCGTGGTTCCAGCAGGTGATCGACGACACAGTGGAGCTGTTCGCGCCGCGTTACATCCACCTGGCACTCGACGAAATTCCGTTCTGCTCCTGGCAGATGTGCGAACGCTGCAAAAATACCGTCTCCGAGGAGCTCTACGGCGACACCGTCATCGATTATCACGGCATGCTCGCGAAACACGGAGTCCGGCTGATGCTGTGGCACGATCTCTTTATGCCGCTGCCGAATCCGTACGACCCGGATTCGAAGGTTCCGGCGGTGCGCATTCTGGATCGGCTGCCGCAGGACATCGTGATGAACGTCTGGACCTACGAGGCGGACAAAGCCGCGATTCAGCAAAGCATCGATCACTTCACCCGCTACGGCTTCGAGGTGCTCGGCGCCGGTTTCAACCGCCCCGATATGGTGCAGGGTATGGCGCAGGCGTACGCCGCCAGTCCCAAAGGGCTGGGCTTCCTGAACACCTACTGGTTCTATGCCGGCGACTGGAGCAAGTTCGCGACCACCGCGGTATTGACCGCGATGACCCGCTACACCGGCTTGTACGGCTGGAATCCGGACGCCCCGGCATGGAACGAATACGCCGGCAATCCGGTCGGCGACGTGACGCGGCACTTCTATGAACCCGGGGATCTGTCGATTCATCTGGTGCCGTCGCCGCTGCCGCTGCCGGGTAACTGGCGCTGGGACGGGCGCGCCGCGGATTGGATCGACGGCATTCCGGAATCGTTGGCCGCCTACGGCCCCGACCGCTGCGCCTGGAAGTTGAACCCGGAACGATTGTTGTGGACGGTGCGCGGACCCGAAAAATCCGGCACCGCGCAATCGGATGCCACCGTCGCGGTGAACCGCAAGATGGCGGCGCTGGAATTCATTCACGCATCATCGGCCCCGCCGAACCGGGCGGAGTTGAGCCACATGGAGCGCCAGGTCCGCGATCCGCGCCAGGGCGCCTACCGCGTCCGCTACAGCGACGGCGAAGAAGTGGTTATTCCGCTGCATTACCGGCGCAACATCACCGATTGGAATGCGCCGTGGCCGGGTCTCGCCGCCGAAAGCTTCTACCAGAAGACCAACGCAGACGGCATTTGCCTGACCTTCACCGCGTGGCGCTGGCTCAACCCGCGCCCGGAGGTTCCGATCGCGTCGATTCAACTCGAAGCCGAAGCCGCCACCACGATCTACTGTGCCGACATTTACGCGTGGGAAGTTATTCCGCAGCCGCTGCTGGACGACACGATGCGCTACGCCTCGCCGGAAACGTTTCTGCAGAGTTGGACCCTGAATTGCTCGGCCACCACAGCGCAGCTGACGACCAGTCCGGACGGCGGGGTCAACGTGTCGACGCCGGGAACCGGCAACACGCCGGGCCGGATCATCCTCGACCGGTTGAACCAGTTCCCGGACGGTGCTCCCGCCGGCGTCAATGTCGAAGTGCAGCTGGAGTACACCGGCACGCGGGCCGACATCGCCATCTACCTGGCGGATGCGGAGTGGAAGAATTTCCGCTCGTTCTACTGGCCAATCCTGCCGGGAAAAAACGACATCATCGCGGGGTGGAACAACTTCCGGGCGGAACAGGGCGACCTGAAGCCGGAAGACATCCGTCACCTGCGGGTTGCGTTCAACCTGCTCCGCGACACGCCGCCGGTGGAGCTGCTGTTGCGCAGCGTGCGCTGCGCGCCGCAAAATCAGCCGCCGCCGCCGCGGCGCGGCGGCTGGCAACAGCAGTACTGATCCTGCCACCGTTTCCATCCCGGTTTTCCGGGATGGAGATGGCCGGTTCCGCGACCGAGCGCGAATACCGTCCGTCGACATTCGTTTTTTGCTATGGAGAATCATCATGCTCCATATACCAAAAACACATCGCTCTCGCAATTTCATGGATATTTCTCTCCCATCTCATGGATATTTCAATTTCAGCTGGTAAAAATCGCCATTCTGGCATTGCAAAACGGTAATTCTTCGCTATACTGATAAGCAGGAATTCACCGAAAGGCATCCATTCATGATTACCAGCAACGCGCAAAGCCGTTACAACATTCACCGGCTGCCCCTGCAATTCAAACGCACACCCTGCAATCTGGGGCTCCGGATCATCTTCGCCAATTCCGGCGTCACCACTCGCAACCCGAGCGAAGCGCTGCGTTTTTTCGAGTTTTACTCGCTGTCCCACATGTACTGCGGGCGCGGTTACTTCGTCACCGAGGACGGCGAACGCCATAGCATCGAGAGCGGCAACGCCGTGCTGATCGCCCCCGGCTTCGTCCACTACTACGGGCAGCTGGACGATAACCAGTACAGCGAAGACAATATCTGCTTCGACGGCCCGGCGGCGGATTTCCTGCGGCGGCAGGGCTGCATCCGCAGCCGGATCATCAATCTCGGCCCGCTGCGCCGGCTCCAGCCGATCATCAAGCTGGCCGAAAGTCCGTCGGAATTGCATGCCTTCGAAGCCGGAGTGCAGCTCCAGCAGCTGCTGCTGACCTTGTCCCAATATGACGATCAATGGGTTGCCGGCGAGCGCAACGACGAGCAATTGCGCTTTCAGCGTTTGCTGGAAGAGCTGGATCTGTCGCTGCAGCAATGGTGGACGCCGCAGGAAATGTCCGATTTTTCCGGGATTTCGCTGGCGCGGCTGCGCCAGCTTTTCCGCCTCCGCACCGGAATGCTGCCGAAGATCTACCTGGATTGCCGCAAGGTCGAGCAAGCCAAACAACTGCTGCTGCTCCACCCCGAATTGAAGCTGGAACGCATCGCCGCCCGCCTCGGCTACGACGACAGCTGCCACTTCAGCCGCCGCTTCAAACAATTGACCGGGAATTCCCCCTCCGCATTCCGCGCGGGGCACTCCATTCCACCGCCGGAACCGGACAAATGACTTTTATCCATGCATCCGAGGATGTTTATCCATTTACTTTTTCCGCATTCTGCAATATAATAATACTGTAAAATCCATAATGGAACAGCAGATGCCCAACCAATACAGTACGAAAGGAAGCCGAGATGACACGAAAGAAATTCACATTGATAGAATTGCTGGTCGTGATAGCAATCATAGCGATTCTGGCCAGTATGCTGCTGCCGGCGCTCTCCAAAGCGCGCGCCGCCGCGCAGAGGAGCGGCTGCGTCAACAACCTCAAACAGCTCGGTCTCGGTTTGACCATGTACTCCAACGACTGGAGCGACTGGCTGCCGTATTCGTATTCCTACGGCAACATCCAGTACCAGTTCCGCACGCAACTGTATGAATATCTGCATGCCTACGACGTTTTCTACTGTCCGATGGTCTGGAACAAGGAAGCCAATCTGAAAGCCATCGGCAAAAACTGGACCCGGTTGTGGAACGAAACCGCGCTGGTCGGGTACTTTTATTTCGGTTTCCACTCCACCAGCGCCACCTTCGCCAATCAAGAGACGGAGCAAACCCAGATCCGGATCAACGAACCCGGCTTCTGGGAGCAGAGCAACTGGTTCGGACAGAAGGTGAAAAACGTCATCGTCACCGATTACTTCTCCAGCTATCCGGTCGGCTCCTATACGCAGATGCACGATTCCAGCGTCCCGAGCCGGCTGGGCAGCACCAACGGCAGCAATCTGCTGCTGCAGGACGGTTCCGTGACGCAACTGCCGATCTACGCCGGCAATCCGAGCTTCGAGTGAACGTCATGAAATCATTCTTCACCTTCTTTTTCGCGCTGGGAAGCCTGTTTCTCGCGGCCGCGGCTCCGGAATTCGCCACCGGAACCGTAAAAATCGACTTCGCCGAACCGGCGCGGGGCATGGGCGTGACCGGAATCCGGACCGTACCCGGCAACCAGCTCTTCTTCGCCGGCCCGGACGACCCTTTGCTGTGGCAGTTGGACCTGGTGGAGCCGGGGCACACCGAAGAGGAACCGCTGCGCATCAGCAACACCACCCCGGCGCGGAGCTCGTTCCGTCCGGCGGAGGGCGGAATCGATCTGGTATGGGAGCAACTGGCATTGCCGGAAAACGCCGGAACGTTGAACGTCCGCGTCGAGCTCCGGCGCAATGACCGGGACGAGATCACCATGCGCCTGGTTCCGCAGCTGGCGAGCCCGCGCTACACGCTGCGGCGTCAATGGTTTCCCTTTCTCACCAACACCCTGCGCCATGACGGCGACCGGATGCTCTTCCCGCGCGGCAATATCGGCAGCATCTACGCCGACCGGCCGATCTCCGGGATCTATCCGGGGTGCGAATCGCAACTGCAATTTTTCGGTTTTTTCCGTAACGGCGACGGCGTCTACCTGGGAATTCACGACTCCGGCGCCTGCCGCAAGGTATTCGAGTACAACGCCTCCAATCAATTGCTGATCTGTACCGACGCGCAGAATTTTCCGCTGCCGAATCAGTCGTCCATCCCGGAATTCGAAGTCGTCGTGGCTCCGGCGGCCACGCCGTGGCAGGCCAGCCGCCGCTACCGTCAGTGGGCCGTCGATCAGGAATGGTGCGCCAAAGGCAAACTGATGGAACGCAGCGACATTCCGCCCTGGAGCCGCGAACTGTCGCTGTGGCTGAATATGGGCGGCGACCCGGAACCGGTCAGCCGGGGTTTCCTGGCCGAAGCGGAACGGCAGCCCGAGCCCGTCGCGGTCCACTGGTACGTGTGGAGCGTCCATGCTTTCGATACCCATTACCCGGATTTCTTCCCGGGCAAACCCGGTTTCGCCGAGGCCGTCGCCCGAATGCAGGCCAACGGCGATATCGTCGTGCCATACATCAATGCCCGGCTGTGGGATACCGCGCTGCCGGACTTCGCCACCGCCGCCCGTCCCGGAGTGGTCATCCGGCCGGACGGTTCGCCGTTGATCGAAGACTACGGTTCCGGCACCACCTTGGGAACGATGTGCCCGACCGCCCCGGTCTACCGCGCCAAAATCGCCGCCGCCTTTGACCGGCTGGCCGACCATTACGGCGTCAAGGGCGTCTACCTGGACCAGATCGGCGCCGCCCAGCCGGCGATGTGCTGCAATCCGGAGCATGGCCACCCGCTCGGCGGCGGCAGCTGGTGGCAGCAGGGGTACCGCGGCATGCTGGCGCCGCTGACCGCCCGCTACGGCGACCGTCTGCTGATCGCGACGGAAAACGGCGCGGAACCGTACATCGACACCATTTCGCATTATCTGTTGTGGATGGCGGTGGAGCCGGAGGATTTCCCGTCGCTTCCGGCGGTCTACAATCAATACGCCTGGTACTTCTGCTCTCCGGCGGTGGCCGAAGACTCGGACGAATCGTTCGCCGCATTGATGAGCCGGTCGCTCTTGTGGGGTATTCAGCCGGGATGGCTGCCGTGGCTGCACGGCACCGGCAACGATTCGGCGATGCACCGGCAGCGGCGGGCCTACATCGACCGCATTCTCGCGTTGCGCCGCGTTGCCCGCACCTATCTCGCGGAAGGCGAACTGATCGCGGAAACCGCATTCACCCGTCCGGTCGGCACCGTGCCGGTGGAATTCAAACGCAACGCCCAATACGGCGGCGTCAGCAGGGCGTCGACGCACCCGGCACTTCACGGCGCCTGGTGGCGGAGTGAAGACGGCAGCGGCTGGTGCGCCGCCATCGCCAATGTGTCTGACACCGAAACCGCCAATGCCTTCCGGGTCCCGGAGGACGTGGCGAACAGCGCAGGCAGCTGGTTCCGGCTCGACGAAAACGGCGTCAAAACGCCGGTGACGCCGCAGGATGGAAGCATCGAATTCCAACTGGAACCGTTCGGCATGGCGCTGTTCGTCCGGGAGTGACAAAAACGCCGGGAGTGACCGCATCGGTCATTCCCGGCGTTTTGAATCACTTATTCGTGACGGCTCCATATAATCCGATTATAAAATCGTACTGTATTGATGTTCTCCGGCACGTCAAGCGCATAACAGAAAGCTCCCTCGCCTTCGAAATTCACTTTCCCGGAGAGAACAATGACGTCTCCGACGACTTCCGCTTCGATGTCTTTCATTCCCCAGGCGCTTTCCGCATAGTCCCCGCGGATCCGCAAGGTTACAACTTCCGGCCTGTCATCGCTTATTCCTTCCTCGACACGGGCAATGACCAGATAGTTCTCATCGATGCTTCGTGTCATTTGGCACCCCGCCAGAAGCAGCGACGCCAACCCGATGCCGCGAAGCAAAAAATTTTTACTCATCGGCTCAAGACAACGTTTGCGTTGAAGTGTCCATTTCCGCCTGTTTCTTCCGTCGCAGCTCGGATACCTTTCTTACAATCAAAATAAGTGCGAAAGGACACGACAGCAAAAGGTCGACATTGGCCGGAATCCTATACTGCGTGACCCCGACAATGAAGACGGAAAGCAGCACCAGTCCATATATGGCCTTGGCCACGGGGCGCCGGTAATACTCCAAATAGAACAGACTTCCCCACATCAACACCGATGCCAACATAAAAAACTCCCCTCCCGAACGGCAAATGCCGCAATTATGCTTCGAATTTCGCCTTGACCTGCGCGTTGTTCCAGTCGTAGAGGCCGACGAAAACGTCGGGCAACGGCGAAGCCGGATAGAGCGTGATCTTCACGTCAAAGCTCTTTTTCGCCTTGACGTTCAGCGGAATGATCCGGCCGCCGCGGACACGGTGATGCGCCGGTACCGGGCAGGCCTGGTCGCCCTTCAACGCCGCCATTTCACCGTCGATGTGAACGATGAACAGCCCCCGGCTCGCGACCATCAGATTGACCGCGTCTTTCTCCTCCTCGACCGTGATCACGGTATGGAATTCGGCCATTTCGCCCCAGATGTGCGGATAACGCGCCGCGTCGAGGCGGATGCCGTCAAAGAGAATCTTCTTCCCGGAAACCGTATACGCCCGGTTTTCGGAGAAATCGCGGCATTCCGGAATATCCCACCCCGGCTGCAATTCCGGCAGGCCGGGAGCGTCGGCGAATTCCCGCTGCAGCTTCACCAGCCGCTCGCTCAACTCCTTCAACGTCTTCGGCACTCCGGCGAGTTTGATGTAGGCGCCCACCGAAATCGTGTCGCCGACGACTTTGTGCCAGCGCTCGGGAATCCCGGCGAAGCCCTTCGACGCCGCCACCAGCGTTCCGGCGGTCGCCGCGGTACAATCGCAATCGTTGGCGCAGCTGTTGGCCAATAGAATCGTCCGCTCGAAGTCGTGGCCGCCCCACAGCAGCGCCGCATAGGTATAACCGCCGTTCATCACCACGTCGGTGAAGTTGTACGACGCGAAGTGCTTCATGGTATAGCTGTAGGCGTCTTCGAAGCTCTTGCCGGCGGCCTTCAGTTCATCCAGCCCGGCAAAGAGCTTTTTCAACCGGGACTTCTCCGGCAGCAGCGCCTTGCCTTCGGCGAGACCGGCTTCGATGGTGCCGCCGCCGAAGACCACCGCCTCGGCCGCCGCCCAGAAGACTTCGCCGTAAACACCGTCGCCGTGGTGATCGACCATCGCATCCTGCAGCGCGAACCACGCCGCGGTCCGCGGTTTGCCCGCGAACGCCGCCGCCCAGACTTCGGAACGGATCGCCGCGCCGAGACCGTCGGTGAAGTTGTTGTTGTGCAATCCGGTCAACGGCGGCTGCAAGCCGTCTTTCAGGTTGCGCAGCGCGGTACCGTACTCATCCCAATGCACGTCGATGTACTTCGACCAGTAGGTGCCGAGGATTCCGGCATTCAGTTTGAGCTTGTGCTCCTCCAGCGCCGCGAGCCAGACCAGCTGCAGATCCAGGTCGTCGTTGGCCACCGCCGTCTTCGGCACCGGCGAATAGAAATCCACCTCCGGGCGGATTTCACTGCCTTCGAAGGCCATCCCCAGAGTTCCGCCGATGTTCTTCCCGGTCAAGCCGCTGTGAATGCGTTCCATCAAGTCCATTGTCCATCTCCCGTGTTATATGTTTGAAAAAAAGTATTCTCTGTACTTTAGCTCCAATTTACGATTTTGCCAGAGAAAACCACTGTTTGCAGCGACAAAAGGTTTTCCGGTGGTAGGATGGTCGGTTCATTCAAAATCGATCATCGCTTTGACCACGCCGTCCTTGTAACCGGCGACCAGGTCGAAGCCGGCCCGGGCGTCGGCAAACCGGAAGCGGTGGGTGACCATCCGGTTCACGTCGAACACCTTGGCCGCAATCAGATCCAGCGCGGTCTGGACACAGTGATTCTGGCGCCGGACATTCTGAATGCACAACTCCTTGCGCCGGCACTGGTCGGGGCTGAAGTGCACCGTGGCGGCCGTCGGCGGAATCCCGATCAGCATCAGTTTGCCGCCCGGTTTCAGCATCGCCACCCCCTGATCCATCGCCTCCTGTTCGCCGCAGCATTCGAACACCGCGTCCAGCAGCAGCGGTTCGGCGGCGGCAACCGCCCCGGCCACGTCCATTTCGTCCGGGTTTCCGGTCCAGTGCGCGCCGCACTCCGCCGCCACTTGCAACCGTCCGTCGATCTTGTCGGTCACGTAAACGCTTTCCGCCCCCTGCGCCAGCGCGACCAGCAACACCGACAGCCCGATCGGCCCGGCGCCGAGAATCCCGATTTTCGCGCCTTTCAGCGGAATCGACTGCTTGACCGCGTATACCCCGATCGCCAGCGGCTCCGAAATCGCCGCCTCGTCGAAGCTCATCGTATCCGGAATCGGGAAACAGCTCGCCTCCGGCATCACCAGGTAATCCGACAAACACCCCTCCAACTGCCCCGGACAGCCGAGAAATTTCAACTTCCGGCAGGTGTGGGGGCGCCCGGCGAGGCATTGGTCGCACGCACCGCACGACACCGCCGGTTCGATCGCGATCCGGTCGCCCGGCCTGACCCGCGTCACCGCCGCGCCGACCGCAACCACCTCCCCCGCGCCTTCGTGTCCGACCGCAAACGGGAATTGCACCACCTGGCTGCCGATCCGGCCGGTCAGGTAATAGTGCACATCGCTGCCGCAGATGCCCAGCGTTTTCATTTTGATCAACACATCTTTCGGGTCCCGGATCCGCGGCGTCGGCACCTCACGCATCTCCATCTGCCGCAGTCCGGTCAATTGCATCGCTTTCATATCGGTTGAAACTCCTGTTTGGGTTATTTGCTGTTTTCACCGGCCAATGCCGAAGATATTATAATACCACGGGTAATTCGGGGCCGCGCTCTTCAAGAGTCGCGCCCCGGCAACCGCGGGGGCCCTGCCCCTCCCCACCCCGATCACTCAAGCGCCGTTCGGCTTAGCGCGGACTTGCCGCCGTCAGGGCGGCAAATCCTTAGACCGGTTCGCTCCAGCACGGCCGTGCTTCCGCTCGCGTCTGCTCCATGGCCGCAGAGGCCACGGCGCTAAGGCGCCGGCGCCGCTTCGCGGCGTTCCCGTGCGCGCTCTCAACCTTGCGGGTGTTAGAGTAGACAGTGTTATCCTACGTGCCGCGCCCTCAGTCAAAAATCTTCCCCGGATTCATGATGTTGTTCGGGTCGAATACGCGCTTGATCTTGCGTAGCAGCTCCAGGTACTCTTCGCTGACCACGCACGGCATGTACGCCTTGCGCTTGCAGCCGATCCCGTGTTCCCCCGAAATCCGGCCGCCGTGCTTCTTCACCACCGCGTACAACTCACGCAGCAGCTCCGGCAACACCGCCTCCCACTTCTCATCCGGCCACTCCGGTCCCGCCGAAATCCGGCTGTGCAAATTTCCGTCCCCGGCGTGCCCGTAACACGGAATCTCCACCCCGTAACGCTTCGCCAGCTCCTCGAATTCCGCCACCACCACCGCAATTTCCGCCGGCGGCACTACCACATCCTCGCCCGACTGGCGCGGGAAATACAAACTGAACGCCTCCGCGATGTTGCGCCGGATCTTCCACAGGCGTTCCGAATTGGCCGGATTGTCCGCGACGTAAATCTGAATCGCGCCATGCTTTTCGAGGAAATCCCCCAGCGCCTCGTATTCGTCGGTCATCCGCTCCAGGTCGTTGCCGTCGAGGCTGAGCAGCAGCATCGCGCCGCACTCCTGATACGGCAGCGTTTCATTCAGGTAACTGCATGCCGCCACCATCGAACTCTCATCCATATATTCGATCGAGGTCGGAATAATGCCGCTCGCGGTCATCGTCGCCGGCACCGCCTCGATCGCGCTCCGGCTGTCCGGGAACAACGCCAGCAGATCGATCTGGTGCTTCGGCAGCGGAATCAGCTTCAAAATGATTTTGGTGAAAACCCCCAGCGTCCCCTCCGAACCGATCAGCAGCGGCAAGAGATTGTAACCGGTGACGTCTTTCAACAGCTTGCCGCCCAATTCGACGATTTCGCCGGTCGGCATTACCACTTCGGCGCCGAGCACATAACGCGAAGTGACGCCGTATTTGACCGCCTTGCCGCCGCCCGCGTTTTCGGCGACGTTGCCGCCGATGAAACAGGTCTCCATGCTCATCGGATACCCGGCGTAAAACAACCCGTAAGGTTTGATGTATTCGTTGATCTCATTGGCGATCACGCCGGGCTCGACCACGATCATCATGTTCGCTTCGTCCAGCTCGAGAATCCGGTTCATCCGGTCGGTCGCCAGCACGATCCCGCCATGCACCGGCACCGCTCCCCCGGATAATCCGGACCCGGCGCCGCGCGGCGTCACCGGAATGCATTCCCGGTTCGCCAGCCGGATGATTTCACTCACCTCCCGCGCCGATACCGGCCGCACCACCGCCTCCGGCATGTGCCGCCAATGCTTCCCCGGCACCTCGTCGCGCGAAAACGGCTCCAACCGCTCCGGGTCGTTGAAAATGACATACGCCTCGCCGACGATCGCCGCCAATTCCGCCGCAACGGCCGGTGTCACCGCTCCATATTCGCTCATAATGTCCCTCCGTTGCGCAACTGCGCCAGCAGCGCCGGCACCACCTCCAGCAGGTTGCCGACGATCCCGAAATCCGCCAGCGAAAAAATCTGCGCCTCGCCGTCAAGATTGACCGCGACAATCCGTTCCGCCGTCTGCATTCCGGCCAGATGCTGAATCGCCCCGGAAACCCCGAGGCCGATGTACAATTTCGGCGTCACCGTCCGCCCCGACAAGCCGATCTGGCAGCTGTACGGCAGCCACCCCCGGTCGACCACTTCGCGGGTCGCCCCCAGCGCTGCCCCCAGCTGATCGGCCAATTCCCGCGCCAACACGAGATTTTCCGGCTTCCTGATACCACGCCCGACCACCACCACCTTGTCGGCACCGGCCAATTCGACAGGTTCGGAATCGGGGACGAATTGCCGCAAACTCTGGTTGGATGCCAGCCACTCCATCGGGACCTCGCGCCGGACGATCCGTCCGGAGTGACCCGGCACCGGCTCGGCTTCGCGGGTCGAACGCGGCCGGATCGTCGCCATCTGCGGGCGCCGCTCCGGCGTTTTGATCGTCGCCATGATATTGCCGCCGATCGCCGGACGGGTTTGCAGCAGCAACCCGGATTCCGGATCGAGCGCGAGTTCGGTACAATCGGCGGTCAATCCGGTCGACAAACGCATCGCCGCATACGGCAGCCAGCTCCGCCCCGCCGTCGTCGCTCCGCCGAGCACCACCTCCGGCGCAAATTCCCGAACCATCGCCGCCAGGCATTCCGTGTACGGTTCCGGCCGGAACCAGCCGAGTTCATCGTGTTCGTAAGCCAGCACCAGATCGGCGCCGCGCGCGACCAGTTCCATTAATTCCGACTCCGCCAACCGCGGGCCGACCACCAGGGCACCGATACCGCCCCCGGCGCCGAGATCACGCGCCCGGCGCAGCAATTCGAAACTCACCGGCGCCAGTTTCCCGCCGAACTGTTCCGCGACAATCCAGATTTTCATGCTTCACCTCCGGCGAGAAAAAAGCTCAATTCCGTCACCGCATCCTGCAGCGCCGCCGGGTCGGCGGCGGTCAACTTCCGACATTTGCGCGCCAGCGCCGGACGGAAGATCTTCACCACCCGGGTCGGCGATCCCTTCAGGCCGACCTTGTCCGGGTCGAGCGCCAACTCCCGCTGGCTCCACACCGGAATCGTCCGCCGCCGCGCCGCCTTCATGCCCGCCAGCGTCGGCAATCCGGGTTCGCCGACCGCTTTGCTGACACAGACCACCGAGGGCAGCGAAAGTGTCAGTGACTCTTCGCCGTGCTCGTTTTTACGCCGGACCGCCAACGCGTCTCCGGCGGGTTCGAGATGTTCGACGAAGGTCACCACGCCGATACCCAACGCCGCCGCCAATTCCGGCCCGACCTGCCCGGTGTCGCCATCGGTCGCCCGCTCTCCGGTCAAGATCAGGTCGAACCCGCCGGCATGCCGCAGCGCCGCCGCCAGGATCAGCGCGGTCGCCCAGGTGTCGCTGCCCGCATACGCCCGGTCGGAAATCAGCACCGCGTCGTCGACGCCGAGCGCCAGCGCCTCTTTCAGCACCCGCTCCGCCGCCGCCGGGCCCATGGAAAATGCGGTCAGATGCGCTTTCGGAAAATACTTTTTCAGTTGCAATGCCGCCTGCACCGCGTACAAATCCAACGGGTTGATGATCGATTCGTTGCTCTCTCGAATCACCGTGCCGGTACTTTCATCCATGCGCACCGAACGGGTCTCCGGTACCTGTTTCACCAATATCGCGATTTTCAATTGCATCTCCTCGTTTCAAATTCATGTGGGGGCTCCTCGCCCCCACACCCCCCGGCAGGGGGCCCCGCGTTACGCTCGCTGATGCGAGCTTACTTTTCGCCCTTGCGCTTCGCGCTGCGTTCTCTGCACCTCTGCTGCGGATATGGCTGCGCCATATCCTCCGCGACCTTTTGGAAATTCTTCCGGGAGCGCTTGTTGCCGCGTCAGGCCGACCAGACCACCACAGAGCCGCCCCACCTGCCGGCCAAAGCCGGCGGGCGCCTCCGGGGGAAACTCGTCGTTTCCCCCGGCTACCCCCTTCAGGACCCACGCCTGTCGTCGCGCCTACCGCCTCGGATATGCAATGCCAAGTGGCTACGAGACTCGACATGATCCACACGTCTAACGTCAACCGCTAACCTGTGAGCGCGCACG
>JAVBQJ010000081.1:0-26166 GCA_031549115.1 Victivallaceae bacterium
CGACGTGATCGCACGCAACGATGCCGGGGCATATGCGACGCGGCAGCTGCTGGCGAATGAATTGAAGCGCGGGCGCGACCGGCTGGAGGGCAAGGAGGCGGTGATTTACGAATTCGCCATTCGCGAGCTGGCCGACGGCGACTGGAAGATGTTGGATCTGACCCTGGGAGAAGCACCGGAAGCGCGTTTTCTGACGCCGGATGTTCCGCTGACGGTGACCGGTACGGTATTGGCGATCTCCGAGGTGCCGCGGCCGAATTCGGCGCCGTACAAGGATCACGTGATGAGCGTGCACCTGGGAGATATCGACGGCGGCGCCGATCAGGCGCTGGTCTATATGGCGAGCATGCGCAACAACATATGGACGCCGGCGGCTCGGCTGCGGTTGGGTGAAATCGTGACGCTCGAATTGGCGCCGTGGACCGATTACGAGGGTGAATTCGGCAGTTGGAACCGTAGCGAGCTGGACAATGCCGAATTGTTGTTGCAAGAGCCCTGCTGGGGCGAAATCAAGGAGAAAGAAACACGATGAAAAAGTGGCTTGGTCTATTGTTGCTGGGGTCCATGCTTCACGCCGCCGACGTTGCGGAAACGGCACAGACGATGCTGCCGGAGGTAAAGGAAAAAACCATCACTTATGTCGGTGAAGACGGTTGGCTTTATTCGAAAAACGAACTGGAGCATCTGGCCGCGGGATCTTACGCCGGCGGCCGGGTGAAAGAGGTGTCGAAGGCCACCAAGAGCGAAAACGCCGATCCGGTTCCGGCGATAGTGGATTTCAATGAGCAGCTCAAAGCGTTGGGGATTCAGCTCATCGTGATGCCGGTACCGCCGAAGCTGGCAGTCTACCCGGCCGATGGCTTGGCGATCGGCGAAACGGCGCAATATCTGCAGGAGTTCGAAAAGGAGTTGAGCGCGCAAGGTGTGGAGATATTGGACCTGACGCCAGATTTCATCGCGGCGCGTGATCGGGGTGTTTATTGCCGAACCGATTCGCACTGGAGTCCGGCTGGAATCGCCGTTGCCGCGGCGAAGCTCGCCGAACGGATCGGTCTGAAAGGGGAAACGGGTTTTCCGGTCGTCGTGCGCGAAGAGCTGATTGCCGGAGATCTGGCGTTGTCGCTCGATAAAAACGCGGTACCGTCCGAGCCGGTGACCTTGCAGACCGTCAGCGGTGAAGTTTTCAGTGACGACAGCCCGGTTTTGTTGCTGTCGGACAGTCACGGGTTGATTTTTTCCAGCGGCGGCGACATGCTGGCCGAGAGAGCCGGACTGGGCGAACAACTGGCGGTCGCATTGCAGGTGCCGGTCGACCGGATGGCGGTCAAGGGCTCGGCGTCGACGCCGGTGCGGGTCAATCTGTACCGCAAAGCCGCTAAAGATCCGGCCTGGCTTCAAAATAAGAAATTCGTGATCTGGGTTTTAACCTGCCGCGAGTTCACCGAATCCGCCAACGGCTGGGTCAAAGTCCCGGTAATGAAAAAATAATCGCAAGAGTATTCCATGAAAATCATCAGTGTGGTGGGCGCTCGCCCCAATTTTATGAAAATCGCACCGTTTTGCGCGGCGTTGAAGAAGCATCCGGATATTCAGCATATTCTGGTGCATACCGGACAGCATTATGATGTGCGGATGTCGGATTCGTTTTTCACCGACCTGGGGATTCCCGAACCAGATATTCACCTCAATATCGGTTCCGGCAGCCACGCCGAGCAGGTCGGGCGGACCATGATCGAATTCGAAAAGGTCGTCAAAGCCGAAAAACCGGATTGGGTTGTGGTCGTGGGTGACGTCAATGCTACCTGTGCGTGTGCCATCGTCGCCAAAAAGGAACACGTCAAACTCGCCCATATCGAAGCGGGTTTACGTTCCGGCGACATCACCATGCCCGAGGAGGTCAATCGTCTGGTCACCGACCGATTGTCCGATCTCCTGCTGACGCCGGATCCCATTTCCAGCGGGAATCTGCGGAAAGAAGGTGTTCCGGAAGAACGGATCGCTTTCGTCGGCAATATCATGATCGACACCCTAGAAGCGCAGCGGACGAAAGCGGCGCAGCGGAATGCGGATGAGATTGTCCGGCGCGAACTGCTGTTCGGGCGTGAAATTCCGGCGCTGCCGGAAAACGGCTTCGCGGTGATGACCATGCACCGGCCGAGCAATGTCGACCGGATCGAGACGTTGCAGCCGTTGGTTGACTTTCTGACCGGTGAAGTGGCGGCGGATTTGCCGCTTTTGTGGCCGATTCACCCGCGCGCCCGCAAGCAGCTGGAGCTTTTCGATTTATGGGAAAAAGTGCGGAATACCTCCAATCTGGTTCTTTTGAACCCGCTGGGCTACCATGACATGCTGCGTTTGAACATGGGGGCGAAATTGATGTTGACCGATTCCGGCGGCCTGCAGGAGGAGTGCTGTGTATTGGGGACGCCGTGTCTGACGATGCGTTGGAATACCGAGCGCCCGGTGACCCTGAAGGAACACGGAGGCGCATCGCTTCTGGTCGGCAATGACGTTAACCGGATTCGTGCCGCCTACCGGGAGGTGATGGGGACGGAACGTCGTCCTCAGCGTCCGGAATTATGGGACGGACACACTGCGGAACGGATTGCAAGCATCATTCTTGAAGAATTAACGTAAAAAGTATCACTTTCCGATCATGCTTGAACTTCTTCAAAATTATGCAAGTTTGTTTATCTATCCGGTGATTGCGCTGTTTTTGTCGGCATTGCTGACTTGGGCGGCAATTCGGATACTGCCGCGTTTGGGTTACATCGACAACCCGGGAGGACGGCATATTCATGAACACATTGTCCCGCGCGGCGGCGGCATTGCGGTAATTCTGGCGTTTTTTATCGCCTTGGGCTTGTATGCGATAGAAACGCAAACGCCCGGGGCCGGAAAATTGTTCTGGCGGCTGTTTGTCCCGGCTCTTCTGCTGGGCTCGCTCGGTATGGTCGATGACCGTTATGAACTTAAGTCATGGATCAAGCTCGGAGTACAATTGATCGTGGTGGTGATTGTGTGGCTGACCAGCGACCACAATTACATCATTCTCGGCTGGACGATGCCGTGGTTTGTGTCGCTGGGGTTGACGGCGGTATGGATCATCGTTATCCTCAACGCATTCAATCTGATTGACGGGCTGGACGGCTTGGCTTCCGGGCTGGCGATCGTATCTTCCGGATGTTTGGCCATCTGGTTTCTGATGGTATCGGATCATAGGCCGGAAACGGTGACGATGCTGATTCTGGCGGCCTCATGTCTCGGATTCCTGCGCTATAATTTTCATCCGGCCAAGATCTTTCTCGGGGATACCGGCAGTACGTTTCTGGGGTTGATTTTCGCGATTATCGGTCTTTCGACGATCGATCGGGCGGTGACGGTGACCTCGCTGCTGCTGCCGATGCTGGCGATCGGTGTGCCGCTGTTCGATGTGGTGCTGGCGATCTGGCGCCGCAGTATGCGCAAGCTGCTGGATCCGGCGGCGGGCGGAATTATGGACGGCGACCAGGATCACCTCCATCACCGGCTGCTCCGGCAAACCAAAAAACAGACAACGACGGCGATTTCGATGTATTTGCTGGCCTGTGCATTCGCAGGGGCCGCTCTGGTGATTATCGCGTTCCGGGATTCGGCGCCGGCGGTTACGTTCATCATTCTTTTGATCGCGGTGTTGATTGTGATCCGGCAATTGGCGGTAGTGGAATTATTCGACTCGGCCCGGGTTATTCAGCACGGGATGGCGAAGCCGCGGCGTGGTATTCTGGTCAATATCGTCCATCCTTTTATTGATTTCGGGGTGATTTGCGGGTCATTCGTGGTGACTTGTTATCTGATATTGGGGGAAATCACCGACTTCAATCTTTTTGTTTTTGCGTTTGCTCCGGTGGCGTTGCTGTTGTGCGTGAGCAAAGTTTACCGGGTTTACTGGTTGCGGGCGGGTTTGAGCAACTATTGGCATCTGGCTTTGATGGTATTGCTCGGGTCGCTTCTGGCCTGTGCGTTGATTTATATTTTCTGTTATCCGCAAATGCGTGTCGAGTATGGGATTGATGGGCGCAATTTTATTTCCGGCTGTCTGATTTTCACGATGCTGAATTTGTTGGCAATCGCGACGGAACGTTTTCTGGTACATTATGCCGAAGGTTTCTGGTTCCGCAAACTCTATTTGCAGTGCCAGCAGGAGCGGCCGCAACGCATCCTGGTCTATGGCGGCGGACTCAAGTGCCGTGTTTACGCCAATTACCTTTATTGCATACAGCGTAAAGAGATTCAGGAGGAAATCATTGGCATCATCGATGATGATACTTCACTCCACGGTCTTCAACTTTACGGCTTTCATGTTTTGGGTTCCGTCGCTGATGTTGACGCCATTTATATGGATCATCCCTTTGATAAGATTCTCATCACCGCTTTCGAATGTTTACCTGAAAGCGAATCCATTCTTCAGGAGTTTTGTAAAGCCAGAAATATTCCTTTGGTACGTTTGGAATTCAGCATTCAGTCCTGCATAAAAACAGATCCATAAAACCACAAAACACTTACGATTTTCCGTGTTTTATCTCCGGCATGTATGAAATATCCTGCAACCCTAGTGAGGAATTTTATGCATCCCGGAGATTTTTTGTTTGTCAGATGTTTTCGTCAACCCAAATAGGGCTCGCTGATTGCCTTTTGGCATGTTTATGAACCAACCCACTCTGGAGAATAGTGTTTCAAAAGTTTCTATGTGGACCATCAACGTAAAGGTTACAATCGCGATGCGGCCTGCAAGATGCTGGGCTTGAAGAAATCGACAATCAATACCAGAATCAATAACATGTAGATTTTGCATTCTGTTACCAGAAGCCGAACGCCGAAAAGAAGCAAAAGTGGTACTTGCATTCAAATGGTACCGGATGTATGGTATTGGTGGAGGCGCAAAACCAGGGGTGGAATCGAATGGGACGTCAGTACCATTCGGTACCGTTTCAAGGCTTCCCGGTACCGGAAAGTACCGTTTCAAGAGGTGTGGAAGATATGGTTGTGTTAAGTTCAGAACGATAGTTTTGAGGTTGAAACGAAAAATTTTGACGCTTTTTGAGGTGAAATCAAAAGGGCGCGGGATGCCGTCCCTCGCCACCATTTTTTTTGCCTTAAAATCGGTATTGAGTTCAAACGCCCCTGATTTTCCCGAATAGCCTCTTCGAAGCGCAATGACTTTTTCTCTTTGAAAACCGGCGATAGCCTATCGATAAACTAACGCCTCTTCTCCGGTTTGTGCCATAATTCAGAGCTCCTTTTGAACGCGCAGAGCGGGTAGCTGGAATATCTTCAATTTTAGATAGAAATGCCTCTTCTCCGGTTTGTGCCATAGTTCATAGCTTTTTCTGAGTGGAGGTTTTCGGAAGGTCATATATTTTGAGCTTGAAATATTCATAATCCTGATATCCGTATGCCTGATAGGCAAGCCAACGGATTTTGTTGTTGAATCCCTCCATGGCGGCATTGGTTACGCGATCATACCGCCAACTTGGAATAATGGGGGATATTGCGAGGTCGACGCCGACACAATTCGCCGGGATTTTTTGAAAAGGGTTACGCTATCGCCATGTGTGATGCGTAAACCTTTTATTTTTTGGCGCGCGAACTATTTCGCATACTATATCAATCGTCATCATATCAAAAAAATTCAGATTTATTCACCTTTGCTATTGACTTTTTTGCTCGGATACGCTATAATTATATTCATGCAACAGTTGCATGGACGGGTAGAGTTAATGAAGTGCAAAATGATAATAATACGTCTATTGATGATATTGAGTCTGGAACTGGTTGTTTTATGCAACAGTTACACAGGAGGGTGAATGATTAAAATGCAGAATGGCAATAGCGAGTCCATTTATGATATTGCCGCGGCAACCGGTTTTTCGAGTTCCACGGTCAGCCGGGTACTTAACGGCAAAAGCAATACTTCGGAAAAATCCCGGAAGATTATCCTTGAGGCCGCGCAAAAAATGAACTTCCGCTTGCGCACCTCGGTGCGCAGAACCACCATCGGACTGTTGCTCGACGTGGTCGAAGCTCCACAGGGGTATTATATTGACGCCATGCTTTGCGGTCTGGTTGCCGGCAGCGCCAAGGCGGGGATCAATGTGGAGATTTTCACCCGCGATAATTATCAGACCATGCTTTCGTCCAAACTTGACGGCGTCATTGCCCACCCCTGGGATGCGGCTTCGGCCCGTTGGCTCAACACGCTGAAAGGGATGCCGATGATTCTGCTGAACGGCAAACCCTCCGCCATAGGCGTGGCAGTATGCAGCGACCACTATCAAAGCGGCGCCATGGCGGCGGAATATCTGCTGGGCCGGGGGTGTAAGAAAATCGCCATTATTTCCGATAATGACGACTATTGCAACCTCGAGCGCATTCGCGGCTTCAAGGATAGTTTCAAAAAAAATACCGGCTGTGAGCTGCCGGCGGAGCTATCCCGGATATGCATCTGGCGCCAATATTCGGATTTCGGCAACCACGCCGGCGATTTTATTCAATTATTGCAGCGACATCCCGACGGCGTCTTTCTGGCGGGGGAGGATCGGTTGCAGGTGCATTGGAATATTATTCAGAGTATGAATTTGCAAGTCCATCGTGATATTGAGGTCATTGCCATGGAACATCCGGTAATTGCGCCATTGCTGGCGCCGCAGATCGATACCATCGCCCAACCCTTGCGCAGGTTGCATCAAATGGCGCTGGAGATCATTATAAAATTGATGAATGGCGAAGCCAGGCCCAAAACCGAAGCCCTGCCCAATAGTTATATCATGCGCTACAGGAAATAGAATTTTTATCTTACAGAAGAACGACAAAAAACAACAAGGAGAATTGAAGATGACAAAAACGGCAAAAATATTTACGCTTATTGAGTTATTGGTAGTGATTGCGATTATTGCTATTTTGGCTTCGATGCTGTTGCCGGCTTTGAGCAAAGCCCGCGCCGCCGCGCAGTCGGCCAAATGCATCAGCAACCTGAAACAATGGGGACTGGCTTTTGTGCTATACGCCAATGATAACAATGACCGGATGATGACCACCGTTGTCAGTAATTACACCTTTCCCACCGGAGAGACTTCGCCGAGCGCGAATTGGTTTTATGCTCTCGAGTGGAATAACTACCTGCCCAAGGCCGTGCGCGCATGTCCGAGCGATCCGAACACCGCGAAGGTCGCTCCCGATGTGGAGTGGTTTACCAGTTACGGGATCAATTTCATGCTGGCCGAGGCCGGCTATCCTTATTTTTACGGCGGGTTCTCGGTGCCGTTGACCAAATTGAAGCCGAATGGATTTGTTCTCATCGATGTGGAATATCCCGCGCCCGCCTCCGGCACGTACGGGGCCTCGGAAAGCTGGCGGCACACGAACAAAGCCAATGCGGTTTACGGCGACATGCATGTCGCGGTGATGGACGAACCAATTGGGAAAATGTACCGGGACGGCAAACGTCATGTCCTTGATTTCGGCTCCGGCACGACGCTCTTCTTTGAAGACCTCTGGCCGTTTTCGCCGAATTGATCGATATTACCTGCATTGTAAGCGCCGGTGCCAATGATTTTGGGTGATCCAGATATAGAAAAACAAGTTACTATGAGAATTTTCGCCAGTCTTTTTTCGTTCGCTATCGTCGTTGCCGGAGTGGGGGCGGCGGAAACGCCCCTTTTGCGCATTCCCAAAACCACTCCTCAAAAAATTGATTTTTTGAGCAAAGCCGATAAATTCGACCCCGCGCAATGGGCGGAAGCCGCCACGGTCAATGATTTCCGCGGCGCAATGAGCGTCGTGCCGGAGGAGACCACCTTTTATCTGTGGCACGACGGGCAACGACTTCTGGTCGGCGTCAACGCCGTCGAGAGCAACCCGTCGGAAGCCAAGGCATTCCCGCGGAAGCCGAGCGAGGATCTGGGGCGGGACGAAGCCGTGCAAGTGGTCATCGGCCCTTTGGGAAATATCACCGCCGCGCTCAATGTCGGCGGGTATGATAACGCTTACAGTGTGCAAAGCCCGGTCAACGATTTTTATGGCTACACCTGCAATAGGGTCGGCGCCATCAGCCGCACGTATAACGAAACCCCGATGGCAAGCGCCGGTTTCATTGCCAAAGCAGGCCCCACCTCCCGCGGCTGGTTTGCCGTGCTGGTGATTGATTTTGCCAAAATCGGGGTGGAGGATCCGGAGAATACGCAGGTGCTTCTGAATCTCTTCCGTCATTATCGCGGCGAAGTGTACGGTTGGCATTTGCCCTCGTACGGCGGTTACTCCTCGTTGCCGTTCGGCAATGGTATCATGCTCCGGGACGGCGTTGACAAAAATCTGGTCTCCAAAGCGGGCGCGCCGCCGAAATACGAGAAGCCTGCCCCGCAGCTGGTGGCGCCGGTCAGCGTGATCACGGTCGAATATTACCCTGCGGCCGAAAAGGTTACCGCACAAATCCCCAGGGGGGAAGCGAGCGATGTCGCTTACTTGCGGTTGGGCGATCAGGTGGTGGAGAAAAATCTTTCGCCGGTGGAAGAAACTTTCCTGGATATTCCCGCCGCCGAATTGCAAACCGGCAAGACGTATACCGCTGTCGCCTGGGTGGAGAATGCCAGGAAGGAGAAACAGCTCGACGCGCAAAAAGCGTTTGAAGCCGTCCCGCCGCCCGATTGGGGCAAAACCCCGATAGCGATGGAATACCTTGAAGACAAAACTCCCCGGCCTTGGACGGCTCCGGTGTGGGAAGACGGCAAAGTTGTTCTGGATCACGCGGAATTTTCCTTTGCGGACGCGGTTTTGCCACAGCAAATCACCGTGCTGGGAAATGAATTATTGAGCGCGCCGGTCAGCGTTACCGCCAAGGTCAATGGCAAGGTGCTGCCGGTCAATGTTTTGGACGGCGAACGCGCCGGCGGCACCGCCGTGATGCTCGATTCGACCAACACTGCGGGTGTTGAAGTCCGCACCAGAGTGGAGTTTGACGGGTTTACCATTGTCCGTTTGCGCCTGAACGGTGTCGACACGCGGGAGCTCGAAGAATTGCAAGTCTCCATCCCGCTCGCTCCGAAAGTGGCGCAATACGTCATCGTCGACAACAACCAGTTTCTCCACGCCACCGGCGGACACGGCGAAAGCGGCAACTTCACGATTTACAGCAAGCAATTCTGGGTCGGCAACGAGCGGCTCGGGATGGAATTTTCCTTTGACCGCGATTGTGTGTTCTCACCCTTCGACGGGAAACAATATCAACTCAGCCCCGAAGCGGCCGAGCAAGGCGCGACTTATACGGTCAATATGGTTACCGCCAAAGGACAGGTCAAGCGGCCGGATCAGATTTTCCAGTTCTTCATTCAACCCACGCCCTCACGGCGCGAAATGCCGCTGCATTGCGGCGATCAAATCGAAATGTGGCATGAAAACTGGTCCGATTATCAGGCGTATCCGGACATGAGCAAATTGCCGGCAATCACGCACCGCGCGAACTACGCGCACGGTCTAAATAAACGGCTGTTCATCTACTTCGGTCATGTCATGGCCGAAAACTCCCCCGGCTTCAAAGAATACGGCACCGATCTTATGCGTTACCCGGACGCGCACAACGGTCAATATTCGCGGATGTACGACCCCGGCAAGGGTGTGCCGTGCCGGGCGGTATGCTTTCGCGACGCCGGAGCGGATCTGTTGATTGACCGCATCGATAAAATTGTGACGGCCACCGATATGGACGGCATCTACTTTGACGGTCCCACCGTGCCGTTTCCCTGCGAGACGATCGGCCACGACTGCTCGGATTCGCGCAATGCGGAGTGGGACGGCAATTACCATCGCGGGCGGATTCTGGGCCAGCGCTCCTTCTTGAAGCGTCTGCGCGGGGTTTTTGAAGCGCATGGCAAAGAAACCCCGTTCCTGACGCATACGGGAGGTGCTTTTCACATTTCCAGCATGGGGCTTTGCGACTATTTTTACGATGGCGAACACCTGAACCGCTACCGCTACGGTTATTTGCTGGAACCCTGGAGATTTATCATGGGTTACACCGGCAATCCGTTCGGCTGGCGCGGTGCTTTCATTCCGGGAACGCTGGTAACTTCCACTTTGACCTTGAAGCAGGCTTTGGCGTGGTCTCTGGTGCATGGCGCCGATACCCCCATCGGGTCGCACCCCTTGCAAACCGCGGTTTTCAGCATTTTCAAGCGTGACAGTTCGAGCAAGTTTTACGACTATTGGCACGAACAACCTCACATCGTCAACCCCAATAAAGAACTGCTCCTGTCCTATTTTCTCAACGAAAACGAGGCCATCGTGGTCGCCGGCAACATCACCTATGGCGGCGTACAAAGCGCCACCGTGGATATAAGCGGACTTTTCCCGGGAAAAGAATTGGATGTTTATCAAATCAACAGTACGGAGCCTTTGCTCTTCGACGACGGCAAGCTGACCATCACGTTGCCGGAAACCGAATACCGCCTTTATCACATCATCCCCGCCGGCGGCGACCGCAGCGCTTACAATCTGCCTTCGCCGGTGCGCAAGATTGTGGAAAACCCCGCCCCGGCGGCGGACATCGAACGCAAGGCGTTTGTGCCGGAAGAATGGCGGATTTCCCATAACGCCGCCACCGCCACCCCGAAAGCGTTGAGTTTCGAGATGCCGATGGTGTTGCAAAGCGTCAAGGGGGACGATGCCGAAGCGGAAGCGGAGCTGGCACTGGCGTTGCCCGATGAGTTCAAGCTCAAACTCAAATTGGCGCACTTTGATAAAATGCGTTTTCGGGTTGACGATGTGATGATCCGGTATGACGAAAATGACGGTTGGGTTTTCGGCTGGCTGATTGAAGGAGTCAGCGAGTTCGACCTCAAAGACTACAGCCAGGTAACCCTGATTCCACAGGGGCGCAATTACATTAAGCGCGAACAGGCCGTTGAGGTTGAAGTCATGATGAAAGACGGTCGCCTGACCTTCCTCTATGATGGCTGCCAAATACTGACCAATGCTTTGCCCGGTACGGAAACCCGCAACAGCCACACGTTGCGCATATCCGCCTGGGGCGGCGATTGGCTCACATTTGATGTGCTCGAATTGAGCGGCAAAGTCGATGCCGGAGACATCCCGGTGCGTATTCACCCCATTTATTAAATATAGCGATGCAAATGATTCAGAAAAAGCAAGATCCGCCGTTTATTTACGGCACACAATATTATCGGGCTCCCACGCCGGAACGCGCGTGTTGGGCGGAGGACCTGGCACATATCCGCGCCTTGGGCATGGATGCGGTGAAGTTCTGGGTACAATGGCGCTGGAGTGAACGCCGGCGCGGCGAGTATAACTGGGACGACCTGGATGAGTTGATGTCGCTGGCGCAAGCGCAAGGGCTGCATGTCACGCTCAATTTTATCACGGAAGTGGCTCCGGCATGGCTCTATCGGGATTATCCCGACGTGCCGATGGTCCGCGCCGACGGCATCCGGTGTGAATCCACCGCGAATATCTGCCGTCAGATCGGCGGTTATCCCGGTCCATGCTATCACCATGACGCGGCGCGGCAGGCGAAACGGGAATTTATTACGGCCGCGGTCCGGCACTTTCAAAATCACCCGGCATTATCCATGTGGGATGTCTGGAATGAACCGGAAGCCAACTTGATGCTGCGTGAGCCGAATCTGGCGACGATGGTTTGCTATTGCCCCGCATGCGCCCGGAAGTTTCCGGTTTACCTGCAAGAAAAATATACCACGATCGAACACCTGAACCAGGTATGGGGGCGGTGCTACAATGACTGGAGTGAAGTGGAACTGCCGCGCCAGAGCCAGACGATCACCGACTTCATCGATTGGCGGGAATTCCATTTGCAGAAGCTGGCCATGGAGGCGCAGTGGAAAATCGCTTTGGTCAAGGAGCTTGATCCGCAACACCTGGTTTATTTGCATGTGGTGCCGGATACCGCCGGAGAATTCAACGCGGTAACCTGTGTCGACGACTTCGCCATGGCGGCGGGCGGGGATGTTTTCGCCTCCACCATGACGCCGAGCACATTGCATTGCGCACAGGCGGTTTCAGCCGGAGCCGGGCGGGTTTTTTACAACGCCGAATGGCATGTCAATTTCGGTTCCAGCAAAATGCCGCAGCGGGTTCTGGATTGTCAGACCTTTTATTATGAATTGCTGCCGCAGTTCGGCTGGGGCGTGAAGGGCATCCTTTATTGGCAATTTCGCGGCGAAACGTTGGGGACGGAAGCCCCCGCCTGGGGGGTGGTGCGGCCGGACGGGAGCGAACGGGCGGTAACCCGGTATGCCGAAGAGTTCGGCAGAAAAATCGCTCCGTACCGCGAATTGCTGCTGCGCGCGCAAAGCGCGCCGCCGCAAATCGGGGTCTGGCGCAGTCCGGCCAATGAAATATTCCACTTTTGCAGCGACGGCGCGTTGAAATTGTTTCATGACAATCTGCGCGGTTATACCGACACCTTGTACCGGTTGAATCTGCCGTTTAAAATGGTCAACTCCGATTTGTTGGCAAGTGATTCAGGGAGCATCAAGCTGCTGATTCTCCCGGGTGCCTATTTGCTGACGGAGCAAGATGCGGCGCTCCTGGCGCGTTTTGTCGAAAACGGCGGCGTGGTTTTCGCCGATGGCCATTTGGGCGCATTCAACTACACTTCGGGGCGACACAGCGAACGGACGCCGGGATTGGGATTGGGCGAATTATGGCAACTGGAAGAAACGGAGATTTATTCCACCTGGCATTGGCGTGACGCCGTCAAATCCGCCGGGCGGTTGGAGGTGGGCGGCGACTCCGGCGCGGCGGCGAAATTGGCCGGCGTTGAAGGCGGAGAGTTTGCTCCGCTCACTGCCCTCGACGGCACGAATGGACTGGGGGCGCAACGCATCGCCGATGTCGACGGCGCCAATCTCACGACACTGGTCCGGGCGGGCGACTGCCGCACCGTGGTGTATAAAGCGTTGCATACGGGCGCGCTCTTCTACGCCGGAACGCAATTGGGCCGTGGCGCATTGATCGACGACGCGTTGTTGCGCTCACTTCTGTCGCAGGCAGCTTCAACCGCGGGGGTGCAGCAGGGATTGCAGGCGCGTGCGGTCCATGCGGATGTCCTCTATGACGGCGAAGAGGCGGCGATCCTGATCCTGAACAATTCCGGAGAGGGGAGCGAGAGCGTGACATTGCCGCTTGACGGCCGCTGGCGGGAATTGCTGACCGGCGACAAGCAGGAGCTCAAAGACAAGGAGTTGGTTTTGCCGGCGAAGAGTGCGCAGCTGTGGATAAAAAATTTTGACGGGGGACGGCAATGAAATTTTACTATTTTAACTCGACGCATTGGGACCGGGAATGGTACCAGAGTTTTCAGGAGTTTCGCAAATATCTTTGTGACACCACCGGGGAGATTCTCCGGCTTTTGCGGGAAGACAAGATGGAGAAGTTCATCTTTGACGGGCAGAGCATTGTGCTCAAGGACATCTGTGAACTTTACCCCTCGCGGCGCCCGGCAATCGAAGAAATGGTGCGCTCGGGACGCTTGATCGCCGGTCCCTGGTATGTGATGCCGGATGAATTTCTGGTTTCGCCCGAGGCGCTGATCCGCAATTTATTGGCGGGACGGGCCACCGTGCGGGAATTTGGCGGCGAACCCTGGCCGATAGGGTATGTTTGTGATATTTTCGGTCATATTGCCCAATTGCCGCAGATTTTTGCGGGCTTTGCGCTGGAGGGCGTTGTCGCGTGGCGCGGTTTTCCGCCGGACAGCGGAGTGAAAGTGGTCTGGCAGGGCAGTGACGGTACCGCATTGCCGGTCCTGCGGCTTTGGCCCCGCAACGGCTACGGTAATTTTACCCTCAAAGTTCGCGGCTGGTGGGATATTCCGTTGGACAAGGAGGAGTTCATCCGCCGTTTTCAGACGTGGGTCGAGGAGACAAAGATTCACTTCGGCGAAACATTTGTCCTTTCCGATACCGTCGACCATTGCCAGGCTCACGCGCAGACGAAAGAAATGTTGAACTGGATCCAAGAATTATACCCCGATGCCGAGGTGATTCATTCGGATTACCGCGATTTCTTTGCCGGTGAATTTACCGCCGAAGCGGAAGCTGTGCGCGTCGAAGGCGAACAGATTGCCCCTGCCGACACCAAGAATAACGGGGGCTGGCAGATCGGTGCGACGTTAAGTTCGCGCTATGACGTCAAGCTTGCCAATGACCGCGCGCAAAGTATGCTCGAGCTCCTGGTGGAGCCGCAGTTGGCGGTGCGGGCGGCGGCGGCGGAGCTGCCCTCGACGGAAGCGCTGGATTATCTGTGGAAGCATCTTTTGCAAAATCAAGCCCATGACTCGATTTGCGGCTGCTCCATCGACTCGGTTCACCGCGCCGTTTTGTGCCGCCTGGACGAGGTGATGGCGTTGGGACGTTGTATGAACGAAGAATTCATGCTGCTGGACAAAGAACGGCTTACCGGGGTGGGCATTCATCATACGATGCGACGCTTCGAGGGGGACGAGGCGCCGGTCTGGGCGAATGAAGCCGCCGCCGACGGCGCGTACACCCTGCGGATTTACAATCCGCTGCCTTTCCGGGTTGCTGCCGTGCGCGAATTGGAGCTGGCATTTCCCGCGGCGGGAAAGTATCCGGAGGTACAAGCCGAACCGTTTGGTTATGAAGAGCTCAACGGTTTCAAAATTTACGATTCCCAGGGCGAAGTACCTTATTCCATCAAAAAAATCACCCGCAACCAGACGCGTTTGTATCATCGCTGCGATGTGCGGAGTTATCATCTCTATCAGGTGGTTTTGCCGCTGGAGCTTGCGGCGGCAAGTTGGGAGACGTTACGGATCGAGCCTTGCCGGGAGGTGGTGCGTTACTGGGATTCACTGCTTTGCGGCCACCAGAGCGCCGATAACGGCATTTTGCATTTGCAAATCCACAACGACGGGACTTTCACCGTTACCGATAAGCGCAGCGGCCGTACGTATCCGGGACAGAATTCCTACTGGCTGGACCGGGAAATCGGCGACGGCTGGAATCATGTGTCGCCGGTAGGCGCACCGGCGTTGAGCGGGGGAGGAAGTGCCTTGGTCCAGGTGGCGCACAATGGCTGCGGGCGCGTGGAGTTCGCCGTTACGCGCACCTTTGAATTGCCGCGGGAGTTGTGTTTCGAGGGCGGCCTGACGGAAAAATACACCGGAATCACCGAAAGCGAAACGAAAGCCAAATTGCACATCCGCACCAACATTGCGTTGGAGCGCGGCTCCGATATGGTCAGGATTACCACGGTCATCGACAATCCGTTAAAAGATTTTCGTCTGCGCGTCGCCGTCCCCACTGGAATCGAGGGGAAATATTTCGTCAGCCAGAGCGGCACGTTCCTGGAACGGACGCCGGGACGGGAGCATGGGGAGTGGAGCCGCAATTTTGTCGAGCCGGAGCGTATCGGCAAAAACTTCGACGGCATTATCGGGAGAGGGAATGCCGCGGGAGGCGTGGCGTTGCTTTCCTGCGGCGGCCTGCATGAAGGTGGTGCGCTTGTGTCGTGTCAACGCAAAATTTGCAGCAAGACAGCTTTATTTTGCGCAGAGCCGCCGTGCGCCGATGGCGCAGAGCGATGTGACCATCGCGCCAGCCATCAACCCGCGGCGGAATGCGCAAATGAGCTGCCGCGAAGCGGTTGCGTTCAGCCGGTCCCGGATTTGCGTTGCTCCGGCGCGGCCGTTACGTCAGTAGCGGCCGACCGGATCAGCGCAAACCGGCCTCCGGCTGAATCGCAATCTTGCTCCAAATTTGGCGTTGACACGACACTTGCCGGTGGGGAAGAGGAGATTTTCGTCACACTGATGCGGGCATTCCGGCGTACCGTGATGACGAACGGCGAAAACGATGGACAGTTGAACAAGGAGTTGCGCTGGGAATACGGGTTGAAATTCTTTGCCGGCCAGGCCGATTATGCCGGGTTGTACCGGCAAATGCAACTGTTGCGGGTGGATTTGCCGCACTATTGGCTGCCCGCCTCGCAGGTGAAGCGGCTTCCGGAAGATGCAAGCTTTTATCGAATCAGCGATAATTTGACCTTCTCGGCGTTGAAACCTGCCGCCGACGGCGAAAAAGGGGTGGTCATTCTGCGGGTGGTGAATTTGAGCGCGCAACATGTAACCGGCTGGGTCGAGTTCGGCAGCGCGTTGATGCGGGCATCCTGGTGCCGCCTGGATGAAACCGTAGTCGCGGAGGCGGTTTGTTCGGAGCGCAAGATCGCCATTGCGGCGGCTCCGTGGCAAATGATAACCTTGAAGATTACATTGAAAAATCAGACTCGTTGTTGATAAGGGAAGATATGTTGTTGAAAAATGATCAGTTGGCATTGGCTTTTTCGGCCAATGGCGGTTTGAAAAGTTTGTATTATCGGGGGCGGGAGTTTATTGCCGTCGATGCTCCGGCGGTAATTTTCACTCTGCTTTTGCGCGATACCGCCGGCAAGCCTCTCACCCTCACCAGTTTGGATTTTTCGCAAGTCAGGTGTGTCGAAGAAAGCTATGGCGGCGGCAAGGCGCTGAATCTGCTCTTTTCCGGCTATGAAGCACTGGAGGCAATCGAAGTTCTGGCCAAAATCCGGCTGGACAACGATACCGCGTTCAGCCGCTGGTCGTTGAAAATCAGTCACATTCCGGCCGGATTTTATTGCGACAACTTTCTCTTTCCGCAGCTCGAGCTGGCAAATACGCTTTGCAGCAACGGCGGCGACGGAGAATTCTTCTGGCCGGGCATGGAGGGGACGGTTTTCCGGGACTTTCAGCCCCGAATCGACATGGGCGGCTTCGCCAGTAAATTGTTGGAGTACCCCCTGAACGGGGTGGGCGGTTACTACCCCGGCCCGGTACCGATGCAGTTTCAAGCCTATTGCACCGGGAAAGGCAGCTTGTACTTCGGCTGTCACGACTTGACCCATGCCCCGAAGGGCATCGATGTGGATTACGGGGCGACCGGCAACATCCGCCCGTGGTTGCAATTTTTCCCGGGCGGCGAATTTACCGATGAAGTTGCTTCCCCCGAAGAATTGGTCATCGGCGGTTTTACCGGCGACTGGCAGGATGCTTGCATGATCTACCGCAATTGGATGGAAAAACACGACCACTCACTGCCGTTGAAATTGCGCAACAACCCCGATGCACCGGAATGGCTCAAGGATTCGCCGGTTCTGCTGGCTTACCCCGTGAAGGGCAGCGGCTTCGACACCGGCAGCTTGGAAGGCAACGAGTACTTCCCTTACGATAAGGGGTTGGCGGTTTGCGACTTTTACCGGGAACGCTGGCACACGCCGGTGATGGCGCTGTTAATGCATTGGGAAGGGACCGCGCCGTGGGCGCCGCCGTATGTCTGGCCGCCGTATGGCGGGGCCCGGATGCTGAAAGACTTCGCCGACAAACTCCATGCCGGGGGGAATTTATTGGGCGTTTATTGCTCCGGTACCGCCTGGACATCGACAAGCTCCATCGATCCGCGTTACTCGATGGCAAAGGAGTTCGCCGAACAGCACCTGGAGCGCGAAATGTGTATCGGCCCGCAAGGCGAAATGTTTGCCAGGGTTTGCCAGGGAGAGCCGGGCAAAGGGCAGCGCATCGGCTTTGACAGCTGTGTGGCGCGCCCATGGGTGGTGGATACGGTAGTCGAAGAAATTCGCAAGAGCATCGACGATACCGGTATTGATTATATGCAATATTTCGACCAGAACCAGGGCTGCTCCGCGCCGCTGTGCTATGCCAAAACCCACAATCACCCGGGTTCCCCCGGCGCCTGGCTTACGGATGCAATGACGGCGTTATTGGATAAAGCCCGCGCCGTGGTGAAACAGGTCGCGCCGCAAGTGGTATTGGGCTGTGAGAACGCGGCGGCGCAACCCTATATCAAAAATTTGCTGCTGAATGATTTGCGCAATCACCTTTCGTGGAGTTACTCGCAGCCGGTTCCGGCGTACAGCATGGTTTTTCATGAATATGTCAACAACTTCACCGGCAACGGAGTCGGCCTGGGCTTCTGGTTCGACCGGGAAAAGAGTCCGTGGTTCATTCTGCACCGTATGGCATACAGTTTCATCTGCGGCGAAATTTTGTCGGTGCTGTTGAGAGATAACATGCAGATGCATTGGTGCTGGGTGTGCTCCTGGGATGACGCCCCCCCGGAACAGGAGAGCTTGCTGGAGCTGATCGCCAACATGACGGCGTGGCGCAGACAGCGTGCGAAAAACTTTCTGGTTTTCGGGCGGATGGAGAAAAATGTCCGGGTGCGCGGCAAAAGCCGGACGCTCCATTTTCTCACCACCAACCCGCCGTTGGATCTGACCGTGGTGCTCGCTTCCCGCTGGAGTTTTCAGGGGACGGAAGCGGTGATTCTGGTCAACCCTTCCGGCGAAACCCAAACCGTGGAAGTGACTTTCGAAAAACACACGGAAGGGGTGTGCCGCCTCGATCCCGGCAATGACGCCGGAAGTTATGCTTTTGCGGGCAAAACGGCTGAATTCACGCTGCCGGCCTATCAGGTAATCATGCTGGAGTTGACGATATGAACTTGCATTGGATCGATTGGAGCATCGTTGTGTTGGTGCTGGCCGCGTTGATCGGGCTCACGGTTTTTTCGAAGCGTTACAACCGGAGTATCAGCGATTTTCTGGCCGCCAACCGGCTGGCGGGGCGGTATTTGCTGACCGTGTCCGCGGGATTCGGCGGCGCAATTTCGCTGGTCGCCGTCTGGGAAATGATTTACCAGAACGGTTTGCCGGTGCAATGGTGGGGGATGATGACCACGCCGCTGGGGCTGATTATCGCGCTGACCGGTTTCGTCGTCTACCGCTTCCGGGAGACCCGGGCTTTGACGCTGGCGCAATTTTTTGAGATGCGTTACAGCCGGAATTTCCGTTTCTTCTCCGGGTTTCTGTGTTGGACATCCGGGATTTTGAACTACGGCATCTTTCCGGCGGTGACCGCCAGGTTCATCATCTACTTCTTCGGTTTGCCGCAGGCATTCGAGCTCTTGGGCTTCCCTGTCTCCACATTTCCATTGGTCATGATTGCGTATTTGAGCATTGCCGTCTACATCGCCTGTTCCGGCGGCCAGATCAGCATCATGCTGACCGACTTCTTCCAGGGAATGTTGCTGCTGGTCATCTTTCTGGTGGTGATGTTCTATCTCCTGGTCACGTTTGGCTGGACCGACATCATCGAAGGGTTGAAAATCGCGCCCGCCGATCAATCGCTGATCAATCCTTTTGAAACTTCGCAGGCCGAAAACTTCAACATCTGGTACTTCCTGATCGGTATGATGGGGACTCTTTACGGCGTTCGCGCCTGGCAGGGCAACTCCGGCTACAATTCAGCCGCCAAAACACCGCACGAAGCCGTGATGGCCGGCATTATCAGCAGTTGGCGCACGTTCGCCGCGGGGCTCTGTTTCGTGTTGATTCCGGTTTGCGCCTACGCCGCGTTCCACGCTGAAAAATTTTCCAGGGTCATGGCTCCGGTCAAAGAACAGATCGCCGCCATTGCCGATCCCGCCATCCAAAGCCAGATGACGGTGCCGCTGTTCCTGGCCAACTGGCTCCCGGTCGGCATCCTCGGGTTGTTCGCCGTGGTGGTGATCGCCTGTGCCATCAGCAACGACGACACCTATATTCACGCCTGGGGGTGCATCCTGATTCAGGATGTGATCATGCCGTTCCGGAAAACCCCCTTTGCGCCGAAAACTCACATGTTCATTCTCCGGTGCGGCATCATCGGAGTGGCCGCTTTCGGTTTCACCTTCAGTATGCTGTTTCCGTTGAAAGATTTCATCCTGATGTATTTTTCCATAACGGGGGCCATTTATCTCGGCGGCGCCGGCGCGGTCATTATCGGCGGCCTTTATTGGAAACGCGGCAGCGCGCCGGCGGCCTGGACCGCCATGCTGGTAGGAACTTTCATCGGCGTCGGCGGGATTGTCCTGCAACAGGTTTGGGAGCCCTGGCTCGCTCCCTGGCTGTTCCAGGCATACCCCGAATCCGAATGGCTGGCTGCCCACCTGGATAAGTTCCCGGTCAACGGACAGTATGTCTACTTCATCACGATGATCGCTTCCATCGCCAGCTACATCGCCGTATCGTTGCTCGGGCCGAAGCACTGCCACAATATGGATAAGCTTTTTCATCGCGGCAAATACGCCGACGCGGACGCCATGCAGCTCAAGGTTCAAACCAGGTTCAGCTTTTCCAAACTCATCGGCATCAACAGCAACTTCACGCGTTTCGACCGCTTCATCGCTTACGCCACCGCTTCCTGGTCCATGGGGTGGTGGATGATCTTCCTGATCATAAGCGCTCTGGCGCTGACCATCGGGCTTACGACTGAATTCTGGATTAAGTTCTGGTGGTGGAATTTGATTCCATTTTCCATCCTGCTGGGAACGGTCTGCACCATCTGGATTACCGCCGGCGGCATTCGCGACGCGCTCCGGCTGATCAAGGATCTGCGCTCGGAACGCGTCGACAACCAGGACAATGGTTTCGTCGAAGCGAAAACCGCCGACAACGAATAAGGCTTTCAGGTTATCCCCGGCGATTGACGCCGGGGATAACGGGATCAAACGCTTGCTTCCTCCTGCCGTGTCGCTTCCTGCGTCCGGAACTCAACCGGAGACACGAAGTTATTCGGCCCGCCATAACGCTTCCAGCCGCGATAGACCAGCACCAGTATCGCCACGCCGACGGCGGTAAAGACGGCGTCCCAGGCATACATGTAGCGGTATTCCCCCATCCAGTCGATGAATTGGCCGCTACCGTAGCTGAAAAGCGCCACCAGTCCGGTGGAAAAGATCGCATTGGCCGCGCTGAATTGCCCGTAGCGGTTTTTGGGGAAAAGCGCGACATAACACGGCAGTTGGCTGGCGGTCTGTAACGCGTAGACGGTGGCCGCCGCCACCATGGCCACAGTGTATGTACTGCTCGAATCGACGTAGAAAAAGCTCCAGATGTTGACCAACACGATCAGGATCGCCCCTCCCATATAGACCCGCAGCGGTTTGATGCGATCCACCAGAAAGCTCAGGGGAATGCTCAAAAACGCCGAGACGATCGTGCCGTAACCGAGCACCCGGCCGATCGCCGTCAGGTCCATGTCCAGCGTCTGGGCGAAGATCGAACTGAAATTGCCCCGACACAGGGTGGAGACGTCGTTGATGGCGAACCCGAGAAACAGCAGGACATAGAAGCGGCAGGAAAAGCATTCCCGGAAAAATGAGCGGACGCCTTCGATGAAGTTTCCGTCCTTCGGCGGCGGCAGTGGATAGCGCCCTTCGCGCACCTTCCAGAAAACTACGCCGAAAGCGATCAGGAGCAGCAGTCCCTCGGCGATGAAGACCAAAGGCATCATCCGGTCGGCCAGCGGCATCATCACGTAGCTGAAGAAAAAACCGCCGGCGGCATTGAAAAGCATCAGAATCGACATGAATTTCCCGATCAACCGTCCCGGAACCACATCGGCGCATAGGTAGAAAAAGGTACTCATGCCCATGTTGTTGAACACCTGAAACAGCACCAGGAAAAAAGCGGTCGCCACCAGGAGAAACGCTCGCGGACTAAACCAGTTGAAGCAAGCCTGCGCCACCGCCGGAGCCGCCAGCGGCAGCATGCCCAGGATCATCAGCGACAGCGCCAGTCCCGGAATTCCGATCAGGATGAAGGGCTTGCGCCGTCCGATCGCCGTGCGCAGCCGGTCACTACGGAAGCCGAAGAACGGATTGGCGAAAACATTCACCATGGCCGGAATGCCGCCGACCAGGAGTCCGATCATCGCGTTTGACAATCCGAACTCCTTGAGGCAGAGCGGCATCAGTGTCGGGACCACGAGGCCGAACGAGATCAACGCGAAGACGCCGAAATATAGCACCCCGAACAGCCCGATCAGCCCGATCCGGGTGTATTGCAGCGTCCCCACCCGGTACGTTTCCGGTTGCACCACAAATTTTTCCGGCGCAACCGAATAGCGTTCCGGATCACTGTTGATCCACTTCATCTACTGCTCCGGTCCGGCTTCAACCGTCACGTGCGACTCCGGCGTCACCCGTACCGCCGGCTGCGGCGGATCCGCCAGGAGATTGCCCCCAATCCTGGCCCGGATCGGAACCACGCGGCTGTCAACCTCGATCGCCGAATACTTCTGACCGCTGAACGTATTGCCGACACAGGTGACGTTTTGCGGAGTTCCGTCCAACACGGCGCTTTGCACCAGTTCACCGAAAGGAGCCAGACTGGAAAGATAAAAGCCCTTGGCGCCTCCGGTTACGGTGTTGCCGGTCACGGTGACATTGCGTACCAGGTCGCCGGTCACCTGGATGCCGATCGGCGAATAATAGATCTCCGCCGCGACCGGATTGGCGCTTCCCTGCTGACCCGGGAGCAATTCGTAGTCGTAATCGCACACCAGGGTGTTGCCGCTTACCGTGACATTCCGGGTCGGGATGGTGCGGACTTGATCGAGACCCCAGTCCGTGTGAACGAAAATTCCCACCGCCTGCCTGAAATCGCCGAAATCGTAGAAGTTGACCTTGGGATCCAGCCAATTGCGGATCAGGTTGCCCGTGACCACCACATCGGTACAGTTGAATATATCCATGGCATGGCAGCCGATCGCCTCCAAGAGGTTGCCGCTCACCAGCGTACGGTGCGTCAGGATGCCGACCACAATCCCGGTATCCCAGGCATAATAGATCTGATTGTCCACGAACTGGGTGTCAAAGGCTCCGTAGCCTCGGTAATTGCCGCCGACGGAGATGCCGTGACGCGAACCGTAGGTGGTGCAATTGCTGACCCGGACCCGCTCCCCGCAAAAAACCCGGATGCCTTCATGAGCCGGAAAACGGGTGACGCAATTAGAGATTTCCAGTTGCCGTATTCCATTGGCGATGATCGCCGCCGAAGGATTGTCTAAATGCGGAATGCGCCAGTCCGGAACCGTAAAGGCGATGTTTTCGATGCGGATATCCTGCATCTGGCGCACGCCGGGCACCATGGCGTTGACCAGAATGGAATAATCCCCTTCGTTGCGCTCCCGGAACAGTTCCGGCAGTCCTTCGCCCACCAAATAGGTGTGCGATTTGCGGATCACCAAAGTGGTGTCGACGCGGTAGCGGCCCGGCGGAATCCGTATCAAGCCTCCGGCGTCCAACGCCTGCTGAAAGGCGGGAGACGAATCACGGTTTCCCGTCGGGTCGGCTCCCAGCTCCACCACATTCCAGTCCAGATCGCGCGAAGCCGCCCAATAGGAGCACTCGACCACTTCGGCAAGCAACGGCGGCGGCAGCGCCTCGAAACGCACCGTCAGCGACTCCACCCGTCCGGCGAGTCCGCCGGAAGCCGGCGTCGGCGTTTCGACCACCACATAAAATTCCCGCAGCTCCGGCGGCACCACCAGTTGCCGGTCATTGCCCAGATGAAATTTCTGATCTTTGACCTCGCTTTCGGCGATGCGGACCCGGGCGGTGTCGTTAGTCACGAAATACCGGTCGGTGCGTTGCTCTCCGGCGAATTCGTCATACCCGACGTACAGTACCGGCTCCAGTCCGCTGCCGGGTTCGGCATAGCCCTCCACATTCAGGGTCACCGCATAGGGGGCGGTATCTCCGGCGGTGCGCTCGAATTTCCAGACCAGTTGCGCGGTTTCGCCGATCGCGGCAAAGGCCGGAAGTATCCGGTCGCTGACGGGTTGCCGGGTTCCACCGAATTGGGCGAACAGGGCTTTTTCCGCATTTGCTTCCACGCCGATCACGCCAGCTTGCGGGTTTTCATCGTAGTAGTAGGCGGTTCCTGCCGTCAGGCCGGAACCGGCCCCGACGCCGGCCGCCAGCAAAAGTATCATCCATCGCTTCATGTCGTCACATTTTCCATTATTAGTTGATAAGCTCTTATTGTCTGGTGGTCATCCAATTTTGCCAGTCGGCGGCATTGTTGGCCGCGGGGCGGAAGACGTGTCCGTCCAAATAGAGCACCGGCGAACCGCCTCCGGCATTGGCCCGGGTCCCGTATTCATAGAGCCAGGCCAGCTTGGTCACCGAAGCTCCGGTCGGAGGATTGGCATAGTCGGGATTCGTGTCCAGCCGCTGGGCGTCCACCCGGCTCCACCACACTTCAGCCGTCCAGCTCTCATACCCCACCACCACCGGCCGGTGATATGCTAAATCCATCTGGTCGATCGCCGCTATCCAGTAGCCTTGCGACGGCTGCGCTACCGCATAAATCTCGCCCGGATTTCCCGAAGCCGGCGAGAATGGTGAAGTCACCACCGCGCCGAAAGGCAGATACCCATGCCCCATCAGTTGCTGGCAGAGATAAACCCGCCCGGGCAGATTGCCGGCAGCGCCCCATGCCGAAGTCGGAGTATAAGGAATGAATTGATCCCAGTCGTTGGCGTACAGAGTTGACGCCAGACCGATTTGTTTGAGATTGCTGACATCCTTGGCGTTCTGCGCCGCATGCCTGGCCTTGGTGAGAGCCGGCAGCAGCATGCTTGCCAGAATTGCGATAATTGCAATCACAACCAGCAGCTCTATCAGTGTAAAAGCTTTTCGTCCTTTCATCTTCCCATCCTTTCGTTCTTGGGTTTTTTATCGATAGAGAACATTCTCCGGTTCCGGGTTCATCAAGCGGGTGGAGCCGCGCATGATCAATTGATTGTGCAAAATCGCATCTTCGGGAACCGCCCGGAGCTCAATGCGGTCGATCAGCAATCGGGCGGCCAGCGCGCCGAGTTCGCGGGCCGGCTGGCGGATCGAGGTCAGCGCCGGATTCAACAGCGAACACAAGTCGTCGTCGTTGAAGCCGATCAGGGCGATATCATCGGGAATGCTCAGATTGGCGTTTCGGATCGCGTTCCACGCCGCCGGTGCCAGCTCGTCCCAAAGCAGCAGAATCGCATCGGGTCGCTCCGGCAGATGCAACAGCCGGTGAATCGGCGAATAAGCGTACAGATCCAACCCGACTTCCGCCGGACGCCGGGCGGCCAACGCCGCCCCCAACTCCTGCACCCAGCCGTGTTGAAAGACAATGCCGCAGTCGGCCAGCGCCTGGCGGTAGCCGTTGTAGCGCTCGCGCACGGTACAGACGATTTCCAGTGCCTCCATGGTGTTGGTCACAAAGGCGATGCGACGGCGGCCGCTGTTGATCAGCAAACGCACCGCGTCGTAAGCCGCCTGATAATTGTCGGTCCGCAGATAGGGAATACCGGGAATGCCGTAAGAGTTGTCGACGCACACCACCGGATAACCCGCCTCATGCAGCGATTGAACCAGCGCACGGTTGAGTTGAAAAAAGGGAATGAGTGCCACTCCGGCCACTCCCTGCTCGTAAATGCGTTTCAGGTGGGCCGCTTCGAGCGCGGCGTCGAAGTTGGAATTTCCGGCCACCACTGCATAATCGTTGCGCAACGCTTCGCCTTCGAAGCCCAGGAAAACTTCGTGCCCGAAGGTATCCTGCAATTGCAGACAGACAATCCCCAACTGCCGCCGCTCCGCCTCCGGGGCTTTGGCGTTACGCGCCACAAAGGTGCCCTTGCCCCGCACTCCTGTAAGTAGGCCCTCGTTTTTCAACAGATCCAACGCCTTCAGGACGGTCAGGCGGGCCACGCCGAATTGTGCCGCCAGTTCATGCTCGGTCGGAAGGCACTTGCCGACCGGATAGCGACCGGAACGGATATCCTGCAATATACTCTGATAGATGGTTCGATGTTTTGCGGCCGGTGCCATTTCTTTTCCTGCTTGGTTTCTTGTTTCTTCATAAAGTATAGCAAAAAAAAATAAAATGTCAAGAGGGAAAGTATGTATTTTTATTAAATGTACATACATTACCCGGAAAGACCTATATATTCGGATCGGCGCGAGCAACCGGCTCGCCGCCAAAGCTCCTGTATTGAAGCCGATCCGCGAGCGGATGGAGCTGCTGCTGCACGCCGAATTCTTTGTGGGGCTGCCGAGCGGGCTTTCATGGCTGGCCTGGAATTGCGGCATCCCGGTGGTGATGCTTTCCGGATTTACGCTGGACGGTTCGGAGTTTCCGACTCCGTACCGGGTTACCAACCTGAAATTCTGCCACGGCTGCTGGAATGACACGACGCTGTTTTTCGATATGACCGCGCCGGTCTGGTGTCCC
>JAVBQJ010000156.1:0-18355 GCA_031549115.1 Victivallaceae bacterium
GTCCCCAGGCCTAAGACAGATTGAAGAATAATAGGAGAGGAGTAGAGGCGGCGGAGAGTTTTCTCTCCGCCGCCTTTCTCTATACTATGGATGCGGCGACTCCGTCCGTTCCAGGAACCACACCGCGTACTGATGATCCGGGATGGTTTCCAGAATCACCCGCCAGCGCTCCGGCTCCGCCTTCAACATCCGTTTGGCCGGACGCTCTTCGGCCAGCAGCAGCGGCTGCGGGTTTTCGCTGAAAATGGTATAGGGCCGGTTGACGTAAAAGATCAGTTCCGTGTTGAATATTCCGGTATAGGCCACGACTTGATTTTCCGGGACAAGCTCCTGAATTTGGCGTGCCAAAGGCTTCACGGTCTTATAGCAATCGGTGCGCGGTTCGACGATCGCGTGGTAGCCGAAAAATCCGCACCAGATCAGAAAAACCACGATGCCGAACGCGGCCATGGCGCGGCGCTGCTGCAGCCATTTGCCCAGCAAAAATAAAATACCGAGCACCGCCGCCGCCAGCAGCAGAGTAACCAACCAGGCCTGGCTGAAGAAGTCGCTGATCATGATCATCGACATGCCGTCGCGTTTGGCGCCGAAAGGGACCCGGTCGTCGACGATCATTTCGCCTAATTTCCGAATCCAGCCCGCCTGGTTGACGCCGAAGGTAATGGCGAGCAATGCCGCCATACCGAGCCAGATCCAGATCCAACTCCGGTGCAGCGCCGGCAGCCGCAGGCACACTTCATCCACCACCCGGGCCAGCAGAATTCCCGCCGCCGGATAAAGCACCAACAGATAATCGCCGCGCTTCAAGGCGGAGCAGGAGAAAAATACAAATCCGGTCACCACCCAGGCCAGCAGGAAAAATGTTCCACTGCGCAGCGGCTTGCGCCAGCCGCGCCGCTGCCAGAACCAAAGCCCCGGCAGCGCGAATACGCTCCAGGGCAGCAAACCCGTCAGAAATTTGGGAATATAGTACCAGATGGGCATGAACTCCCCATCCCGGTAGCCCGAATCCACGCCGGTGAAGCGGCGGAAATTCTGTTCGAGAATGAATTCCCTGAAAAAGGCGCCGTCGGTACGGATGGTTTCCACCACATACCAGGGCAATCCCACCAGCAGCAGTATGGGAATGCCGCCCCAGGGACGCAGCTCCAGCGGCAGCTTCCAATTCCGCAGCTTGAGCATCAACGCCAGAATGACCAGCCCGGACAGAATGATCACCACGGGACCTTTGAGCACCATCCCCCACCCCAGGGCGGCATAAAACCCGTAGAGCCACGGATTGCTTTTGCCGTGCTCCAGATAGCCGATATAGAGAAAAAACATCGCCAGCGTGAAAGCCGCGCATAACGGCATGTCGATATGGGCCAGGTGACCGAGCTTATCGAACAGGCTCATGGAACCCAGAACGAAAAGCGTGATCACCGCCGTGCGCGGATTGAAAATTTTCCAGGCCAGAATCGCGCTCAGAGCGAGCACCAGCAGGCTGGAGAGTGCCGACGGCAAGCGCAAAGCCAGTTCCGCCGACACTTCCAGGGGATTGCCGGACAAACCGAACCACCACCCCGGCGGCAGGCAAAGCCAATAGTGTCCGATCGGTTTTTCATATGGAATGGCATGGTCGAAGCGCATGGTGAGCCAATCGCCCGAATTCAGCATATTGCGCACGATCATCGCGGTGCGCCCCTCCTGGGCGGCATACAGTCCTTCGTTGTTCAAACCGACAATAGAAAGCGACAGAGCGAACACGATTGCTCCCAACAGCCACCAACGAAAAAACGGCATTCGACTTGTTTCGGCCATAGTATGTTGCACCATCCTTCTGTTGCGATTGTCGGTCCAATAAAAAAGAGGAGCCGCATATTACGGTTTCCTCCAGCCTGCAATGAAATTCCGTAAAATACATCGTCAAGCCGTTTTCGTCAAGCATGGAATCCGGTTTCGCGGCATGAATTTTTTGCCGGCCGCCAACGCAACTTTTTTTGCGGTTTAATCCAAAAGTAATATTCCGCGAATAAACGGCAAACAACCCGGCGATATAGTAATGGTATCTTCAATGAAGACGCTCAACCGGAACCGAAAGTATGGAAAGGAAAGTTCCCGCAATGAAAAGAAAATTCACATTGATAGAATTGCTCGTAGTGATCGCAATCATCGCAATTCTCGCCAGCATGCTGCTGCCGGCATTGAGCCGGGCGCGCGGCGCCGCAGTCAACATCGCCTGCGTCAACAATGTCAAGCAGATCGGTCTCGGCATGGCCATGTACGCCATGGACAACGACGACTTCCAGATCCCGGCGCTGCTGCGCCACACCTCGGCCACCGGCGGCTGGGCCGGCTGGCCGGTCGCCCTCGACAAGCTTTATTTCAACAGCGCCAATACCTTCCGCTGTCCGGCGGAAACCAACTTCGAGTACGGCGGCAGCGACGGCAAAAATGGCGACAACACCAGTTACGGCATCGCCATCAACACCTGGGGCTACGAAGCCTACATCAGCGATTCCGCCTCGCCCTCCGCCCATGTCGGCAACGCGGTCCGGCGTGAAACCGTAATGCAGGCGATGCGCGCATTTCCGAATGCCAACCCGTATGTCTTCGGTGACTGCGTGCCGCGCCTGACCAACGACGTCAACGGCCGCTGCCACGTCTGGACCACCTCCGGCAGCGCCCCCACCCAGTACTGGTACCCGGAGCGCGGCGCCGCCACCTACAGCTGGGGCATTCACGCGCTGCGGCACCAGACCCGGCGCGGCAACTTCGGCTTCGTCGACGGCAGCGTCCGGTCGCTGGGGTACGAAGAGCTGGCCAACAACCGCAACGTTTACACTTCGCCGGTACAGACCTATTCGGGCAAGAAACAGACCGGCTGGAAGTCCATGTAACGTCCACCAAAGGAGATCACGGCCATGTTGAACCTCATCCTGATCGCCGCCGCGCTGGCGGCATTGATCGATCTCTGGCGCCGCCGGAAAAAATCCGGACGGGCGGCGCTCCTCCGCTCGGCGCCAGGTTTCCTGATTCTGCTGGGAGCCACTGTTGGCTTCTGGCTGTTGAACCGCGATGACGGCTTCGTTGCCAAGGAGAGCGATTACTTTGCTTCGCAGGCGGTGGTCGTCGGCGAAGAGCTCGCCCGCGACGCCATTTCCGGCGACATCACGCTGCTGGTGTTGGAGGGCGAACAGGACACCCCCGAAGTCACCGCATTCCGCCGCGAACTGCAACGGATCGCCCCTGACGGGAAAATCGACATCTGCCCGATCCGGCAGCGGCGTCCGGATGCGCCGATCCTCGCCGAACGCCTCGACGCGACCGCGTTCGCCGCCGCCTTCGAGCAGACGCCCGAAGACCACATCCTGATCTCGCTGGTCGGCGTGCCGGCCAAGTTCAAAAACCTCGACTGCCTGCGGCGGCGGCGCGCCGGCGGCAAACCATTCGTCGTCATCGCCCCGGAGATGCAGCCGCTGCAGCAGGAGCTGCGCCAAGGCATCGTCTACGCCGCGGTATTCCCGCGCCCCGACGCCTACTTCAGCTCCACGCCGTTGTCGGACTACCGCCAGGGCTTCGCCGAACGCTATTGTTATATCAACGCCAACTCCATTTGAGGGACCATGAACACCATCATTTGCTCCATTGCCGTGCTGGCTATTTCATTGTCGGTTCCAGCCGCCGCCCCCCTCCCCGATTTTCCCGACGGCACCGTCATCGCCTGCGAGGGCGGCTACCGCGACCACATTCAGGGCTTTGACAGTGACGGCGAATCGCTCTACTGGTCGTTCGCTTCCAGCCTGGTGAAAACCGATATGGACGGCAAACTCGAAACGGCCATCCCGGTCGATTACCATTGCGGCGATCCGTGCTGGGCGGACGGTCTGCTGTACGTCCCTTACGGCGGCGGCAAGTGGAATCAGGAGATCGGTGAAGACGTTTCCAAAAACTATATCCGGGTCTACGACGCGGACTTGAAGCTCGTCCGGGAATACCATATTCCCGATGTCGTCTATGGCGCCGGCTGCATCGGCTACCATGACGGCAGATTCTTCGTCTCCGGCGGCCTCCCCGACGGCCGCCAGGAGAATTACATCTACGAATACACCCCCGATTTCCGGCTGATCAAGCGCCATACGCTCCCGATTGCCTCTCACCTGGGAATCCAGACCATCAAGTTCGCCGCCGGTTCGTTCTGGCTCGGCTGCTACGGGCAACCCAACTTCTGCGTCCGGACCGATGAAAACTTTCGAATTCAAGCCACCTACGACTATGCCACCACCGTCGGGTTGCTTTACCTGAATGGCGATGCGGAACGGCCGCGTTTTCTGGTCGCCTGGCATATCCTCGACGCGGAAACCGGGTTGAACCACGCCAAAGCCGTCACCGTCGGCGTCGCCGACGGAAAAATGCAGGTGCTCCGGTAAAGTCAGGGTCGCTTTTTGCGCCGCTGCAGGAAGCGGTTCAATGCATTGGTGAAATCGACGCGCTGGCGGTCGGAAAAAGGCGGCGCACCGCCGGAGACCTCTCCGGTGTTGCGCAACTCCTCCAGCAATTCCCGCATCGCCAGCGCGTTTTTGATATTCGCCGGGGTGAAAAATTCACCCCGCGGGTTCAACACCTCCGCCCCCTTCGCGATGGCCCGGTCGGCCAATGGAATATCCGCGGTGACCACCAGGTCCCCGGTTTCGGCGATTTCAACGATCCGGTCGTCGGCGGCATTGAAGGCGCCTCCCGCTCCCACCGCTTTTACCAGCATCGACTCCGGCAGGCGCGGCGCCCGGGCGGCGACGAAAACCGTTTCCACCGCCTCGCGTTCGGCCACCCGGAGCAATACCTCTTTCAACGGACGCGGCAACGCGTCGCTATCGACCAATATTTTCATACCCCTCCGCTCTTGACGCCGCGTGCCGGTATTTTTTCCGGCCGGCATTGGCATACAGACCGCGGCAGTCACTCACCTCCTGCTGCAGCCGGCACAACGAACGCGCCCGGCGCAAGGTCTGCACGGCGCTCTTCCGGTCGATCGGCCCGGTACCGTATTCGACGGCGTAAAAGACCCCGAACACCGGCTCCACCATACTGCGGAACTCCGGATGCTCCGACTCCAATCGCACCGCGTACGCCAGCAGTTCCTCGCCGCGCCGCCGCGGCAGCTTCGCCAGCGCCAGCACCCCCCGCGCCGAACGGTAAGAAGCCAGAGCGCTGCCGCGATAATCCTGCTGCGCCAGCCGGTTGCGCGCCCGGGCGAAGTTGCGGGTCACGCCGCGCCTGCGCCGCCAACGCCGCCAACGCACCAACGCGATCCGCCCCAATCCGGTCAGCACCGGAATCATCAGAAGCGCGGCAGCCGCCGCAATGGTGTTCTCCTGGACCCACCAGAGCAGCTGCGACATCATGTTTCGCAGCCGGGAAAATGTCTCCGACAGCCACGCCCGAAGCGTTTTCGGCCCGGTTTGCTCCGGCTGCGGAGCGGTTTCCAGCGATTTCTGATAGGTATCCTGGACCTTTTCACGGATGTTTTCCTGAATCCGCGACATCTCCAACAGCATTTCGGCGGTCTTGTCGCTCATGTTTTTTTCCGCCTGAAGCCGCTTCAGGTACATCGTTTTGAGCGTTTCCAGCGTCTGCGACGTCAACTCCGGCGGCGTAATCCGCCATTCATCGCCGAACGGATCGCGCAATTGGCCGATTCCGAGCGGCGTCGTTTTCGATATGATCTGTCCGGGCGGAGTCGCGTCCATCGTCAGCCAGCCGTACTCCGGGATGAAAATCTGCGTCCACGCGTGGCCGTGGTACTCGTAAACCTCGAAGACATTCAGCAGCGTATTGTAATCCCCCGGCGAAAAGCCGGTGGCCACCCGCGCCGGCAATCCGGCCAGCCGCGCCATCACCGCCAGGCTCGAAGCGAAGTATTCGCAATGCCCTTTCTTCAAATCGAACACGAAGAAATCCACCGCCTCCCGCCCCTCCGGCACCGGTTCGGCAAATTGTTCATAGCCGAAGCTGCCGCGCAGATAGTCCCGCAGTTTGATCGCTTTCTCATACTCGCCTTCGCAATCGCGGGTCAACGCCGTCACCAGCGCCTTCAGCCGGGAGGAAATTTTCTCCTCCGGCAGCTGCAGATAATGCTCCGGCTCCAACCGTTCCTCCCACATCCGCAACGGTTTTGCGCCATCCCCCTCCACTCTTCCGGCCAGCACCCGGTCGGTACTCAAAAGACTGTTCACCATATAACGGAACGGCAGCTGCGGATAGGTATCCTGCCGCAATTCGGCGTTGAACATCGAATTGCGAATGGAGCCGAACGATGAAGGCGGATTGCGCTGCTCGAAGAGCACCGGCCGGTACGGCGCATACAGCTTCGGCCCCAGCCACTTGAGGATCGTATACTGCAGCGACACGCTTTGGAAGCGTTCGCCGAAGTTGGTCTGGATGCGGCTGTTTTTCAACGCGTTGGTGAGCTGCCACTCTTTGCCGTCATATTGGTCGTAAAGCTGGGCGACATGATAAAGCTTCAGTTGCGACCGGACCTGAAACACCAGATCGCGCCCGGAGGACGCGCTGCCGTCGCCGCCGCCGTCGGCACTGGCTTCGCTGTTGCCGGCGTTGACCGGGGTGCCGCTCATGCCCAGGAAATCGGGCACGGCGTCACGGACGATTTGTTGGGCGTCTTCGCCTTTGCGCACCTGTTCGGATTCGAGCCATTGCCGCAAATCCGGCGGCAACGGCATAAAATCCTTGTCATGCATGAAGCTGACCTGAAACAGGCCGCGCGTATCCCCCATATCGGTCGGGAAACGGGGAAAGATCACCGTGAAAAGAAATGCCGCCAACCCGAGATGCAAGCCGAATATGTGCCAATTGCGCCGCACCAGCCGCGCCGGGTTGCGCAATGCCGGGGCCCCCGCCAGCTGCCGCAGCCGGCCGCCGTACAAAATACCCAGCATCCCGCCGAACGCGACGAAAAAGCACCACAGGTAAATCGTCCGCGGCAGCAGCGCCCCGTAAAGCAGCAGCAGCATCGCCAGCGTCAACAGATAACCGTAATCCCGTTTCCGCTGCGCCATCACGAAAAGCAGACAGGCGCCGGCCAGAACCTCGACCAGGGTTTTGTCGACCGCAACCCCCCCGTGCACCCGGAAGAACATCCAGCCGCAGAGCGCCACCGAAATCAGCAGCTGCAGCACGGAGCGCATCCACGACGGGATCACCCGGTAAGGCACATACACCAGCGCCGCCAGCACCGGCAGCAATCCAAGCACCGCCAGAGTCCAATTCGGATGCGCGAATTTCCACAACGACGCGATGCACGCCACCCAGCAGAGCAGCACATAGAGCCAGTGCTGCGGCAACCGTTCCGGCTTCACGCGCCGGTGCGAACCGTCGACGGCCAGCTTGCGCGGAAACAATTTGCGAAACCATTTCATTTTTCCAACACCTCCTCGATACGGGTGTTGAAACACACCTTGACCGGCTGTACCACCCGCCGGGAAGATTCGCGTCCGGACCGGTCATAGACGATGCGCGGCTCGTGCGGCCGGATTTCCGGGAAATTTTCACGCGGCGCCTGAATCCAGCGGATCAGGCATCCGGTATCGAACAACAACTCCAGGATGCCGGCGCAGGAATCGTCTTCGCCGAGGCTCAGAGCGTACACCAGCGAACCGTTCGGTATCTCTTCGGCAACCTCCAGCAGGAGCTCGGGAAAGGTCATCTGCGCCGGTTCGAGCAGCAGCAGTGTCTTCCGCAACTGCCGCTGCACCACCGCGGCGTCCCCGGCCAGGCGGAGCAATTTACCGGTGCGCCCGTCCATGGCGTAAAAAAGCACCCGACAATACACCTCTTTCAAACATTCGACCAGACTGGCGGCGGCACTGATCTGAAATTCCAGATTGTTTTCGCGCCGGTCGAAGCCCACCGCCGCCGCGTTGGTATCCAGCAGAATCGCGATCCGGTCCACCGTATTCGCCTCGAACTCCCGGATCATCACCTGCCGGTGCGCGGCCATGCTCTTCCAGTGAATGAAGCGGATTTCATCCCCCGGCCGGTAGGGGCGCAGGCCGAAAAACTCCTGGCCGCGCCCGGACTTGCCCAATGGGCGACCGTCGTAATTGGCTTTCGAATAGCCGTTGCGGTAAAGCGGAACCGATTCCAACGGCACCACCCGCGGATAAATCGCCATCTCCCCCGGCAACCGCAGCTTGCGCGTCCACCGGAACAGCCCCGCCGGATCGCCGCCGGCCAGCCGCAGACGCGACAGCGGAAACACGCCGCGTTTTTCCGCGACGCAGCAGCGGTCCAGCCACAGCGACTCGCGCGGCCGCAGCGGCATCACCGCGGTATGCAGCCGGCCGCCGGCGACAAACGGGCACGCCTCCGAAATCACGAACGCCTGACGGAAAAACACGCTCCGGTTGGTCACCACCAGCGGCAGGGTGATTTCGGAGCCGCATACCCCTTCGGGGTTCGGCCTGCGTTCCACCCGAATACCGATGAGCGCGAACTGCGCCATCACGAAACTCGCCGCCAGGAGCGCGCAAAAGGCGGAAGCCGCCAGCGCTGTCGCCAATCCGACATTCACCAGAGCAACGCCGACGGCACCGAGTGTAATCAGCAGCAGCAAACCGCCGCGGGCGGTCGGGAGGGCAATCATGCTCCGAAGTCCTCGTTGACCATCGGAATCGATTCGACGATCGCATCGAGCACATTGCCGACGCTGTTCCACTCTCCCTGGTGCCGCAGCCGCAGCGCCATCCGGTGTGCCAGCACGACATTGACCATCGAGCGCACATCGCCCGGCGTCACATAGGTGCGGTTGTGATAGGCCGCCAGACTCTGGCTGCAGCGCATCAGCGCCAGCGTCGCCCGCGGGCTGCAGCCGTTGGTCAATGCCGGATGCTCACGGGTGGCATTGGAAATCCGGATGATGTATTCCTTGATCCGCTCCGAAGCGGTGACGCCGCGCACCAGCGCGTGGCAATGGACGATATCGGAGCCCTTGATCACATAGGAAATCCGTGACAACGGGTGGCTGGCCTGCTGGGAATCCAGTATCTCCATTTCGGCCTCCACCGACGGATAGCCGATCGACAGCCGCATCAGGAAACGGTCGAGCTGCGGCTCCGGCAACGGATAGGTGCCGTGGTAGTCCTCCGGGTTCTGCGTGGCGACCACGAAGAACGGCTTCGGCAGCACATGACCCTTGCCGTCGACCGTCACCACCGATTCGGACATGCACTCGAGCAAACTCGACTGGGTTCGGGGCGTGGTGCGGTTGATTTCGTCGGCCAGAATCACGTTGCCGAAAATCGGCCCGGGGATGAAGCGGAACTGCTTCAACTGTTCGTCGTAGATATTCGCGCCGGTGATGTCGCTCGGCAGCATGTCCGGCGTGAACTGGATGCGGCGGTAGCTGGCCTGAATCGACTTTGCCAGCGCCTGCACGAGAATGCTTTTCCCCACCCCCGGCGCATCCTCCAAAAGCAAGTGCCCGTCCGCCATCAGACAGACGATCATATTGCGGATCACATCGGGTTTGCCTTTGAACACCATGCCGATATTGGCTTCCAGCTGACGGATCACCGCGGCCATGGATTCGAAGGAAAACTCGCTCTCCGCTGCCAGGCCGCGTTCTCCGACGGCGTTCAATCCGGGATTGTAGGGGTCGTTGAATACCAGCATCGCGCTGCCAAGCTGGATCACATCGAGGTGCTTGAGCAGGATCCGCGCCACCGGGGCGTTGTTGACGAAGGTGCCGTTGGCGCTGCCGAGGTCCTGCACCAGCACCCCCTCCGGCGTGATGCTGATGGAGGCGTGGCGGGTGGAAACGCTGGATTCCTCGATGCGGATATCGCTGTCGCCGCCGCGCCCGACAATCAGGATTTGGCGGTCGATCACAATCTCACGGATATTGCCGTATCGTTCCTGCAGAGTGATGGTGGGGTGTTCCTGAAGAACCGGCGGAGCGTCTTTTTCAATCATATTCGTCAATCAGTCGGTGAAAGTTATGGACGGCATGGAACAATCCACCGCCGGCCCGTCCTGGTGTCTATAAAAAAATAATCTGTCGAATCGCATTTACAACCGCATGGCGCTTTTATTTACATAAAAATCACATTCACAGGTCATAAATCTCCTCTTGCCGGACTTCACAACAATAAACGAATCGAAACGCGGAATATTGCATCTCCCCCAATGGAAATTTTCACTTTTTAAGCATCGGCGCAATATCCCTTCTGCGACTTCAGGACTTCCATCATCGCCAGCAGATTCGCCAGCGGCACGTCCCCCTCCACCGCGTGGGCCGGAGCGAAAATCAAACCGCCGTCGCGGCCCGCCGCCAGCAACCGCCGGGCGGCTTCCGCCACCTCCTCCGGCGTACCGTACGGCAATACCTGCTGGGTGGACAAGCCGCCGTAGAAGCACAACCGCCCCCGGTACTGCCGCATCAGAGCCCCGGTATCCATCACCTCCGGCTGGAACGGGTTGAAAATATTCAATCCGGCAGCAACCAGATCGTCAAAGAGTTCATCGACGTCGCCGCACGAGTGAATGCTGACGAGCTTCCCGCTCTCACGCCCGACCGCATACATGCGCTGCAGCTCCGGATAGATGAATTCCCGCCACAACGGATACCCCATGATCAGCCCGTGCTGCTGCCCCCAATCGTCGCCGAAGTGAATGCAGTCGATGTCGTATTTTACCGCCTTGCGCATCTGGGCGATGGTGTAATCGGCGATCTGCCGCAGCAGTTCGCGGACGAAATCCGGATTCAGATAAAAGTCCATCAACAGCGACTCCAGGCCGCGCAGCGTCCAGGCGCGCTCAAACAGCGAAAAGCCCAGGTTGAACACCCGGAAGCGCTCCGGAGTTTCGGCGATTCTTTCTTCGATACCGGCGAAAAACACTTCGCCGACCGGATCGGGAAACTCGTAGTCGCCCAGCCGCGGCTCCGGCAGTACCTGCCCCGCCACCATCCCGATATCCTTGTCCATCGACCGGTCCCAGATCACCCCGAAGTAATCCCGGACCCGATCCGGACCCGCCGGCTCGAAGAAACCGTAACAGTCCCCCAGCATCAGAAAGTGGTTGTCCAGCAGCTCCTCGACACCCCGGTCGGAGCCGCAATGCCGCGCCAAGAGCTCCCTGGCATCAAACGTCAACGAAATCTGCCACGGCACATAGGGAATCTCCCGGTTCTTCACCGCCGCAATCACCACCTCGCGCTTGTTCATAGCGTCATCTCCCCATTACAGAATATTGATCCATCGTTCGTCGCAATACACTACACCGGAAGATCACTTTTTGCAATCGGCTTTTTTTGCCACAGACAGAGGGCCGCGTACGAACGGTACGGACGCCAGCGCTCCGCGATCCGCAGGATCTCCTTCGGGGTTTTACGTTTGCCGTTTTCGGCCGTGGCCTTCAGGATGCCGAGATCGGCGGCGGGAAAGCAATCGCGCATCCCCAGTCCGCGCATGGCAACGTAGTTCACGGTCCACTCGCCGATACCCTTTACCGGCAGCAGCCGGCTCCGGAACGACTCGAAATCCTGGAGACCGGAGAGATTCAATTCGCCGCGGAAAACCATACCGGCAATGGTCCGCAGCGTCTCCTGCCTGGCCTTGACAATGCCGAGATTGCTCAGATCGATCTGCAGAAATTGTGCCGGAGTCGGAAAGATCCGGTACCGGTCGCAATAATACAGACCGGCGGCCCCGGCAATCCGTCCGGCCAGCGTGGTCGCCGCCTTGACGGTGATCTGCTGCCCCAGGATGGCGCGGACGATAAATTCAAACGGCTCGAACGCCACCGGCAGACGCGGAATTCGTACCGCTCCTTCGAACAGCAGCGGATCCTGCCCCAGAACCTCCGCAATCCTTTCCACATCGGCCGCAAGGTCGAACATACGGCGGACCCGGTTGCAGACATTCATACAGGAACGCAGGTCGTCACAGTCGACGGTCAGACGGAGGCGGGAATGCTCCGGCTCATCCGCAACCGTGAAGATACCGTTGCCGTATTCATCCTGAAACGTTCGGGTATAGTTCACGTCCGTTACCGATTCCACACCGGGAATCGCCCGCGGCCGCATGAACTCCAGCAATTGCGAAAAACAGAACGGTTGACGGTACGGCAACCGGAACACGGTATCCGCTCCGGGCGAATGAAGCAACTTTCGAATTTCGGACGGCGTCCTCCCGAATCGTTTTTTCATGACGTCGTTGAACTGCCGCAACGAGTGGAATCCGGAAGCGGAGGCGATCTCCGAGAAATTGCGCTTTGTGCCCACAATCAGCCTTTTGGCGAAGATCGCCCGGTGATATTCCCCGGCCCGGTGGGGAGCCGTCCCCAGATTATCCAGAAACAGACGCCGCAAATGCCGCTCGGACAGGTGATTGGCTTCCGCCAGCTCCCCGACGGAGTGGAGATTCAGAAAGCCGTTTTCAATCATTTCCAGCGCGTGGGCGACGCATTGCGAGCCTTCGGCGTTGCCGTTGTAATATTCCGTTTCCAGATCGGGACGGCAGCGGTAGCAGGGCGTGAAACCGCGCTCGAGCGCTTCGAACATCGAGTCGAGATAGACCACGTTAGCTTCTTTCGCCACCGGCGCCGGACAGGAAGGGCGGCAGAATATCCCGGTCGATTTGACGCCGAAGTAAAATTTCCCGTCGAAATTCCGGTCTTTGGCGATTCTGGCTTTGGCATACAGGTCGTTCATCGGCATTCCTCAATCGTTGGATTATATGGACAATATAATGCTTTTTTCCGGAAAAACCAGCGGTTTCCGGCCATGACATTGCCATGGCCGAAAACCGCGAGCATTTCAACGTGGGACATGTATATTGGTATTGAATCACAACAAGGAGGATCACATGCAATACACCAATCGCTATCAATCGCCGGTCGGAGGCATTCTGCTGGCGGCCGATGAAACCGGTCTGACGGGGCTCTGGTTCGACGGGGAAAAATACTTCGCCAAAAATCTTGATCCGAAACACGAAGAAAAAGATGTGCCGGTTTTTGAACAGGTCAAACACTGGCTCGATATTTATTTTTCCGGCAGGGAACCGGATTTCATGCCGCCGCTTCATCCGATCGGATCGCCGTTTCAGCTCGCGGTGTGGGAAATCCTGTGTCAGATCCCGTACGGCTCCATCGTTACTTATGGCGAGATCGCACAGCGGATCGCCCGACAGCGGGGATTGCCCCGCATGTCCGCCCAGGCGGTGGGCGGCGCGGTCGGACACAATGAAATATCCATCCTCATTCCCTGCCACCGGGTCGTCGGCACGAACGGCAGCCTGACCGGCTATGCCGGAGGCATTCAAACGAAAGTGAAACTGCTGACCCTGGAGGGTGCGGATATGGCGGGGCTGTTCGTCCCGGCCAAGGGCACGGCTCTCTGAACCGGTATTGCGGCAACGCAAATTATAAGGGAAATGTTATTTTTTAACTTTATTTCCATTGATTTTTCAGGATTTCGCAAAGCAATTGTTGACTTTTAACATTTTTATTGCTATAATTGACATTACATACCAAACGAGGAGGTAAAGCAATCCCGAGCACACCCGAAAGGAGCGAGAAAAAACACTGACAAATACTTCACAAAACAAATATGGACGCATAATTCCGATTATGTGATGCGACTTGAGGTTGTTTTGCATTTTGGAGTTCTCCTTTTGTTTTAGTGAGGCGTTGTAAATAAGATGGTTACATCAAAAATACCATCACATAATCGGAATTATACGTCGAAAATTCACACTGATAGAGCTGTTGGTCGTCATAGCGATCATAGCAATCCTGGCCAGCATGCTTCTGCCCGCTTTGAGCAAAGCCAGAGGAGCGGCACAGGATGCCAAGTGCAAAAACAACCAGAAGCAGCTCGGCTTGTCCTGGCTTATGTACGCCAACGACAACAACAACTATATGATAGGTGCTTTCCATTGGGGCTATGCGCCGCTGAATGCCGTCAACGTCACCGTGGGGTGGAGCGATATCCTGCTCCAGGATGCCGTCAACATCACCTCCAACGCGAATTATACCGAAGCCGGCGGCAGAAGCCTGTTCCGCTGTCCCAGCGACAGCTACAAAAAGGATGTCTGGTGGCGTTTGCACGCGCCGGGGAGCTATGGTTACAATCCCTATGTCGGCAGCCTCATCCCCGGCCTCTGCCACTTGTTCGGCATCACGGCGGCGGAGCAGAAGTACATCGTGCCCCCCATCACCAAACTGAAGAACCCGTCCCGCTCCGCCGTACTCGGCGACAACTGGGGATTCTTTCAGGTTGAAGCCCCCGGCGTGACCTACCTCAACGCCGAACAGTACGCCTTGAACACCGGCAAGCTGTCGAACGGGAACTACGGCGCGCACAACCGGAAAATGAATACCCTCTGGGCCGACGGCCACGTCGAGCCTCTGGCCGACACCGATTTCGAAGTCAAGCCGGAGCTCTGAGCGCAGAGACCGCAAAGCTGTTGCGATCTTGGGCAACAGCTTTGCGGAACCGATAACCCACCAGCCGGTGAATTGAAAAATGCGTTTCTTTTATATCGCTCCCGTCGTGCCGTTCGACGCCGGCCATCTGGCGGCCGAAGCGCTGCGGATTTACCGCCAATGCGGCCTGGATGAACCGCTGTGGTGCTTCACGCTGCAACCGGAAGGCCGACACGCGTTCGACAAAGTCGAGAAATTCCGCGATCTGTTCCGCGAATGCAAACACCTGCTGGCCGGTACGCCGGTAAAACCGGGAATCCTGTTTCAAAGTCTGGTCGGCCACGGCTGGAGCGGGGGGCCGGGCTGCGGCGAAGCATGGCAGCGTACCGTCACCCTGCGCGATATCAAAAGCGATCGTTTTTGTATCCTCGACCCCGGCTTCCGGCAATACGTTTATGACACGGTGAACATCATGGCGGCGGAAAAACCCGCCTTCCTGCTCATGGATGACGACCTGCGCCAGATCGACACGCACGGACTCGAATGTTTCTGTCCGGAGCATCTCCGGCAATTCAACGCGGCGGCGGGAACGGAGTTTTCCGCGCACCGGCTTCAGGAGCACATCGGCGGGAGCCGGCAGGGTGATCCGTATCTGCAGCTGTTTGAGCGGCTGCGCCGCGATAACCTGCTCGGTTTCATGCGGCTGATCCGCGATGCCGTCGACGCGGCGGACCCGGCTCTCTCCTGCGGGTATTGCGCGCCCGTTTACGAAATGTATCTGGCGGACGAAATGGGCCGGATTCTGGCCGGAAAAAACGCCGAACCGGTGGTGCGTCTGTCCAATGCCGACTATCAGGAAAACGGCCCGCGCGAATTGATCCGGGTCAACAGCATGACCCATATGTTGCGGAACATGATGCCGCAAGTGAAGTGCGTTCTCGACGAAAGCGATACCTTTCCCCACCACCGCTACAGCAAAAGCGCCCGCAGCATGAATGCCAAAATAACCCTGGCCGCCTGGAACGGTCTTGACGGTTGCAAGTTGTGGCTGACCAACCTGACCACGCCGGACTCCGTGACCGAGCAGACCTACGACCGCGTCGTCGCCGGCAACCGCAAACGCTGGAACGCGCTGCGCGACTTGATCGCCACCGCGATTCCGACCGGGGCAGTCACCCCGCTGCCGCGAATGGACGCCTATGCGGAACTCCACCATCCGGCGCATTACGAGGAGTTGTTGTACCGGAATGATTGGCAGAGCCAGTTGCTCTCGCGCTTCGGCATTCCGGCCCGATACGCCCCCATTGACGGGGACCGGAAGCGCATTTATCTGCTCGCGGAGGACATGGTGCGCTTTTTCTCCGACGCCGAAATCGCCGTCATGTTGCGCGCCCGGGCCGTCGTCGACGCCGGCGCGGCCGCGCTGCTGGCCCAACGCGGATTTGCGCCGCAACTCGGCGTGAAGGTCGTCTCCGGTGATTTCCGCTGCGGTGCCGAGCTCGATCCGGGCACCGGCAACCGTTTGCTGTTCATGAATAACGGCCGGGCGGTACGCCTGGAGCCGACCGGAAACACACGGGAGCTGTCGCAGTTGATCGACCTGCCCCATCATTACGCGCCGGAATATTCCCGGATCGCCTCCGCCCTGACCGTGGCCGACAATGACGAAGGCGGCCGAATTGCGGTCTTCGCCATGTCGTTGGCCATGCCGTTCATCGAGCATCCGCACCGGCGGTTGCAACTGCTCCGGGTATTGGAATTGCTCGCCGAATCGCCGCCGGACGCGATCGTGAACTCCGACCAGGATATTTTCCTCCAAAGCGCCCGGCTGCCGGACGGGGCCATGCTGCTTGCCGTCTGGAACCTGAGCTTCGACCCGCTGGATACGGTTGAATTTCTGTTTGCCGCGCCGCCCGCGCGCCTTATGGAAATGACCGGCGACGGCACCTGGGAGGAGCTGGAATTTCATACCGCGGGAGCCGCAACGGTATGTTCCCGGAGTCTGGCGACGTACGAAGGCATGATTGTAAAAGTAGTCTGAATCGCAAATAGCAAACGAAAGGAAGTGAAACCATGCGTTATTTTTCCGTAGCCGCAATCCTGTTGTGGGCCGCCTGTATGTGCGCCATCGACGTCAACTGGAATGACGCCGAAAAAGTACAGACCGGAACGGAGCTGTTGAAGTTCGAATTGGTCGAGCCCCGATTGCAGAAGGTCAACCTGATGCGGATCGACCTGGCCACGGAAGGCCTCCAGTTCACCGGTACTGCGAAGGACAAGGATTGGGGCAAACCGATGCCGGATCATGAAGGCTCCATCATCCATACCCTGCGCGTCAAAACCCGCGATCTGATGACCGAACTGCGCCGGCAGGGACGGAATGTGATCGTGGGCTTCAACTCGGCGCCGTGGCTGCCCTGGGAGCCGCCGTTCGATCACAAGTACGCCCATCCGCGCGGCCTCGGCATCCTCGACGGCGAGGTTATTTGCGACACCCGGCCGCATACCGCCGAGTTTGTCGTCTACAACGACGGCAAAATCGATATTCTCCCGGAGGTCCCGGAAGACGACTATCCGAACATCCGCCTCGCCGCCTCCGGCTTCGCCGTCATCATGGAAGATGGTGAAATACTGCCCGGCAGCTGGTACGAAAAAGACCTGATGCCGCGCATCGCCTACGGTTTGTCCCGCGACCGCCGTTACTTGTACATCGTTACCGTCGACGGCCGCCAGGAGGAGTGGAGCATGGGCGCCACCGGGCGCGAGGTCGCCGAAATGCTGCAGGCGGCCGGAGCGTACGACGCGATCAATATGGATGGCGGCGGCTCCGCGACGCTGTGCTACTGGGACACGGAAACCAATCAACCGGTGACATTGACCCGCCACCCCAAGGACGCCGAGCGTCTGGTCGGAGCGAATATCATCCTCTATCTGGATAAGTAATCCAATTCCATACCGGCCGCCCTTACTCTCACACAGGAAGAATCGATGCGCTGTTTACTGAAGACGTTTCTGCGGTACCGGGAGGTGGATTCCCTCCCGGATGAAGTTCCCAATCAAATGCGGATCGGCTCGATCGGTTATTCGCGGGGCGGCATGACGGCGGTCTTCGCCGTATTGTATCTCGGCTACTTCACCTTTGCCCTGGCCAGCCACTTCATCGGCAACGTGATGCCGATGCAGCTGGATAAATTCGGCTCCGACAGCAAGACGATCGCGCTGGCGCTCACCGCGCTGCCCTATCTGGCCACCGTAGTGGTAAGCCCGATATTGAGCTTCCAGAGCGACCGGCTGCGCAGCCGATGGGGCCGGCGGAAGCCGTATCTGCTGCTTTCGGCTCCGGTTATCGCCATCCTGCTGGTGCTCCTCGGCGGGCTCGAGCAAATCACCGCGTTTCTCGGCGCATTTTTCCCCTTCCTGCGTTCCGATACCGGGATATTGCTGGTGGCGCTGGTTGTCACGACGGTTTTTCAATTGAGCTTCATGGTGCCGGGGACCATTTTCTGGTATCTTTTTCCCGACGTGGTCCCGGTGAAGTATATTTCCCGTTTTTTCGCGATACTGAATCTGGTCGGTTCGCTGGCGGGAATGCTTTTCGCCAAGTGGATCTTTCCATTTACCCAGACCCATACGGCTTACTTGTTCGGCGGCATCGCCCTGGTTTACCTCGCCGGAATGCTTCTTTTGTGCTTTTATGTCCGCGAAGGCCATTACCCGCCGGTTTCCCCCGAAGACAAGGCCGGCAATTTACTCGACTCGATCAAATTGTATGTGCGAGAGTGCTACAGCATCAAGTTTTACTATTGGTTCTTCCTGACCATCGCCTTCAACGATGTGTCGATATTGTGCCGCGGTCTCTTCAATGTGTTGTACGCCACCAAAAATCTGGGTTTGAACGAATCGGTCTTCGGCAATATCATGTTTTATTATATGG
>JAVBQJ010000052.1:0-53760 GCA_031549115.1 Victivallaceae bacterium
ATAACCGGGTCAGATTGCGATAACAAACGTCGGCACGGGCGGGACTGTACTTCTTGGCATTCTCGGTGAACGCATTCAATAAGCTCCAGCGCGTCGGATCGGCGAATTCTTCGTAGCGAGGTTCTTTGAACTCCCGCCAGAGCGGTACTATATCCGACGAGTTGATCGCGCCGGCTTCGGCCACCTTGACGATGGCGGCTCGCGCCTGGTCGTCTTTGACGTACATCAGCTTTAAGTCTTCGGCCACGGTTTCGAGCGTCAAAAACTCATTATCGAGTTCGTCGATGGCTTCCATGACCAGGCTGTTCAGCTCAATCCGCGACGTATGGCGCCGCTTCAAAACCATGCTGCCGCCCAACATGAGGTTGCTGCAGCACTGAACTGTCAGCCCCGCCGCCAGCCCGACCGCAATCGTCCGGTCGTGCGAGTTGCGGATGGCGATGCAGCGGCTCCATTCGACCGAACTGGTCTTGTTGATCCGCATAAAGCCGAACATCCGCTGACCGTCGCGAGCCAGGCCGTATTGTTCGTCGAGAATTTCCCAACGCCGATCCCTGACCACGTCGGTCACGGCATCGATTACCTCGACATGCGGCACCGGTTTCCAGCTCGCGGTCGCCTCCGGCGTCGGCACCAACGCGATTTCATCGCGGCCGACAAATTTGCCTTCACTCATCATCAAGCCCATGATTCACCTCCAATTTCTGCATCTGTTTTTGTAGGGACACTCGCCGCACGCGAACGAGGTTTCGTTCGGCAGGAACACGCCTTTGTTGATTGCGTCCTGCACCCGGTTTGCCAACGCTTCGAAGCGCCGGAAGTCGTAAAACCCGCGACCGGTGTAATGCGATTCGCAGCTCGGATTCTTGGTCTTGGTCACGACATCGAACCGGAAGAGTGGAGTCGTGCCGTTCTGCTTCCGGTAGGCGTAGCTGAACACGGTTGCCTGAAGATCGCGATTGGCCTTGCCTGTTGCCCAGCGCGTCGCCGAAGTCTTCCAATCGACGACACAGGCATCGGGACCGTCCTGAACAATTAAATCCCATTCCCCGATCAGCGGCTTGTCCAACCCCGGCACTTCGATTTTGAACGCCTGCGCCACGCCTTTGACCGTATAAAAGTCCGACCAGGAAGCCAACGCCACATCCAACATCTTTGCCGCCAATTCAATCATCGTATCGACGCTTTCGCCTTCCTTGTAGATCAGGTTCGGCGTCGCCTCCACTTCGATCTTGAAGGTCTCGGCAAACCGTTCCACTATCTCCTCGCGCGTCAACGAACCGCCCATCACGCATTCCCACGCTTGCATAGTCAGCGCCGCATGGAAGGCCCGTCCGAACGGAAAGCAAACCGAAGTCCGTTCCACCTCGGCTTGCTCCACATAGCGATAAAAGAATTGCAACTGGCAGATATTGAGATAGGTATTCAACGCGCTGTAGCTCCAATGCGGCTCCCGCCGCAGTTCATCGATGGCCGCCATCACGCCGCCCTCCAGCTTTCGATCAACTCCGAACACTGCCGCTTGGTCAACTGCCGGACATCGCCGACCTGATAGCGCCCGGCGATTTGCTGCGGCGTTACCCCGCGCTGCCGGGCCAAATCCATCAAATACTGGATCTGTCTGGCACTCGCCGGAACGTCGTTTTGCCCCTCTCCTGATGAGTTATTCAGCGAGCCGTTTTTCGTCGCTCTGCGGGGCGCGGAACCACCGTGATTCCCGGCGTTTTTCCCATGCAATTCCGCTTCGACCGAATTCCGGACCAGATCGAAGGTCTCGTGAATTTTGTCCTGAAGCTGCTCCGGCGTCAGGCCGTCCGGCAACTCGACCTCCACCGAAGCGTGATACGACTGCGAAGAATATTCGCCCTCCGCCGGCACCTTCTTCGAATACGATGCATTCAATTTCAACATAATCTCATCTCCCATAAACGCCGAAGAGCCGAGGGCATCACCGCCCTCGGCTCTCCGGCTTCTTGATTATTTACTCTTCAAATCGCCATTTTGATCCGTTCGATGGCCCGGCGAGCCTGAATGAATTCACGCTCTTTCTGCTTCTGCGCCAGTACGGCTTCTTTGACCTTGCGGGTCAGGGAGGCCGATTCATCGAACAGCATTTTGAGTTTGCCGCGCAGATCGTCCACGGCGGCATTGAGCTCGTCCATCACGTTGACGGACTCGACGGGCTCCATCGGTTTGGTTGCTTCCATTTGGGGTTCCTCCTTCTGAATTACGGGTTGAATATGGGTAACGTTGTTGGGACTTGCACGAACCGGCATGGCGATGAAACGGCCATAGCCGCCCGTCGCCAGCACCGGGGTATTGCCGTCCGAACCGGTGGCAAAGGTTTTGTAGCCCTGCTGCAACATCCGCAGCAGAATATGTTTATTCAAGGCAAAGAGCTTCGTTGGAGCCGCCCCGATCAACTCCGCTTCGACCTGAAGCTTCATATTCGGCGCGACCACAGAAATGAAGGTCACTTCCTTCTGCGTCATCTGCAATTCCACCGCATGAAACGGCGGTTGATCGGGCACGACCTTGAGAAAATCGATCACCCGTTCCGGCTCCAGAATCGTCAAATGGCAATCCAATGACCGTTCCATCGGTACCACCTGCCGCCAATTCGGATACGCTCCCGGCAAAGCCTTGCCCTGCCAAACGAAATTGCCGATTTCTACCCGAAACAACCGCTCTTCCTTGACGTGCCAAACCTGTAACACACCTTTCCCGGCAGGCTTCGCAGCCAACAGCGCATGCGGAAACGGCAGCGTGATTTCCTCGGGCAAATCCAATGAGCAAGGCAGATTCAACAACTGCTTGCCATCCGTGACCGTGACTCCGTCCGCAGAAAGATTAATCCCCTGCAATGTCCTCCGCGCCTCCAGCCGATCCACCACTGGCGCCGCCAAAGCCAACAGATTCCCGAAATCCTCCGGCAACGCAACTTCGACCGCATCGACAGGAACAACCTCGACCTCCGGCCACTCGACCGCAATGCCCTGAAGCTCGACTTCATTCTTCGCCGTGCGTACAACCTCCCGCAAAGCCTTCAACTCCACGCCGAAGTCAAATACCCCCTCGGCCTCGACCGTCAGCGCCACAACCTCCACCCCATCAGTCGCCATCAACACCGCTTCGGCGCTTGTACCCACAAACCGTACCATCCGCTGAAACTCCACCGGCGAAGTCTGCGAACACGCCTTCCCTAATACCTTCAAGGCATCGGCCAACACATTTTTCCTGATTTTCATATTACCTCCCGATAAAAAACGAGACTCCCGCCGCCGCCCCGAATGGACCGCGGCGAAAGACTTTTTGTTGTTTGCGGAAAAGTAATATATAAGTCAGATTTTTTGAACAGCGTGAGAATTGGAATAAAGGTATATTTTCGATATTTTCTGCGCAAAGGAACTGTGTGAAATGAATCTGATTTTACAAGAAGAAAGGAAATAATATTACTTTCCTCAATAGCTCTCCAATACATAATCGAATCCAGAAAATTAAGCATCGGCATCTCCTAAGCTCCGTAAAGACTTTTAAATTATGGTTTTCATCTTGCAATAACAGGCATAACATGCTAAATTACAATATTGACGTCGCCTGATAGATGATTGTATTGTGGGGAGGGAGGCGGTCTGCTCATAAAACACAAAATGTGTTACTGTATTTTTGCATGAGTCTGTTGACAAGGAGTCGTTTCCGTGTGGTGCAAAACGTGTAATAGAGAAACTGTAAAAAATGATTGCGAGTTTTGCGGGAAGCCGACCGAATCGGAGATTCCTCTCGAAGTGTACTGGTGCAATGCTTGTAAAATTCCAATAATTAAATCAGCAAATGGCATAGATAATACAATTTGTACCTTATGTGGAAATGAAACGGTATACCTATGTGCAGATTTACGTCCTGTTTTTCCTGAGGAAAGGTTATTTTGGGAGATAAACCAAGGCAAACCATTGGCGCATATAAACGACAGTGTTTGGGCATCTAACAACCGTTACTATGTCAATGGTAGATCTATTGTGTTAACTGCCGCGTTTTATAAAAAGGTATCCCCAGAAAAAATAAGAGAGCAGTTAGGGCAGTTCCGTGAACAAAATAGCTATGAGCAATTCAATGCTCAAATTGAGCGATTTATTGCCGCGAATAAAGCTCGCCTTGTTGAAATAACAGATGAGGCATGTTCCTTTATCTCCGATGTTGCAAAAAATTATCGAAGAAAAGAAGTTGTAATCTCTTTCTCGGGAGGCAAAGATTCAACAGTTGCTGCCGATTTAGTGGTAAGGGCATTACGGGATCCAAGTTTGGTTCATATCTTTGGAGATACTACGTTAGAGTTTCCAATGACCATGGATTATGCTGAGCGCTTTCGCAAAAACAATCCCAAGGCAATATTTAAGGTGGCCCGGAATAACGAGCAAAATTTTTATTCCGTTTGTGAAGAAATAGGTCCTCCCGCAAGGATGTTACGTTGGTGTTGTTCCATGTTTAAAACAGGTCCCATAACACGAACTCTCAACCGCTTATATGGCGAAAAAGATATTTTGACTTTCTACGGAATTCGAAAATGTGAATCAGTTTCGCGCAGTCGATACAATCGCATTGAAGACGATGCCGGGGCTGTGAAGATTCAAAAACAACGTGTGGCTTCTCCTATTTTCCTTTGGAAAGACATTGATATTTGGTTATACATACTTGGGGAAAGAATCGATTTTAACGACGCATACAGGCTTGGGTACGATCGCGTAGGGTGTTGGTGTTGCCCGAATAATAGTGCGCGAACGCAGTATCTTGCAAAAGTTTATATGCCAGAGCGATTTGAGCAATGGCGTAATTTTCTTATTGGGTTTGCAAAACGCATAGGAAAGCCTGATGCGGAAGAATATATTGACTCTGGTGCCTGGAAAGCGCGACAGGGAGGAAATGGCGTCAAAGCTGCTCAAGATATTAAAATTCGTTATGCGAATTGTACGACAGAAGAAAATGCAAAGGTGTATAAGCTTAATAAGCCCATCGACGACAGCTTCATTGAGTTGTTTATTCCTTTTGGAAGAATCGCACCTGAACTTGGGCGAAAAATGATAAACGAGACAATAATAGTTGATTTGGCAACAGATGCGCCTATAATGTCAATTCAACCATTTTTTCATGAAGGCTACGACTACTCGGTTAAGATAAAGACAATGAATGTCGCAAAACACGATGATCTGCATCGAATGGTTGGTTACCAAGTAAAAAAATACAACGCTTGTCGCAAATGCCTAAAATGTGAATCTCTGTGTCGGCATAGAGCAATTTCAATAGCAAATGGATTTTACCATATAAGCGCACAATATTGTAAAAGATGTAAGATGTGTGTTACTGCAAAGTATCTTGAGGGCGGGTGCCTTATGGAAAAATACCTCAAGACCAAGGAATAATAGAATGGATATGGCAATGAAATTCAAAGCGCATGATACGTTCTTCATTCGCAAGGGATGGTTGAGCAAAGGACTGAAAAACGTGAAGTCTGACCCTACGGTATTTGTGCGTAAAGACATAAATCCAATGGATGTTTTGGGCCTTGGGGCAAATATGGTAAAGGCAATGCGTTATTGGATGCAAGCTGCCGGCCTAACTCGGGAACCGCAAAGCGGTAAGCGAAGTCAATTGGTCACGCAATTTGGTGAAGTCATATGGGAAAACGACAAATACATAGAAGAAATCGGAACCCTATGGCTCCTTCATTATCAGTTAGCGACAAATAAATCCGAGGCTACTGCGTGGTACTACTTTTTTAACAAGTTCAAGGCAACTGAATTTTTGTATGATGATTTTAAAGTGCATATCAACAACTTTTTGTGGGAACACGAAAAGGAAGTTGCCGACAGTTCCATTGAGGGGGATTATAATTGCATATTAGGTACATACCTTTCCCGTGTTAAAACGAATCCCAAGAAAATAAACCCAGAAGAAAATATAGATTGTCCTCTTGGAGAATTGCGGCTTATTGATATTGTAGATAGAAGAAAACGCCTGTACAAAAAGAGTCAACCTCAAAAGGACACTTTGCCTCCGCTCATCTTACTTGCAGTAATCCTTGATCAGAGCAAAGGTGAAAAATCGGTCCGAATTTCGTCCATTCAAAATGATGAGTGTAACGCAGGAAAGGTGTTCAATCTTGATGTTATTCTTCTAACTAACTTACTTTACAAGATTGAGTTGATGGGATATATAAAAGTGGTCAGGACTGCGGGCTTAGATGTAATTGAAATTAAAACAGAAATGACGTTTCTTGACTGCATTCGAGAATATTATCGACAAATAAACAGTTAAAGAAGCGTGGATTATGGAGAATTGCCCTATGCTCAACGGCAATATAGATGTCGTAAAAGGATTTCAATCCTCGGTAAACATCGCTTATGATTTGAATAATGCTGAAAAGGTGCGAGGATTTATTCCAACGCAGTCTAGCCTTGATGTCATTGAAGATATTTTGCTTTCGACTGCTGAAAATGCTACCCAAAGGGCAAGGATTCTTATTGGCGCATACGGAAGAGGGAAATCACACATTATTCTTGTTTTGATGGCGCTGCTTTCTCAAAAAGATAAATCACTTTTTTATATGCTACTTGCAAAAATGAAAGAAACCAATAGTGATTTATGTGAATATGCTTTGAATTATCTCAATAGTCCCCAAAAATTACTTCCGATAATTGTTCGTGGCAGTAGCGCAAGTTTGTCATCATCGTTCTTGAACGCATTGCAATTGAGCTTAAATGCAGATGGTCTATCCGACGTAATGCCGGAAACGCATTTTCGCGCAGCCGTAACGGCAATTGCGACATGGAAATCTGATTTCCATGATACCTATAATAGATTCATTAAAGTTCTTGGATTGCCTGTAGACCAGTTTATCTTTGCTCTTCAAGAATATGATGTTAAGGCGTATGAAAAATTTACAGAGCTATATCCAATTCTTACGTCGGGGAGTATATTTAACCCGTTCCTGGGCTTTGACATTGCTGATCTCTACGAGAATGTAGCGAGAAAAATTAAAGCCAAAGGCTACAGTGGTGTTTATGTTGTGTATGACGAGTTCAGCAAATACCTTGAGTCAAGTATTGCCAATGCGACAATCAGCGATATAAAGCTGTTGCAGGATTTTGCAGAGAAGTGCTCTCGGAGCGGCGATTCTCAAATGCATTTACTCCTCATCTGTCATAAAGACATTGCAAACTATATTGATGGTGGGTTACCTAAAGAAAAAGTTGATGGTTGGCGAGGAGTATCCGGTCGCTTTAAGCATATAAATCTGCACAATAATTACTCCCAGATGTATGAAATTATCTCGGCAGTAATAAAAAAAGATGAAAAATTCTGGGCAAAGTATCTAAAAGACAATGAAGATTTGTTTTTAGAATTGCGTACCCGCTTTGTCAGAGATAGATTGCTTGACGTGAATAATGAGAATGAAATTCGAACTGCTGTGTTCGGTTGTTATCCACTTCATCCGATTTCCACTTTCATTTTGCCTCGATTGTCAGAAAGGGTCGCGCAGAATGAACGTACGCTATTTACTTTTTTATCATCAGATGATAGATACACGCTTTCTGCTTTTTTGAGAACAGCAACCGACAGATTTCCGCTCATTACTCCGGACTATCTTTATGACTACTTCGAATCTTTGCTGCGCAAAGAACCTTACACAAGCGATGCGCACAAGATTTATAAGTTAACAACAACAGTTCTTCTGAGAGTCGCTCCCGACTCACTTGAAGCAAAAATTATAAAGACAATTGCACTCATCTATCTAGTTGCCCAGTTCGAAAAGCTACCGCCAACTGTGGACGTTGTTTCCGATGCTTTCCGAGATGCTGTTGAAGATACGAAAGTTATCACTGCGGCTTTTTCCTCGCTCATTGATAAGGAGTGTATTGTATACTTAAAACGCAGCAACGGTTATCTTCGCATAAAAGAAAGTAGCGGCGTGGATGTCGCAAATGAAATAACTTCTTATGTTGATCGACGTCGTACTGTAATGAAGATCGCGGATATATTAAATCGATCTGCCTTTGACAGCTATATGTATCCTACAAGCTATAATGATGAATTTGAGATTACACGTTACTTTGACTTCTCTTTTATAGAAGGGAAAGAGTTCTTGTCAATCCAAGATATGGAAACGAAACTCTCATCAAGCAACGCCGATGGGATTATCTATGCGGTCATTCCGCAGGATGCTGATGAACTTAGATGCCTTGAAAACGCGGTTGAAAAGATGACCAAAACAGCTAATCGTGTTGTTGTCATCTTGCCGAGTTCAAGCATTAATATTAATAAGGAAGCCTTTGAATATGAAGCGGCAAAAGACCTGAGAGAGAATGTTCCTTCCGGAGAATCAGTTCTTGCGGATGAATATGATATTTATATAGATGATTTGGCAGAGGTAATTGGAACTTTTATCAACAATTATGCGCGTCCGGAAAATGGTAATGCCATTTACTACTACAAAGGACAAAAAGAGCCAATATTCCGGAAAGCTCAATTGACGGGGTTGCTTTCGTGTATATGTAAAGAGGTGTTCTACAGAACCCCGATTATTAATAATGAGTCTGTTAATAAAAATTTCTTGCCTACTGTAGCAATAAACAGCCGTACCAAGATATTGGCAGGACTTTTGGAAAACGAACTGAAGCCAAATCTTGGATTAACAGGCAACGGACAAGAAGTTTCAATAATGCGGAGTACGCTGATTCAAACAGGTGTATTGGTTTCATCGTCTGATAATGCTTATGTTAATCTTGAACCGGAAGACGCAAATATTGCCACTGTCCTTTCCGTGATTCAAAAGTTCTTTTCTGAGACCTCAACAAGTGGTTCTGCAAACTTTGAGTACTTATATAACAGGCTTCAGAAACCAGAGTATGGGTTTGGGTTAAAGCGTGGCATAATTCCGATCTATATAGCGGCAGTGTTGCATTTGAATAAACAAAACCTTGTTATCAAATATAGGGAAAAAGAAGAAAGAATTACTGCTGATTTGCTCAATGGTATCAACGAGACTCCTGCCGACTATTCGACCCTTGTTGAAGACTGGAGTGATGAAAAGTCTAGTTATATCGCAGCACTTGAAGTTGTTTTTAAAAGAGATATTAAGGAACGAGAAAAAATTTACAATGGGTTCTCCTATATTTTGTACGCAATGCATCGTTGGTATATGGCTTTGCCGAAATATGCCAAAGATCTAAAAATAGAGTATCAAGGGCAATACGTAAACTCGAAAGCTATTGAAGCTTCGCATATTAAATTCATTAATAGTTTAAGAATGCCGGATGAGAATCCACGCGAGTATTTGTTTGAAAAGCTTGTTGCCATGTTCAAATTCAGAGAGTTGACCATTGACTTGGTGAGATTGATTGAGGCCTCGAAGAAAGAGCGCGATAATGCAGTTCCGAATCTTATCGGATATCTTGTCAATGATGTCAAGTTTATTTTCTCTGCACAACAAACAGGTATGACACTAGCTTCCGCAATAGGGAATTGGTATGAAAAGCTTAATGATTTTACCTTGAGACAACTTTTTGTAAATAATGAAAATCAAATACTAAGCTTGTTGTCCACCGTTGGCAATGATGAACCGGCATTCATTCGGCGTTTGGCGAAAGCAGTAAGCGGATTGCGCATTGAAGATTGGACGAGCGAGACAATAAGCTGTTTTTTGGGAGAATTATCTATCTTCAAGGAAACGATAGATGATTTTAATAACAAGAAACACCCAGCGGACAATACCTGTTCCGAGTATAAAATCATGTTTACGGATGCTGATGGAAAAGAGATCATCAGGACTTTCGGAAAAACTCCATATAGCGATGCAGCCGAACTCATGCTTGATGAAGTGTCGCGCGTAGTAGATGAATACAATCAGTCTGTGACCGAACAGGAAAAAAGGCTGGTCATAATGGAAATATTAGAACGGTTATGCCGGCCGGAGGCCTGAATGGAACACACTGCGTATTTCGACAATGCCGCGACCACCTTTCCGAAGCCTGAAGTAGTCTATTCGTTTTCGGATAAGTTCTATCGCGAATGTGGTGTCAACGTCGGACGCGGGCAGCACAAGCTGGCGTCAAAAGCGTCTGCCCTGGTTACGGAGACGCGCGAGTTGATGCTTGAGTTGTGTCATTGCTCGAATAAAGCGGTAGTGTTTTCCCATACAGCGACAGAAGCCTTAAATATTATCCTTAGAGGTATAGAATGGTGCGACGGAATGAATGTCTATGTTTCACCATTCGAGCATAATGCAGTCATGCGTGTTTTGCACTACATCGGGAAGCTCTATAAACTCAATGTAATATCTCTCGCCTTTGACTCTATACGATTTGATTACGACCAGAAAGCGATAAAAGAACAATTCATAGCCAAGAAACCGTCGATCATTGTTGTCAGCCACGCAAGTAATGTTTGTGGTGTCGTTGCACCAATTGCTGAAATATGTGCCTTGGCCAAAAAATATGATTCCATAAATATTATTGATATGTGTCAGACAATGGGTTTGATCGACACCGATTTAAGTACTGAATCGATCGATTATGCCGTTTTTGCCGGACACAAAACCTTGTATGCGCCCCTTGGAGTAGGTGGATTTATTGGTTTCCCAACGGCAACGCTAAAACCTTTAATTTTTGGTGGAACAGGCATGGACTCGGCAAGCCTTGAGCTGCCAAACACTATGCCAGAGCGATATGAAGTTGCAAGTCCAAACATCGCCGCAATTGCAGGCTTGAATGCTGCTGTACGATGGATTTCACAAACAGGCATAGCGAATATTTACAATCAGGAACAAGCAAATCGTCGTCGCCTAGTTAAGACACTTCAAGACTATGATAATATTCGTCTTGTGCCGCAAACAGATGCTGATAGCTTCATAGGCGTAGTGTCCTGCGTATTTGATGGTTATAGCAGCGATAATCTTGGCCAAGTATTAAGTGTGAAAAATGTAGCGGTTCGTACAGGTTTGCACTGCGCTCCTACTGCCCATCGATTTTTGCAAACATTTCCAAACGGGACAGTAAGGTTCAGTGTAAGTTATTTTAACAACGACTATGACTTCGCACTTTTAAGCAATGCTTTGTCATATATCTACGAAAACTCTTGATGAGGGCATTGCTATGGACGTGAGAGTACATTCCATTTCAACAGATTCCAACAGGGCGAATTGTACAATGAATCTTATTGACGTTAATGTGAGAAATGAATATCGCTCATTACTTCACAATATTACGCAAGATTTCTATATACCACTATTGTCCAGGGCGATAGAATATCGAAGAGCTGTTGGCTTTTTCTCATCAACGGTACTTTGTCAAATCGCAGACGGCATTGCAGGATTGGCAAAAAATGGCGGAAAAGTTAAGATTGTGGCATCTCCGCATTTATCTGATGAAGATATGAAAGCCATTCGACAAGGCTACCAATTACGTGAAATCGTAAAGAATGCTGTCATGCGCGAAATGCTAGAAATCACAGATACGTTTACAGAAAAAAGGCTTAATCTTCTCGCCAATCTTATTGCTAATGGGATATTGGATATAAAAATTGCTTTTACTGAAACCTGTTCTGAGTTTGGAATGTATCATGAAAAACTTGGTATCATTACAGATGCCGAGAATAACTCAGTCGTCTTTTCTGGTTCAATGAACGAATCAGCTAATGCCCTTATTGCGAATTACGAAGTGATTGATGTGTGGTGCTCTTGGAAAGGAGAAGAACATGCAGAACGCGTAACAAGCAAAATTGCGGCATTCTCTGCGATCTGGAATGATAGAGAACCAAACATAAGAATTGTTGATATACCCGAACTGAGTCAAGAATTTATTGATCGTTATAGACGGACTGCCTTTTCGGACTATACCGAAGCCGTGCAGGAAGAATTATCTCAGATGCCCTTATGGTCGTCTACAAGAAGTAAGCAAGCACCACAGATACCTACTGAAGTGGAATTGCGCGACTATCAGCTTGAAGCAATAAAGGCTTGGGAATTAAGTGACTTTCGTGGGATATTCGACATGGCAACTGGAACCGGGAAAACTTATACCGGATTAGGAGCAATTATCCGCTTGTGTGAAGTTACCAGCAATAAAATAGCAGCATTTATCGTATGTCCATTCCAGCATTTAGTCGAGCAATGGGTTGAGGATATAGAACGATTCAATATAAATCCGATTATTGGGTATAGTGCATCGCCGCAAAAGGACTGGCTTAAGCGGTTGGAAGATGCGATCAGAAATCAAAAGTTAAAAATCAAAGGCAGAGAATTCTTTTGCTTCGTATGTACAAACGCCACATTCTCGACGAGTAGAGTTCAGGAAATACTTGAGAAGATACGTGGTGATGTTCTTCTGTTAGTTGATGAAGCACATAATTTTGGTGCCCAAAGGTTGAGTCGGCTTATGTCGGATCGATACAATTATCGACTTGCATTATCTGCAACGATAGATCGTCACAACGATGCAGAAGGTACTCAAAAATTGTATGACTATTTTGGCAAGAAGTGTATCGAATATCCTCTCAAACGTGCCATTGACGAAAAAAAATTAACACAGTACAAATATTATCCCGTCATTGTTACGCTGAATCGTGAAGAAAATCGAGTTTATACTGACCTGACTATTGAAATGGGACACTGCCTGCTCAAAGGAGGAGACGGGAAATGGAAACTCAGCGCAAAGGGCGAAAAAATAGCGCTAAAAAGAGCGCGACTTGTCGCAGGGATTGAAGACAAATTAACAAAACTGGCAGAATATATTCAACCATATATCAATGATCGCCATCTGTTGGTGTACTGTGGCGCGACCACTGTATTGCAAGATAATCGTGATCGTTCTGACACAGAAGATGATGATTTACGACAAATCGATGCAGTTACAAAATTACTTGGCAATACCTTTGGCATGAAAGTCTCTCAGTTTACTTCTAGAGAAGACATCTCTGAGCGAGAGATGTTAACGCGAGAATTTGCTTCTGGGGACAGTCTTCAAGCTTTGATTGCAATCAAATGTCTTGATGAAGGAGTGAATATCCCGGCAATCAAGACTGCTTTCATATTGGCTTCCACAACAAATCCCAAAGAATATATCCAGAGACGTGGACGTGTTTTGCGATTGTACAAAGACAAAGACTATGCGGTAATTTATGATTTCATTGCCCTGCCGAGACCGCTAAACGAGGTCGCATCCATAACTGGCGAGCAATTAAAACGAGAGCTATCTCTCGTCAAAAACGAGTTGACCCGAGCAAAGGAATTTGCTCGAATAGCGTTGAATATGGGTGAAGCGGAGCAGATAATCGATAAGATAAAAGCAGCTTACTCAATAAATGATTATGCATTAGAATTTGAGGAGGATTACTATTATGCCGACTGACCCTGCTGAAAAAAACGTGAATGGCGTCAAGATTGATACCCAAAAAGCCGATAAGGTGCTAAGTTGGCTCATTCGCCGAGAGGCTGAGAATGTTCGAACGAAAGCTCGTTCCGACATGCAGATGATCTCAGACATTGAGAAACGCATAGAGGAGGAAATGCAATGCTACTGAAGCATTTGAAAATCAAAAATTTTCGCCAATTCAAAGGTGAACAAATAATCACCTTTGCTGACGATAACATAAAAAATGTCACCGTTATTATGGGTGACAATGGAACCGGCAAAACGACACTTGCTCAAGCGTTCACTTGGTGTCTATATGGGGGCACAGACTTCGATGACAAGATACTCCTATGCAAAGCAATATCGAAAGATATGCTGCCGAGTGATACAGAAAAGGTTCGTGCTGAGCTGGCATTGATCCATAAGGGAATAGAATATACCGTAGTCAGCGAACAGCTTTACGTTAAGGACTCGACAGGCAATGTTAAGCCCCAAGGACAGAGAAAATTTGTCATCATGTATAAGCTGCACGGTCAGACGGAGTATGTCAAGGAAAGTCAGCTTGATGGTAGAATGAAGGAGATATTGCCTCCAGAATTGGCTCGTTACTTCTTTTTTGATGGCGAACGAATAACCATGATGAGCAAGCGGCTTAGCCAAGGAAAAGGTGATGAATTTCAACGTGCTGTCCGTAGCCTCCTTGGCTTAGATGCTTTTGTTGCGGCTATAGAGCATCTGAGAAAAACGATACGAGGCTATGATAAAAAGTACGATGCCAATAGTGATAGCCGCATCGCGGATTACAACCGGCAAATTGCTCAACTTGAAGCAAATATAGAAAAAACGGATTCCGAGTTGGCCGACATTGAGCGGGAAGAGGTTCCTGTTGAAGAGAAAATAGGTGAACTTCAAGCCTTAATAGAAAAGAACCGCATGAGTGGTGAGCTTGCGGCCAGAAAGAATAAACTTATTGGGCGCCGCAAGGCTCTCTTGGACCAAAAATCGCGAAATATTGGCGAGCTTCTAGCGGTGTTTAGGAGAGCCCCGGCATATTTTGCACGGAAGATGATGCACGACAGTCTGCAGAACTTGAAAGATACTCGAAAAACGGATAAAAGCGTACCATCTGTCAATGCTCAAACCATCAAGCACTTGATTGATCGTGGGCGTTGTCTATGTGGTGCGGTTGTGGCGAATGGAAATGACGCCTTCATTGAATTAACGAATCTATATAGCTATGTACCACCTAAGTCAATAGGAGACTCCATCTCTGACTTCCGAGACAAATGTTGGAGCAAAGTTCGCGATTCATCATCCATGTTCACGGATTTTACGGAAAAATATGCCGATATTTGTGATTTTGAGGCGGATTTTAGCGATACGCTTCAAGAAATAATCGATATAGAAAAACAGCTTCTCGGCATGGATGATGTTGGCAAATTGCAAGCCGATTTGATGCGTTATCAAACTCAACGACGCGACTTATACATAAAAAAAGAACAGCTCAACAGAACCAAAGGTAAATACGAAACAGAGTATGACCGTGCCGGAACCGAACGTGATAAACTAACTTTAAAAGATGATAATAATCGCCGTGTTATGACATGCAAGGCATATGCTCAGTATATGCATGACACCTTGCGTGAGCGTTACGTAGAAGAAGAAAGGCGTATCCGCAAGAAGCTTGAGCAAACCGTGAATAAAATTTTTCACAGTATCCTAGGCGAGGGATTTTCGCTTACTTTAAGTGAAAAGTACGATATACAAGTAGTACTCCATGACTTTGGCGGTTCTTCTGAGACATCTACAGCACAGAACATTTCCATAATATTTGCGTTTATCGCCGGAGTAATTCAAATGGCCAGGGACAGCCAAAATGATGATGGCGGATTACTGGTTTCTGAGCCATATCCTCTTGTTATGGATGCCCCCCTTTCGGCATTTGATAAAACGCGTATCCAAACAGTCTGTGATGTACTTCCGCGAATCGCTGAGCAGGTCATCATCTTTATTAAAGATGCAGACGGAGAAATTGCCGAAAAGCACCTCGGCAACCGCATAGGGAACAGACTTACATTCAATGCGGTAAGCAAAGTTGAAACCTATGTGTCGTAAGGGAGGAAAGTAAAATGTTATTTCAGGGACAATATTGGTTCTATGGAACGCATGCAGATCGGGTCAAAAAATTGACGGCCGAATTTGATGGTAAGCATAAGCTATTTTCCTATAATCACGAGGTTTATCAACTCGCGCCTGTTGTGGGTTTTCTTTACTGTAGAAAGGCAGATATCAACAAGAAAGATGGGAGCGATACCAGTATCTTTCCAGACCAGATTTCGCATTATAAGGATGTGTTCCAATTCAATTATCAGTTGATTATGTTGCTTGATGACACTAACGAAGCAAACTTTGACATCCGCGTGGATAAAGCGTTTCGGTTCTGTGGTACAGAACATGCTCAGGATGATGAAGAACTATATGAATCATATGTTCGGGGAGGGGTAGATGTTCTCTATGAGAAACTGATAGAGCCATCAAATTCACCAGAAGATTATATAAAGCATCTCTATGAGTTTATGGAAGACTTTGAATCACGATACGGGCAGAAGGAGGATGCAATACTTGACTTGTGCCGAATAGCAAGGAATTAAACAGAATGCGCCAGACTGACGTTTATCAGTCCACAATAGAAAAGCTGTATGCTTTATATCTTGAGAAGGGCTTTCTCGAAGAAGAGGAAGCCTTAGGGCTGATGTCTGCTGATGGTGTTTCATTAGTCGGTATAAACCGTGTAACAGATAAGTTAATTGCGCTCGGTGTGATTTTTGCCGATGCTGTAGTTGATGACGATGAATATACTGACCGGGCCCAAATCGATTATGGAGCCCTGTTTGACGAGGTGTTGGCTATTTCGCCTGGCCAAAAAATGTTGATAGCTTATGCTCGCAACGTTAAGCCGCCTCAAACCCGAGAATGGCGCTCGTTAGTTACACAGATGGAAAGTGGTAATGAATACGCATTTAGCAGACTTTTCGATATGTACCTGCGAAATGCAATAAAAACAGCACTTCGTTGTTATAAGAGTTATGGCCTTGATTTAGATGATGCCATCCAAGAAGGCTGTATCGGCTTAATGTACGCAATCATGCAATTTGATGGGAGCAGACATAACAATATAGGCTCTAATCTTTCGCGTTGGATACAACTTTATATAGTGCGTGAAGCAATAGATAAAAACCATTCGATTCGTTTGCCTGTACGAGTTTATGAATTAACTCAAAAAGTCAAACAGTGCAAGCGAATGCTATTAAAGCAAAATAGATATGAACCAACATTAACTGAAATTTCTTTAATGAGTGAAATATCGATTGAAATGGTAATGAAACTGCTTGAAATACCGCAAGATCCTGTTTTATTTGACTCTATGTTTGAAACAGCGAAAAGCAGAACAGAAGTTGAAAAACATTGCAGCAATCAGTTTTTTGGCGAAGAACTAGAGAGTAACATACTTGCACTGCAAGTTCGCAATGCGTTGTTTACATTACCAGAGCGGGAACGACGTGTACTATCCTTGCGGTATGGTTTAGCTGATGAAAAAGAGTGGACGCTCGAAGAAGTAAGCGCTGTTTTCGATATAACCCGTGAACGTGTTCGCCAAATTGAGAAAGGGGCTCTAAGTAAGCTTTGTACATATGCGAGGGAGCAGCATATGGAAAGTGCCATGATATGGGAAATCAACACCTCGTTATCCTGAATCCCGGCAAAACCATATGTAAGATTTGCGCCTATAAAGGTTTTTCAAAACAAATCTTCATGCTGGAGACCAGCAGTGCTTTGGGCCAATTGCGCTCTGCGATATGAACCATCCCCCTATCAATCAATGAAATCCTTATTCCCATTTACAAGGATGCTCCATCTTCCGCCCTTGGGTGATCCAATGTGTTTGATGACACCTTGACGGGTCAACTTCCTCAGATGATATTTGATTGTTTCCGGGGAGATATTGAGCTGCATTGCCAATTGTGAGCGGGAGATTTTTGCGCTTGTTTGGATGGCGGCGATGATGCGGTCGTCCAAAGGGATTGTTGAGGAGGTGGCTGGGGCTTCGATTTCGTTTAAGGTTTGCAGGATGATGTTCAGCATGAACTCGACGAAGAGCGTGCCGTTGCCTTGGGCGTCGGAGGCGTTCAGGGCGTGGTAATATTCTTTTTGGTGGCTGGCGATCATGCTTTCTACCGGGAAGTTGCAGAATAACGGATTCCACCTGGTTAGAATTAGCGTTTGCCAGAAGCGGCCGACGCGGCCATTGCCATCGGCGAAGGGGTGAATGAATTCGAATTCATAATGGAACAATGCCGCCGCCAGCAGGGGCGGGTACTCCGCTTGCTTCAGCCACGTAAGCAGGTCATTGACTAAGGTTGGAACATTGTCGGCCGGAGGCGCGACGTGGACGATGTCCTTGCCTTTCATGATTCCGACGCCGGAGGTACGGAATTTCCCTGCGGAAGGCATGATTTCAGCCATCATGATTTCATGGGCGCGGCACAGGTCTTTGAGTTTATATGGATTGAAGTCGGCCAGGTGTTCGTAGAGGTTGAAGGCGTTTGTCACCTCCCGGACTTCGCGTACTGAGCCCATGACCCGTTTGCCGCTGACGACCGCGGTGACTTGTTCCAAAGACAGCGTATTGCCTTCGATGGCCAAAGATCCCTGGATTGTCTTCAGTGTATTCGCCCGGCGTAGGCGCGGAGCTTGTTGCGCCTTGTCCAACTGCGAAAGTATTCCCACCCGGTGTGCAATATCGCCCACCAAGGCGAGTATTTTCGGTGTAATCGTAATGGGCGGCGCGTAATCCATCGGGGTATGTTTCCTCTTTTATCTGGGTAAATATACACCGATAAAAGCAGTAGCGCAAATTCAAAATACAGAACACCCTTGACTCCGGCAAATCATTCAAAGGTGGCCAGGTAACTTCAGCATACAAATCAAAGATTCAAGGCGTCTGAGCTGGAGATAAAACTGATAACTTGTTTTTGTTCATCGAATTTCCTTGAATACAGCCTTGTATTCTTACACAATAAACGGTATAGTAACTTCAAGCCAGTCGCGTTAGCGCCGGGCTTGGGTTGTTTATTACAATTGATACCGTATTCTTTTTCGACAAATGTATCCCGAAAACCCGCCAAGTTATCTGTACATTTGAATCTGTTCTGCAGATTGTTGAGAAGGACGCCGGTAGTCGATTTGTGTCTTTACACTTTCGACTTCTGGACGCTTCTTTTTTACACTGCAGACGGGTTCTTGGCGGGACCTTCGGGATTGTAAACTGGGAGCGTCCTCTTTTTTTATCGGCGCTTCCACAACCACAGGAGGCGCCGATGCATCCCCAAATCTCTGTTTCCAATTGTCCACGCGAACATCCTGACTTTTTGGGTTCGACCGAATTCGTTTTGCTTTTTGTTCACCCAATTAATACAGGAAACCTGGATAATGCATAAAAAAATCCCTCAATTACATCGATTTATACTGATCAAAGTTCTCGCCGCTGTTGCCTTGCCGCTTCTTTTCATCGCCGGCTGCGGCCAATCCGAAGTGGACATTCGCAATACCGTGGAACGCAATGGCCTGCGTTACGAAGTCAATGCCGCCAAGCCATATAGCGGACTTGTCTACGATCAGCGGAGCCACGTAACGCTTGTTGCAACTTACAAGAAAGGCTATCTTCATGGCGAGTATACGGAATACCATGCCAACGAGCAAATTGCGCAGCAAGGCAATTATGCCGACGGACAAAAGAATGGCGTGTGGATCAAGTACGATAACGCCGGAAATATAACGGAACAGTGCAAGTGGAAAAACGGCCAGAAGGATGGTACGGAAATACACACTGGCAGGACTTCTTCGGGAGATGAACTTAAAACCTATGAGTGTACTTGGCGAAACGGCAAGAAAAATGGTCTTGAGGTGACCCATTCCATTGGCGCTTCGGGACAGTATGACCAAGTACTGAAAATCAACTGGAAAGATGATGTTCAGGATGGTGAAGCTCTTCTTTACCAAGGAGAAAACTTGATTCAAAGAGATATTTTCAGAGATGGCAAACATATCAGTTCTGAAAGAATCCCTCTTCCGGCCAAAGCCGGAGATCTCGCCGTCCCCGACACGCGGATTATCATTCCCAAGGCCGTCTTTGAAAATGCGATGCAGGCAGGCAACAGAGAAAAGGGAGTACAGCAGGTTCTGGCGTTTTCCAATGTCATAGAAAATCATCTTCTGTTGCAGTGGGGAAGGGAATCCCAGGAGGACCGAAAGAAAGCCGCTGATTTTGCGATGCGGGCCTATACAAAGCGACAGATGGATGAGCTGAACGAAGCTTTTTAGGTTATCATTGAGGAGGAATGAACCGCTCAAGGAACGTAGAATTCATCATACCGGGAATTGCCATGATCTATTCTCATCAGGCCCCTTTACCGCGCGGACATCCGTTGCAACTTTTATATTTGAACCATTATTCATACAACCAACAAGTTAATCTCATTTACGTAAGGAACAATGACCATGGAAAAACAAGAAGTACAGACTCCGAGGAAACGAAGCAACGTGTTGGGGATTATCGCCACCGCCATTGGCGGTTTCGCCGTGCTCTTTGTGCCTCAATTGGCGCTGGGGCCGCTGGTTTGCGGCATCCTGGCGATTGTTTTCGGCAAAAAGGATAAGTCCAAAGTCGGGCTCATCCTCGGCATCATCGGCACATCGCTTGCCGGGGTATCGATTTTGTTATTGATGTAAGCATTGCTCCATTCGGAGGGGGACTTGCCCCTCCGAATGGATAATGGCTTGAAGCTTGAAATAACCTTGCCGATATTCCTGTTCAGAGCGTGAAATTTAAGGACTTTGCGACCGAAAAAACTCCGACATTTCCGGCTGGAATCGGGACTGATTTGAAGCAACTGGAAACCGCGGACAAGATCGAGTTTCGCAGCGCAGCGAAGAATGGCGGCTATTTCATCAAGCAGGGTACCCAACAGTCAAAAACGCCGAATTCATATTGTTTTGAGCGGAACGGCTGAGATTGTAACGGTCGGCGATTGCACGCCACCCTTGGACGATGTTGCGGGTTTGTTCGATTAACGAATCGGCATCTGGCGCGGAAATGCGGAAGAATGGGGCGACCTCGCGGGTGAGGTCGAAGTTGAGGGCGTTGTCGTGTTCCGAGATGTTGAGGGCGAGGCCGGTGCCGTCTGGATTGGGGTTGATGTCGTAGGCGGGGGAGAGTATCCAGCCTTGCGGGGTCAGCAGGAAGCCGTGGTTGCGGAGGTGGTCGTCGGTGTTTTTGACCGCGATGCTGAAAACGATTCGCTTCCAGAGTTCTTGCAGGTCGGCTTCGGGTTGGGCGCCGTAGCGGGTGATGAATTGGGCGATGTCCAGGTAACTCGTGCCGTCCTGGTAGTCGGTTCCGTCGGTTTTGCCGAGTAAAGTCATCGCCGAGGCGAAGTGGATGCGGCGGTTGCCGTCGCGGTCGAAGCGTCTGGTCAGGAAAGTCGAACCGTATTTCGAAAATTGCTCCAGGCGACATTCGGGCAGGCGCAAACCGGCTTGGCGGGCCAGTTCGTGGGTGACCAGTTCCCAGGCCGCCGTGTCGTGGGGGTCCGCGTTGCTCGGGCATTTGGCGATCCACAGGGTGCCTTCTGGGTCGAGTACGTTTGCTTTCGGGCGCGCTCCGCCCAGGGAGGAGCCGGGGGCGATCAGCATCGACAGCCATTTTTCGTGTTCGTCGTCGGATTGCGATTCGTCCTCGTAGTTGCGGCAGGCGGCTTCCAGTTCCCGCAGACTGGTCCAGGGCGGAGCCGCCATGGCGCGGTCGCTGTTGACGAATTCACCGTCCTCCGTCAGCTTGAAGCGGATCGCTCCCATCCGGGTGGCGTCGTAGACGCCCAACAGGTAATCGGACTCCTGCAGCGGTTGCGGAGCGCGTTCTTCCTTGCGGGCCCGGATCGCTTCGCGCCGCCGCATCAGTTGACGGCCCCAGCGGTCGGGCGACGAATCCAGAAACAAGCCGAAGTTGCCCTTGTCGCCGTCCGAATATTGCGGACCGCCGTAGAGCTGCAAATCGGGGTCGAGAATTCGGGCGTCGTTGGTCTTCAGCCAGGCCGGATCGAAGGCAAACGCGAAGATTTCCTTCCGGCGCACCGATTGAATGTGGAGCTCTCCCATGCGGCGGGGAAGGCCGTCGGCATGCCAGTCACTGTAGACGAGAATGGTTTTGCGTCCGTCGTTCATTTGCGCACCACCCGCTTCTTGACCGCCAATCCGGCGTCCTGCAGCTTGCGGCCGAGTTCGTCGTCGGCCGCCACCTTCAGCAGGTCTTTTTCCAGGCCCAACGACACCAGCACTTGTACGTAGCTGCCCAAGGCCACTGCCGGGGAGCCCTTTTCGATCTTGGACAACGTGGGGCGGCTGATTCCGGCGCGTTCGGCTTCCAGAGCCGCCGGAATGTTGCGCCGCAGGCGGGCCAGGCGCAGATTTTCGCCCAGAGTTTCCAATATTTCCACGGTTTTAGGGAACAGTACCACTTCCTGTTTGGCCATGATGACACACCTCCATTGATCAACATCAATTTAAAATAGCATAATATGGACGATATGTCAATTTTATTTTTCTTTAATTGGCAAAGTATTTTGAGTAAAATTTCTTCAAAACGGTACTTGCATTCAAATGGTACCGGATATATGGTACAGTGGGCGAAAAAGGAACCCGTGAAAAAGGTGCCGTTTGGGTGCCGTTTGGAGACCTGAAAGTACCGAAAAGTACCGTTTTTGAAGGTTTTTGGGCCTTGCCGGCGGTTGGGTCAGAATGATAGTTTTTCTTGACTGTCAGCCGGTTATGTAAAATTTTGAGCGTAAATGATTTGGGTGGGACGTAGACTTATGCTCCACCATTAGCCTCTTCTCCGGTTTATGTCATAAATAGTCGCGATCTCCAGTTCAATCCAAGCAGTTACAGCAAGGAGGCTTTGAAAAAGAGAGCGCGCCTTACGCATGTCGCGACTTAGGGTGAATGGTCGGAAAAATTATTTTTTCGAACCATTCAACCTTTTCCGGGCCGGGTTCACGAAACAGTCGAGCGGAAAGCGGAATAAATCTTGTAACAGGCAAGGTTTTATGCCGGATTTCGGCTTGACGGCGAAGTGGTTCCGGTTACTGCTGCGTTGGCAAGTTTTTGAGTTTTGTGCACAAAAGTGCCGCTTTTGAGCCTAAACGCGGCACAAACTGGAGAGGAATCCTTAATCTCCCAGACATTGTTTGCGGTAGTCACGTGGACTCATCCCGGCAAACGATTTGAAATTCCGACTGAAATGGCATGAATCGGCATACCCCAGAATAGCGGCGATTTCCAGAATCGAGAGATCGCTCAAAAGCATCCTGCAGGCACGCTCGTGCCGTTGCTGCTGCCAATAGTGCCCCGGCGACGCGCCGATCACCTCGTGAAAAACCGCCAGAAAACGCGAAGCGGAGAGGTTGGTCAATTTGGCCAGCTCTTGCGTCTGCGGCATTTTGGACGCGCTTCGCAGCATGGTAAGCACTTTTTTCAGGCGTTCAATATCATTTTCGCGGCTCTTCGGAAAAACCTTCGGCGTGGCAAATGCCAGAAGCTCATCGAGCAGGGTCATGCCGGTAATCTGCAGTTGGATGGAGTCGGCTATCCCCGCGTACTTGGGCAACAGAATCAATTTGTTCAAAAGTGCCGCAAAACGTTCGACCTGTTCGGGCTCCGTCACATGGAACGCCGTAATTTCATACAGCGAAAACAAATCGATTCCCCCGCTGAACGTCGCCCGGAAATGCAGCCATACGCTTTCACACTCGCCATGCTCATTCTCGGTAAAACGATGCGGCGTTCCCGCCGGAACAAACAAAAAATCATTTCCCGCAACGTTGATGGTCTCCTGATCTTTGACCTCCAGAGTACTCATCCCGCCCTCCGGGCGGAACCCCATCGTACAGAGATGAAACGGCATAATACGCCACCCGGTGGAGTAGCATGACGGCACTTTGGTGCGGTTGCCCCGGATGAAGTCGAATTCCGGATAGAGGCTGAGCGGACGCTTGGTCGCTTCAAGATCACACGGTAAACAAAAAGGTTTTTCGGTAAAATTGTTCATCTTTTTAGTAAATTAGTTCATACGAATCCCGCGCTTTTGCGATATACTATAAATATAGAAGCAATTCGGAAAAAATCAATACAGGAGGAATGCGGTATGACGAAAATCGGTTTTGTCGGACTTGGCATCATGGGGCGGCCCATGAGCAAGAATCTTTTGAAGGCCGGATATGCTCTGACCGTCTTCGATCTCAATAAAGAAGCCGTCGCCGATGTCGTCGCCGCCGGCGCCGGATCCGCGGGAAATTGCCGGGAGTTGGCCGCGAAATGCCGTGTGATCATCACGATGCTGCCCAATTCGCCACAGGTCAAGGAGGTGATCTGCGGCGCCGGCGGTTTGCTCGAAACGGCCGCGCCGGGTACGGTTTTCGTCGATATGAGCTCGATCAATCCGATCGCCGCGCAAGAGATCGGCGCGGAAGTCGCCCGACACGGCGGCGTGTTGCTGGATTCGCCGGTTTCCGGCGGCGAACCCAAGGCGATCGACGGCTCGTTGTCGATCATGTGCGGCGGCGACAACGCGGTATTCGAGCAGGTGTTGCCGATTTTGCAGGCGATGGGAAAAAGTGTCACTTACTGCGGCGCGCTTGGCGCAGGCAATACGACCAAACTGGCCAACCAAATTGTCGTGGCGGTGAATATCGCCGCAGTGGGCGAAGCTTTGATGCTCGGCAAGCGTGCCGGGGTGGAGCCGGAAACCATTTTCCAGGCGATTCGCGGCGGCCTCGCCGGCAGTACGGTGATGGAGGCAAAAGTTCCGATGATGTTGGCCGGCAACTTCAAGCCGGGATTCAAAATCGCGCTTCATATCAAAGATTTGGACAATGTCGTCGCCGCCGGGCACGCCGTTGGTACGCCGTTGCCCCTGACTACCGTAGTGATGGAGATGATGCAGTGGTTGCGCAGTGCCGGACGGGATTCGCTCGACCACAGCGCATTGGTGCAATATTATGAATATCTCACCGGCGACAGTGTAAAAAAAGAAGAGCTCTGAGATGAATATTCGTTTTGAGGAGAAGGTCGTGGTCATCACCGGCGGCGGCGGCGGCATCGGCGCGGCCATGGCGCGGATTTTTGCCGGCGGCGGCGCCACGGTCGTACTGTGCGACATCAAAGGCGCACCGGAGGCGGCGGCGGAAATCGTGCGGAATAACGGCAACGCCGTTGCGATGACTCTGGATGTGACCGATCGCGGGAATGTCGCGGAAGTTTGCGCCCGAATTGCGGCGCAGTGCGGCAACATCGATGTTTGGATCAACAATGCCGGGATCAATGTCGGAACGGAGCAGCGCCGGAACGTCGATGAATTCAGCGACGCCTGGTGGGACGCGATTCTCAACGTCGACCTGAACGGGGTTTACAATTGTTCCAAGGCGGTGGTGCCGTACTTGAAAAAGAGCGGGGGCAACCTTTTGAATATCAGCTCGACCACCGGTATCGTGCCGTTGCGCAAGCAGAGCGCTTTTGTCGCGGCTAAAGGCGCGGTCATGGCTTTTTCCCAGGCCATGGCCATCGAGCTGGCCGAAGCGGGGATTCGCGTGAATGTGATCGCGCCCGGCTCGATCGGCATAGCGAAAACGCAATTGCTGTGGCAGGATCCGCAGGCGATGGCGGGTCTGCTCGCGCATATCCCGCAGCATCGGCAGGGCGCGCCCGAAGATGTTGCTCATGCGGCGATGTTTCTATGCAGTGACTATGCCGCATATATTACCGGGATGGTGTTGAAAGTCGATGGCGGTTGGACGTGCGGGTACACCCGCGATTTTTAAAACAGGAATATCATGACCGATTTTGCGCAAAAAGTGAACTCTTTTTGGGTTCCGTCCGGGGAAGTCGGAGTCTTCTTTCTGGGCCAGGCGGGGTTTCTTTTCAAAACCGCCGCCGGCACTCTGATTGCCGTGGACATCTATTTGTCCGACTGTTGTTTCCGTTATTTCGGATTCAAACGGCAAATGGCGCAATTGCTGCAGCCGTACGACCTGGAATTCGATCTCGTGCTGGCGTCGCATGCGCATTACGATCACTTCGATCCGGACGCGGTGCCGTTGCTTATGGACAACGGCAGGACGAGGCTGGTCGCGGCATATGATGTGGAGGCGGAATGCCGAAGACTTCACTTGCAAAAGAATATCACCTATATGAAAGTGGATGATGTTTTTGAACACGAGCAGCTGACGATCCGCGCCGTCGCCTGCGATCATGGTCCGGAAACACCGGATGCGCTGGGCTTCCTGCTCGATTTCGACGGGAAAAAAGTGTATCTGACCGGCGACAGTGCGTTTCGACCGGAAATTTGGCAAAACACGGCATTGCGGAATGTCGATTTGTTACTGCTGCCGATCAACGGCGCATTCGGCAATCTGAACGCGGATGAGGCCGTCGAAGCGAGCAAGCTCCTGACCCCGCGCCTGACCATCCCCTGCCATTACGGGAATTTCGCCGCGCACGGCGGCGATCCGCAACGATTCATCGATTTGGCGATGCAAAACAACATCCCCCGGCATATCATGCGCCAGGGGGAAGCGATTCGGATTTGAGGAAAAATATGAAAGCACTGATCATCAAAGGGCCGCAACAGGCGGAGATTTGCGACATCCCGACTCCGGATGCCACCGGCAAAATGATTCGCATTAAAGTCATGCGCACGGGTATTTGCGCCACGGATCAGGCGATCTATTCCGGCGATTGCAGTTTTATCCGCAGCGGCGAGATCCGCTATCCGGTGCGCATCGGCCATGAATATGCGGGCGTGGTCGACGCAGTCGGGCCGGAGGTGCAGGATTTCAAGGTCGGCGATCGGGTTTTTTCCGATTGCGCCGTCACCTGCGGCGTTTGTCCCGCGTGTCTGGCAAAAAGATTCGGCGATTGCCGGAGCGTGCGCTCCCTGGGTACGGTCAACACCTGGGACGGCTGCTTCGCCGAATATATGCTCATGCCGGAGCATCATGTATTTCGTCTGCCTGACGGTGTCAGCTACGACGAGGGGGCGTTGATCGAACCGATCGCCGTTGCCTATGATGCGTTTCGCGATATTGCGCTGAACGCAAAGACGATGGTCGCGGTCATCGGCGCGGGGCCGATCGGCATGGCCGCAGTGTGGTTGGCCAAAGCATTGGGGGCCGGTCTGGTCATCATGATCGGGCGCAATCAGTGCAAGCTCGACATCGCCAAACAAATCGGCGCGGATGTGACGATCGACGCGACGACCCAAGATGTGGCCGGCGAAATCCGATCGCTCACCCGGGGGCGCGGCGTGGATATGTTCGTCGAGGCATCCGGGTCGGAAATCGCCTTGATTCAGGCGATCGAATCGACTTGCAATGACGGCCTCATTTCCATTGCCAGCTTTTATGAGCGCCCATTGAATAATCTGCCGTTGGATAACATGGTATTGCGGTGTCTGACCTTGCGCGGGACGGCGGGGCGTTTCGGCAACCCCCCGGCGGTGTGTGAATTGCTGCAAAAATGTCAAACCCGATTGACGCCGATCATCACCCATCGGATTCGTCTCGAAGAGTGTCCGCAATATTTTGCCGAAGCAGAGCGCTATCAACAGGAAAAAGTCAAAGTTTTTGTCGATTTTGAATTGGAGAAATGAAACCATGGAAATGCTGAAACCGCTGTTGGTGGAGGTGGCCGAAGTCAAGGCTTTGTCGTTTGGCGCGAGTTATGATTCCAGGATGATTCTGGACCACGCGATCACCGGACGCGAAAACGTCACTCAAATCAATCACGGCACGGTGAAAGCCGGATATGCGCTCGAGGGCGCGACCCATGAAGAGGATGAAATTTATTATATCCTCAGCGGTCACGCTAAAATTACCCTCGGCGATGAGGTGTTTGCGGTTGTGCCCGACCAGGTGATTTTCATTCCCGGCGGCTGTTTTCACGCTCTGGACAACCGCACCGGCGCGGAAGACCTCAAAATTCTGACCATCTGGAAAGATTACCGTTTCAACGACGGCTATGAAGCGCGCATGAAACTTTGGGGAAAATCCTTTAAACGCATCGACGAAGAGTAAAAAACAACGTAAGGAAATATCATGAATTGCAATTTGAATGGATACATCGATCACACCATGTTGAAAGCCTTTGCCACGACGGCGCAAATCACCCGGCTCTGCGCGGAAGCCGAAGAGCATCATTTTGCTTCGGTCTGCATCAATCCGTGTCACGTTGCGTTGGCCAAAAAATTGCTCGCCGGAAGCGATGTCAAAGTCTGCACGGTCATCGGTTTTCCGCTCGGCGCGAATACCACCGCAATCAAGGTGGCCGAAACACTCGATGCCGCGGCGCACGGATGCGATGAATTCGATATGGTCATCAATGTCGGCGCGCTGAAAGAAGGCAAAGACGATTTCGTGCGCGATGAGATCAACGCGGTCGTCGCTGCCGTCCCGGGCAAATGCGTCAAGGTGATTATCGAAACCGCTTTTCTGACCGACGACGAAAAAGCGCGGGCGACCCGGCTCGCCTGCGCCGCCGGAGCCTGTTTCGTCAAAACCTGCACCGGTTTCAACGAAGGCGTTGCGACCGTCGCGGACATCGAATTGATGAAAGCCAACCTCGGCGGGCATGCCAAATTAAAGGCATCGGCAGGCATCCGCAACCGCGCCGATGCCCTGGCTCTGGTCGCCGCCGGAGCGGAGCGATTGGGGACCTCCGCCGGAATCAAGATCATTACGGATGGCGAATAATGGAGAGTTCCGGATGAAAAAAATCATTGGAGTCGGCAGTTTGATCGTCGATGTCACCGCCTATGCCGAGCATTTGCCGGTGGATGGGGAGACGACGCTCGGCCAAACGCTGCGCTTCGGGCCCGGCGGCAAAGGCAATAATCAAATGACCGCCGCACACCGCGCCGGTGCGCAGACACTGATCATCGGCCGCGTCGGAACGGATTCGCTCGGAGAATTGATGCTGCGTCACTATGACAGCGAAAAAATGAGCACGCAATACATTACACGCTCGGAGGCCGGCGAAACCGGCAGTGCGATGATCGAGGTCGACACCGTATCCGGGCAAAACCGCATTATCATCATCAAAGGCGCGAGCAATGAAGTGAACGCCGCCGAAGTACGAAACGCCGAGGCGGATTTTGTCGATTGCGATCTGGTCCTGACACAGCTCGAAACCAGCCATGCGTCGATTCTCGAATGCAAACGGCTGGCGAAAAAACACCATAAGGCTTTTTTTCTCAACCCGGCACCGTTTCAGGATATTCCGGAGTCACTTTTCGCGGAGGTCGATTATCTGACCCCCAACGAAACCGAGGCGGAATTTTTTACCGGCATCGAAGTCGCCGATGAAGCCGGCGCGGCCGGCGCGGCGGCGAAGCTGCTCGCACGCGGCGTCAAACATGTGGTCATCACGATGGGAAAGAGCGGCGCATTTTACACCGACGGGACGGAGCAGCTCTTTTTGCCGGGCATTGCGGTCGACACCGTCGACACCACTGGTGCCGGCGACGCCTTCAACGGCGCTTTGGCCACGGCAATTGCCGAAGGCGTGTCCATGGCGGCGGCATTGATGTTTGCCAACTGCGCGGGCGCCCTGTCGACGACCAGGCGCGGCACCGCTCCGGCGATGCCGTACCGCGAAGAGATCATCGCGGCATTGTATCAAAATTACGGGATCGAATATCCCGTGCAAAAGTAGGGGAAAAATGGAACAGAATCTTTATTTGCAATGGTTGGCCCGGGAAACGCCGACCGCATGGTGGCACGACTCGGCCGATCCGCGGGAAATTGCCGTGGCTCTGAAAAACGGCGCCGTCGGCATCACCACCAATCCGCTGTTGATCAAACAGGCGCTTTCCGGTCCGGAGCAACCGTGGCGGGAGCTGTTGCGTGAAGTGCCGGACAGCCTCAAGGGCGATGAGCGCGCCGAAGAGATCATCCGCCGGGTGACGGTGAAAATCGCCGAAACGATGCTGCCCCGCTTTCAGGCAGACGGTAATGAGGGTTATGTTTGCGCGCAGGTGAATCCCAAAGCGCAAGCCGACCGGGAAGCCATGCTGGCCATGGCCAGACGCCTTCACCGGTGGGCGCCGAATATCGCGGTCAAACTGCCGGCGACCGCGGCCGGACTCGACGTGCTCGAAGAGTGCGCGGCCGAGGGCATTACCGTGACCGCGACGGTGAGTTTCTCGGTGCCGCAGGCGGTGGCGGCGGCCGAACGTTACCGCAAAGGTCTGCAACGGGCCGCGGCAACGGATGGCAAAACCGGTAAATGCTTTGCCGTGATCATGGTCGGACGCGTCGATGATTATTTGCTTGACGCCGCGCACGACAGCCGCGCGGCGGTTCGCGATTCGGATATTCGCCAGGCCGGTGTCGCGATGGTCAAACATGCCGCGGCGATCTTCAAGGCGCAAAAATATGAGGCGATTCTGATGCCGTCGGGAGTGCGCAGCGCGGCGCATGTCGAGGCGCTGGCCGGCGGCGATATGGCGCTGTCCATTCACCCGAAAATCCAAAAGATGCTCGCGGAATTGACTCCGCCTTTTATGCCGCAGATCGATGTTGCCGTGGAGCGGGAGATTCTGGCGCGCCTTTTGACGATGCACGAATTCCGCCGCGCGTATGAAGCCGACGGCATGAATGCGGAAGAGTTCCTTGCCCTGGGGTCGGTACAGCGTACGCTTTCGCAGTTTGTCGACGCCGGCTGGGGTAACATCGAAGCCTACGGAGTGTGAATGATTTCCATCCGAAAAAAAATCAACATTTATTGCATAACGCTGCTTGGTGCCGTCGCTGCGGCCGGCAATCCGCCGCAAAATCAACCCGGAGAAGGGAATGCCATGGAGCTTCGCAGAGAAAAAATCAACGCCGCGGAAGTGTTTCGCGCCCCTTATGTCTGGCAGGAGGTGAACGGCTCGATTGACGCATGTATGCCCGGAGCGTATCTGCGTTTTGCCGCGACGGACAGCGACGCCATGGGCGTGGTCATTGACCGGAGCGCCAATCGCGCCTGTCCGGCTATTTCCATGCCGATGGTGGAATTTTTTGTCGACGGCGGCCCCGTTAAAACGTTCCAGATTCCGCCGCCGGCGGACGGGGACGCGGATGAATTCGTATTGATTTTCGCGGAAAATTTAGATCCGGCGCAGATACATACGGCGGAAATTCATTTCCGCTCGGCCAACCTGATGCTCGATCGCTGGAGTTCGCCATTGACGCATCTCCGCCTCAGTGGCGTGTTGATCGGTCGGGGGGCGCAGCTGTCTATGGCTACACGTCGTTCGCGTCTGGCGATCGGTTTCGGGGATTCGATCACCGAGGGCATCGGCGCGGCGAAGCCGTTTACCGGCTGGCACGATCTTTCGGCGAGTCGCGCGCAAAGCAGCTGGTTCCCATTGGCGTGTGCCGCTCTCGATTGCGAGTATGGACAATTGGGCACGGGCGGGCAAGGACTGGTTAACGGTTCGGAAAAAATCATGCCGCCGCTTTTGCACACCTGGAGCCGTTATTCGGCGACGGCGTCGCGTTTGAATGACGACGGCTTATTGCTGCCGGAACCGGATTTGGTATTTTGCGCGATGGGAACCAATGATTTTTACCAGGACATTACCGAGCCGCGCGATATTGAAAAGGACGCCGAAGCGTGGTTGCGCGCGGTGCGCAGCGCGTGTCCTGCGGCATTGATTTTCTGGCTTATTCCGCCATTGGGCATGCATGAGGGAGAGATTTTCCGGGCGGTGGTGCGGCTGCGCGAAGAGGGCGATGAGCGGATTTTCTGCATCGACACCGCGCCGTTTCGTCATGGTTACGATGCGGCCTCGAAGCCATCCCGCTATGCTGACGACGGCGTGCACCCCAATGCCGAAGGCGCGGCGCTGCTGGGTGCCCTGGCGGCGGCGACGGTTCGCGCCGAGCTGGCAAAAATGGCGCAATCCGGTGAAACGCAGAACCGAGATATGAATTATGATAAATAATACGGAGATTCTTGATCTGGGGCACGGCGTCGGTATCCGTCTGACCGGCGGGCGGGAGATCCGGTTGCAGCCGGCGAATTGCCCCAATACGTTGTACTGCAATTTGACCGGACCGAATACCGGGGACTGGCCCAATCCCGGCGGCGGCAGGACCTGGATTTCGCCGGAGGCGGATCTCTATTTTCCCAGTCTGGGCCGAAGCGGCCGCTCGGATCACAGTGTGCCCGAGGAGATCGATCCGGGGGCGTTTCAGATCGTTGCGCAAGATGAATACACGGTGACCATGCGCAATCGGTTTTGTGCGAAATTTCATCATGACAAGAGCGAATTACCGCTTATTCTTGATAAAAAAGTGGAAGTTTTGCGTCAGGCACCTATGGTATTGGATGAAGCCATTGCATTTGCCGGGTATGAATTGACCGTCACGTTGGAGGCGCAACAACGGGTGCTGCCGACGCAGTGTCCGGCCATCTGGAATCTGTTGCAGGTGCCGCCGGGTGGCGAGATACGTTTCCGGGGCGGTACGGAAACCCTCTACTTTGGTGAACGCGCGCATTGCCGGACGGAAAAATACGTGGCGATGCCGACCCCCGACCGGGGCGGTTATAAACTGGGGTTTCGTCCGCCGGGCAGGAGCAGGATGCGGATGTTTTATTGGAATGAAGCGAGCGAAGTGCCCTATTTCATCATGCGGGAGTTTACGGTGGCGGAACGTTGCGCGGATATTCCGTTTCCGTTGCCTGCGGGACAGGAACAATTGCCCGCCTGTCCGGTGCAAGTGTTCTGCGGCAACGACGAAATCGGCGGTTTCGGTGAAATGGAATATCATGCGAACTACCTGACGCCGGAGATTGCGCGTGTCACCGATCGCTGTCGAACCTGGGCCTTCGCCGGGGCGCGAAAGCAACTTGCGGCACTCTTCGAACAGTTGCTCCACTGGAATCAATGATAAACGAAGGAAGAACAAAATGTCAAAGAAAAGTTTGGATCTCGCCCGGGCGGAAAAGTTGTTTCAGCGCCTGCTCGATACGCCGGAAAATTTGCCGGTTTCATTTGTCTATGGCGGCAAATCCTACCATGGCATGGCCGGGGTACCGCTGCTTGGCAACAGTGTAACGCGTTGTGCGACCGGCTGGCGCGGTGAGGTGCGCTTTCAAATCGATGAAAATCTGGAACTCAAAGTCGGCGTCGCCTATTGTGCGGAATTCGGCCAGATGGAGTACACCGGATACTTCACCAACACCGGCAAAGAAAACTCCGGACAATTGGAAAAAATTCTCGCCGTCGACCTGGAGTTCGAAGGCGCAAACCCCGTGCTGCGCGGCTGCCTCGGCGATTTGCAGAACTACTACAAAGCCTATGAACGCGATATTGCGCAACGCTCCGAATATTTCTGTTCGACCGGCGGCCGTGCCACGCATGTGCTTTTCCCCTATTTCGACCTCGTGCACGGCGACGGCGGCACGATGATTGCGCTCGGCTGGGCGGGCACCTGGAGCGCGCTTTTCGCGCCGGTCGCCGGCGCGACACGCATGCAGGCGCAGACATGCAACGATATTTGCGCGGTGCTGCGTCCGGGCGAGAGCATCCGCACCGGTTTGGTGGTGCTTTTGCCCTACCGTGGGCGCGACGCCAACGACGCGGGGAATCTCTGGCGCGAATGGTGGCTCAAATACAATCAGCCGCGCGCCAATGCGCAAGGCGATCCGATACAGCCTTTTTCGACGACCTGTTTTGCTGCGGATACCGGGTTGCCGAATTCCGACGGCAGCATTTCCGAGCGTTATTCCACCTGGAAGCCGACGCTGGACAAATTGATCGCCGAAGATGTCGCCCCGGATTTTCGCTGGTTTGACGCCGGTTGGTATTGCGACGCCAATGGCGAAACCGTACCGGAGCAGTGGTGGGCGACGGTCGGGACGTGGGAACTCGATCCGGTGAAGTGGCCGGGCACGAGCTTCCGCGAATCCAACGACGCCTGCCACGCCGCCGGACTGAAGGTGCTGACCTGGTTCGAACCCGAACGCGTGACCGACGTCGAAGCATTGGCCCGGAATTACGGCTATAAAAGCGAATGGGGCGTCGACAATGGCCGCGGTGTCGTGACCAGCAACATCGGCGACCCCGAATGCCTCGCATGGACGCTCGAACGCATTGTCAAAATGATGGACGAGAATGCCGTCGATCTTTATCGCGAGGATAACAACAGCGATCCGGAAGCATCGTGGCGCATTCTCGATGAACGGCAGAGCCGGGAATACGGCATTCCACGCTGCGGTCTCAATGAAAACTTCTGCATCCAGGGACACTATCGACTTTGGGACGCGATTCTGGCCAACAGCGCCGGACAGGGCAAGTTCACCTTTCTGGACTCCTGCGCGTCGGGCGGCGGGCGCAATGACATCGAATCGTTGCGGCGGAGCATTCCTTTGTTGCGCAGTGATTTCGACCGGACCACGACGGCGCTGCGTCTGTCGATGACCGCATCCTTCTGCCGCTGGGTGCCGTTTCACGGGGCGAGCACCAAAGAGACCCGGGATCAACTCGAGGATCTGGTCGGAGCGGGCAGTGACAGTTATGTCAACCGCGCCTCGCTCCTGCCGGTTTACAACATTGCGGGGCTGGCTTTTACGCATAACAAAGAGATCGATTTCGAACTGCTGCGGCGCAACATCAATGAATGGAAGTCGGTGCGCCACCTGCTTTGCAAGGATCTCTATTTGTTGACGCCGTGGCACCACCAGCTCGACCGTTTCGGCTGGATGTCGGTGGCGTACGATGATCCGGAACATGGCGAAACGCTGCTGCTGGCATTCCGGCAGGAGGATTGCGCCACCGCCGAATTCACCGCCAGGCTGAGCTTTTTGGAGCCGTACGCGGTGTATGAAGTGACCGACGACGACACCGGCAGACGGGAAAAATTCTCCGGGCAGGAGCTGATACGCGGCTTCGCCATCCGACTCGACCGTCCGCGCAGCAGCGCGCTTTTGCGGATCAAACGTCAAGCGGAAAGACGGATTTTATCCTGATCCGATCTGGTTGAGCTTGGCGCAATTCAATAAAAACGTTCATCTTTATAGTAGAATCGTTCATGGAAAATCGAACCTCTTGCAGGATAATATATAGTGAAGAAAGCTTTTGTCGTTTATTGCCGGAAAAACCAAGGAGAATGAAATCGGAGACATTCGAATCGAACAGCAAAACAGTCTGTTTTTTTTCAAAAAAGTTCATGTTTGCCAATGGAACCCGAAGTATCGAAAATGACACCAACCAAGTTGAGAGGAAGGGAAAGATGAGAAAAATTTTTACATTGATTGAGCTCCTCGTTGTGATCGCGATCATAGCCATTCTCGCCAGTATGCTGTTGCCGGCGTTGAGCAAGGCGCGGGCGGCGGCGCAGTCGGCCAAATGCGTCAGCAACTTGAAACAATGCGGTCTGGGACTGCTGATGTACGCCAACGATTCCGGAGACTGGATCGCGAACTCCAAGCAAAGCAGCACCGGCTTTGAGGCGCCGTGGCCGATCCTGCTGCGCGGGACCTACTCCTCCGGCAAATCGATGCGCTGCCCCATCGATCCGTCGACGGGCGACGCCGATACGGATGCCGGTCACTGGGGCGGCTGGTACGGCATGTACAATCTCGGCCAGGACGATATGTACTCCTCCAAGACGGGCAAAATCGGCGACTTCGGTCAGTATGGGATCAATGCCGGTTTGTCGTCGTTTTTTTTCGTCACCAAGTTGAATGCGCCGTCTTCGACGATTCTGGTCGCCGACAGTGCCCGTACTTCCGGGACACCTGCGGAAATCGGGATGGGCGGTTGGGTTTTCGGCACGACCAAAGTGCCGGATCAGTGCGGCAATTCGATGATCGCGTTGGCGCACTCCGATCGTGCCAATGTCCTGTCCTTCGACGGCCACGTCGAAAGCATGACCGACAAAGCTTTGAAGAAGACCGACAGCAATATCTTGAAAGCCTGCAAAAGCAACTATGCCGTGTACGACATTGCCGATTGAGCGTGTCGGCAAAACCGGAAGCCGGCTCGTGGCGAATCGGCTCCCGGTATCGGTGAACTTTTCAACCGCATGGATAGGAGCCGCTCATGCGACGGCATTGGAACTATTTTTTATGCGCACTTGCGCTTGGCGCCCTTGGGAACACTTTTGCCGATGAAAAGTGGGCCTGGGCGGCAAACTGGACGCAGAATGGAGCCCTGATTACCGGCAGCGAAGGCGTTCAAAACAAACTTTTCCTGCAGGAAGCGGAGGAGCTCCGCGAATTCGAGTTTGAAGTGCAGATTACCCCGCGCCAAGCCGATGTTCCGCAAAGCTGGAAGATTTGCGGCGTGGGGCTCGCCCAAAGTGACGACGCATTCTGGAGTCTGAATCTCGTCGAACAGCCGGAAGCGCTCGGCAACGGCCGCTTCATGGAGATGAAATTGCGCGTCAGCGGTGAAGAGGTGAATCAGAATCTGCCATGTCTGGCGTGGAGCAGTTTTCCATGGGAATACCATACCGCCTACCAATTCAAACTCAAACTGGTGGATGAAAAAATTCTCGGCTGGATCTCCGACGGCAGCGGCCGCCTGGGCGAATTCGGTTTCGATCTGCGCTCCAGTCCGGTCCGGAGCGGAACGCCGTTTTTACGGGTCGACGGCGTTACGGCGGACTTCGCCCAACCGGAACTCCGGCAGAACCGCACCCAGCTTTTGACCGATATCGATATCGCGTTGCAAATGGCGCACCCCATTCGCAACGTCGATCCGCAAATGCCGGAATATCCGCAAATCCGCCTCGAAAACCGCAGCAGTGCGCCGCGCAATGTTGAAGTGCAACTCAAGCTCGAAGACTATTCCGGCAATGTGCAATCGGATGCGCTCACACTGGAACTGGCGCCGCGCCTGAGTCACACTGTGGAGTTGCCGTGGCAGCCGGAAAAACTCGGCGCTTACTATCTCTATTACCGGATTTACGATGCCGCCGCCAATGCCGCCAAAGAGGGGCGCCTTTCCTTCACGGTCATGACGCCGCTGCCGTTTGCCCGGAAAGCCGGGGATTTCCGTTTCGGCGTCTGTTCGCATATCGTCGAAGCGAAAAAACCGCTCCGGGAGGCGGAGTATGAAGCGCTGGCGGAGTCGATGAGCGGAGCGGATTTCGTGCGCGAAGCGTTGCCGTGGGTCTTTTTTCAACCGGAAAAAGAAATGTTCGACACGACCACCTGGGACACGTACGATGCGATTTTTGCCGCGCACAACGTCGAACAAATGCATGTGATCGGCTACACCCCGCTCTGGGCGATCGCCAAAGGCTATAAGCCGCGCTACCAGGTCCCCGGCTGCGATGAAACCACCACCCACTATGCGCTGCCGGATTATGACGCGTATGAAAACTTCGTCAAGCTTCTCGCGGCAAGTACCAAAGGGCGTGTCACTTATTTCGAGCCGTGGAATGAACCGGATATCAATTTCTTTTCCAACTTCACCACCGAAGAGTATTTCGAGCTGCAAAAACGCGCCTATCGCGGCATCAAAGCGGGCAACCCCGACGCTCAGGTCATGACCGGCGGCTTCGCCGGGCTGCATCTTACGCCGGAAAAATACGATATCGTCCAGCGCACCGCGCAGGAAATGCGCGACTATTTCGACGTCTTTACCATTCATTTGCACGGCACGTTCGAAAGCTATCGCGCGCAAATTCCGCAAATGCTCGAATGGCTGAAGCGCGGCGACGGTTCCATTGCCCCGTGGTATCCGCACGAAACCGGCATGCCCGCGCTCGGCGGCATCGAAGCGGAACGCCGCCAGGCGCGAACACTGTTCAAAAAACTGTTGTACAGCTGGGCCAACGGCGCCGTCGGTTACAGCTGGTACGATTTGCGCGACGACGGCACGGACCCTTACAGTACCGAGCATACGTTTGGTTTGATTACGATGGATTTTCAGCCGAAATTTGTTTTTTCGACCTTTCATATGCTGGCGCGAACCCTGCAAGGCGCCCGGTTCAAGCGGACGCTTGCGGATGACGGCCGGGTATTCTGTTATTTGTTTGCCCAAGGCGATGCGCTGCTGATTCCGGCATGGACGGAGAGCGGCAAAGCCCTCCTCGCGTTCCGTACCGACGCGACTGCGGTCGAGAGCATCGATCTGATGGGAAATGCCACCGCGTTGCCCGTCGAGAATGGCCATGTGACGCTCAACTGCAACACCGAACCGCAAATCATTCGCCTGAATAAAGCAAGCGGTTTTGCCTTTTCCGGCGATATGATCAAATTCCGCACGGAAGTCATCTATCTGCCCGGCGCGGAAAATAGGCAGACCCTCGAGGTGTACAATCCGTTTGCCGAAGCGCGGACGCTGACGCTCGAACTTGACGGGCAGCGCACGGCAACGCGTCTGCAATCCGGAGAAACCCAGGCGGTGGAAGTGGCGTTGCCGGAGTTGACCGCGGATGCCGGTGAGTTGGAAATCTCCTATCGCTGGGATGACGCGCCGCCGGCCACGGTAAAATTTGCCGTGACCCGGGCGCTTCCGGTCGCCGCCGCGGCGCATGAAGCGCCGGATTTCGTACTCGATGACGAAACGCAGATCTGCGTGCTTGTGCCCTATGATCCGAGCCGCGAACACTTGACCTGGCATGGCGCGGATGACCTCTCCGGGAAATTCTGGCTTCACCTCGCGGAGGATCAGTTGATTTTGCGCGGCGAAGTCGTCGACGATGTGCATGTGCAACGATATACCGGCCCGGATATCTGGCAATCGGACAGCATCCAATATATCTTTGCCTTTGCCGGGCAGCAGGGCTTTTTCGAGTTCGGTTTCGCACGCGGGGAGGAACAGGAGTCGGCCTTCATCTGGAACAAACCCGGAGAGGCGGGGTTGACACTTGACGATATGACATACAAAATCGTTCGCGAAGGCAACCGCACCATATATGATGTCGCCATACCGTTGGCGAAGCTGGATGTCGACCGTGAGCGCTTGCGCCGGGGTTTTCGTTTCAATGTCCTGATCAACGACGATGACGGCGCCGGACGCAAGAACGGGCTCTATGCCGCGCCGGGCATGGGCAACGATCAGGATACGAGCCGGTTCCCGGTGATCGTCATAGAGTAAAATAAAAAATTCAGCGGGAAAAAAGCATGCATTGGGTAGATTGGCTGATCGTTATCGTTCCTCTTACACTTATCGTCGGCCTGGCGATTTATGCCAGGCGCTATGCGCGCGGGATTGTCGATTTTCTCGCCGCCGGGCGCGTGGCGGGGCGCTATGTCATGTCGGTGGGGGATATGACCGTGGGGCTGTCGGTCATCGTTTTGATCGCGGGGGCGGAACAGAACTATCAAACCGGCTTCGGGGTGGTCTTCTGGAACAACATTGTCGCGCCGATCGGCATTGTCCTGGCGCTGACCGGCTATTGCACGTACCGCTGGCGTGAGACGCGCTGTCTCTCCAAAGGGCAATTCATCGAATTGCGCTACGGGAGTAAATTTTTCCGTATCGTTACGGCGGCCGTCAGTTCGCTTGCCGAGATGGTGACCAACGCCATCGGCCCGGCGCTTGCGGCGAACTTCTTCATTTACTATCTGGGGCTGCCGCACCGGGTGATGATCGGCGGGATCAGTCTGCCCTGCTATGCGATTATCGTCACGCTCTGCCTGGCGCTGTCGCTGACCGTCATCTGGCCGGGCGGGCGGATTTCACTGTTGATTACGGACTGCTTTCAAGGGTTGCTGTGCTACCCGATTTTCGTGATTATCGTCGGCTTTATCCTGTTGAAGTTCTCCTGGGATATCGATATTGCCCCGGCGTTGAGCGCGCGGGCGGCGAATGAAAGCTTTCTCGATCCGTATGACATTGCGCAACTGCGTGATTTCAACGTGTTTGCATTGATGGTGACGCTGGTCAGTACGATCATGAACCGCGCCAGCTGGATGGGCAACGATACGACCAACGCCGGCCGCGATCCGCATGAACAGAAAATGGCCGGAATTCTCGGGTCATGGCGCAACGGTTTCGCTTATGTGATGGTTCTGATGGTTGCCGTGATCGTTATTGTATTCATGAACAGCGGCAATTTCGCGACGCATGGAGACGCCAACCGGTTTCAGGTCACCAATAACGAGGTACGAAAATACCTTTCCGAACGCGTCATAACGGAAGTGGTCGCCGACGAGGCGGCACAGCAGCGCATTATCGCGAAGGTCAATCGCATTCCCGATCAGGTGCATCGCATCGGCATCGATCCGGCGTTGTCGCAAAACAACAACCTCGATACGGTCTACTTCGATACCGTGCGCAATGAACTCGGCGATTCGCCGCAGGAGCGTTATCAATATCAGCAATACCGGACGTTGTTTCAACAGATGATGATGCCGTCGGTGCTCAATAAGATTCTGCCGGCCGGCTTGTTCGGACTCTTTTGCCTGCTGATGGTCATGCTGCTGATTTCGACCGACAGCAGCCGCATATTCAATGCGTCCGGGTGCATTGCGCAGGATATTATCCTGCCGTTTTACAAAGGGCGTCTGACGACGAAAAAGCATCTTTTGCTTTTGCGCCTTTCGTCGCTGGCGGTGACGGTGTTCTTCTTTGTGGTGGCGCTCTTTTTTGCGCAATTGGATTACATCAATATGTTTGTGACGATCATGTGCGCGTTGTGGCTGGGGGGAGCCGGGCCGATCATGATTTTCGGACTCTATACCCGCTTCGGCAACCTTACCGGGGCGTGGTGTGCGATTATTTTCGGCTCCGGGACCTCGCTCCTGGGGTTGATTTTTCAGCGCAACTGGGCGTTGAGCATTTACCCGTGGCTGGAGCGGATGAATTGGGTCGAAACCTTGAACGGCGGTCTGCTGTGGATTTCTTCGCCGCTGGATCCGTGGATTCACTGGGAGATGGATCCGGTGAAATTCCCGATCAATTCATTTGAAATCTTCTTTATTTCGATGGTTCTTGCCATCGGCAGTTATATTATCGGCTCGTATTTGACCTACAAGCCGTATGATCTGGATAAATTGCTGCATCGCGGCCAATACAGCGACGGGCATGAAGCGCCGCCGGAACCGTGGAGCTGGCGCACCCTGATGAACAAGCTGGTCTCGATCACGCCGGACTACACTCTGGGTGACAAGGTGATCACCTGGGCGTTGTTTGTGCACTCATTCATTTACACCTTCGGCATGACTTTTGTGGCGGTGATTGTCTGGAACATGATTTCGCCGTGGCCGTTGCAGTGGTGGAGCAACTACTTTTATATCACTTCCCTGGTGATTCCGGGGATTATCGGACTGATTTCGACGGTATGGTTCATGTGGGGCGGGATCGTCGATACGCGGCGTTTGTTCATTGACCTGGCCGCGCGGCAGGACGACCCGGAAGACAACGGCCAGGTCGAACCGGAAAACGCCGGGAAATGATGGAGTCTCGTATGCCTTTTGATAAATTCGATATCCCGAATGACCAGCGCCCGATTCCATTTTGGAGCTGGAACGACCAGCTTGATGTGGAGGAGCTGCGTATACAAGTGCGCGCGATGCATGCGGCCGGTTTCGGCGGTTTTTTCATGCATGCGCGCGCGGGGCTGCGCACCGAATACTTATCCCCGGCGTGGCTGGCGTGCATTGAGGCGTGCCTGGAGGAGGCGGAAAAATGCGGCATGGACGCCTGGCTCTATGACGAAAACGGCTATCCCAGCGGCTTCGGCGGCGGTCTGGTCAACGGCCTCGGCAGCGATTTTCAACAAAAAATTCTGCGCTTTGAGCGCGGTTGCGTTGCCGGTCTCGGCCGGGAGAATACGATTGCCTATTATACTGCGGACGGCACGTTTCTGGGGCGGACGCCGCCGGATACGGGCGCCGAGGTACTGCGGATTTTTTATGAAATCAATGCCTATTACACCGACAATTTGAATCCGGCTTCGGCACGGGAATTTTTGCGCGTGACGCATGATTTTTATATTCAACATTTGCCCGCGCATCTGCTGAAGCGCGTGAAAGGGGTCTTCTGCGATGAACCGCAACTGACGCGCAACGCCATCCCGTGGTCCCTGGTTCTGGAGGCGGCATATCAAGAAGCGTATGCGCGCGAGCTGGTCTTGGAGCTGCCGCAGCTTTTCCGGGGCGGCGCGGAAAGTGCGCCGACACGCATCCGCTTCTGGAAGTTGGTGACGAAATTATTCGATCGGAATTTCTTCCAGCCGATTTACCAGTGGTGTGAGGAGCATCATTGGCAGCTGGCCGGCCATCTTTTGCAGGAGGAGGATTGCCAGACGCAAATCTGCTGCAATGGCTCCGGTATGGCGCATTACCGTTATTTTCAGCTGCCGGGGATGGATCATCTGCTTCGCCGCGCGCCGCACCCGGTGGCGATGACGCAGGTTTTTTCCGTGGCCGAACAGTATGGCAAAAAGCAGATCCTTGGCGAGAGCTTTGCCCTCTGCGGCTGGAATTTGAATTTTTCCGGCATGTGCTGGATTTTTCAGCAGCAGCTCGTGCATGGCGTTAATGTGCTGTGCCATCACTTATTGGATTACTCTTTGCGCGGACAGCGTAAACGCGACTGTCCCGGCTCATGGTTCCGGCACCAGCCGTGGTGGGGGGATTTCCGGCGGGTCAATGATTACTTCGCGCGGGTCGGCGCCATGCTGAGCGCAGGCCGCGCGGAGACGCGCGTGGCCGTATTGCATCCGATTGCAACGGCGTGGCAGCTTTATGAGGGATGTGACGATCATCCGCAAATCATTCGTTACAGCGCCGCGCAGGAACGCCTGACCCGGGAACTGGATTCGCTGCAAATCGCGCATCATTACGCCGACGAACAGATTCTCGAAGAGAGTGGATCGATTGACGGCAAATGCCTGCGCATCGGCGAATGCGTTTATGAGGTGCTGATAATTCCGCCAATTGCCGGTCTCGGTGCCGCCACGCTGGCGCTTTTGCGTCAGCTTCAACATGCGGGCGGTACGATTTATGTCGTGCGCAACATAATTGAACCGCAACGCTTTGCCATTGACGGCGAAGCTGCCGCGCCGGAGGTGGCGAAGTGGTTCCGCGCGTTGCCGCACTGTGCGCATGAACAAGCGGCCGCCGCCGCCGTGGCGGAGCTGTTTCCCGAACGGGTACGGATTGTCGAAAACGGCGTTCCGGCCCAATGGATTCAGAGCTGTTTCCGGGAATTCAGTGGAAATGGGCGCGAAAGGTTCTACTTTCTGGTCAACGTCTCGGATCGGGAGCTTTGTCAAGCGCAAGTATCTTTGCCGCGGAGCGGAAGTTGTGTCGAAGTCATCGATCATGACGATGGCGGGCTTCGCCGACTGCGCCGGGTGAACGTGGAAAAAGACCGGCTCGTTTTCGATTACACCTTTTCGCCCGGGGAGGCGCTGGCGCTCTGGGTTTCGTCGCGGAGCGGCGGACCGGAAGATGAGTTGGCGGCGGATGCGCTGGCCCAACCGGTATTGAAGCGGTTGCCGGACTCTTTTGCGCTGGTCGAACCGCCGGAAAATCTGTTGACACTGGATTTTTGCCATTGCCGGGTGGATGGGGCGGATTGGGGACGAATTGACTTGCGGACGCTGCAAAATCAACTTCTGGCGTTGCACAAAGAGTGCGATGTGGAATTGAACTTTGCCTTTACGGCGGCGGACGATTTTGATTTGCAGACGCCGCTGCAAGTGCTGGTGGAAAGCCCGGAAAAGTATCAATTCCGTTTGAACGGGAACGCGTTTCCGGCACGGGACCAGGGATATGGCTTCGACCCGGCATTTCGCCGAATTGCTTTGCCCGGCCATCTCCGGCGCGGCGAAAACCACCTGGTCATGCAGACGCGTTTTTGGCAGGCACCCGAGGTTTACGCCGCGTTGGAGCGGGCGAAACGTTTTGAAACCGAGTGCAATAAGCTTTCGTTTGATTGCGAACTCGAAAGCATCTATTTGTGCGGCGATTTTTCAGTTCGCCATACCGGGGGAATCGAACAGCTCGACCGCGGCGCGGTGCGTTTCAACGGGGATTTTGCGCTTGCGGGGTCATTGTGTGGAAGAACGCTTTCGGGCGCGGATCTTACCATGGCCGGGTTCCCGTTTTTTGCGGGCAAGCTGCAGCTCCGGCAAACGTTTCACCTGACCGAAACGGAGCTTGAAGAACTCTCGTTTCTGCGTTTTTCATTACGCGGCTTTAATTCATGCGAAGTTAAAATCAATGGACAAAAGGCGGGATTTTTGTACGCGCCGCCACTGGCTTTGCCGATTCAGAAGTTTTGCCGGACAGGAGATAATATACTGGAATTGCAGTTTACCGCTTCGCTGCGTAATCTGCTTGGACCTCATCACCTCGCCGAAGGGGAGAGCTATGCGGTCGGCATGTTTTCCTTCAACCGTCACACCAACGTTATCGGTGTTGTCGCAGAACCGTTTCATGAAGGGTATTGCTGTATCGGCAACGGTATTACGGCACTGGAGCTCTGCAAACGATAAATTCCGTGTCGCGCCAGAGCGTTTGCACCAATGGGCGCAAATGGCGGTGCAAGTGGCGCAGGAGGTGGGGTGACTCCTGTTTGTCGGCGTGACGCAGCAGTACCGCAAAACCTTGGATGGTTGCTGCATTGGCACCTCGATTTCTCCACCGGACGGTGGAGAAATCCATAGAATGCCGTCAGAGAGCAAAGGGCGCCGGCAGTGCGGCAATTCGCGGCAGCCAATGGGTGCGGAAATGGGCGAAATCAAATGGCGGATGACCGCACACACAATGATTTCCGTGTTTGGAGCCATCGCTCAATTCCCATTCCAGCAGGATCAGCCGTTGCTCGGTGGTGCAGCACCGGATCCGGGTAACTTCGGCGATCGTGCCCGGCGGCACCGAAAAATGCCCATCGTACCAGACTTCGTCCTTTTCCGCATCCCAAACGCGCAGCTTGCCGGTATGCGTTTCGGATGAATCGTTCACCGTCAGAATCCGCCGGTGCCAGGATTCCGCCTCGTCGACCAGGCACAGAAGCGGCTGCTGGAGCCGTCGCAAGTAGTGATAGGCCAACTTCGGAACGAAATAGTAATCGACGACCGCGTCGGAAAATTGCGGCCAGCAGTCGATCAGATTCCACCACAGCATGCCGCTGATCTTCCAGCGCCCGCGCGCCAGCTCCAGAAAATATTTTTTGGCCTCCGCCTGGCAGAGCTGGCTGGCCAGGACGAAATCTTCCAGGCACTCGGGTTCGAATCCGAACATCTCTTTGACCTGATCGAACATCAGTTGAATCCGGTAGTTCAAAAAAGTGCTGTCCGGCCAATACGGATTGCTGGCGTGGTAATTCCACTGTTCATTGCCGCGCCCCGGCCACCATGCTTCCGGTGCGGTAAAACGCTTGATCGACTGTACCGCCGGCGCGCCGTGATAGCCGATTTCACTGACGAATGACGCACGCGTATTGCGGTAAAAATCACTCTTGAAATAGTCGCGCGGTCCCCACAAATGCTGCTCCGGCGTCAGGAGGTCGGGCGTCGTCCCGCGTTGGCGCGCCAGCGCCCCGGCCTCGGGCGAGAACCACGGCGAGCTGCAGAGGTAGGGGCGCCCGGGATCGTGCTGCGCGCAGATTTCCGGCAAAACTTCGCGGGTCAGGCGGTTGTCTTTCGGATCCAGATGTGCCCACCAGGCGTTGCCGTCACACTCGTTGTCGCCGGACCACAGGGCGATCGAAGGGTGATGCCGCAAACGTTTCACCACACTTTCGGCCTCCTCGCGCAACGCGGCTTGAAACGACGCGTCCTGCGGGTAATTCGTACACGCCATCATGAAATCATGCCAGACCAAAATGCCCTCCCGGTCGCACCGGTCGAAAAACGCGTCCGGTTCGTAACTCCCGCCGCCCCACAAACGCAGCATGTTGCAGTCGAGCTCCACGGCCATATCCAGAATCCGTCCGATGCGCTCCGGACTGCGGGAATGCAGCGCGTCCGCCGGGACATGATTGAAGCCGAACACCCGGACCGGCACGTCGTTGACGATAAACTGGAAGTCCGGGTCGGGGCCGTCTTGCGCGAGTTCCGCCATGCGCAACTCCAGCTTGCGGAAGCCCCAGTGAAGCGTTTTTTCGCACAACTGCGTACCGCCGCGCATTAACCGGGCGCGCACGGTGTAGAGGTTGGGCGCTCCGTAATGGCGCGGCCACCACAGACATGCCTCCGGGATTTCCGCCGCCAACATGCCGCGGTCGGTTCGAACCGCGGTGTCGACCCGCCAGCGTGAGTCGCCGCATTCGCCGGTAATCGCCAGTTGCAGCGGCTCCAGGCAATCTTCGTCATCGGGCAGGGCCAGGTGATAAAGCAGGCGCAGCAGCAGCTTTTCCGGCGAAAAATGCAGCAGATTCCAATGCAGCTCGCGGATGGCGTATACGGGAACCTCGCGGATTTCGACATGGCCGAACAGTCCTCCCAGCGCCATGCGCGGCGCGATATCCCAGCCCCACACGTGCGCGCTTTTGCGGATGTGCAAAATCTCCATGTTGAAGTCGTAGGCCGTCGTTTCGGCGCAGCGAAACGGATACGTGCGCGCTTTCCGGTTGGCGCTGGCCAGATGGACGCAGAGGGTGTTTTCTCCCGGCCGCAAAAGTCCGGTAATGCGGAATGCATGGGGAATCAGGGCATTCTCCATGCGTCCGATTTCCTGCCCATTGAGGAATACGCACCCCAGGCAGTCGACACCGGAAAAACAAAGCTCCAGCTCCCGCGTTTTCCCGTCATATGAGAATTCGCGCCGGAAAACCCATTCATAGAATTCATACGGCCGGAGCGCCTGTGCGTTCAATTCTTTGTAAGGGTCGGCGATTCGTCCGGCCCGGTACAGCTCCAGTTCCAGATTCCCCGGTACGGTCGCCGCGGTGGCGAATTCCGGCGCCGCCAGTGCTTGCTGCGGGGTGCCGTGCGGAATTTCCCGCCGCCCGGTCAATTGCCAGGTGCCGTCGAGGTCGAGAGAAAACAGGTTCATACGGACTTCCTTACTGTGTCATGGTTAAAAATGTTGTTCCGGTTCTTGGCGATACGATACCATCAAGTGCGGCTCTCCGGAAATAGAAAACGTTCGAAAGATCGAAATATGTGAGCCATACCGGACAAGTGAGCGAATCCATTTGCCGCGATACGGCATTTTCATCGCTTCGGAGCAGCGGGAACACTTTCGCCTCCGGTAAAAGCGAGCAGGAGATTCCGGGAGGGAGGGCAGGCAATTGCGGTGAGCTAGCTCATTGCGCCGAACCCCCTATGTTTTTTGAGAAAATTAAAAACCGGATGTATTGACTTTGGTTTTTTTCTGCACTATACTTAGCGGTGTAAGGTAATAACGAAAGGGACGGGCCGATATGAACTGCAAACTGGAGATCGTGTGGAATACTCATACGCCCAAGTATATTCAGCTGGCCAACGCGATCGAGAAGTGGATTGCCCGGGAACAATTGCCGACCGGAAGCCGGCTGCCGTCCACCCGCCAATTGGCCAACCGCTACCAGTTGACCACCGAAACGGTGAATCGCGGTTTGCGGGAGTTGCTGAGCCGCAAGGTGATTTCGCGCCGCATCGGCTCCGGGACTTATGTGGGCACCGCGCAGCAGACAGTACGGATCGGCCTGGTTTGCAACACCTTGTTCTTGCCGGACAATTCGTATGTGTCGCCGTTTTTGATCGCCATCGGCCACTTCTGGCGCGAACGCGGATTCGACCTGCTCACTTTGGTGCGGGATTGCGGGCAGTATGAGGCGGTCTTCGCGGAATTCAATCTGGCCGGGCTGTTTGTTTTCGGGCCGGATGAGAACGGCATTGCCCGGATCAACCAACTCCGGGAAGTGGCGCTGCCGGTGGTCGGCTTCGGCGTTCCGGAACCGGGAACCAACCCGGCTTTATTCGGATTGAACTCCAGCGGGACGGTGACCAGCCAGGTCAATTACCTGTTGCGCCTGGGGCACCGGCGGATCGCCCTGATCGGGAATCCGCGTACCTACAGTGACCGGGTGCGCGAACAGGAGATGATCCGCTGCCTGTGGGAAAAACGCATCCCGTTCAATCCGGACAGCATTATTTATGCCGCGCCGGATCAACGGCTGATCGACAATGCGCACTTTCTCGCGTTGATGACCGGACCGGAACGCCCGACGGCGCTGCTGTTGTTGGATGGCGAAAAGGCGATTTCCCTGTCTGAAGCACTGGCGCAAATGCAGTTGCGCATTCCCGAAGACGTCAGCGTCATGGGCGCGGACGATCACGATTGGGCGACCGTCCTGATGCCGGCTCTGACGGTTTTCCGGCAGCCGGTCGACAAGATGGCGTGCCAGGCCTGCGAGCAGCTCTGGCGCATGATTCACCGGGAACCGCTGCTGGTCAAGACGCTTTTCCGGGCGGAGTTGATTCTGCGGCAGAGCTGCTCCGCGCCACCGGCGGATGCCGGTTCGGAGCCCGCGACCGTCGGTGAAAATACGGAAAAGGAAACCGATCCCGTAATCGTATACCATATTGCAAACTCAAAATAACCCAACTTTCACGAAAGGAACGCATCATGAAAAGCAGACTTCAGCTGTCCCGTACCGCAATGACGGTAAAAAATACATTCACATTGATAGAATTGCTCGTTGTGATTGCCATCATTGCGATCCTCGCCAGCATGTTGCTGCCGGCGCTCGCCAAAGCGCGCGCCGCGGCCCAGGCGACGAAGTGTTTGAACAACCAGAAGCAACTGGCGCAGTTCGCTTTCATCTACACCACGAACGCCGACGACACCTTGTTCCCGACCAGCGGCTTGCGCTGGGTGAACTACATTCTGTACACCGCCGGCGACATCACCGATTCGGCTTATCTCGGACTGGACACCTGGTACACGCTGGGCGCAGTCGAAGGCTTGAAGTTGAAGCCGAAATTACTGGTCTGCGGCTCTTCGCCTGCTCCCGATTCGCCGTGCTCCTATGCGGCCAACAACAACAACAATTTTTGCGACGGTGCGAAGCTGGGCGGCGTCACCGGTTCTCCCTCAGCGAAAGCATTATTCGCCGACGCGCCGCTGCTGGCGGAAGGCTGGCTGGGCATGGCTTTCATGGGCGGGGAAACCATCGGCTATTATCACAACAGCGGCGAAAGCTGGAATTACTACTCCGGCGAATGGTGCAAGGCCCCGCTTTACGGCGACGGTCATAATGTCGTCAACAGCAAAGGCCGTTCGAATGTCGCCTATCTGGACGGGCATGCCGCGCCGCGCAAATGGGATGAGCCGAACAACGTCGGTGATTTCGACACCACCAAGGAATAATGACATGAAGTACAACATGTGTTGCCGCGCCGGAGTTGTGTTTTGCCTGATCGGGGCGCTGGGGCTCTCCGCCGGAATATTTCCCGGCGACCCCATGGAGATCTCCGGCACGGAGCTGCGCGATGAAATGATCTCCGCCACCGGGCCGGTGGCGCTGGAACCGGGGGCGGCCTACCGCTTCCAATACCGGCTGGATGCGGAGGCCGACCGGCCTGCCACGGTCGTGTCCTGCTGCGGGCCGGCGGCGCAGGCGCTGGAGCTGGACGCAGGAGAACATCTCCGGCAGTTGCGCTTCCGGGTTCCGGCCGGAAGCGGGAATACCGGCGAGGCCGCGGTCGGCATTTACGCCGGCTCCGGCAAATTCACCTTCCGCGATTTCGTGTTGGAGAAAGTGCTCCCGGTCTGGGGCCGCGTCGGTGGTATGGAGCTGGGGACGAACGAAATTCTGGACGGCAATCATTATGTGGCGGTCGGTTCGGGGTGGGACGGCGAAAGCCTTTTCCGCTTTGTCCGGGAACCGGCGGAAGCTTCTTCGTACTGGTGGGTCATCAAGCCGGGGCTGCCGCTGGTCTGCCACTTCAATCTGGCGGGCCGGGCCTTTACCTCCGGCCGGTTGACCGGCTGGGGCTGGGGCTGGAACAATGCGGTTCTGACGGTGTCGATTTCGACCGATGGCGAACACTACCGGACGCTGGAGCAATACACGCAGGAGCATGTGGAGGATATCACCCTTGATGCGGAACTCTTCCCGGCGGTCGATTTGCTCGTGAAGTATGAAGTGACTCCGGCGGATCCGGCGCGCGGCGCCAGTATTCACCTGAGCAGCAACAAATTCGAGGCCGAAGTCACCGGTCCGGAGTTGATCGCCGCCGGGGAGCGGAGTCTGGCGGTGGTTTCCCGGGAGGAACAGAGCACGCTGGCGCTGTCGCAATTCGGCACCGGCGCCGTCGGGGTGACCGCAGCGGGCGAAGTGCGCAATTTGAGTGGTGAGGCCGTCGCCTATACGCCGACACTCAAGCTGACCTATGCCGACGGCACGGCCATCGGCATAACCGGCGAAACGCAGCGGCTTGCCCCCCGCGGCACATGCGCCTTTGCTCTGGAACTGCCGTATGGGCGCGGGCCGGCCGGCGATGCCGTCATTGAACTGGAGTGGCAGCCCAACGGCCCGACGGTGCGGATGGATACATTTATTGCGCCATTGTACGACTCCAGGGCCGGCGAACTTCTGGCGGCGACGCCGGACGGCGCTGTCTGGACGCTCTCGAGCGCGTGGAAGGTTTCCGAACACCGGCAGGTGCCCGAAAGTACCGGCAGCGCGGTGCAGATCAGCGCGGCGCGCGACGAATTCGAATCCCGCCAGTTGGTGATTTCACCGAAACGCGACCTGCGCCACTTCCAAATCGAATTTTCCGATCTGCATAACGCCGACGGTGCCCGGCTTGCGGCGGATTGCCTGGAGGCCAGATATATGGCGTATTTGCCGGTGGCGGCGCCGTCGGATTCCTGGGGTGCGGCCGGAATGTGGCCGGATCCGCTGGTTCCGATGCCGGCAGCGGGACTCTCGCTGGCAAGCGGACGGAACCACCCGCTCTGGCTCACGCTGAAAACGCCTGCCGACGCCGCCTCCGGCACATATACCGGGACGATCGCGTTGCGCGCGGACGATTATTATCAAGAGGTCCCGATTCAGGTGCGCGTCTTTGACTTCACGTTGCCGGAGCGGATGACGGCGGTGAACAATCACGGCTTCGGCCTGGAGGCGGTGTACGACATTCACAATATGTGGAACGCTTCGGACGCGGACAAAGAGCGCCTGGCGGCGATGTATTGGGAGTTGATTCGGGATATGCGCATGTCGGTGCCGTGGCCGGCTCAGCAGGCGAAATTCAAGAGCGAATTTCCCGCGCTGACCGTCGACAGCGATTTGTCGGCGCTTCAGGTCAAAATCGATTGGAGCGAATGGGACAAATACATGGATCTGGCGTACAGGAAATACCGGATGAACGCATTCAGTGTTCCTTATCCGGTGGGCTTCTGGGCGGCAAGCACGCAAGTCGGCCCCTCGCAGTATCCGGAATGGGCGCCCGATACCCCCCAGTTCCGCGCCCTGACCATTGCTTACATGCAGGAGGTGGAGAAGCATTACCAAGAGAAGGGCTGGCTCGACTGCGCTTTCACCTACGCTTTCGACGAACCGCAGCCGGATTTGTTCCCGCTGGCCCGACAGGTCCTGGGGTATATGAAAGAGGGGGCCCCCGGCGTACGCAATTTCGTCACCCGCGGTTATATCCCGGAATTGGAGGATGTCGTGGATATCTGGTGTCCGACCGCCGGCAAGCTGAACTTCGACCGGCTGCGGGAAATGCAGCAGCGCGGCGCCAAGCTCTGGTGGTATATGTGCGGCTATCCCAAGGCGCCCTGTCCCTCGGACAACATCGACCATCCGGCGGTCGACATGCGGGTCTGGCTGTGGAGCACCTGGCGCGAAGGGCTCGACGGCGTCATGCTCTGGGGCAGCAATCACTGGGGATCGGCCGATCAGTACAAATCCGCCGAAAACAATCCATGGGCGAAATGCGCGGTGCGCGATGTGGTCAACAACACCTGGAGCAACGGCGACGGCCGGACGATTTATCCGCCGCTGCGCGCCGTCGATCCGGCGGTGACGGAGCCCATCCTGGAGCCGCCGGTGCCGACGCTGCGGCTGGCCATGCTGCGCGACGGCGTGGAGGATTACGAGTATTTCGTCATCCTGAAGAAGCTGTTGGCCGAAAAACGCGGAAGCCTCGATGCGGAAACCGCGGCCCGGTACGAAGCTCTTTTGCAGGTCGATCCGCAGATCGTGACGACGCTGGATCATTACAACTGGGATCCGGCTTTCCTCGAAGCGCAGCGCCTGGCTGTCGCCGTCGCGATTGAAGAGCTGCAAAAAATACCGCAGGAGCAATGACTATGTTGAGATTTAAGAGTATCGTCGGAGTTTTGATCGTGTTTTTGACAATGGCGTTGCGTGCGGCCGATGCGTTGAAACCGTCCGGGAAGGCGCGGGAGGTCGATTTAGCAAGCCTGACCATCCTGCTTCCGCAGTCGCCGACGCCGCAGGAAATGGAGGCGGCGCGGGAACTGCAAAGCCACCTGGCGGTGATCACCGGCCAAGAGCCGGCGGTTCGCCGCGAAAACGAAACGTGGCAGGCGCCGGTCATCAGCGTCGGTGCGACCGGGTTGGCCGCACAGCGCGCGCCGTTTTCCGGGCGGCAGTTGGGACCGGAGGGGTACGAAATCGCCGTCACCGGCGACGGTTCGGTTTTCCTGACCGGCGGGGCGCAACGCGGTCCGCTTTTCGCCGCGTATGCGTTCCTGGAGGAAGATCTGGGGGTGAGGTGGTATTCGGCCTACGAGGAGACGGTTTACCTCGATTGCGGGTCGAACGCTTCCGTGACGCCGCGCGCCGGAGAACCGGCCTTCGACCTCTTTCGCGACGCTTGCGACTACTCCACCAACGACGCTGTTTTCGTGTTGCGCAACCGGCTCAATCCGTGGCGGCGCCCGGACGGGAAGCAGGAAATCATCCCCGCTGAATTGGGCGGCAATTTCCGCTTCGTCGGCGGCGTGGCGTTTCATACCTTCGACTGGTTCTGGCGCTGGCACCCGGATACGGTATTCGCGGTGTTCTCGGAGTGGTTCATGGTGGACGCCAACGGCGCACGCAGCAAAGAACAGCTCTGTACCAGCAATCCGTCGTTGCGCGCGGCCTATCTCAAAGATGTGCTCAACATGCTGATTGTAAATAATATTGGCCCGGGGGAGGTGATCGGCTTTTCGCAGCACGACAGCGGCGACTACTGCCATTGCCCGGCGTGCCTCAAAGTGACCGAAGAATACGGATCGACCTCGGCGCCGCTTCTCGATATGGCCAACTGGCTGGCCCGGAAGGTGCGCGAAGCCGGGTACGACGTCAAAATCATGCTGCTGGGCTACCTGAGCACACGCCGCCCGCCCGCGCGGGAAATGAAGATGGAGCCCAATATCACGCTTTTTCTCACCACCGATCTGCATATGGTGACCAAGGCGCAGATTCCGCTTTCACAGAGTGAACAGTTTGTCGCCAATCTGGCCGCCTGGAAACGGATGATTCCGGAATTCTACATCTACGATTATCCGGTGTTTTACGCGAATTACCATTGGAATTTGCCGACTCTTTACGCCACCGGAGTCAATTACCGCTTTTACCGGGACAACGGCGCCCGCGGCATTTACCCCGATTCGTTCATCGAAGGAAATTTCGGCGACCGGCAGGAGCTCCGGACCTGGATCAACGCCAAACTGATGTTCAATCCCGATCTCGATGTCGAAGCGCTGATTGAAGATTTCGCGCTGAATTTTTATGGCGCCGCCGGCCCCGACGTGCTGTTGTGGTTCAAGGAGCTCTACGAAACCGGCCGCAAAGGGCTGATGGGGGACCCGGATTACGAAGCCTATCTTGCGCGCAGTACCGCCCTGCTTGACGCCGCGGAACAGAAGCTGGCCGCCGCCGGGGAGACCGGTAAGCTCAAGCGGTTGAAGCGCCTGCAAATATCGCTGCGCAGCCAGGAAATCGACTTGCAGTTCCCGCGCTACAAAGCGAACGGCATCCCGTATCCGGAGGAATTCAAACGCCGCATCGCCGATTTCCGCGCCATGGCGCGGGAGACGGGATGCTGGGTTTACGGAGGCGGGAAAAGCATCGACCAGCGCCTGGATTGGGTGCTGGCGCTCGATGAATTGGCGGTCAACGAATACACCGAGCCCATTCCGGACGGCGAACGCATCCGTCTTGCCGGAGTCTGGCGCTTCAAATTTCTCGGCAATCCGGAGGTGCCTCTGTCCGCGCTGGCGCCGCAAATGGAGGAGTACGCCAAGGAGGATTTCAATGCCGACGGCTGGAACGCCTATCTGGATACGCTCGGAGGGTGGGAGGAGCAAGGGTATCCGGCCACCGACGGAACCGGAT
>JAVBQJ010000012.1:0-66599 GCA_031549115.1 Victivallaceae bacterium
GACCGAAGTATTCGCGCTTACCTGAACGGCAAGCTGCTGATCGCGTTACTGATCGAGAAAATGATCCGCATGGCGGAAACATTTTCCCCCTGAACCACAAGGTTCTCTTGAGCCGTCTCATTACAGTGTATGGCGTGAAACGACGTTGCTATACCAGTTATTCGTCAATGCGCTTTTCCCTCAGGATATCACGCTGCGTGTCATCCTGAGGGATTGGCATGCAATCCGTCAAAAACTATCCGAACGGAAAAGACAAAGATCATGTGTCTCTGCCAACTTAAAAATGTTTTCACAAATTATTGATGACTAGCGCTTATGGGCGGGAAGCCCCTGCATTCCCCCACCCACGACTATTTATCCTGATGAAAATACAGATGGTCGAATTGTTCGGCCAGGCTTTGCAGCTTTACCGCCGTCTCCGGATTGCTGCCCTGCTTGGCCTTCATCGCCTCCACCAGCACCGCGTGCACCGCGGTCACCTGCGCGACATATTCGGAGTAGCCCGCGTCCCCCTCCGCCACCGGCTTCACCCGCTGGGTCATGAAGTACTGGGTCACCGTCTCCTGAAGCTTATCGGCGTGATTTTCCTTGTTGTTGATCCAGCGCACCAGCTGATTCGCATTTTTCCCGGACGCTTCCAGGTCGTTGATCTCGTGGACGCTTTTGGCGATGGTCGCGATATCTTCGTAAATCAGCTTCATCCGCAACGCATCGTCGTAAATGCCGCAGGGAATTTCACAATGCGCCCACACCGCCAGGGTCGCCAGCGCCGCCGCAGCCATCATTCCCGCCGCCAGCCATTTGTAACTCCTCTTCATGATGTCCTCCTGTACTGTTTGTTAACGATGAATTTACGCCGCCGGTGCGGCGCCTCGTTCGCTCCGTGTGGAGATTTAACCGTCGCTCACGCATCCGGTTAAATCTCCACCATCGCTACCTCGGGTGGCTTCCGCTCGCCAGCTGGCTCGCTTACTTTACTTTCGCCCCTTTCGAGGCGCCTATGGCGCCTGGGGCGACCAGCAGGATCCGCCTGCTGGACCGGCGTCTCCGTATGACGGAGGGCAGACCGCCGCTTCGCGGCTCTATTTTATTTTTTTATTTTTTTTATTTGCCCTGCATCATGGCTTGCACGTCGGCTTCGGCTTCGGTGGTCGGCTTGATGTCGAAGGTCTCCACCAGCACCTTGGTCACCCCCGGCGACAGGAACGCCGGCAAGGTCGGTCCCAACCGGATATTCTTGAACCCCAACGCCAGCACCGCCAACAGCACCGCCACCGCCTTCTGCTCATACCAGGCAATGTCGAACGACAGCGGCAGCTGATTCACGTCGGCAAGCCCGAACACCTCCTTGAGCTTCAGCGCAATCACCGCCAGGCTGTAACTGTCGTTGCACTGTCCGGCGTCCAGCACCCGCGGAATCCCGCCGATATCCCCCAGCGGCAGCTTGTTGTAGCGGTACTTCGCGCACCCCGCCGTCAGAATCACCGTCCCCTCCGGCAGCTTGGAAGCCACTTCGGTGAAGTATTCCCGCGTCTTGTGCCGCCCGTCGCAACCGGCCATCACCACGAAACGCTTGATCGCCCCCGATTTCACCGCCGCCACCACTTTGTCCGCCAGCGCCAACACCTGATCGTGGGCGAAACCGCCGACGATCTCCCCGTCCTCCAACTGCGTCGGCGGCGGACAAGCTTTCGCCAACGCGATGATCGCTGAAAAATCTTTCGGCTTGCCGTCCTTGCGGTCGGCGATATGCGGCACTCCCGGATAACCGGCCATGCCGGTGGTGAAAATGCGGTTGCGGTACGAATCCTGCACCGGAGTGATGCAGTTGGTGGTCATCAGGATCGGTCCATTGAACGACGCGAACTCGACATTCTGGTGGAGCCAGGCATTGCCGTAGTTGCCGTAAAGGTGCGGATACTTTTTGAGCTCCGGATAGTAGTGCGCCGGCAGCATTTCACTGTGCGTGTAAATGTCGATTCCGGCATCTTTCGTCTGTTCCAGCAGCTCTTTCATGTCGCGCAGATCATGCCCCGACACCAGAATCCCCGGACGCTTGCCCACTCCGGTCTTGACCTTGGTGACCTGCGGCTTCCCATAGGTTCCGCTGTTGGCGGCGTCCAGCAGCGCCATCGTCCGGACCGCGACATTGCCGCACTCCAGTACCAGCGCGGTCAATTCGGCGGCGGAAAGATCTTTGGCCGTCGCCGCCAGCGCCTTGAAGACGAACTCATAGATCGCTTCGTCCTCCTTCCCCAACATCGCGGCGTGATCGGCATAGGCGGAAATCCCCTTGATGCCGTAGGTCAAAAGCTCCCGCAGCGACCGGATGTCTTCGTTGTCGCAGGCCAGCACCCCGAGCGGCGCCTGTGCCTCGGTCGGGCCGGTCAGCGCCTTCGCCCGCTCCAGCTGCGCCGCGATCCGGGCCTCGTCGAAGTTGGCGTTGGTGATGGTCATGAACAGCGACTGGACCGCGAACAGCCCGAGTTCGCGATCCGGCTTCCGGGTCAACGCCAACAGCTTCAACTGCCGGATCAGCTCATCCATCCGGTTCGCCGTTTCCGCCTTTTTGCCGCAGACGCCGCCGACCGTGCAGCCGGTGTTCTTCGCGGTTTCCTGACACTGAAAACAGAACATACTCATAGCTCCCCTCCTTACGGTTGATTGGGTATCCGATTCCTATTGCATTTCTCCGTCGATGCCGACGGTCTTCACTTTGACTTCAAACTGCTTGCCGGCTCGCTCCAGCGCCTGTTCCACGATCGCGACCGTCCCGCCGCAGCACGGCACCTCCATGCGCGCCACCGTCACGGAGCGGATTTCATGACGCCGGAATATCTCCGCCAGCTTTTCCACATAACCGTCGATATCGCTGTCCAGCTTCGGGCAGAAAACGATCAGGATCTTCCCCTGCAAAAGATCGCGATGGAAGCTGCCATAGGCATGCGCCACGCAATCCGCCGAAATCACGAGATCGGCATCGTCGAAATACGCCGCCGCCGGATTCAACAACTTCAACTGGACCGGCCATTGCCGCAGCGCGGAAGCGCCGCCGGTTATGGCGCCGTTACCGGGGCGGGCAATCTTCTTCGCCAGTGTGCCGGGACAGCCGCAAGGCAGCTTCTCCGGCGTCTTCCACTCCGGCACCGAAAGACCGTGTTCGGCCAGATACGCCAGAGCAATCTGCAGCAGCTTGCTTTCGCCGTGATCGTCCAGGTGTTTCAGGTGCGCTTTCAGTGTGTTTTCGCCCTGCCTGACGATATTCGCCATCACCTTGCGCTCGTCGTACGGCTCCGCCTCCCGCTCGACCGTCCGGATCGCTCCGACCGGGCACTCGCCGACGCAGGCGCCCAGGCCGTCGCAAAAGAGATCGCTCACCAGCCTCGCCTTACCGTCGATCAGCTGCAGCGCGCCTTCCGGACAGTTCGGCAGACACACGCCGCAGCCATTGCACTTCGCTTCGTCAATCTCGATGATTTTTCGTTTCATAAGCACCCCTCCTCGGTTAACGTCACTCTCAAAATCGAGCGCAGGGTCCGCAGCAGCTCCTCCCCCTGGCCCTGCAAGTCGAACGCCCCCTGCGTCATTCCCCACTGTTTGATCAGCAGCCGGACCGGCCCCATGACCAGCCGGAACAGCATGTCCGACGCGATATCCGACCGGATCTCGCCATTTTCCTGCGCTTCCTTGAAGTGCCGCAGCAGCGCATCCTTGTGCCGGTGCATCATCCGAAACATCAGTTCGGTGAACTCCGGGTCGTCCATGAACAACTCCTCGGCGAACATCACCCGCGCCAGCGCCGGATTCGCCGTCACCTGTTCAAAACGGCTCCGGATGAATGCGGCTATCGCGGCGAATCCATGCAGCTCCGGACTCGCGCAATCGACCGACCGGTCGAAACGCCCGATCATGGTCTTGACGATTTCGGACTTGTTCCGGAAGTGACGGTAAACCGCCGGTTCGGAAATACCGAGGGCGTCGCCGAGATTTTTGACCGTCAGATTCTGGATGCCTCCCCGGGCGGTCAAATTCAAAGCCGCGTCTATAAGCTCATTTTGCCGCTTGGTCAGGTGCATGTTTTCTCTCCGTTAGTTATATATCACTAACAATATAGTCCCATTTTCGCCGTTGTCAAATAATTTTTGATTATTTTTCAAAAAACTTCGGATCTTTCTTTTGTCGCCGTTTTTTATGAAAGCGTCATTGCTTTTTGGTTTAAATATGTATATATTATCCAGTTGTCGTTTTTTTCATCCGTGAAAAAAATGGAAACTTCGCCGGCAAAACCTCCGGTGCTGAAGTTATATTTTTCCTGATATTCCGAAGATTATACAAAGAAGATGGTACCGACTATGAGAGCATTTTTTCGGGGATGGCTTCTGCTGTTGCTCTGTCTGTGGCTGGCGCCGGCGGGAATGGGTTTCTCCGTCAATGCCGCCGGTGAGCCGGTGAACAGTGTCCTATGCATTCTTTCGTACAGCGCCGACTACCAATGGACCAACGATATCATGAGCGGTCTGCGCCATGATATCCAATTCAGCGATCAGGTTCGCCCATTCGAAATTTTCGAGCTGAGCGCCAACACCCAGCCGGGAGCCCGTCCGAACCCCGCCGACATCAACCGCCTGCAATACCGGTTGAGCAATTACCAATACGACGCCATCGTGGTAATGGGCAATCCGGCGCTGGAGCTGTTCCTGTCGGAGCAGCTGACCGCGTCCCCGGAAGTTCCGGTTGTGTTCGCCGCCTATTTCGTCCCGCCCCGCATGCAGGGGGGGAAATATCCGGCCAATATGACCGGTCTGACCATGCCCCACGTCAACCGCACCAACATCAAACTGGCGATGAGCCTGTTTCCCGAATTGCGGGAAATCATCATTCTGACCAATGCCGCCGCCGACGGCAACGCCATCGAAGCGGAGTTGGAACGGGCCCGGCCGGAGCTGGGATTCGCGGGACAGGTGACGGTTCTCGGCGGCGACAATATCTCCACCGAAGAGCTCCTGGCAAGACTGAAGGCACTCCCTCCCGACACCCAGGCCCCCGGTACTCTGGTCATTTACAATGACTGGTTTTCCTCTCTGGACAGCCAGCAGATTTCACGGAACACGCTGCAGGAAGAGTTGCGGGCGGCCACGCTGCATATCCCGGTACTGGTCAACGCCGACAATACGCCGGTCGGATTGCAGTTCGCCGTCGGCGGCGCCATCGTCGCGGGCCAGAAGCTCGGTATGGCCACCGGGGAGTTGCTGCAGCAGGTTCTCCGGGGCGTGCCTCCGAGCGCGATTCCGGTCCGCCCGGCGGAATACGAATACTGGTTCGACTATCCGGAAATGACCTTGTATCATCTTTCTTCCTCCCGGCTTCCCGCCGGTTCGACCGTCTTCAACGAGCCGCAGAGCTTCTATGAGAAATATGCCAGGATTTTGGTGTCCGGGAGTATCGCGGCCATCGGTACCCTGCTCGGTGTCCTGATCTGCGTTCTGGTATGGCAGCGGTGGCGTACCCGCAACAACCGGCAACTGCGCGCCATCTTCGATGCGTCGCCGGCCCGGATCATGGTCGTGGACGCCGACGGGAAGATCCTGTTCGTACGTACCGGCGATCAGGACGTGGGACGGCAAGCACTATTGGAACTCGGCAGCATCCACTCCGATAAATACCCCGAATTGTGGAACGGCATCCAGCAGGTGCTGCAGGACGGCAAGCCGCTGTCAATCGTCTACCCCGGCGTTCTCGAGATGCGCCGGCGCGCGGACCTGCGCAAACTTCCGGCCGACTGCTTCGGGCGGGAGGCCGTCCTGATGGTTTCGCTGGATATCGAGGAAATGCACCGGCTCCAGCAGGAATACCGGCACATCGCCGAACAGACACGTCTGACGCTCGAATCCATCGGCGACGGCGTCATCGTCACCGACGCCGAGGAGCGGATTACGCTGCTGAACGGCATATCCGAAGAATTGACCGGTTATACATTGGCAGACGCGGCGGGCAAAAAGCTCGACGATATATTCAATATCGTCAGTTACACCAACGGCGAGCGGGTCGAATCGCCGCTGCGCCGGGCTCTGGCGACCCGGCAGATCATGACGTTGGCCAACCACACCGACCTGATCGCCCGCGACGGGACGCGGCGCCATATCGCCGACAGCGCGGCTCCGATCATCGACCGGGACGGAACTTTGACCGGCGCGGTTCTGGTGTTCCGGGACGTGACCGAAGAGTACGACCGGCGCGACCGGCTTCATATCCAGAAAGCGGTATTGGAGAAAGCGCTGACCGCCGGAGAAATGACCTTCTTCCGCCTCGACGAAAATCAGGAATTCCTGCAGACGGCCGATCCGGCCTTCTGGCCTTGCCGCGACGGCAAACCGTTGCCGATTCCGGAGTGGGTCCATGCGCAAGACGCGCCGGCGCTGCTGCAGGACCTCCGGGAATTGGCCTTGGGCGCGCGCCGCGAATTCCGCCGCATCTACCGGGTCGCCGGAGAAGCGGGGCTGCATTACTACGAAGTGATGATGTTCGAAGACATTTCCCCCTTGAGCGAGCGCAAGGAATTTTTCGGCATCATCCGGAATGTGACCGAGTTCCGCGAACGGGAATTGAATTACCGGAATACCTCGGCGCTGCTGCGTGACGTCATCGACAATATGCCCGGCTATGTCTGGGTGAAAGACGCCGAGCACGGTTTGCGCCACCTGTTGGTCAGCCGCGGCGTAGCGGCATTGACCGGCAAACAGGAATCGGAGCTGATCGGCCATGTCGATGCGGATTTCCTGGATGCGCAGATCTCCGGCCTCCTCGGGCACGCGGATGAAACCGCGCTGCGCGACGGCCGCAGCGAATCGATCATCACCATCACCGATCCGGCGGGAGTCGCACACGACTTGAAGATCGCCGAGACCGTTCTGAGCCGTCCGGACGGAAGCCGGCTGCTGCTCGGCATCGGTGTGGATATTTCTCATGAGCTCAAAATGGAAAAACAGCTCCAGGAAAAGAACCGGCTGCTCGAAGATATTTTCGACAATCTGCCGCTGCCGCTTTTCATCAAGGATTTTTACAACCAGGACCGCTACCTGTTCGCCAGCCGCACCTTCGCGGATATGCTCGGCATCGACAAACCGACGCTCATGGGGCAAACCGACTACGACGTGATGAGTCGCGAACTGGCGGCGCAATTCGTCCGGGACGATGCCGAAGCCATGGCGCGGCCGGACGGCTTGACCGTCATCGAAGATATGCCGCTGTCCTCCGGGAAAGTGGCCCGCTTCCAGACCCGTAAGCTCCGGCTGCGCCGCGATTCCGGCAACGACCTCTTGCTCGGCATCGGCGTGGATATCACCGAGCTGGCCGAAAGCCGCAACGAATTGCAGCAATCCAATGAACTGCTCCGCGCCATCATGGACAATCTCCCGTGCGCACTTTTCGTCAAAGACGCGGACAATGACTTCCGCTACGTCATGCACAACCGGGTATTCACCGAAGCCTTCGCATTGACCGGGCGGGAGATCGTGGGTCACTCCGACCCCGAACTGCTGCTGCCGGAGAATGCCCGCCTGTGCGGCGCCAGCGACCGGGCCGCGGTGGCATCCGGAGAAGTTGCGGATATTCACGAAGAGGTAATCCTGGGCGACGGCAAACTCCATACGCTGCGCTGCATCAAGGGCACGATTTCCCGGGAAGACGGTTCGCGGCTGCTGCTCGGTATTTGTATGGACATCACGCTGGAGCAGCAGCTTCTCGCCGAACTCCGCATTTACGGGATCCAGCAGAAGGCATTGAACGCAGCTCTGGAGAGCATTCTGCTCTCGCAGGATTTCCCGACCGCCATTCAGGAGGTGTTGCGGCTGATCGGCGAACACGCGCAGGCGGATCGCGCCTACATCTTTACCAGAGATTATGACAAACAATGCATCGACAACACCTTCGAATGGACCGCCGGAGGGATCGAGCCGGAGATCGACCATCTGCAGAATCTGCCGCTGTCGCCGGCCTGGGAAGCCGCCCTGGAAGGACACGAGATTATTTTCTCCGCCGACGTTCTCAATGAAACAGAGTGCGCCGCGGTCGTGGAAGCGCGGGATATATTGTTGCCGCAGCAAATCCAGTCGCTGTTGATTGCCGGCATCTGGCTGGACGGCGTATTGTGGGGATTCATCGGTTTCGATTTCGTCCGCCAGACCATTGCTTATCCGGAAATCGCCGAAAAGATGCTGACGGCGTCGGCGCATCTGATCGAAATTGCTTTGGTCCGAAAGCTGCGCCAGCAGGAGCTCGAGCGCAGCGAGTACGAAAAAAAGCTGATCATGGATACCATCCGGACACCGATCATCCTGTATGACCGCGATATGAATCTGTTGCGCACCAACAATGCCGCCACCCGGATTGCCCTGATGAATCCGGAACAGGCCGCCGCGGAGCATATCCCCTGCAACCAGGTATTCTGCGGCGAACCCACCTGTCCGGGGCTCTGCCCGCTGCGGGAGGCGTTGTCCGACCATCAGGAGCACAGTCGCGAAATGAGCATCCGGGGCAACGATTATCTGGTCACGACGAATCCGATTCTATTCGACGGCAAACTTGCCTACATCTTGAAAACCATGCTGGACATCACCGAATCCAATTCGATTCAACGGCGCCTGAAGCAGGCGGTGCTCGATGCGGAAAACGCCAGCAAGGCCAAGAGCTATTTCCTCGCCACCATGAGCCACGAGTTGCGGACGCCGTTGAATGCGGTGATCGGCTTCTCCGAGCTGCTCCGGAATGGTTCGTTGCCGCGCCACGAACAGAACGACTATCTGCAGTCGATCAATTTCGCCGGGAACGCCCTGCTGAAGCTGATCAACGACATCCTCGACTTGTCCAAGATCGAAGCCGGCCAGACCGTGATTTCATTGGAGCGAAGCGATTTTGCGGCGCTGGGCCGGGAGATCTATTCGATCTTCAAATTGCAGGCGGAAGAAAAAAAGCTGCAATTCACTCTGGAGTGCGATCCGGCATTGCCGCATTTGTACATCGACACCCTGCGGCTCCGCCAGATCCTGCTGAACCTGACCGGCAACGCCATGAAGTTCACCCGCAAAGGCTCCGTCCGCCTCGCCGTATGCTTCCGGCCGGAAAACGAACAAAGCGGGCAACTGATCATTCAGGTGATCGATACCGGCATCGGGATTTCCGAGGAGGGCAAAGCGAAGATCTTCGAACCTTTCGTGCAAGACCAACCGATGCGCGATCAGCACGCCTATCAGGGAACCGGCCTGGGGCTGTCGATCTCCTCCCGGCTGGCGAAGCAAATGGGCGGGGAAATTTCCCTGGAAAGCGAGCTGGACCGGGGCAGCACTTTCACCGTCACGCTGAAAGATATCAAATACGAAAAGGACGACCTGGAACTGGCGCAACCCGAAGCGGCGAATGTCCCGACGAGCAGCGTATCCAGACAGTCGTTGTCGCTGCTGCTGGTCGATGACGTGCCGATGAACTTGAAGGTGCTGGCCGCCATGCTCGCCAAGCTCGGTGTTGCCAGCCGTTCCGCCGCATCGGGCGCCGAAGCACTGCAAATGCTGGAATCCTGGCGCCCGGATATGGTCCTCACCGATATGTGGATGCCGGAAATGAACGGCCCGGAATTGGCGGAAGAGATCCGGAAATTGCCGGATACCGCCCGCATTCGGATTGTGGCGGTGACCGCCGACACCGAAGCCAGAGCCAATTTCGGCGCGGAGCAGTTCGACGAAATCATGCTGAAGCCGCTGACATTGGAAAAACTGGAAAAACTCCTGGACAGCTTCCTCACCGGCCGGCAACTGCAAAACAGCTTTTACCTCTAGTGTCTGAAACGAGCCCCCCGCGTAAGGCGGGGGCGCAATAGAGTCTCGCATCCGCCGCCGGAATTACCACGCCCGCCGCAATGGTCGAAGATGCCGTGAATGCAGGTGTTTACAGGACTTTTTTTCGAAAAAAGCCGGAACGGCGGTTGAAATTTCGCAGATTGGTGATATTTTAAAAAGAGTCACCGGTTAACGGAAAAATTTCCGGTGAGCTGATAGCTCAGTCGGTAGAGCATCGCCCTTTTAAGGCGGTGGTCCTGGGTTCGAGTCCCAGTCAGCTCACCATTTTTTATTTTTGGTTATAAACTTATCGGGAGATATAAAAATGAGCAACGTTTGCAGCGCTTGCGGCAAGGGCAAGTTCGAAGGCGGCCACATTGTCCGTCGTGGTTTGGCGAAGAAGGCCGGCGGTATCGGTATGCACGTGGTGAAGAATTCGAAGCGTACCTTCGAGCCGAACATCCAGTCGGTTCGCATCAATGACAACGGCACGGTCAAGACCGTCAAAAGGTGCGCGGCCTGCATCCGCACCGGCAAATTCGGCAAGGCGTAAGCCTTCGGCGGTCTGTCGCGAAAGGCACCCGGATCCGAAAACGATCCGGGTGTTTTTTTTATGCAAAAAAAGGCGGGGAGGAACGGGATTCAACCGTTCCTCCCCGCCTGGTTTACGGCAGCGCAATTACATCAGCATGCCGCCGTCGACGTTGATGACCTGGCCGGTCACGTAGTCGGAGTCGGGGCTGCAGAGGAAATACACCACGCTGGCGACGTCGGCCGGGAGGCCGCCGCGCTGCATCGGAATCACCTGCAGAAAGGCGTTGGTGGCGGCTTCGGAGAGCTTGCCGGTCATATCGGTGATGATATAGCCCGGAGCGACCGCGTTGGCCTGGATGTTCTTCTTGGCGAATTCCTTCGCCGTGGTCTTGGTCAGGCCGATCACGCCGGCCTTCGACGCCGAATAGTTGGCCTGCCCGGCATTGCCCATCCGGCCGACGACGCTGGCGACGTTGACGATCTTGCCGCCGGTCTTCATCATCGGGCGCACCACCGCCTTGGTGAAGTTAAAGGTACCCTTCAGGTTGACCGCCAGCACCGCATCCCAATCCGCGTCGGTCATGCGCAAAATCAGCGTATCGCGGGTGATACCGGCATTGTTGATCAGGATGTCGAGCTGCCCGAAATCGTCGACCACCGCCTTGACCGTAGCTTCGGCGTCTTCGAACTTGGCGACGTTGGCGGCATACGCCTTGGCGTTGACGCCGGCGTTGCGGAATTCCGCCGCCGTCGCTTCGGCGACATCCAGCATGATATCGACGATGGCGAGAGCGGCGCCTTCCTGCGCCAGACGTTCACAAATGGCGCGGCCGATGCCGCGGGCTCCGCCGGTAACGATGGCAACTTTTCCATCCAAACGCTTTTCCATACTCATGGCAATGAGATCCTTTCGCTGTTTTGTTATGCCTGAAACGCGTTCAAGCTGTCCACACTGTTGATGTTGCAGCCGGCAATTTCAGGCAGGGTACGCTTCAAAAGCCCGGTCAGCACGTTGCCCGGACCGAATTCAATCATGGTGTCGGCGCCCAGCGCGGCCATCGCCCGGACGCACTCTTCCCAACGGACCGAACCGGCGACCTGGCGGATCAGGTTTTCGCGCAATTGCGCCGGATCGGCCGCCGGGGCCGCGGTGTAGTTGTGATAAACCGGGACCGCGGGCATCGTCAATGCCGCATTTTCCACCACCGGCTCCAACCGCTTTCCGGCCTCGGCCATCAGCCGCGAATGGAAAGCACCGGCGACGGTCAACGGAATCACCTTGCGCATGCCGCGCTCTTTCAGCTGGGCAATGGCGGCTTCGACCTTGCTCTTTTCGCCCGAAATCACGATCTGTCCGGGACTGTTGAAATTGGCGACATCGATATCGCAGGCGTCGCAGACCTCTTTGATGACCGCCGCATCGCCGCCGAGCACCGATGCCATACCGCCCGAAGTGGCGCGGCAGGCGTCATCCATGAATTGGGCCCGCTGCGCGAGAATCCGCAGTCCGGTGGCGAAGTCCATCGCTCCCGCGGCGCACAGCGCGCCATACTCGCCGAGGCTCAACCCGGCGCAGGCGACCGGCTGGATCGCCGGGAATTTTTCGCGGAACGCCGCCAGCGCGGCATTGCTCATGGTATAAATCGCCGGTTGACAATAACGGCTTTCGGTCAGCTTTTCCGCCGGACCATCGAAACAGATTTCGCTGATCTTGTAACCGAGCACGGCATCGGCCTGGTCGAAGACCGCCCGGGCCGCCGCACTGGCCTCATAAAGATCGCGCCCCATGCCGACGGCTTGTGCGCCCTGACCGGAAAAAACAAAAAACGCTTTCATCGAATAACTTTCCTTCCCCAAGTGAATCCTGAAAACCCCAATCCATCGAGGTCATTTCAAACGCACGCTTTTTGCCGCTTCAGGAAAGATTGCGGGTGGCGGATGCCGGGCATAATCCCCCCGGCATGCGGCGCCGCAAGACGTCCGAAGCGGCAAAAACAGACGTATTGAAGTTGCCTCTATTCTCCTACAATACTGCCATTTTACGGGTTTTTCAAATCCGGAGCCGGATTTTCCGGTGTGGTAAGGAATGGAACTACCGGTACGGCGGGCGGCTGCACCACCGGCGCCTGCGGTGCCGTATAGGCTTTTTCCCGGGCCGCCGCCGCCGCCTGATTGGCCGCCCGTGCCAGTTCGGCGTTACTGGCGCGCAGCGATTCCAGCTCTTTCAGATACTCCGCTTGGCGCTTGGAGAAATCGTCGCGCAACTGCGCCATCTGGGCGTCAGCCTGGCCGGAAAGGGTTCTCCGGAGCTCTTCCATGCGCATCTGGAACGAGCTCTTCTGCCTTTCCAGTTCGCTCAGGACCTCCAGGCGCGCCGCCGCTTCCCGCTCCCGCTGCTCATTCCAGCTTTTTTCCCGGGCGGCGCGTTCGGCGGCGGAACGGTTCCGCTCCGTCTCCAAATCCTCCTGCCGCCGCATTTCCCATGCCCGCATTTCGCTCTCCAACCGCGTCCGCTGGGTATCCCAGGTGGAACGCGCGGTCGCCATTTCGAAACTCAACTGCTGCGACAGATCATTGCCGTGTTCGATATAGCGGTCTTCCAGCTCGCACCCCCAGAAGTATATCGCGGTCAGCAGAATCACCAGAGCGACCACCCCGGCAAACAGCAACCGCCGGTTGCGCCGCCGGGCCGCTTTCAACAACCGTTCGGTCTTCTCGTGCTGTGTTTTCAGCGCCGAAATCACCTGACGCAATTCTTCGCCGAATTGACGTCCGTTTTCCGCCAACTGCAATGCCGTCGACAGCGTGTTTCCGGGGGGCCCCGCCGGCGCCGGCAGGGTCGTTTTCGGTTCCGAAAAAGTCACTCCCCTCTCCGGCTGCGATGCGGCAGCAGCCGGAGAGGCGGCATCTCCCGCGGCCGAAGTGACTTCGTCCGGATTCACCGGGTGGCGTTCCGCCAGCGACTGATCGATCTCGAAGCCGCTCTTTCCGTTTTCCCGCAACGCCGCGATCTCCTTGAGCACGATGACGGTGCGTTCCGAATACACCCGGCGTTTGCCGCGCAATTCGCTCTCCAGGTAATCGTTATAGCGGCTCAACCAGTCGTTGATGGTGGTCCGGGGCACACCGACCAGTTCGGCAAGCTCCGAAACGCTGCAAAATTTTTTGTCGTTCATCTCTGTCGCTTTCCCTGCTGCTTTCGAAATAACGGCTTCCTGTTCGCCGCCGGCGCGGCGTTCTGGCATCTATCTTTCGCCGCCGGTGCGGCGTTCTATCGTCCATTGTTCGCCGCCGGTGCGGCGTTCTATCGTCCATTGTTCGCCGCCGGTGCGGCGTTCTGTCGTCTATCTTTCGCCGCCGGTGCGGCGCCTCGTTCGCTCTATGTGTAGATCGGATTGTCGCTCACGCTTCCAATCCGATCTCCACCATCGCTTCCTCGGGCGGCTTCCGCTCGCCTCCCGGCTCGCTTACTTTACATTTCGCCTCTTTCAGGCGCCTGCGGCGCCATCGGCGACCAGCAGAATTCACCTGCTGGACCGGTGCCTCCGTATGACGGAGTGCAGACCGCCGCTTCGCGGCTCTATTTTTTTTAATTATTTAATTATTTTTTTATTTTGTCAGGTTTCGGATGGCGGCGACGTCGGCTTCGATATTGCGGCGCAGCTCCGTCGGCCCGGGGAAGGTCCGTTCCTCGCGCAGGAAGCACACCAGCTCAACCTCCAGCTCCCGTCCGTACAAATCCCCGTCCCAATCGAGGATGTGCACCTCCACCCGCCGCCGCGCCCCATGCAAATGCCGGTAGGTCGGCGCCACCCCGATATTCACCGCCGCCGCCTGCCCGAACACCCGCGCCGCGTATACCCCGTCCGGCGGCAACACCCCTCCGGACAACTTCAAGTTGGCGGTCGGATGCCCCAGATCGTGCGACGCCGCCTGATATCCGGATTCCACCACGCCGTACAAGCTGTACGGCCGCCCCAGCATCGCCGCCGCCTCATCCAGCTGCCCGGCCAATGCAAATTTGCGGATCGCCGTACTGGACACCGGTATGCCATGGTATTCCAACTCGTCGACCGGCGTGAAGTCATATTGGTAACGCGCCGCCTCCCGCGCGAGAAATTCACGGTCGCCGCTGCCCCGGCAACCGAAGCGCCAGGCACTGCCGACCACCAGCGCGCGCACTTTGCGCCCCTCGGGATAACACAACAGCCGCTCCAGAAAAGTTTCCGGCGCAAGACCGGCGAAATCGCGGTCGAAGCTCAAAATCATCACCTCGTCGGCGCCGTAGTGACGCAAATAGTGAATCCGCCGCTCCAGCGGCATCAGCAACGGCGGCGCCTGCTCGGGCGCCAAAACCGCGCGCGGATGCGGATCGAAAGTGACCGCCACCGCCTTGACCCCGAACCTGAGCGCCTGCGTCTTCAAGGTTTCGAGGATGCATTGATGCCCCCGGTGTACGCCGTCGAATACTCCGAGCGCCATGCAGCAATCGCCGCCGAACGCGGCACTCCAAAGCTCCATCAATTCAAATCTCCCATTTCCTTCCCGGGACTCTCTTGTATTTTTCTTATCATGAAATATATTATGCAATTGCGGAAATACAACCGCAAATGACGGATATGCTATGGATTTTGACGATAAAGTGACGGAAGAGTCGGGAGGTTGATCCTTATGGAACGTACCGTTTTATATCCGGGCAGTTTTGACCCGTTGACCAATGGTCATCTGGACTTGATCGACCGTGCCTGTAAGCTGTTCGACCACGTGATTGTCGGGGTGGCGCACAATGCGGAGAAAAATTCGTTTTTTTCGCCGAACGAACGGGTGGAGCTGATCGAACGGTGCGTGGCGCACTACAACAACGTGCGGGTGGTGCACTTCGAAGGGCTGGTGGTGGACGCGGTGATCCGGTACCGGGCGCATGCGCTGTTGCGCGGGTTGCGGGCGATTTCCGACTTCGAATACGAATTGCAGATGGCATTGATGAACCGGAGTTTGAAGACCGATTGCGAGACGATTTTCATGACGCCGACGCCGAAGAATTCGTTTGTGAGCTCGCGGGTGGTGAAAGAGGTGGCGAGCCTGGGCGGCCGCTTCGAACAATTCATCCCCGCCCCCATCGCCGAAGCCATCAAAGCCAAATTAAAAAAATAAAAAAAGATTAAATAAATTCAAATAGAGCCGATGGCGAAGCCGAAACCGAGGGGCTTGTCCCCGAGGGGGAAGAGCAAGTCCGTAGGACGTAGCGAGCGAAGCGGCGGTTTTGCACTCCGTCATACGGAGGCGCGGTCCAGCGGCGAATACGCTGGTCGCCCCAGGCGCGCAGCGCCTCGAAAGGGGCGAAATCCAGGTAAGGATCGCCGGGAGGCGATCCGGATCCTCCCGAGGTAGCGATGGTGGAGATCGGATTGGAAGCGTGAGCGACAATCCGATCTACACACGGAGCGAACGAGGCGCCGCACCGGCGGCGGACACAAAACCGCAATTCCTGCCCGGACACAAAAACATCATATTATTTAAGGAATACACGACAGATGATCAAATTTTCGGTAGCACTGCTGGAAAAGCAGGATATTGACTTGGAGGGGACCGAACCGGCGGAGTTTCTGGAGCTGGGGGAGGAAAATTTTTTCCGGCTCCCGAACCCGGTGCGCTACCGGCTGCGCGTATCGAAGGTGTCGGGCGGCGCATTGGTAACCGGAAGCGTGGCGACCGAGGTGGAGGGTGAATGCGGACGCTGCCTGACGCCGGTGGCGGAAACGGTGACGAATGCGGATATCCACCTGTTTTACGAACTGACGACGGAGCAGGAGCTCGACATCACCGAAGACGTGCGCACGGAAATGGTGATCGAACTGCCGATGAACCTGTTGTGCTCGGAAGACTGCACCGGCTTGTGCCCGGGATGCGGCGTGAACCTGAATATCGGCAAATGCCGCTGCAAGCCGGAAGCGCCGGACAGCCCCGCCTGGGGCGCCCTCGACGGCCTGAACCTGAAATAAAACCGCCGGAGCGTTTGCCGCAGCTGCAAACGCTCCGATTTTTTGTTTACTCCTTTAATTCCGCGATAATGCGGTCGCGGCTTTCGGGGCGGGCCAATACCACCATATCCACCGAAATGGTATTGGGGCTGATCGAGCCGGCGACCCAGACCGGGCCGGTAAAACGGGCGTGAAACCAGAGGTCCCAGCAGTTGTCTTCGCTGTTTTCCGCATTGGGAATGGCATACGCCTGCGAAAGGTTGATTTGCAGATGCCAGCGGTGAGCGGTGAAGATGCAGTTGCTGCCCAGCATGACATCGGAGATGCGGTACCAGTGATACTGTTCATCCGTCGGCGCAACCTCCAGCTCTTCACCGCCTTTGACCGCGAAATCGTAGGTGCCGAAGAGATTGCCGTCGCCGGGTACCTGGTTGGGGTGGACCGACAGCAGCGTCTTTCCGGGAATGGAATCCGGGTCGTCGGCCACGGAGCACTGGTATTCCGCACCGGGATCGTGCTGATGCGGATAGCCGAAAACATACCGGGGCTCGATGGAGCGAAACGGTTCGGGCGGAACCAGGTTGGCTACGAGAACCTCGAACTTCCGGTCGAATTGCTGCCGCAGATAGCCGGGATTGGCGCAGGGAGTTCGATCCAGGAACTCCAGAACGTTGTTTTTCAGCTGGTCCCGGACCGAATCGACGGCAATGCCGTGTTCCCGGAACAACGGTTCGGTTTCCTGCCGCCAGTAGACGATCTGCCAGAACAGCGGAATCGTCTCGGCGCGAACCCGGAGCCGCTGTTCGGGCGTCTGCGCCGCCTCTTCCGCCGCTTTGAGCAGAAGATAATTGTCCAGCATGAACTGCGCCGAAAGGTAACGCCAGCGGCGTTCGTGCGCATAGCCGGGGGTGAGGTCTGCCGCCGCCCCTGCCCGCAGATGATCCAGATAGCGGGTCATCAACTCCGCCGCCGGACCGTAATAGCCGGCCATGTACTCCGCGATCAGCTTCCGGTCGTCCAGATCCGGATCGACCATCAGACGCGCCGCCAGGTAGTATTGCAGATCGATGAAGTTCTGCGGCGTGATCGGATTTTTTTCGGCTTCGAGAAACAGCGCGACCACGTTGTTGTCGCGGAAACGCCTCAGGTCGGGCGCGATGGCGTCCACCATGGTTTCCGGACGTGGCGGATTGAAGAATATCTCCATTCCCATATTCCAGTAATCCCACAGCGCCAGTGCCGCGCCCAGCCGGTTCCACCCGGCGATCTCCCGGAATGCCTCTTCGTCCATGGGCCGGTAACAGCTGCCGCCGGCGCAATATTGCAGCAGGACATTGGACTCCGGCCGGGTCAACAGCGGCGGTTTGGAGGCGAAGCTGTAGGCGAAGGTACGGATGATCAGCTCCGGATATTCCTGCCGGATGGCGGCGGCGATGGGGTTGATGAAGCGCAGCAGCAACCCGGCATCGCTGCCCTCCTCCGCCGCGATGGCGCGGCAATCGTCACAATAACACATCGCATTGCCGCCGTCATTTTGCGAAATATCGTAAAATGACGGCCATTGTTCGGGAGGCAGCTCCGCCCGGTCGCGCCGGATCAGTTCCCGCAGCGACTCCAAGGCGATGGGCACCAGCTCGGGGTTGCTCAAACAGAGCTGGCCGACATAGGTGGCGGTGGTACGCTTGCCGTTTGGTCCAAGGGTGAAATATTCCGGATGATCGGCGAAATACTTCTCCGGAGGGACGAAGTTATAGAAGTTGTGGCAGAACGGGGTGTGCCCGGTTTGCTGCAGGAACCGGGCGCGGTAAAGCATGCCTTCGCCGAAAGCCGACGCGCCGTTGATGCGGCTGCGCAGCTTGAAACGCCAGTAGCGCTCCCGCACCTCGGGCGCCGCCTCCTGTTTGATGTGGGGATATGGACGGTCGTCGTAAATTTCCCGGCCGCGGAACGCCGGTTCGCCGCGTTCGTCGAGAGACGGAACCCGCCACTCGGGCAAACGGGGAATCACGGTTTCCTCTTCGGTCAGAAAGGCGACGCCCAGCTTCTCCAGAAACGCATAGACGCCGTAGAGCGTTCCGGCCGGGCGCCCGCCGGTGATGACGAGGCTCGCTCCGCAGGTACGGAGAATCCACTCCTCGTCGCCGGCCGCCAGGCCGTCGATCTGGTGCTGCCGGGCAAAAACGGTTTGCCCCAGGTAAAACTCCGGAACCCGCCCGGCCAGTTCGTCCTCCCGGACGAGTTCGAATTCACGTCCGGTGATCGCTTCCATGAAGCTTTGCAGCTCCACGGCGGCGGTTTCCTCCAGCGCCGAGGGCGATTCCCCGACGGCGATGATTCCGGCCCAACCGGCAAGCTGGAAACAGAGTGCGGCCAGGATAAGCAGATGTTTCATAAATAATAATTTCCTTCGGGTGAGTAAGGCAAATCCGGGAGGCTGGACTGCTTTCCCGGATCTGCCAAGCAGCTTCAGTACTGGAAGAACACGGTCGGCTTCGGATTGTAGAAGTTACTCAGGAAACAGTCGGTAATGTCATCGCCCCGGCTCGGGCTGGGCAATTGATTTCTCCCGTAAGCGGAGGTGTGCCCATCGACGAAAACAAACGCGCCCCGGTCGTTATGCCGGTACTCCGGCGGCGCGTTCGTGGTGTAATCGATGAAGGTCCCATACGGATGATCGACCTCCCCCATCAGCAGCAGTTGGGTGGGGTATTCGCACGCGGACAACGCCACCGGATGCCACATGCCGAGGCTATAACCGTAACTGGTCTGCCCCCAGTCATCCCCCTTGGTCGAATCGACCGTCACATTCAACGCCGCACAACTCAACGGATGGCGCTTGCCGTCCTTTATTTTGGCCGACCCGATATGAACATTGATATCGATTCCGGCCGGAAAGAGATAACCGGTCAGAACGCCGCGCTCCGTCGAATCGCTCCAGGCGATTCCGTTTTCGTCGAAGTATGGCGGCAACAGATCCTTATAGTCTCCGGCGTACATGGTAAACGCCAGCCCGAGCTGTTTGAGATTACTGACGCATTTGCTCAATTGCGCCGCGGCCCGTGCCTTGGACAAGGCCGGAAGCAACATGCTGGCCAATATAGCGATGATCGCAATCACCACCAACAGCTCTATAAGTGTGAATTTTTTGAGTTTCATCATTTTCAAGTCCTTTCCTGACGGGTTGTTTCATTGTCCGTATCTCTGTCGTTCCGGTAAGCCATGGGTATAGTTTGATGCTCCTTTCCAATTTGCCGGTTGCATTTCCCCCGAGCTCCCCGCAACTCGCAATTTATCCACTGCGCCGCACTCAAATGGTATCGCCGTAGACCAGTTCGGCGCCGACTTCATACTGTTCCTTGCGTTCGCACCAGGGGTTGTGAATGAACTTGAGCAGCAGTTTTACCGCCTCGCGCCCGATGGCATCGGTATTGATCCGTACCGACGTGATGGTCCGGCCATCCGGAAGCGTGATCGGGCTGCCGTAAAAACCGCAGAGGCCATAATCACGGCCCGCCTCGCAATCCCGGGCCGCCAGCCGCTTGTACAACTCCAGCGCCAGCAGATCGCTCGGCGCCAGAATCAGCGGCTTGGCGGAAGCCGGCAAACGCTTTAAAGCCGTATGCAACTTCTGGTGATAAGCGTCAAACGGCCCCTCCCAGTCGCTGAGCCAGTGCATTTGAAACCGTTTGCCGTACTCCTCCTGCGCCATCAGCTGCTCCAACGCGAGAAAGCGTTTGTGATCGTTGAAGAAGCGCTTGGCGGCGGTTCCGCAAAAGAATATGTCGGTATAATTTTTTCCCGAAGCCGCGTCCAGCAGCAACTTGATCCCCGAATGGTTCGGTATGGCAATGGAACCGACCGGCAACTCGCTGGAGCGGTTGACCACGACGACCGGGACATCGGACTTCGAGAGAAACTCCGCCAGTATCCGATCGGAAACCCGCTCGTCGACCAGCAAACCGCAGCAGCGCCGGGCAATCGCCAGCATCTGGCGCAGGATCTCGTCGGATTCCGCGTATTCCCCGGAGGAGTCGGGCTGGCAGTAGTTGAATACATTGCTGAAGTGCGAACGCAGAATATCCATACGGGAGGCGAAAAGCTCATTCTCGATGGATTGGTTGATCTGATTGAAGTAATTGTCCGGGGCATTCCAGTAGGCACGCAGAAATACGCCGATGGTGGTGACGCGGGAACTCAACGCGAATTCCTCCTGCAGCTTCCGGGTGGGCGCAACGCGATACCCCCGTCCGTGACGCTGGATCACCCCCGCCGCATTCAATTCCTTCAGGCTGTGCCGTACGGTGATATGACTGACCTGATAGTGACGGCAGAGCTGCCGTACCGGCGGCAACGGAGCGGAAGCCGACAACTCTCCGGTGCGCAGGCGCTCCCGGATATCGTTGATGATGTTTTCATAAAGCAATTTTCGGTCCATACGGTTCCATCCTTCGGTTCTGCAAATAGTATAAACAAAAAAGGAACCGCTGTCAATAGAAAAGCGGTTATTTTCTCATTCTTTGCCGAAAAACAGAAAAGACTAATATTAGGGTAATATGCCGAATGGAGCCGAAAAGCTTATGGATATATGATGAATGCGGGAAATTGATAAGCGGCATTGACAATTGCGCCGCCGCCTTTCAGCGCCGTTTGAACGCGGTGAAGAGCCGGTTGCCCATTTCGCCGTCGGCGATTTTCGTAAATGCGGCGGCAAATCCGGGCGACTCCGCCAGACGGTTGTATTCTCCCGTGCGGGCAAGCACCACCGCTCCGGCGGGCACCTGGAACACAGCCGCGCTGTCGCCGCGCCACGGGTACATTTGCGCCCATACGCCGGCAAACTTGCCCGGCGCGTCCGACAGGTAATAGATGCCGCCGCGCCGCTCCACCGGGCAGTTCCAGATGTATTTCAAGTCGTCGTGATCCGGATTGATGTTGCAGAAATACAGTTCTCCGCTCCGGGCCGCTTCCACCTCCGCCACAAACGCCGCCGAACCTTGTTTTATCGCCGCGGCGGGCATCAACACCACTCCGGTCAACAGCAGCATCCCGACTCCGGTTCCGGCCAGATTCCGGAACAGTTCATTCCCGTCCGAAACTTTGAACCTCCAATACACAACCATTGTCAAAACCGCCACGACCAAACCGCCCGGCCACGGGAATCCGCCGCGCAACGGCGGCACCAACGCCGCCACCGCGGCAAACAGCGCCACGCCCGCCGGAAGCACAACCGCCGCAAACCGGGCCGCCAGGCCCAGCAACCGCTCCAGCCAGACTCCGAAGCGGTACTCCGAAACGAAAACCACGCCGTACCCGGCCGCCAGCGCCAGCGCGGGCAGAACCAGAGCCATATAGCGCAGATGGCGGCTTCCGGCCGGACTGAGCAGCAGCAACGGGACCAATATCCAGAACAGCAGCAGCCGCAAAAACGCCGTTCGATCGTCTCCGGTGGCGCGGCGCAAATCCAGTTTACGCCAGTTGAACGCCAACACCGCCGCCGCCACCGGATAGACCGGCGCGAACGAGCCGAACGCGTCGGCGAAATAATACCAGAAAAATGTGTTGCTGGCGGCAAAACGGCTGGACACCTGCCACTTCCAGGCGCACTCCAGCAGTTCCCGCCCCCCCTGGAGCCAGATCAACCCGATGACGCCGCCGAAGCATAAAACCGCCAGAAGCGCTCCGGTGACTCCCCAACCGATCATCCGCTTCCAGGCCGATGCCGAAATCAGATAGCCGGCCAATGCCGCTCCCGCCACCGCCAACCCCAGAGGACCGCGAATGGCGAAGGCAAACATCAACAGCAACAGTATAAGCAAATTATGACGCTTCCCCCCGAGGCGGTCGGCCCGGAAAAGCAAATATTGAACCGTCAGCACCGCCGCCGCCACCGGAATATCGATGTTGAATTCACGACAGAGCCATACGAACTCCACCGTCAACGCCAGGAATACAACGGCACAAAGCCCCAACCGGCATTTTATCCGCTCCCCGAAACGGTAGGTAAGTGCGAAAATATAGGCCCCCAGCAGCAGGGTGGGCAGCGCCAGGGTCCACATATTCACCCAGCGTCCGCCCATGGAGGCAAGATAGGAAAAGACGACATACGTGGAAAGGTAATCGGCATACGGTCCGCCGTTGATCGTCGGGAAGCAGCCGATCGGATGCGCCGCCATGTCCTGCGTCATCAACGCAAAGCGAATGTTGATCTGCGTAACCTCCGTCCCCCACACGCCGAGCGACAGCAGAATAAACACCACGGCGAACACCAGAACCGTTTGCCCGTTCAACGAATAAAAATATTTTTTCACCATGCCGTCTTTCCGCATAATCCCCAATGAGCGTGACCAAATTACAATCGCGTGTGTAGAATACCACGCAAGCAGCGAAAAATCAATTCCGCCAATTTATTTTTTTATGATTTTTTTCCGACTTGCGCAATGCCCGGGTAACCGCGGCGAAAAATTCCGGCAAAGAAAAATATTTCCCGAATGGACAAAACGGCAATTCGGTGCTAATTTTATCGTATCTGTTTGTTTCTTTTCGGAAAGAAGCGCAGACGCAAGACTACTTGAGGGAGAGAAAAATAATATGACCCGTTCGTATGTATTCGGCCCGGTGGCCTCGCGGCGGCTGGGCCGCTCGCTGGGGATCGACTTGACCCGGCATAAAACCTGTTCGCTGGACTGCGTGTACTGCGAAGCCGGAAGCACCACCGATCTGACCAATCACCCGGCGGAACTCGTGCCGGTCGACGAAGTGATCGCCCAGCTCGACGCGGTGCTGGCGACAAAACCGGAGTTGGATTATGTGACCTTTTCCGGCTCGGGCGAACCGACCCTGAATTCACGGATCGGCGATGTGGTGCAATTCGTCAAAACCAAATACCCGCAATACCGGCTGTGCCTGTTGACCAACGCGGTGCGGCTGAACGACCCGGAGCTGACCCAGGCGATCGCCGGCGTGGATCTGGTGATCCCATCGCTGGACGCATCGTGCGACGAGGAATTCCAGCGCATCAACCGTCCCGCCGCCGGCGTGACCTTCGACGGCCTGATGCAGGGACTTATCGATTTTTCCACCCGTTATTCCGTGCGGATGTGGCTGGAGCTTTTCATCGTTCCCGGCGTCAACGACAGCGACGCCGCCATCGCCCGCTTCGTCGACTGGATCCGGCAAATCCGGCCGGAACTGGTGCAGCTGAATACCTTGGACCGCCCCGGGCCGGTGGATTGGGTCAAACCGGCGCCGAAGGAAACCATCCAGCGCTTCATCCGCGCCATCGAGCCGGTGGTTCCGGTCGAAGCGGTCGGGCGCTTCCGCTACCGGACCCATACCGGAGGGCAGCTGGAGGGGCATGAGGCGGAGGCCAGCGCCCGGATTCTGAATCTGGCTTCGCGGCGTCCGGCGACGGCGCCGGATTTCTCCACCGCGTTGGACGTCCCGGTAGCGGAGGTGGAAATACTGCTGGAAAAGATGGTCAAGGCCGGATTGCTGCAATCCGAACGGCAGGAACGCGGTGTATTCTTCTGCGTGCCGGAGGCGGTGAAACTGTGAAGCGAACGCTCTTCGCCCTGCTCGTGTGCTTTGCGGTCGCCTTCGGTTTCCGCTACGGCTTATGCCGCTACGAAGTGGAGCGGCTGAAAGCGGCGGTCGACGCCGACTTCGCACCGTTTCAGGTGGAGAGCGCCATCGCCTACGCCCAGGTGCGGGCGATTGCGGAGGGCAAAGCCGAAGCCGGCGTGCTGGCGACCGAATCGACTGCCGATTTGAGCGCCGACGCCCAGCTTTCGAGCGGAATGGAGACCTTTCTCGGCTATGCGCTGAAGGCAAAGCGCTGGCTGACCGGCTCGCCTGCCGTCGATCCGGAATATTCGGTTTTCGAAGACAACGGCGCCGATTCCGCCTGGATACGCGCGGTGCTCGCCGCCTGGATCGCGCTGCTGGCCCCGGCGATCTTCCTGTGGCTGCATTGGGGCGGCATGCCGCGCAAATGGGCATTTTTCGGCGCGCTGCTGTACGTTTTCATGCCGTCGGCGGTCGCCCGTTATACCGGGCAGGAGCTGCTGAAAGGCGCCTTCGCGCTGCCGTTTGTCGCGGCATACCTGGCAGTATACACCCGCGGCTTCCGCTTCCGGGAGCGCTGGTGCATCCCGGCGGCGGCGCTGCTGGCCTTCCTGGGGGCGGCCAACTGGGATATGGCGCAGGTGGTATTCGGCGCCTGGGCACTGGCCGAAGCGGCGCGGCGCTTCGCGAACGGCGAAAAAGACGCCTGGCGCGGCCGGTTGCTGGCGGCGGGCTGGATCGGCATCATTCTGGCGGCGGTATTGCTGCCGTACGGGCGGGCGCACGGTTCGCTGGCGTCGCCGGTGATTCTGGTGCTGTTCCCGTGGAGCATGGTGCTGCAGCTGCGGGATTGGCGGTGGCGCGGCTGGCTGTGGGGGGCGGCGCTGCTGGCAATATGGTGGGTGGTGGTGCATTCTTCGGCCTTTGCCGGCAATTACGGTCACTTCCGGGAGCTGATCGTCGCCAAATTGCAATTCTGGAATGTCAAACCGGCGGACCCGGCGCTGCTGACCTTCAACCAGCGCTTCCTGTGGACGCCGGAGCTGCATTCGGCGACCTGGTCGGCGACGCTGCACTTTTTCCCGCTGGCGCTGTGGATGTGCGGCTTGTTGGCGGCGGTCGGCGTCTGGCGCCGGAGGTGGCGGCAGGAGGTGGCGAAACTGGGGTGGCAATGGATGGCTCCTGCGGCGTTGAGCATCGGATTCTTCGTCATCTACATTTACATGGTGCGTTTTCACGAGCTGGCGGCGTTGTTTCTGGCGCCGTGGACCGCGTGGAGCTTCCTGGTCTGGTGGCGCACGCTGCGTCGGAGCTGGAGCAAGGCGCTGCTGGTCGCGCTGATGCTGCTGACGCTGGTCGCGGAGGCGGATATTTCGGCGACCCGTTACCGTTTTTATCCGGAAAACATCGGTGTTCAGGCCGATGTGGTGCGGCTGGCGCGCGCGGGCAAACTCGACGGCCGGGTGGTATTGGCGGATCTGGAGTGGAGTTCGCTGGCGGCGGGGTACGCCGGATGCCGGGTGGTGATTCAGCCGAAGTTCGAACTGGAAGCCGTGCGCCGGGAGGTCGAGCGTTACGTCGAAATCCTGTATCTGGGCAGCGAAGAGGAGCTGGCGGAGTTCTGCGAACGGCATCAGGTCAGCTATTTCTTTTTCCGGCGCCGGGCTTCGCTCGAAGGGATGGACCCGAACGGCTACCGTTACATGGCGTGCGCGCAGGAAATTCCTGCCGAGGCGGTGATCCGGTTGTTGGATTTGAAGCCGTCGCGTTTGCGGCGTTTCCGGCAGGTGGCGTTGCCGGAGGGGGCGGCGCAGGCGGCGAATAAATTGCGGATTTTCCGCTACGTGACTGGTGACGAACGCGAAATCGCGCTGGGGCTGGCGGAGCGCTCCGTGGAGGCGTGGCGCGACGGCGAACGAAGCGAGGCGCGGCGGTGGTTGAATTCGGCTTACGCGGTCGATCCGGTGTCGGAGGAGATTCAGGAATTGTGGTTCCGGATGAACGGCGAAGCGCCGCCGCCACTGGAATTGGCGCCGAAAACACCGAAATAAACTTGCAAATCGCCGAATGCGCACTATCTTTAATGGGCTGTAATTTCAAAATAAAAAAAAAGAAATTAAAAAATAGAGCCGCGAAGCGGCGGTTCTGCACTCCGTCATACGGAGGCGCGGTCCAGCGGCGAATCCGCTGGGCGCCGAGGGCGCCGCTGGCGCCCGACAGCGGCGAACCGAACACCACGCGAGCCAGCTGGCGAGCGCTTCCGCCCGAGGCAGCGATGGTGCAGGGAGAGCGAAGCGATTCCCGGAGCATAGAGCGAACGAGGCGCCGCACCGGCGGCGAAAAACAGGCGACAGAGCGCCGCACCGGCGGCGGTTCGCAATGTGGTGCAACTCTTAACCACCCACAAGGAAACGGCATGAGAAAAACCGGCGGTTACCGGATAGTCAGCGCCCAGGAGGCGGCCCGCCAGATACGTTCCGGCGACAACATTCACCTCGGCAGTGTCGCCGGGGTGCCCGGAAACATATTGAAAGCCATTTGCGCGCGCGGCGACGCCGGCGAACTGCGCGATGTCCGCTTTTACCACATCCATACCGCTCCCACCTGCGATTACGCCGACCGGCGTTACGAGGGGATTTTCGAAAGCAACAACTTTTTCATCGGCGACAACATGCGCCGCTTCATCCACGCGGGCTGCGCCGACTACGTCCCGGTGTCGCTGCACGAAAATGCACTGCTCTACCGGGAAAAACGCATTCCATTGCAGGTCGCGCTGGTCCAGGTATCCCCGCCGGATGCCCGTGGACGGGTGTCGCTGGGGACTTCGGTGGATATCACCCGGGTTGCGCTCGAACAGGCCGACCTGGTGATCGCGGCGATGAATCCGCATGTGCCGTTCACCCTGGGCGACGCCCTGATTCCGGAGGAGTGGCTCGATTTCGTGGTCCCGGAGGAGACCCCGGTGGAAACCTGGGAATTTCCGGCGCCGAACGAAGTCGACCGCGCCATCGCCCGCCACTGCGCCGGACTGATCGAGGACGGCGCCTGCCTGCAGCTCGGCATCGGCTCTTTGCCGAACGCGGTGCTGAGCGAACTGGCTCATCACCGCAACCTCGGGCTGCATACCGAAATGTTCGCCTGCGGCGTGCTGCCGCTGGTGGAAAAAGGGGTCATCAACGGCGCCAACAAAGCGATCGACCAAGGCAAAATCGTCGCCTCGTTCCTGATGGGACCGCGCAAGCTGTACGACTTCGCCGCCAACAACGAGACCGTGGAGATGCGGTCGGTCGAATACACCAACGATCCCTTTGTCATCGCCCGCAACCCCAAGGTGGTGGCAATCAATTCGGCGATTGAAATCGACCTCACCGGGCAGGTCTGCGCCGATTCGGTGGGCGAAAAAATGTACTCCGGCGCCGGCGGCCAGCTCGACTTCATCTACGGCGCTTCGCGTTCGGAAGGGGGAAAGGCGATCATCGCCGTGACCTCGCGCACCGGCAAAGGGCGCAGCAAAATCGTCCCGACGCTGCAGCCGGGGGCGGGCGTGGTGACGCCGCGGATGCTGGCGCGTTACGTCGTCACCGAATACGGCGTCGTGGATCTGTCCGGCCGAACCCTGCGGGAACGGGCGCGGCTGCTGATTTCGATTGCGGCGCCGGAGCACCGGGAAATGCTGGAACGCGCCGCATTCGCCCGCTACGGCCGCTGATTCCGGGATTTTTTCTTGGCAAAAAAGCGGCGCCCGGATTTGCATAACGCGAAGTTCGGGTGTAAATTATAACTTGCTTTGTACGGAATTTCGCGTCTGGTTTGCTGCCTGAATGGCGGAAGGCGGGGAAATTTAATGGTAATATCAGGTTGAACGAACAGATAAAAGGAAGGATTTCAAGATGAAAAGAACATTTCAACCGTCGAATCGCAGAAGAAAGCGCCGTATCGGTTTCATGGCGCGCATGGCCACCAAGGGCGGCCGCTCGATTCTGAAGCGTCGCCGCCAGAAGGGCCGCGCCGTCCTCAGCGCCTGATTTCAACCGCAGCAACAGCTTCAGGATACCCACGGTGCCGGCTCCAGAAAAGGCGGAACGCAAGTTTGATCATTTGCGCTTCAAAGCAGACTTCGATTATGCACGGTCGCACGGGAATAAAACCGTCGGTCGTGCAATCGTGGTGGTGACGGCGCCGGCGCGAAAGGAATGGGCGCGGTGCGGGGTGGTTTGCGGAAAAAAGTATTCGCCTTTGGCGGTGGCCCGCAATCGGGCGAGGCGGCTGTTATGGGAAAGCTTTCGTCATTTGAAGCAGGAAATCATGCCGGTGGAGCTGGTGTTGATCCCGCGTTACCGGCTGGCGGAGATGAAAGAGCCGGAAGTGCGTGCCGAAATGCGGGCCCTGTTGATCCGGGCCGGAGTTGTTTCCGCGACAGAACCGATTGGCGGCGAATCCGCAATTGGCCCGGAGTCATCGCCGTCGGCGGCATCCGTTTCTATCAGTTGACGATTTCGCCGTGGCTGCCCTGCTGTTGCCGCTTCGAGCCGACCTGTTCACGCTATGCCGTGGAGGCGTTTCAAATCCATGGTTTCTGGCGGGGAAGCCGGCTGACGCTCTGGCGGCTGTTGCGGTGCCAGCCGTTCTGCCGGGGCGGATTGGATCCGGTGCCCCGCCGCATATTTCCAAACGGCTCCCGGAAGCGGGAGTGCAATAAGGACGAAAAGTGAAATTCGATAAAGATATCATTCTCGGCGTTATCATTTGCGCAGCGGTTTTACTGCTGTGGCAACCGGTGAGCCGCTATATGGGGTGGGACTCGCCCCGTACCGCTCCGGCCGCCTCCGCCCCTGCTGCGGTCGCCCCGGTTCTCTCCAAAGACGCCCCCGATACCGCCGACTCCACCCGGACGCCCCGGCAATTTCAGCCGCTTTCCGACATTCCGGAGTTGCCGCTGCAGGAGTTGGCCGATGAAAAAGTCCGGCTGCTGTTCGCTCCCTCCGCCGGGGTGCTGGAATCGGCGGAGTTGCTGAACTACTACAAATCCGACCGCGAAACTCCGCTGTCGATCCGGAATCAGGGCCAGTCCACCGACGCGATCCGCCATCCGGGCGCCCTGGGGGTGACCTCGGCGCAGGATTGGCAGATGCTGGAGGTCGTGGACAATCACAAGGTCGACGACCGGACTTACCAATTGGTGCGGCGGATGTTGTCCCCGGACGGACGGGAATTTCTGGTGACCCAGAAGTGGACGCTGGCCGGCAACTACCGGATCGACTACCAGCTGACGCTGACCAATCCGAATACCGGCGAGCCGCTGGTGCTGAAAGACGTGATCGTCGACGGCGGCGATTTGTCCAACTGGACCGAGCTGGCCGGCGACACGGTGCGTTCGGAAAAGCACAACATCGATTTCGTCACCTCGGACGGCACCTACGATTCGGTTGACGTCGCCTCCAAAACCTTCGCCGAAGATCTGCGCCGCCAGGCGCGCTGGGTGGCGGTCACCAACAAATACATCACCAGTTTGCTGTGGGGGGAGACGCCGTTCCAGATTTATGCTTCCAAGGAGCACATGGATTCGCTGAAAGATCCGAATGGGCACTGGGTCGGCATCATCGGTGGCCGCTATCCGGAGGTGAAGTTGAATCCGGGCGAAAGCCAGTCGTTCAACTTCAAATACTTCGTCGGGCCGAAAATCGCCGACGATCTGGCGGCGATCGAAGACAGCACGTTGAAGGTGATGCACCTGGCCTGGGGCCCCTTGGACTGGCTGTCGCAATTGCTGCTGAAAATTCTGGTTTTCCTGCATGGCTGGGTCGATTCGTACGGCTTGAGCATCATCATCCTGACGCTAATGGTCCGGCTGCTGTTCTGGCCGGTGACGATGAAGGCCAACCGGTCGATGAAACGGATGCAGAAGCTGCAGCCAAAAATCAAAGAGATGCGCGAAAAATACAAGGACGAACCGCCGCAGCAGTTGAACGCGCGGATGATGGAATTGTATCGCCAGGAAAAGGTCAATCCGTTCGGCGGCTGTCTGCCGATTCTGTTGCAGATTCCGGTGTTCATCGCGTTGTACCAGACCCTGGAGAGTGCGGTACAGCTGCGCCAGGAGCCGTTCCTGTGGATTCATGACCTGGCGGCGCCGGATACGATCGCGACGATATTCGGCTTGCCGATCCACCCGTTGGCGCTGGCGATGACCGGCTTGATGGTGGTGCAGCAGCTGATGACGCCGGTGGCGATGGAAGGCATGCAAAAGAAAATGATGATGATGATGCCGATCGTCATGTTGTTCGTATTGTACAATTTGCCTTCGGGTTTGACATTGTACTGGACGGTGAGTTCGCTGTTCAGTATCGGGCAGATGTTATGGCAGCGGGTGCGGGAGGATAAACAGCCTCCGTCTCCAGCCCCGGCCAAATAAATCAATGGCTCGTCCGGGATATTCCGCGTTACCGGCCCCCGGACGGCAGAATCACGATTGGTTGTAAGGAGTAAATGGAAATGAGTGACGAGAAACTGGAAATGCAGAAGGCCAAGGCGCAGCAGACGCTGTCCACGATGCTGAACTACCTGGGACTGGAAGCCACACTGCGGATCGAAGAGAAGAACAACCGCCTGGCGATCAAGATCAGTTCGAATGAAGCCGGCCGGATCATCGGCCGGAAAGGACAGACGCTGGAAAGCCTCCAGCTGCTGTTGAACCGGATCATGTTCAAGGGCGAAGAAGAATGCCCGCGCATCGTCCTGGACATCGACGGTTACGGCCGCGACAACACCCGTCCGGAAGAGGGCGCCGGCGAAGAGGGCGACGGCGATGACGACCGCCAGCCCCGCCGCGAACGTCGCGACCGCCGGGATCGGGATGACCGCGGCCCGCGCGGCGACCGCAGAGAACGCGGCGAACGCGGCGAGCACGGCGAACACGGTTCCGGCGTCAGCGAAGAGCAGCTGGTCCAGCAGGCGCTGGATGCCGCCAAAGAGGTCAAGAAGTGGGGCGACCCGGTAAGCCTGCCGAAAATGAACGCCCACGACCGCCGGATTATCCACATCACGTTGCAGGACGATCCCGAGCTGGTGACCGAGAGCGAAGGCGAAGGCTCGCAGAAGAAAGTGGTAATCACGCTGAAAAAGGCCTGATTCCGCCGATAAGAGAAAAAGAGCGCGGCAGGGAAGCTTTATGGCCCCTGCCGCGCTTTATTTTTTTGACGGTCTCACGTAAATTTCGGCGGGAAGTGCATCAGAACCCGCCGCCAGTCACGCGACGACTTCGACGCCGAGAAGACCGGCGAGCTGGGCCGCCTGGGCGACATTCACCCGGATGCCGCGCAGCTCCGGCGCCCCTTCGCTGAAGCGCATGCCGTCGATCCGGCAGGAGCTGAAATCGATCCCCGCCAGCATGGTGCGAAAGAACACACTGCGGGAAAACTGCGCCTCCCGCAACTCCACCGTGTTCAACTTGACCTCGGCAAACGAAGTTTCGGAAAAATCGGAACGCAGAATCGAAACCCTTTGCCAGCGGCTCCGGTTGAAGTCGGCGTAACGCATACCGGCCTCGCCGAAAACCACCTCGATCAAGCGGCAGTCGCCGAAGTCGGCGCCGATGCCTTTGATCTCCAGCAACTGCGACTGGTACCAGCGCGAAGCCTGAAAGCTGCCGTTGCTGAGATCCGACTGCGCGAACATGCAGCCGGTGAACGAACAGCGCGCCAGCGCCGCCTCGGCGAAGCTGCAGCGGTCGAAGAGAACGCCGTCGAAGTTCAGTCCGGAAAAATCCTCCCCGGCGAAACTTCCGGAAAAAATCTTCCCGCGAATGTCGGAATCCTCCTCCCGCGCTTCCCGCACCAGCGTCTCCCAATCGGAAACCGGCTCCAGCAAAGCGCGCAGACTTTCCAGACGCAACCGGAGTCCGTCGATACTTTTCCCGTGATCGGAAGTCGTCACGATACCGTCACTCCTGTGAGGCGTCCTCAATCTACAGCGATTGACGGAGCCGGGCATATGCATACCCCCGGCTCGTCGGCGGCGGATACGTCCGTGTCCGGAGCCGCCGCCGTTTCATCATTTGCGTCAACCGTGGTTGACGGATCCGGGCATATGCATACCCCCGGCTCGTCGGCGGCGGATACGTCCGTGTCCGGAGTCGCCGCCGTTTCATCATTTGCGTCAACAGCGCTTGACGGAGCGGGGCATACCCCCGACTCGCAGTCGGAGGATACAGCCGTGTCCGGAGCAGCCGCCGTTTCATCATTTGCGTCAACAGCGCTTGACGGAGCGGGGCATACCCCCGACTCGCAGTCGGGCAACGTATCCAGGTCCGCAGCCTCCGGCGTTTGCTCATCGATGTCAACAGCGTCGTCTAACGCCTCCCAGGATATCCCCAGCTCTTTCTGAAAATCTTCGGGAACCGGATAGTTCTCCTCGTGCGCCTTTTCGGCATATTGTATCGCGTCTTCAACTTCGTTCAGATAGAAGTGATTTACCGCCAGGAGATACAAAATGCGGCCGACCTGCAAGTTTGTGGGCTCCTGCTTCTTGAGCAATGCTTTTGCCCTCTCCAATGCAACCGTGGCATTCTCGAGCTCGCCGATCAGCAGATAAAATTTACCCAACTGATTATACGCATTCGCGATATCCACATCGAGGTTGCCCAATTCCGAAGCGGGGCACCCGTATTTCGGAACCATGAACAGAAACTTCACGCTTTGCGATAAATAGTCCTGCCGCAAGGGTTGTTCGTCGGTCATGGTTGCCTGAAGGCCGCGGATGACTCCCCAGCCCCAATAAACGTTATAATCTTTCGAGTTCAACTCCCAGCAGCCGTTGAAGCTCTCCTGGGCCTGGATGAAATCATCGATATCGGGTTCCGCGCTATACATGTACTTGATGAGCGAGTCCCAGCCTTGCCGTGCCAACGTCTTGCTTGTTTCCAGATCGACATCGTTTTTCACCAGCTTCTCGGGGCGTTGCTGCAAAAAGTCGGGTTCCCCGAGCGGATTTGTACAACCCGTTAATAACAAAAGGGCAAACGACAACGCGTAAATACTTTTCGTCATACCAGAACCTCCGATTAATTATTGCATTTCAATCTTCCAATGGTAAATAATATATCACACATCCGGAGTACCGCAAGGCATTTCTCGATACCGGCGGGGAAATTTCCGTATTTTTCACCTCCTCCCTTTGATTTATCGGAAGTTATGTTGTATTTTGTTCTTCGGAAGAAACACCGGTGCACCCAGCTGTTTTCCAACGTCACCCCGCCAAGCGGCGGAAAAGGAGGAACAGATGCGTCATTCACAGGATTGTGCCCCGTCAGACCAGCCTCCGGAAGTTGTGCCGGAGCAGAGGTTTGCCGGCTGCGGCTTCAAAGCCTTCCGTTGGCTGCTGACTTTATTCGGCCTTTATGCCGGTTGGCAGGCCGGAGTCCCCTATCTGGTGCCGCTGGCAAAATCCTGGGAGCTGCCATTGGACGAGATCGATATCGAGCAGGTCATTCCGCTATGGGGCAAGAGCATTCACATCGACGGCGAATTCCTCTGCTGCGCCGCCGGTGCCGTAATCGGAATGCTGGCGGCCAGGGTGATAAGCGCCATCGCGGAAGCCGCCCTGAAGGCGAATAAATTCCAGCCCCGGCCGGAGCCGGAACCGAAACCGGAGCCGGAAACGGAGAACAGACGACCGGAAATCGATCTGGACCACCTGCCGCTCGATTCGCTGCCGGTGATCGAAAAAGAGGCTTTGCTGTTGGATCAAGGCTACAAGGACGGATTGCGGCCGATCCGGCATTTTCTGCTCTCTCTGATGGGCCGGAAAGAGGGATTTGAAGCGCGGATACACTGCCCGGAAACATTTCTACTGCAGGAGTTGCGCCGTGATACCGCCCCGCCCTCTCCGATGGCGTTTCTGAAACGAAAGGATGCCGCCAACCGCAGCATCGTACATGAAGTGATCCTGACGCCGGTGACGAAGACCAAGGCTGACGGGACGGTTTATTGGTGGATCGCGAAGGACAATATTCTGGCCTGGAAGATGACAATCCGGCCCGAAAAGAAAGAATTGGTGGTTTCGTTTTATCCGGCACGCCGAACCGGAGGGTGCCTGCTTTGCGCAATTTGTGCGGCAGTGCCGCTACTGCTCGGCGCGCCGGGCCTGTGGATCGTCTTCGGCGTTGCCCTCTGCGTAGCCCTCGGTATCTTGCTCGACCGGCAACGCTACGCTTGCGCCGCCTTCACCCAACGGCTCCGCGACATTGAAAAGGCCTATGCCGGACAAAGCCGGGAAACTGAAAATTTTTGAGTGGTGCACTTGAATTTCAATCTTGGTAACGTATCGTTGCTATAGTAAAGATAATTTACCCGGGATATCCTACTTTAGGCTGACTGCGAATTCAAGCGTATCGTCGGTAAAAAAGTTGTCGGCATGCTGTCCCCAAAAGAGGTACCAATGGGCGTGATGGAAAAAATCAAAGCAGCGTTTTGCAGGCAGGCCACCAGTGTTGATCCGAAGGCCTTCAACAGCAAGTTGGCCATGCAAACGGAATGGACTCCCCTGGAAAAATCCGCCGCAAATTTTTGTACGCACCGGGTACAGAATAATTTGAATGACGGTTCGATGCTCTTTGTCGGGACGGGAATCACCAGAATGCTTCCGGTTCTTTTTGCCGCTCTTCCGGTCATTGTCGTGGCGGTACTGTTTTCCGGAGCGGTGCCTCCATTCAGCCAGGCGGTAAATGAAATGCCGCTTCTATATGCGTTGTTGCCGTTAGACCTGCTTGCCGGAGTAGGATTCGGAATTTTTCTCTACAAAAGGATGAATGTGTACCGGGTCTTTGATACGCAGTTGGGCGCATTTTACCGCAGCAAAACCAATCCGCGGAAAATTGCGGACGTAACCTCATTGGATAGTTATGTGCCGTTCAAGGAGATCGGAGCGTTGCAGATTTTGGAAAAATATGTACAGCAAAGCGGCAAAAACAACTCCAGTTACATGGCCTACGAACTGAATATCGTGCGCAAGGACGGCCGCCGGACCCATATCATTTCGCATGGAGCTTACAAGAAGTTAGCCGAAGATGCGCAGCAAATCGCCATGGTATTGAACATTCCTGTCTGGGATGTCATGGAGCAAGCCCAATCATGAGACAATCCGGTATCATCAAAACGTCGAGCCTGCACTCGATTAATCTTTAAATCACAAAAAGGAGTTACTGCAATGCGTTATGAATGTATGCGCCCCGGCCAGATCCGGCAAGCCATAGCCGCCCGGGTTCCGGTGGTGCTCGCCCTCGGGGTGCTCGAATACCATGCCGAACACCTACCGCTGAACGTCGATACCAGAATCATCGAAGCGGTGTTCGACGTCATTGCCGAGGATTGCCCGGAAATGGTGATTTTGCCTTCGTTTCACTATGGGTGTGCCAGCCACGCGGTGACAGCCCAGCCGCTGAGCGGCAATATCTCCATTGACTCCGGCATTCTGTCCGCGTTTGCCGAGGAGTTGTTTGCCAATCTGCTGCGGATCGGCTTCCGCAACATCCATGGCTTCGTCTATCACCAAAGTGAAAATTTTCAACAGGGAATGCCGACCGATCTGGCCTTTCGCCTGGCGGGGCGCCGGGCGGTGTTTGCGTTTCAGGAGCAGGCTTTGGGACAGGGATGGTGGGGACGGCCCGAAATGAAGAACTATTACCAAGACGAAAACGTCTTCGATTGGATTCAGATTCATCCGTTGTCCTCTGCCGCCACCAACCGGGAATTTCCCCCGGACCATGCCGGCAAAAATGAAACCTCATTCATGCTGTATTTGAGTCCGGAGCTGGTCGACATGGACGCCGTGGACCCGGCTCTGTGGTACGCCGCGTCGGCCCGGGAAGCCTCCGCGGCGTACGGAAACGCCTACTTCAACGCGTTGAAAGCGGATGTCCGACAATGCCTGGCACTCCCGAAATCTTTATAGCATTAACCGTTGTCCGGCGAAAAATTTCCACATTTTTCGCCTTCCCCTATTGACTTTTTTCGCTTTCTTTGCTATACTTAAATCATAATGTTGATTACTAAATTTGCCCAATCGTGTGAGCAAGAAAAATGGTGACTCTGAAAGACGTGGCGCTGCGAGCCGGAGTGAATCACTCCACGGTCTCGTATGTGTTGAATGGCAAGGCGAAGGAGAAGCGGATCGCCCCGGCGACCTGCGAGCGGATCCTGCAGGCGGCGGCGGAGCTCGGCTATTGCCCGAACGCCAACGCGCTGGCGGTCAAGCGCGGCAGCAGCCGCATCATCGGCGTCCTCGGCAGTTTGCGCGGCGAATTCATCATGGACATGCTGCGCGGCATCTCCGACGAGGCCGCCCGACGCGATTTTTCGCTGCAGCCCCGGACGATCAACGCGCCGAAGGACATTCCGGTCGCAGTGGCCGGCTGCCGCAGCTACCGCTGCTGCGGCCTGATCGGCATGGACTTCATGCCGGCCGAACACGCGGCGCTGAAAGCGGCGGCCCGCACCTTCGGGGCGCCGATCGTGATGGTGGATACGCCGATCGCCGACCCGGAGTATGTGACGGTGAATTCGGATACCTTCGCCGGAGCGCGCGACGCGGTGCGGCACCTGATTGCCGGCGGACACCGCCGGATCGGCTGCATCGGCATCGCCGAACTGGCCTCCCGCAGCGCCGGTTATCATGCCGCAATGGCGGAAGCCGGTCTGCGGCCGCAGACCGGTTGGGTATATGAAATGCTCTTGCAGCCAAATTCCGGTCCGGGAAAATTTGATGCGGTCGCGCAGACCATGGAGAAAATGCTGGTCACGGAGCGCCTTTCCGCGATATTCTGCGCCAGCGACCCATTGGCATTGCAGCTTTTTCAGGTCGCCGCGCCGCTCGGTATCGCAATCCCCGATGACCTTTCGGTGATCGGCGTCGCCGGTATGTCCTATGCACAGCTGGGTGTGCCGCCGCTGTCGTCGGTGTCCCAGCCCTTTTACGACATGGGCCGGCAGACGGTGATCGCCTTGGAACAGAAACTCTCCGGAGCCGCGGTGGCGCCGGAGATTGTATTGCCGACACAATTGGTGTTACGCCGATCCCACCGCAGTATTGCGCGCACTGCGTAAGGACCGGTACATCAAACCCGAAAAGAAAGAAGGAAACATGAAACGGAACATTTTCACACTGATAGAACTGTTGGTAGTTATCGCTATTATCGCGATACTTGCCAGCATGCTGCTGCCGGCGTTGAGCAAGGCGCGGGCCAAAGCGCAGGCGATTTCCTGCGTCAACAACCTGAAGCAGGTCGGCCTGGGCATGGCGTTTTACAAAGGCGACTACGATGAACACTACCTGCCGGCGGGCATCGCGCTCGAGAGCATCGGCACCGTCGGCAGCGGCCTGATTTTCCTCAGCGAAAACTACTTCATCCCCGACAGCAAATGGGCGAATCCGACCGTGCCGGAGGGCCGGCACGCCCCGGTGTTGTGGTGCCCGACGGCGACGCATCCGTCCAACAGCTACTTCGACTACAATGCCTATGGACTGAATATGCTGCTGGGAATCCCCACCGATCCGGGGTGGCCGCTGTTGAAAAAGGACTCCTCGAAACCGTCGTCGCGCATGGCGGCGATGGACGCGAATCTGGACACCAACCCCTACAGCCCGGTTTATTTCGACGGCCGTTATTACAATATAAAAAATGCGGACGGCAGCGACGGCACCGGCTCCTTCCGCCACAACGACCGGGTCAATGTCCTGCTGCTGGATGGGCACGTGGAGGCGGCCACCATCGGCGACATCTATGCCAAATTTACTACCGGAATGTGGAACAATGATTGACATGAAAAAAATTCTTTGTCTCGCGGGAATCGGCATGATATTGCCGGGCGTGCTGGCGGCGGGCGAACGGATTGCGGTCGCCCTGGCGGGGTTCCGGCCGCAGGGGGGAAACGCCGCGTATATCCGTTCCGATGCCGAAGTGACCTATGACGGGCAGGATACGCTGCTCTTCGACATGCCGGACTTCGTCGATATCCAGGTGCAGCACCGGGTGCCGGTCCGGCCGCAACAGCTCTACCGCGTCACCGTGACGGTGCAAATGGATTGCCCCTACATCGAGGAGCGCGGCTTCGGCGGTTTGCGGCTGATCGTCTCCGATCCGCAGGGCGAATGGCTGGGATGGACGCCGCCGTTGACCGCCCGGCGCGACGGCTGGACCGAATATGACCTGGTCATTACCTCCGGCGACTACGCCGAAACGGTATTGCTGTGGCATGCCTTCGAGGGCAAAGGGCGGCTCCGGGTCGGCGCGATCACGCTGGAGGAGATTTCCGCGGCGGAGACCGGCAATGTGACGCCTCCGGATCCGGCGTTGGCCAATTGGCCGCACCGGCAGGGGCTCCAGTGCTTCCCGCACAGCCCCGAAGACATGTTCTACCCCACCCGGGTGCCGCGCCCGGAGGAGTTGCAGCGGAAGCTGGCGGCCGCCGGCGCCCGCGGGGAAACCGTCAACGCCGCGCTCGGGGTATTCGCCTCCGAGGCGTTGACCGGTGTGTCGGTACAATTGTCCGGCGCATTGCGGCATACGGAAACGGACGCCGAAATCGCGCCGGAGCAGGTCGAAATCCGCTATCTGAAGCCGGAAAAGTTTTCGCTCGACCTGTTACGCCACCGGGAATACGGCGCGTTTCTGCGCCCGAATGAAGCGATCGCAATTCCGGAATTCGAAAATCGCCGCTTCTTCGTCACGCTGGATATTCCCGAAGACGCCCTGCCCGGCATTTATACCGGAAGCCTCCGGATCGGCGCCGACCGGCTGGAAGCGGCCGAAGTGCCGTTCGAAGTGGAGGTGTATCCCTTCGCGCTGCCGTCGTCCCGCCTCACCTGGCTGATCTATCACAATGGTGGCTGGGAGGAACGGATCGCCCGCGACATGGCGCGGCACGGGATGAACAGCGCTTCGCTTTACGAACACACTCCCGCCGGTCTGGAGCAGGGAATCGCCGCAATGACCGCCGGAGGACTGGCACAGGCCGGGCATCCGCCGCTGTATTTGTACTGCAACGCCGCGGACTGGACCGCGACGTTCGTGCCGCCGCTGGAACGGCTCCCCGGCCTGAGGGAGCGCTGGCGCCAGACCGGGTGGGAGGAGCTGCCGATTTACTGCGTCGACGAGCCCAACTCCCCGGAACGGATCGCCGAAGCGGAGCAGGCCATCGCCGAACTCCGCCGGGCGGAAACACCGGTGACCATTACCACCGCGATCGGCGAGGACGGGGTGCGGAAGCTGGCGCCGCTCTACGACCGGTTGATTTTCGACATGATGGCGCTGAAGTCGATCCTGCCGTATCGGGTGCCGGGACAATCGTATTGGGTTTATGAGTGCCGGATGAACGGCAAATCGCCCCGGGTCGACCGCTACAGCTACGGGGTTTTCCCCTATGCGGCGGGAGCAACCGGAGCGGCGCAGTGGGTGTATGCGGATTCCGACCGACCCAAAGACGGCTGGACCGGCATCGTCTACGGTTATGTCCTGATCGAAGACGACGACCTGGTGCCGTCGGTCGGCTGGGAAGCCAAACGCACCGGCATCAACGATCACCGTTACATCGAACTGGTCGAATCGCTGCTGGCGCGCGTCCCGGATCCGGCGGCGCCGGAGGCGATCGCGGCGGCGGAGCTGTTGCGGGAAATCCGGGAAAAGATCGATCCGAATTCCTTCCGGGCGCGAAAAGAGCGAATGCTCGGAGTGGAATTCCTGCTCGACAATACGCCCGAGCCGGCGTGGCCGGAGCGGCAAATGGAGCTCTGGCGCCGGCAACTGGCGCAACACATCATCACCTTACAGGAAATGGCCCGATGACGACGACAAATGAAATCGCGATGGCGCTGGAACGCTTCCGGAAACTGCGTTTCGGCATGATGATCCACTGGGGCCTGTACAGCGTCCCCGCCGGAACCTGGGACGGCGTGGAGACGCCGTGGGTCAGCGAATGGATCATGCGGAAATGCAAAATTCCGCGCCAAAGCTACCGGCAGCTGGCGCAGCGCTTCCGGCCCGACGCGTTCGACGCCGACGACTGGGTTCAACGCGCCCGCGACGCGGGGATGAAGTATCTGGTGTTCACCGCCAACCACCACGACGGCTTCGCGATGTTCCATTCGCGGGTTTCGGAGTACAACATCGTCGACGCGACGCCGTTCGGCCGCGATGTGCTCGCGGAGCTGGCGGAGAGCTGCCGGAAGCACGGCCTGGCGCTGGGGTGCTATTATTCGCAGGACCAGGACTGGTACGAGGCCGGGGGAAGCGGCAACCATTGGGATTTCCCGGAGCACACACAGGAGGGTTTCGCCGAATACCTGGAAACCAAGGTCAAAGGCCAGCTCCGGGAGCTCCTGACCAATTACGGCGAACTGCTGCAAATCTGGTTCGATACGCCGGTAGCCATCTCCAGCGAACAGAGCCGGATGCTGAAAGAGTATGTCCACTCGCTGCAGCCGCACTGCCTGGTTTCAGGGCGCATCGGCCACGATCTCGGCGATTACCGCAGCAACGGCGACAACATCGTCCCCGAGGAAATCCTCCCCGGCTACTGGGAGTGCATGGGTACCACCAACGGCAGCTGGGGCTACAAAGCGTGCGACCGGATGTGGAAAAGCACGCCGGAGATTCTTCACAATATGATGAAGGTCTTCGCCGCCGGCTCCAATTACCTGCTGAATATCGGCCCCGATGCCGAAGGCCGGTTCCCGGAGGCGGCGTGCTCCATCCTGCAAGAGCTCGGCGGCTGGGTCCGGGGCAACGCCGCCGCGCTCGCCGCCGAGCCGTTCGCGTTCGACGACGGCATGGCACCCGAATTCGGCCGGATCCGGATCGACGGCGACCGTGTCTATCTGTGGGTGGAGCGGCTCCCGGCCGATCGGGAAATCCGGCTCTACGGCGTCCGCAACCGCATCACCGAAGTAAGCCGGAACGGCGTCCCGCTGGAGTACACGCAAGATCACCGTTCGGAAATCGATTATCACAAGCTGGCAGTCCGGCTGCCGGAGTGTGCATTGCCGACGGTGCTGACGGCAGCCACCGAGGGAGCCGCCGCCGTCAACGCGCACTCCTACGACGCCGGGGACTTCGGAATCACCGGAATATCCGGATGACCGCGGTCGCTCCGGCCGCCAGTTCCAGCTCCAGTACCGGAAGCGGCCGCTGCTCCGGGTAAACGGTTTCGGCGCTCCAGCCGCCGACACCGCCGAGGCGTTCATGATCCGGCCGGATCGCCGCCTTGGCGGCCGTGGCGCCGGGGTTGTGGACGGTGAAAAAGATTTCGCCGTCCGCGGCCCTGCCGAAGCGTTCCAACCGTACTCCGTCCGCCGTCGCCGCCGTCACCGGTTCCCAACCGGCGGCGTACAGCCGGTCCAGCACCGGAATCATCGGCCCGAGAATATCCACGGTGACATTGCGCCCCGGATAGATGCCCCAGAACATGTGATATTCGATTTTGGCCTTTTCCTGCGGTTCGTACGGCAGATAAGTGGTCGGCTTGAAAGGTCCGGCGATGGTGCGGAGAAACTCCGGATCGGTCACGAAGGTATTCTCGATTCCGAAGATGTCCAGATCCGGCGCGGCGAAGGTGATCGGCCCGAACGCATTCGCCATCACCACCATCCCGTCGGGGCGGTAACGGGCGGCCAATTCCCGGAGCCATTCGATCGAACCGAAGCCGCGCTGCACCATCGGCTGACGCGTCTGCGCATCGAAGGTCAGCGGCAGCCGGTTGTAACGGAAGTTTTCCCGCCGGTAATCCGCCGGCACATCCATGAAGCAATCCAGTCCGAAGCCGTTCGGTAGCGGCAAACCGCGTCCCTGAATTTCCCGGATCAGCGGATCCAGCGCCACCGCGATTGCCGCTTCGCCGCGCCCGGCCGGAATCGCCGGCGCCAGGTTGCAGGGGATCATCGCCCCGAAGCCGGAGTCGCCGATCCACGCCACCCGATTGCCGAGCCCCAATACCGGTTCGCCGCCGCGATCGTACATGCCGCTGGCAAACGCGGCTTCGATCAGGCCGTGGAGAAACTCCCGCCGGTCGCTGTTGGATGCGTGCGGGTTGCAGTTGTAGGCGCGAGAGTAATGCAACGGCAGGAATTTTTCCCATTCGGCCGCATCGCCGCCGCTGAGTTTGCGCATCCGCTCCAGCGTTTCCGCCGCGGTCGGCGACGCATAATCCCCCATCGAGAATTGAAAAAATTCCGGTTCGATGTAAATCAGGTTGAGGCGGCCGTTGGCGGCGTTCCACGACCAGTTTTCCGCGTCCAGCTCGTCGGCGCCCCAGACGAAGCGGTAGCCTCCGGCCAGCGTCTCCTCGGGATTCTGCTGCGACTGATTGGCATGCCACGGAATCTCCCAGCCGCCGCCGGATTTGACCCGGTCGGCGTAATATTCCGGAAAGTGCCGGTAGTAGCGCTCCGCCGCCGAACGCATCCCCCACGCCGGATCGGCCGGATAGACCAGAAAATCGAACGCCGCGCCGCGCATCGACCGCCCGTCGACATCGGTCTCGTCGATCAAGGCGAAGTCGGCGGCCGCGTACAGAATACCCAGCTTCGGATTGACCGCCAGCCGGTAATTGCAGGGTTTCCCCTGATCGACCGCAATCGCAAGCGCCTGCCGCTGCGCCGGAGCCGCGGCGACGGTAAAGGGGTAATCGGTGACCTTGGCTTCAAATTGCGGAACTTTTTCCATCTCACGGAATGGTTTGATGCTGCGCGACAACGACGAATAAAAATCGTAATCCGCCGCCGGATTCAACGGCAGCGCCAGATAGACGCCGACCGCCCGGTCCAACGCATTCAGCGACCGGATTTCACCGGAAACCCGGATGGCATCCCCCTCCGGCCGGTAATGCACCGTCATCGCCAATGCCGCCTCCGGCCACTCCGCCGTCTGCGTCACGCCGTCCGCGTCCGCAACCGGAGTTCCGGTGTGGCGGAACGGCAGCGCCGCGTTGCCGGCGTCGCGCACCCACACGCCGCCGAAACCGGCGGGAACTTCGCTCCAGCTTTCGCCGCCGTTGCGTATCCCGGTAATGCCGCCCCCGGCGCCGAATGCCAGGGTGAAGCCGTTCGCCAGCGTCACCATGGCTGCCGTTTCCTGCGGCGTTCCCGCCGCCGCCGTCATCTCTTCCGGCGTCATCGTGACGCCGTCCCACACCACCAATCCGGGATCTTTGCCTTCGAGCCGGAGCTTGCGGAACTCAAAGTGATATTGATGCGCATACGAATACGGCGCTTCGTACAGGTGAATATCCAACCCGGTCACCCCGCCGCGCACGGCTCCGGTCAAATCCACCTCGATGGGCTGCCACTCCTCCCCGGCCTTCACCCGGGCCCGGGCGAACAACTGCTGCACCGGCGGATTGCCGTCCAGCGCGGTATGGCGCAAGCCGTTATCGTAAATACAGAACGCCAATTCTTTGCCGTTGGCCTGAATATCCGGGGCATCGCTCCGCAAACGCACTTCGAAACACAAACGGTCGAACATGCGCCAATCCCGGGCTTCGCGGAAGCCGGTCCGCAAATGCGGGAAGCTTTCCTCGCCCCCGTCCGGCGACGCATCCACCACGAATGTCTCCCCGCTCCGGACCAGTGTGATCGGCATGCCGTGGGACGCCCGGGCTTCCCACCGGCAATCTTCTCCGGTCAACGCGAGTTCGGTTGCGGCAACCGCGGAAGTACCCGCCACCGCGACCGCCAGTAACAACATTAACGCACGATTCCATTTCATCAGCCGTAATCCTTATATTCACTGTGGCAGAGCCATATTATTCGCCGCCGGTGCGGCGCCAGAGTTCGCGCGCTGGACCACTCGTTACGCCCGCTTCGCGGACTTACTCTTCGCCCGAGGGAGACGAGCCCTCTCGTGTTCGGCTTCGCCATCGGCTTTATTTGATTTTTTTATTTTTAAGATTTTTTTAGGGGGGGAAAACTTACAGTTGGTGTTCCTGGTAGTTGTACAGCTTCGAGAACACACCGTTGTTTCCTGCCTCCTTGGCCAGCTCCGAGCCGGAGCTGCGCATCGGCGTCGCATGGCCGTCGACATACAATGTGCTGGCCGAATTGCCGCCATGCACGAAAGTGCGCGAATAGAAGTCCGTGTAACTGCTGTTGCTCGGTGTGACCACGATATAGAAGTAATACGGCTCCATCTTGTTGTAAGTCGACCCGAAGTCGATGTGCGTGATGAAGTTGCTCGGATTCTTGAACGCCGTCACCTTGGCCGGCGCACCCTTCGTCGTGGCGCCGCCGAAGGTCCAGCCGCTGGCATCGGAATTGTAGCCGTAACTCGGACACCATTGGTCATATTTGCCGGCTGGACAGCGAAAGAGAGCGATGGAGCCGGTATACGGATGGATCAAGTCCATCCAGGTCTGATGCCAACCGTCGCCGGTGTAAATACCGCCTTTGTAGTTTTTCCCCGGATACGAAGTGTCGGTCTGTTCGACGTCGGCAGCATAACTCGGCTGCTGCATCGGCAGCGAATCATTGAAGTCGCCCGTGTACATCGCCACTCCCAGCCCGATCTGCTTGATGTTGGACAGGCACTTGGCCCCCTGAGCCGATGCCCGCGCCTTGCTTAAGGCCGGCAACAACATACTAGCGAGAATAGCGATAATTGCGATCACGACCAACAGCTCTATCAGCGTAAAATCTCTTACCTTCATGACAACCTCCTGTTTTTCGTTGTATGTTTCACTTCCTATCCCATCATCGCTGCGGCAATGTGAATATCCGATTCCCGAATCTCCGCATCCGTCGGCGCCGAAGACGCCCGCGGCACAAAGAACGATTCGACCCGGCGCACGGTCGGCTTCAGGTCATCCTCCATTACCAGGAGCAGCAGTTCGGCCAGCTCCCGGGCAACCCGGGTTTCCCCGTGATTGATGCTCGAAAGCTCCGGCTCGGAGGCCCAGCACAAATCCGGATTGTCGCCATACCCGACGACCGCGATTTCATCGGGGACCCGGATTCCTTCGCGCCGCAATACCTTGATCAACGCCACCGCCCATTCGTCGTTGGAGGTGATGACGCCGTCCACGCGGTTGGGAGCGATCACCTGCTCGTAAAATCTCCGGGCGATGAACTCCGGGCGCGAACCGTCCAACCCCACCATGCCGGATTCCGCGGCCACCCACACCAGCTCCGCAACCTCCCCTTGCCCCGAAGCCCGCAATTGGCGGCAATAGCCGTCTTTGCGCCCCTGCATCGGCGAACACGTCAAATCGTTCAATGCCAGCGCAATCCGCCGCCGCCCATGCTGCTGCAAATGCGCCACCGCCTGCCGCATTCCGACGGCATAATCAATATCGACGGCATGGCATTCGTCTTCATAGCCCGGCGGCGGCCGCAGATAAACCACCCGGCTGTACTCCGCGAAAGCCGCCAATACCCGGCGGGAAACCTCCGGCGAATAGCTATCGAAGTGGTCCAGTACGATCGTCCCGGCGAAATCCATCGACATCACATCCCGGACGCTCTCCAGAATACCCGGATCCCGGTCGTTCAAACGGGAGATCACAATCCGGTAGCCGGCTTTGGACAACTCCGTTTCGATCAGCGGGATCAGATTCTGCAGGTGATGCGAAAACAGTACCGGAGAGACGATATTGACCAGACGGCTTTTCCCGGAACGCAGCTGGCGGGCGCACAGATTCACCCGGTAATCCAGCTCCCGGGCCGCCTGCAGCACCCGCTCCCGGGTTTCCGGCAGGATCAGATGCAGTGTCGGCGCGTTGTTCAACACCACCGAAACCACCCCCTGCGAAACCTGAGCCCGCAACGCCACTTCCCGTTGCGTCACACGCCTCCGCTGCTCCTTCATCCGCCGCCCTTTCATTTATCATCAATACGTATTGATAATCAAAAACAATCCATTTTATCGTGCATTAATACGTATTTATTAATATTATAGCAAAACTGCAAAAAAAGTCAATAGCGCATGGCAAAAAAAAGTCGGATTTTTGCAAAAAAACAGTAGCAAGCCTCCAACCGCAGGAGTGTACTACGGCAGGATGCGGTGGATGATTGTGCGCCGCAGGTGCGCCAGATGTGGTGATACGGCACACCGGCCCAGCCGTCAGCCGAGGGAATACACCTGGCCCGGGGCCAACTCGAGGTCGCGGAACGTGCCGTCGGCGAGACGCAAACGGCAACTCCCGCCGCGTTCCGAGCGGATCGCGGCTTCATGCAACGTGCCGGAACGCCAGGCGATATCGACGACGAAGCCGCCGCGTGCCCGCAGGCCGGCAATCCGGCCGTCCGGCCACTTCGGCGGCAGCGCCGGCAACAATTCGATCACCCCGTCACGGTCGCCCAGCAGCATCGCGGCCACCGCCGCCATCCCGCCGAAATTGCCGTCGATCTGAAAAGGCGGATGCAGGTCCAACAGCGACGGCGAGGAAAAATCGGCGATCAGGCGGTCGAGGTGATATTGCGCTTCCTGGCCGCGCCCCAGCGCCGCGGCCAGGCAGGCGCTCCACGACCGGCTCCAGCCGGTATGACCGCCATCGGAAGCCATGCGCCGGTCGAAGGATGCGGCGGCGGCGGCAAAAAGCTCCGGTGTCCCCCACGGCGTGATCCGGTCCAATGGATACAGGCCGACCAGATGAGAAAAGTGACGGTGGCCGGGTTCGGTTTCGACGAATTCCCCGTTCCATTCGAGCAGCCGCCCGTCGACGCCGATCTTCAGCGGTTCCAGCCGTTCCAGGGCGGCGCGCCAACCGGCCCGCTCTTCCGGATCGGCGCCGAGCAGTTCCCCGGCCCGGATGCAGTTGTCCAATATATCGGCAACCAGAGTCAGGTCGCAGGCCGCGGAAATGCAGCAGCTTCCGGCCCAGTCCCCGGCCCCTTCGAAGCGGTTTTCCGGCGAAGAGGACGGCATGACCTGCAATGTGCCGGCGTCGTCGGCAGTCAGAAAATCCATCCAGAAGCGGGCGACTTCGCGCATCAATGGATAGGCGCGCTCGGCCAGAAACCCGCGGTCACCGGCGTATTGCCAATGCCGCCAGACCTGGTTGGCCAACCAGGCCGCCGAACCGGCCCAGAAGCCGGTCCAACCGTACGATTCCGGCGTCATTTTCGCGCTGTCGTCGGTACAGGTCGACCAGTACACGCCGCGGCAGCCGTACAGGGTCTGCGCCAGGTGCCGGCCGAACGGCACCGCGCGCTCCAGCAGGCTCATCAAAGCTTCGAAGCCTTCGCCCATACCGGTGGCCTCGCAGCCCCAGTAGGCCATCTGCAAATTGACGTCGAGGGTAAAACAGCACATCCAGCTGGGCCGGATGTCGCGATTCCACTTGCCCTGAAGATTGGGCGGCAATTGCCCCCGCGCGGTCGCCGCGATAAAAAGATAACGCCCGTAGTCGAAGTAGAGGCGGATCAACCCCGGATCGGCAATCCCGTCACGCAACCGCTGCATCCGCCGGTCGGTCGCCAGATCGACCTCCGGCAGATCGAAGTCCAGCCGGCAGCGTTCGAAGATGGCGCGATAACACGCGACATTGGCATCGCGCAACGCATCCCAATTCACCCCCGCCAGCGGAAACGGCGCCACCTCCGGGATGGTATCGGTCGATGTGGCAATGTCGATGGCGACGATGAGCTCTTCGGCGCCGTGGATCACCAGCCGGTCGGCGCGGACTTCGCGGCGCACCTCCCCGCCCCTGGCCAGCACATCGACCGCAACGACGAAATTCCGCCGGTCGATCCGCCCGGTCAAAATCAGCCGTTCCGGCGTCACCGCAACCGCGGGCGTACAATCCGGATCGATGATCCGGTCGAGGCGGAGCGCGACGTTGAACGGCCTGCCGGAGGCGGTCACCCGGCCGAAGATCCTGTCGTCGCCAAGACCGGCGAAGAATTCACGTTTGAAACATTCTCCGGAATGGGTGGAATATCCGGTCGCGGCCACCGCGGTCGCCAGATCGAGTTCGCGTCGGTAATCCTCCATCACCGGCTGCTGGTCGAATTCGAGATAAAGATCGCCGGCCGGCACATAGCTGTTGAGCCGGTAGTGACGCGGTTCGCCGGAATAATACCGGTGCGCCAGCTCGGTGGCGCGCCGGTAATCCCCGGCGCGCAGCGCGTCGCGTACCTCCCCGAGATGCTCCGCCGCCGGAACGACCTCCCGGTCGGAGTAACGGGTCTGCCACAGTTGTTCATGGTTGAGCGCGACACGTTCGCACTGTTCGCCGCCGTCGAGCATCGCCGCCAGCCGGCCGTTGCCGATCGGCAGCGACGCATTCCAGCGCGCCGCCGGAGCGTGGAAGAAAAGTTTCGAATTCATCATGATACCTCATTTGCCGATTATTGCCGATACCTGTATAGTATACAACAGTTCGACTTTTATTAACATGACGATTTTTGCAAACACATGGAACTTTTTGTCAAAGTGCGCGGCTTCACCTTTGCCGCGGAATCGGAGCTGCCGGCGCGGGTGGTCCAGGCCAACCACATCCGCGCCAACGACCGCCAGCGTTCCGAACCGCGCAGCTACCCGTGGTGGACTATCGACTGCATGAAGACCGGATCGCCGGGGCGTAAGACGGTGGCGGGGCTCGGCTCGTGGCGGCGGGAACCCGGCTGGGTCCATTTGCACCGCCCCGGTGTGGTTTTCGCCGACGACAATTCCCGGGAAACCGAAATCCATGACGCCAGTTACATCCACTTCACCGGCGGCGAGCTGCTCGGACTCGACCGCTTGACCGGCCGTGATGGCTTCGCCGCCATTCACGATCCGGCCGCGGAGGTTCACCGCCGCCTGACCCGGATGGCATTGACCGGCGAAACCCGCGGCAATTCCGGTGCCCTGCTGGTCGCCGCGATGCTTTATGAGCTGGCCGACTTCCTGCTGACGCATGCCGAACACCGCGATGGCGTCACGTGGCGTTTGACGGCGGCGCCGCGCCCGTCCGGCGATTTCGGCGCCCGGCTGCGCGACTACTTCGAACGCCATTACCGCCGGGAGTTGAATCTCGAGGAAATCGCCCGCGCCATGCAGGTCAGCGTGTCCACACTGTCGCACCGCTGCCGCAGTGAAACCGGTCTGGGCCCCAAAGCCCTGTTGACCGCCATCCGTATCGAACAAAGTAAGCCGCTGCTGCTTCGCGGCCTGCCGCTGAAGCGGATCGCCGGCAGTGTCGGCCTCGGCGACGACGAATTCCACTTTTCCCGGGTCTTCAAGCGTGTCACCGGCATGCCGCCGAGCGAATACCGGCGCACGGTACGGATTGCGGATTGACGCCAAGAAAAAATCCCGGCTGGAATCAGACGGGATTTTTCAGGAGCGCCGGAAAGTTCTGGATCAGTTAGCGGATTGCATTCCCGGATACATTGGTGCTTTGGAAGTAGAACAGGAACGGGAACGGGAACGGGATCATCATGCTGCTCCGGCTCGACTGCAGGTCCAACGTCTGGGAGGCACCGAGCGCCTTGGCGCGGGTGGTCACCAGTTCAACGGTCGACGGCACATTGACGCTGTCTTCGTCAAAGACGGAGATCGCGCCGACCTGCTTGACCGAGCCGGTGAACATCGGCCACTTCAGGAAATACAGACCACTGTTCTGGGCGTTGACGTGCGCAATGGAAGCTCCGGACGCGGCAATTTTCTGATCATTCAACTGGACCGGCTTGGTTTCCTGGACGCTGGCACAACCGGTAACAATCGCAGCAACCATCCCGGCAGCCAAAAACAACATAAACTTCTTCATGATTTTTCTCCTTGTTTCTCTATAAAGTTCCGGAAGCCCCTTGTATTTACTATACTGCCATCCGGCGCCACATGCAACCCCGAAGCGAAAAAAAATTATATCGCGCAATACCGACCCGCAAAGATTTGAGTATAAAAAATCCGATATACCGCTCCGGATGAGGTAATTGGGGGATCATCGCGAAGCGTTATATCGGAAAAAAATACTTCCCGGCAATACAAGGCATTATCAAATCTTCGTACCTTTTTAAAGAAACTGGAGAGATAATATAGCATTATTCCCGCTTTTTTCAATATCAAGAAATGAATAATATGCGGTTTTTTATATTGCAGGCAAATAATTTAGGCAATATATTAGTCACTGTGCCACAACCCGCCAACGCTGGATGCGCTTCACTCCAGCTCCAGAACGGTTTCTATCCCGGTCAGATTCCGATGTCCCGATGCGGTGATCGCCACCAGATCCTCCAGACGCATCCCGCCCCAGGCCGGATCGTATACGCCGGGTTCCACCGTAACCACCGCTCCGGAGACAAGCGGCAGTCCCGGAACCGAATTCAGCCGCGGCGCCTCGTGAATTTCCAGTCCCACGCCATGTCCCAGGCCGTGAATGAAGCCGTACCGTCGTCCCTCGGCATCGATTCCGGTCGGGAAACCGCGCTCGGCCAGCAACCGGGCTGCTTGCTCGTGAATGCTCTTGCCGTCGGCTCCCGGCGCCAATTGCCCGATGGCCCGGTCCCGCGCGTCGCGAACCGCGTCAAAGGCCCGGCGGACAACCGCGGACGCCTTTCCTTTCACCACCGTGCGGGTCAGATCTCCCCAATAGCCGGTGGTCTGCGAACGCGGAAACAAGTCCATCACAATCGGCGTATGCGCATACAATTGCCCCGAACCGGCATTGTGCGGCTGCGCGCCGTCCGTTCCTCCGGCGGTGATGGTGCCGACGCCGATGCCGCCGGCCCGGATCATCGCGACATTCACCTCCATGCGCAAACGCTCGGCAGAGAGCGCCTCCCCCTCCCAGACCAGCCGGCCGCCGGCGGCGACCGATGCGGCGCCGAGCACCTCCCAGCCGCGCCGCATCGCCTGTTCGGCCATCCGCAAACTGGCGGCGATATGGGCGATTTCGGCTTCGTCCTTGCACTGCCGCTCCGGCAAAAAGGCGCCCTCCGCGATATCCAGCGCGATTCCGGCGCGGCGCAGGTGTGCGGCCAGCCGGACCGGGAAATAGGCGGGAATCCGGAATTTGCCGATGTTCTTCGCCGCGGCGATCGCCTGCAGCAGCTCCGGTGTGCGCGTGCCCGGCTGGGCGGCGAATTCGCCGTATTCATACACCTTGACTCCGGGCTTCACCTGGGAACGCGCCCGGTCGTATTCGAGCACCGACACCACCACCGCGCACTCCTCGGCGGTGGCGAAGTAAATAAAATCGTCCGGCGCCATAAAGCCGGAAGCGTACAGCAAGTCGGCACAGCTTTCGCTGTTGGCGACGATCAAATCCGCTTTTTTCATGGTCAAAACCGCTCCTTCCGCTTGTAAAAAAGCACTGACAGCTATAATGTAGTGGGGTAAAGTTTTTTTGCCAGCATGATAGACAAATTTTCGGAAGGTGAATTTTTTTATGGAGTGGCTGACGTACGCCGGAATCGCGGCAGGGGCTTATTTGATCGGCTCCATCCCGTTCGGTTTTTTGATTGGCAAAGCATACGGGAAGGACATCCGGCAATTCGGCTCCGGCAACATCGGCGCCACCAACGTGGTGCGCGTGATCGGCCGCTGGCCCGGACGCTGCTGCTTCCTGCTGGACTTTCTGAAAGGATACGGACCGGTCGGTGCCGTTTTGTTGCTGATTCGGAATGGAATCATTGCCGATCCGTACGGCATTGCGCCGTTGCTGGCGATTGCCGGAACGGTGGCGGGACACATGTTCACCTGCTTCCTGCGTTTCAAGGGCGGCAAGGGTGTGGCGACCGCCGCCGGAGCTGTGTTCGGCATCGCGCCCCTGGCGTTGCTGACCGCGCTGGCGGTATGGGCGGCGGCGTTTTTCTGGTCGCGGTATGTATCGCTGGCCAGCATTCTGGCGGCGGCGGCGCTGCCGGTGGTGGCGGTGACCTACAACGGCCTCGGCTGGGAGTGCTTTTCGATGCCGGTGCTGATTTTCCTGGCAGTGCTCGGCGCCCTGGCGATCTACAAACACCGCTCGAACATCCGGCGCCTCTTCGACGGTACTGAAAACCGCTTCGGAGGGCAGCCGAAGTAACCCGGAAAAAACATTATACCAACGTTGAGAGGTTGCATTTATGAGAATAAGTATTTTGGGAGACGGCGCGTGGGGAAGCGCGTTGGCGGTCAATCTGGCCGCCAACCAGCACGATGTTTCGATCTGGGGGCCGTTTCCGGATTATCTGGCCGTCATGCGCGGGGAGCGGAGCAATCCGCGTTTTCTGCCCGGAGTTCAATTTCCGGCCAGGATCAAATTCATTGCCAGCGCTGAAATCGCCGCCCAGGCGGAGATGCTGGTATTGGCGACTCCGACCCAGTATCTGCGCGGCGTGCTGAAGATCTTCGCGCCCTATTTCGAGCCCGGACGCCACCGGGTGGTGAACGTCACCAAGGGTATCGAAGAAAAGAGCTGGGACCGTGCCAGCCAGACGGTCGAAGAGATCTTCGGCGATATCCGCCGTTACGTGACGCTGTCGGGACCGAGCCACGCCGAAGAGGTTTCGCGCGGCATTCCGACCGCGGTGGTCGTAGCCGGCAGCGATCCGAGGTGCACCTCGCTGGCGCAGCGGACGTTCATGAATCACAATTTCCGGGTTTACACCAGCGATGACGTGGTCGGCGTCGAACTCGGCGGCGCGCTGAAAAACGTGATCGCGATCGCCGCCGGCATCATCGACGGCATGGGGCTCGGCGACAATCCGAAGGCGGCGCTGATGACGCGCGGCATCGCCGAAATGGGCCGTCTGGGGGCGGCGCTGGGAGGGGAAGCGACGACCTTTGCCGGATTGAGCGGCATCGGCGACCTGATCGTGACCTGTACCAGCAAACACAGCCGCAACCGCCATGTCGGCGAGGAGCTCGGGCGCGGTAAAAGCATTCAGGAAATTCTCGATGCCATGGGCATGCAGGTGGCCGAAGGGGTCCGCAGCAGCCCGGGGGCGTATACTCTGGCGCGCAATGCCGGCGTGGAGGCGCCGATCATCGATCAGATTTACCGGATTCTGTATGAAAATCAATCGCCGGGCGACGCGATTCGGGAGCTGATGACCCGCAGCGCCAAACCGGAACTGGGGTGAGATGATGAATATGCGCTGTTGGATTTTCGGATTGTGCCTCCTCGGCCTGACGGGGACGGCGTGGGGGCAGGAGTTTACCAGCCGTTACGGCTTCGCGATGGAAATTCCGGACGACTGGCGTCCCGGCCTGACGGCGTTGGAGGCTCCCGGCTGGGGCGAGATGACGCCGGAGCGGCGCGAAGCGGTCTCGGCGGCGCTGACGCCGAAGGATGCCGAAGTGGTGCTGTGCGCGTCGCCGGAAAAGGGCTTCACCCACATGACGGTCCGGGAAAGCAAAGAGACTTTCCCGTGGAATCTCGGTCGCAGGGGCTTGCGCAAGCAGTTCGAAGAGAACCTGACGCAGGCGAAGCTGGATGAATTCACGGTCGGCGAAATCGGCGAACGGCCGTATTGCCTGGCGGTGGCGAAGCTGGGAGACAAGACGGTGCTGATGGCGCTGTACTGGCAGATTGCGCCGGAGCGGCTGATCACGATTTCGCTGTTCGGCCTGCAAGAGCAGCAGCAGCCGTTGCGGGAGGGCCTGAAACAGATCACCGCGACCTTGCACGAACCCAAGCCGCAGGATACCGAAAAATAAGTCCGGCAAACCATGGTTACACTCCCACTCGCAATACGGTTTCCCTGGGAGCGCGTACGGGTACGCCGCGAAGCGGCGCCGGCGCCTTAGCGCCGCGGCCCCTGCGGCCGTGGAGCAGACGCGAGCGGAAGCACGGCAGTGCTGAAGCGACCGGTCTAAGGATTTGCCGCCCTGGCGGCGGCAAGTCCGCGTTAAGCCGAGCGGCGCTTGAGTGATCGGGGTTGGAAGGGGCGGATGGCGAAGCCGAAACCGAGGGGCTTGTCCCCGAGGGGGAAGAGCAAGCTCACGAATGTGAGCGTAGCGAGAGCCCCCGCGGGTGCCGGGGCGCGACTCCCGAAGGAACGCGGCCCCGAACTTACTATGGCAATCAATACACTTGCCGCACCAGCGGCACAATATAGGAACGAAAAGGAATACGAACATGGGCTTGCAGCTGAATACAGTGAAATACCGGAATCTGGACAATTGCCTGGAGTTGACCAATGGTGTGGTCAAGTTGGTGATTACGATCGACTTCGGGCCGCGGGTGCTGTTTTACGGCTACGTCGACGGGCAGAATTTCTTCAAGATTTTCGATGACGATCTGGCCAATGTGTCGCAGAGTGAATGGAAGAGTTACGGCGGACACCGGTTGTGGCACGCGCCGGAGGTACAGCCGCGCACTTATTTCGTCGACGCGGCGCCGGTGCTGCCGCAGTGGGACGGCGAGGTACTGACTTTGATCTGTTCGCCGGAGAGCTGCAATTCGCTGGCGAAGACGATCGATATTCACCTCGATCCCTCGACCAGCGAAGTCAAGCTGGTGCATAAGATCACCAACATCGGCCCCTGGGATATCGAGTTGGCGGCGTGGGCGTTGTCGGTGATGGCGCCGGGCGGCCGGTTGATCGTGCCGCAGGAGCCGTATGTGCCGCATGGCGCGGAGCCGGGCGGCACGTTTGAAGCGGCGCGCCCGCTGGTGCTGTGGCCGTTCACGCGGATGAACGATCCGCGCTTCACCTGGGGGGCCGAATTCATTCAGATGCGGCAATGTGACGAGTACACTTCGAAGCTCAAGTTCGGGGCGTTGAATAAGCAGTGCTGGGCGGCTTACGCGTTGAACGGCGAAGTATTCATCAAACACCACGATTACTTTGAGGACGGCGTGTACCCGGATTACGGCTGCAACGCGGAATACTTCACCATGCCGGGTTTCCTCGAGATCGAATCGTTGTCGCCGTTGACGTTGATTCCGCCGCGAGAGACCTTGGAACACTTCGAATCCTGGCAGATCGCGCCGATCAACCTGCCGGAGAATGAGCCCGAAATCGCCCGACTGCTGTCGCCTTACATTCACACCGAGAAATAATAATAAAATAATCAAAATAGAGCCGCGAAGCGGCGGTTCTGCACTCCGTCATACGGAGGCGCGGTCCAGCGGCGAATACGCTGGTCGATCCCAGAAGGGATCGAAATCCAGGGGAGCGAGCCGGGAGGCGAGCGCTTCCACCCGAGGAAGCGATGGTGTAGATCGGATTGGAAGCGTGAGCGACAATCCGATCTACACATAGAGCGCACGAGGCGCCGCACCGGCGGCGAAATGGGGAAAATCGCTTCGCGATTTGGCTCTGGAAGAGGGCGACGTTGAGACGTCACAGCAGATAACATCACAACAGCCAAATGGCATTTCAAGGTGCGTTGTTTGCCACGCCCGGCGGAACGCCGGGCTTACTGGGGCTCCGCCCCAGCCCCCGATACAGAGTAAACCGCGAAGCAACAGGAGTTCCGCGATGAGAAAACTGCTGCGCCAACTCTTTTTTCTGGACAATTCGGCAGCGGGCGCCTGGTTCGGGTTGACCCTGCTGGTGACGGGATGCTACCTGACCGGGGTGTTTGCGCTCGTCTATGCCGGCTTGGGCGGTGAATCCGACAAAGTGTTATATGCTTTATGCAGTTTCCTGGTCCTGGCGGTACTTTTGTATTTGTTCCATTCCTGGTATTTCTGCCGCAGCATATTGAAGCAATTCGACCCGGTAGCACGCCGCTTATGCCGCTTGGATTCGTTCGGAATCGCCGGGCTGACGGTAGTAGCTGGGATCGTCAGCTGGGAATGGCTATGGAGTTGCGGCATCGGCGTTGTGGTGCTCGGTTGGTATTGGCTGTTTCTTACCGGCTACTGTCAAGCCAGGAAATATGTTCTCCCCCTACTGCTTTCGATCTTTCTGGAAAGCATCGGCCTCTTTTCCGCCATTCTCATCGGCAGCCATGTGTTCGCCGCCTGCCGGGATTGGTGGCACTATTTGCGGCAAAGCGAATTCAGCCACGGTCCACCCGCATTTCTCGCGGAGTGCGCCAATCATCTTGGCCTTGGCGGGCCAATTTGGAGTTTATTCGCCGCTGCCGCCATCCTGGCATTTGCCGCCGCCTACACGGTACGAATAAAGACGCTGGCGGCCCTGGGCCGCCAACCAGTGCGGGCGGTGTTCGGGAAACGGGCAGCGGGACTGTGGCTTTCGGCTTTCTGCGTCTTTGTCGGGGGGCTTCTTCTCGCCTGGCATACGGACCGGGAGTTCCAGCAGCTCCGGCAAAAATTGGAAACACGCTTCGGCGTACCCCTGGAGGCGGAAACGCTGAACCGGTTCTATCGGCCGGAGGAGACGCCGGATGCCCATTACTGGAAGCAATTGATTCGGCTTGAACAGCAACTGACACCACGGCTCCGGCAGATCCTCGATACCGACAGGCGGGATTGGGATAAGCTGTATTGGGAACCCGCACGACGGACGGAAGTACGGGAACAGCTATACGCGTTTCGGACCGAATGGGAACAAGCCGAAACCATGCTGGACCAACCCATCCCCAAATATCCGATGCAGTTTGTCACGGACGGAATGTGGAATCTGGAATATCCGCACCTGTACAGCCTTCAACAGCTCACCAAAATCGAGTTCGTGCGCCTTTATATCGCTCTGGGCGAGGAAGACAAATCGGCCGCCATGCGGATTTACCGGCGTCTCGAAGCGATGAGCCGGTATGCCGCCCGGGATGTGTATTCATACTCCTTCCTTTACCTGGAGCGAATACGGATGCGGGGACTGGAACTTCTGCTCGGCTCCGGCTTGCTGACCGACACAGAGCTGCGGCAATTTGCCGTGGAACAGGAAGCGGCCGAAGTACCGCTATACGCCGCCGCCCGGATGGCATTGCTCTATGATCTTCTGTGCATTTCCGATTTCGCCGCGGCAATTCGTTCCGGACGCTTGCTGGAAAACGTCCCCGATCCGGCCTATTCGGCATTGCCGCCAGTTCGAGTCCGCTATGCTATACCTTACCTGTGGTGGCTGTTGCGCCGCGATGAAATACGGCTGCTGCGTTTGTTTGACCGAGAAGCTTTCGAAGTCGCCGTATGGCCCGGCTGCTGCCCCTGCCGGGCGTCGGGAGCATTTATCAGCAATTATGTGATTAATTACGCCCTTTACTGCGAACGTGGCTTTCTAACGCTGCTCACCCGCTGCCGGGCGGAACGGGTGCTGGTCGAGCTGGAGCTGTACCGCCGCCAATACGGGGAATACCCGGCCGATTCCAACAGCCGCCTGACCAGCGCCGGTTCGAGGCAACCACTGCAATGGGAATTCGGCCCGCCCGAGACCAAATATATTTATCCGTTTGGGGTTTACGGAACGTATATGGACAACGGTGTGACAGAGGATATGACGAAGGACGATATAGCGGAGAACGTGATAAGCTTTTTCCGCCCCCGGCGAGTGGAGCCGCGGCCGGAGTGGCTGCTGCGGGTGAAAGATTCCGAATATTACTCCGGCAGCTATTCATGCGCGTCGATGTGGGTGGCTCCGGGAAATGGCCCGGTCACCATGTCGCTGCAATGCCTGCTGGAAACATTCTACCGCCGCAATCCTTACGGGTACAGCTCCGGCATCACCCCCGACGGAATGTCGGGGGTGATCGAAGCATTACAATTTTTTGCCGCCGGCACTCTGCCGCCGCTGCCCTTCGTCCGGGAAGAACTTAAAAATTCCTGGTGACCTTCAAGCCCTTGTGGCTGTCGTTCGGCGCCCAGACGAGCTTGACGCCGGCGGGGGCGGAGGCGTGTACCTGCAACTCTTCCCCGCGCTTTTCCCAGCGGAGCTCCACCGGTCCCCGGATGGTGGCGATGCGCCCCGACGCGTATTCCATCCCCGGCACCAGCGTCGGGCTGATCGCGAATTCCGCCGCGCCGGCCACGCTCATCCGCAACCCCAGCACCGTGCGCGGCAGGAAGTACAACGGCGCGCTCGACCAGCCGTGGCAATGGCTCCGGGTCGGGAACTCGCTCCACGAACTGACGTAGGTTTCCCACACCGTACTTTCGCCGAGCCGGAGCATTTCATGATAGTCGCGGAGAATCGCCTCGACGATCGCAGTGGAACGGCCGAGTTTTTCCAGCGCCATATAGTAATACAGCGACGCAAACGGCGAACACACCGGATGCAGATCCGGGCGCGGCGTCAGGACATTGCCCTCGGTCACCGTCCGGTTCGACGCGTCGGTCAGATCGAACAGCACCGCCAGCATCGCGGTATGGACCGCGCCCTCCGCCGTCGGTACGCCTTCGGCGAAATAATCAGGCCACTGGCCGCGCTCCTCGTCCCACGCATTGCGGACGGCCAGCGCCAATTCCTCGCGCCACTGCCGGTATTCCCGCTGCGCCGCCGCATCACCGGCAACCGGCGCCAGCTCGATTGCGGCATCGATCGCCCCGGCCAGGAACATGGTCAGGTAGGTGACCACCTTCTGACAGCTGTCGGTCGGGCTCCAGTCGAACATATTCCAGTCGGTCGAAGAGAACAATCCGGTCGCCGGATCGATCTGCGCCTTCGCCCCCGCCAAGTTCTGTTTGACCATCGGCCAGACCTCGGCGATGAATTTCGCATCGCCGGTTTCCCGGTAATAATCGAGTACCGACAGCCCCCACATGAAGCTCCATGCCGGCAGAATGCAATCCCACGCCGACGGCACCTGGCAGCCGACCAACGGATAATGCTCCAGCGAGCGCCCGGCAATCCGGATGCAGCGGCGCGCCAGATCGTAGGCGCCGAACACCGGAAAGGCGAACAACGCCTCGCTGCGCGCATCGCCGACCCACAACGTCTGTTCGTACAACGGACAGTCGGTGAAGGTATCCTCCATGCACAGCTTCAAGGTCCGTTCCGACATCTCCCAGATCCGGTTCAACGCCGAATCGGAGCACTGAAATACGCCGACACGCTGCACCGGGTAGGTCGATTCGATCAACCCGACATGCTGAATCGCCGCCGGACGCGCGGCATTGCGGACGGTGATAAATAAATAACGCCCGGAGCGCCGTTTCAACGACGTATAACGGTTCCACCCCTCGGCACAGGTATAGCGCAGCACATTGCGGTTGCCGTCCGCATGCTGAATCACCCCCTCGGGGGTGATGAACTCCACCGCGTAAAAGTCGAGGATGGTACCAGCCGCGGCATTGACCTCGAATTCCCAGTAGCCGCAGTTCTGTTCGCCGAAGTCGTAAAGCAGCTCCACCGCCACGCCGGGCGCGGTTGCGACCCGGGTCGCGGTGCCGTCGTCATACAGCAGCGCGCCCGGATTCTCCACATCGCCGGGCTGAAGCGGTTGCGGCGCCCGCGCGAGCGCCTCCCAGTAGCCGTCGGGGGCATTCATGTCCGCCGGCGTCAGCTGCCACAGGTTGGAGCGGAAGTTTTTCCGCAGCATGGCGGCATCGGCGGCGTTGGCAGTCAACGCTTCGACCCAGGTTTCGACCCGCGCCTGCTGCGCGTGCAAATCTTCATTCGCCCACATGAACGGAATGTCGGGGGCCTCCAGCACCAGCTCCGGCGCCACCACCAGCGTATACTCGCCGGGAGACCCGGCCGGGTTGCCGAATTCCACGCCGTCCACCCGCTCCAGAACCAACGAATGATCCTTGGTGTGACAGCAATAGCGCCCACCGACCGCCAGCAAAAGATGCGTGCCGGCCGCCACCTCGAAGCGCTTCGGCTCCACCGCGCGGCCATCGAGAAACAGGCTCAGGTTATCGGTCCAGTACGAAATTTCCACCGCGCGCCCCGTCCGGATTTCGAGCGCCAGCGCGGTCGGATAGGAATCGATATTGTTGTCGCTGGTGCTGCCCGGACGGTAAATCCGGCGCGACTGCCATGAAATGACCTCCCGCGTCTCGCGTTCGCGCCAGGCGCCGACGAAACGCGCGAGGCCGAACGGGCGGCGGCTGAGCAAACAGCAATCGCGCTCCTCCAGATTCTGCCACGGGCCGTCGTTGGTGGCGGCGACAATCACCGCCGGATGCCAGGCTTCGGCGGCGCGGGTGGCGTCGATGCATTCGACCGGCCCCTGCTGCACGGAAACCTTCGCCGTCATCTCCACCCATCCCGGACAGAGACGCGCCTCCCAACTGTCGTCGGTGAGCAGCGTGAACATGCCACCGCTGGCTTGTTTGACCCTCAATTCGGCCAGAAAGGCGGCGCGCAACGGAATCTGGTGAAAGGTCCCGCAGCCGAAGTAACGCGCAAGCACCTCGATCCGGTTGACGCCGTCCCGGAGGACATGGCCTACTTCGAGCACATCGTACTGATGGTGTTCGGGATAACTGCGGGAGGGCCCGTCGTTGAGCCAGACGCCGTTGATTTTCACCCGGTAAAAGTTGTCGGCCGTGATCGCCAGCCGCGCGTCGCCGGGGGCGGTCAATGCAAAATCGCGCCGGAATTCCACCGCCTGATTGTAGCCGAGACCGGCGCTGTCGTCACTCCAAATCCAATTTGCCTGCAAATGCATAATCGCAAAAATCCTTACAAATTCATGTCGTTTCGTTTTTACCTTACACAGCTAAGCCAAGTATAGTGCAGAAAAAATCAAAGTCAATATATCCGGTTTGCAATTTCCACAAAAAACATAGAGAGATCGGAGCAATGAGCCAGCTCACCGTGATTCCATATCCTCCGGCCCGGAATCACCCACCCTTTTTTTACCGGAGGCGAGCGTATTCCCGTTGCTCCTTTCCCGGACCAGGCGGAAGAACTCCTGAATCAGCCCCCGGCACTCGGCTTCGAGAATGCCGCCGACGCATTCGACCTGCCACAGCATCCCCGGAAATCCGGTGACGTCCAACGCCGACCCGCAGGCGCCGGAGCGCGGATCGGGCAACCCGAAAACCACCCGTTTGACCCGGGAATTCACCAGCGCCCCGGCGCACATCGCGCACGGTTCCTTGGTCACATACAGCGTCACATCCTCCATGCGCCAGTCGCCTCTCGCACCGGCGGTCATGGTCAATGCCAGCATTTCGGCATGGGCGGTCGCGTCTTTCAACAGCTCCACCTGGTTACAGGCACGCGCCAGCACGATGCCGTCGGCGACGGTGACCGCGCCGACCGGCACCTCGCCGGCCTCGAAGGCGATTTCCGCCTGGCGCAGCGCCAGGCGCATGTAATATTCGTCGTCGAAGACAATCATAACGCGGTATCGATTCCGACCTCGGACGCGGTGACCGCGTTGTTGGTGCGCGCGAAGCTGAACATCACCCGGCTGCCGCCGTAGGTATACTGAAAGATCAGATACTCGGAGGTGGTGTCCACCGTCGCGATTTTCACGTCGGAAGCCCCGAAGATATTGTCCAGCGTCCGGACATTGCGGGTGTACGAAAAATCCACCCCCTCGAGCAGCCGCTTGGCCGCCTCGAACTTCTCCTTCGACCCCGGCGGCAGACTGGTATCGTGCAACGTGGCGATTTCGGACGCGAAAACGATCAATACGTCGATATCCTCCGACGGAATCTTTTTCGTTTCGCTGAAAAGCCCACAACCCGTGACCGCCAGCAGCAGCATAGCCGCCAACGCCATTCCGATTTTACGCATCGCCTTGCCTCCTTCTCGCTTACGTGTGATATTCCGCATTGATTTTGACATATTCGTAGGATACGTCGCAGGTCCAGACCCAATACGACGCGCTGCCGGCGTGCAAATCCACCAACACGGTGAATTCGCGCTGCTTCAACACCTCCGCGAGCTCCGGCTCCGGCGTGCCGGCGTCGCCGCCCTGCTTCACCACCGCTTTGCCGTCGTAAAACACATCGACCTTCCACGGGTCGAACTCGGCCCCCGAATACCCCAGCGCCGCCACCAACCGGCCCCAGTTCGGATCGCAGCCGAACCACGCGGTCTTGCACAACAGCGAATTGGCGATCGCTTCGGCGCACAGCTTCGCCGCCGCTTCATCCGGCGCGTTTTCGACCTCGACGGTGACGAACTTGGTCGCCCCCTCGCCGTCCATCACCATCCGGCGCGCCAGATCGCGCATCAAAGTCTGCAGCGCTTCGTAGAAGCCGTCGGCCTCGGCGGAACCGGCGGTGATCTCCACCCCGGAAGCGCCGTTGGCCATGATCACCAGCGTATCGTTGGTGCTCATGTCGCCGTCGACGGTGATCCGGTTGAACGACTGCTCCGCGCCGCGCGCCAGCAGCGCATTCAACAGCGCATTGTCCATTTTCGCGTCGGTGGTGACGTAGCACAGCATCGTCGCGTGCGGCGCCTTGACCAGCTTCGGATCGATCATACCGGCGCCCTTGGTCATCGCGCCGATGGCGACGACGCGGCCGCCGCCGAAGTCGATTTTCACCGCCGCGTGTTTGGGCACGGTGTCGGTGGTCATGATCGCGCGGGCCGCTTTCGCGCCGCCGTCGTCCGACAGCGCCGCCACCGCCATTTCAATACCGGGCTCGATGATCTGCATCGGCATTTGGACGCCGATCCGGCCGGTGCTCGATGTCATCACCGCGCGCGGCGAAATCCCGAGCAGTCCGGCGGTCAGCGCACAGCAGCGCTCGGCATTGGCGATGCCGGGTTTGCCGGTACAGGCGTTGGCGTTGCCGGAGTTGATGATCACCGCCTGCATGACCGCCTCGGTGGCGCAGCGGTCGCGGTCGACCTGGACCGGAGCGGCCGCAAAGGTGCAGCTGGTGAATGCGGCAGCGAAGTTGGCGGGGGTCTTCGAATAGACCAGCGCCATGTCGTCGTTGCCGCTCTTTTTCAATCCGGCCTTGATGCCGGAGGCCTGAAACCCGGCCGGGGTGGTGACGGAACCGTCGGCCAGAAACGTGGTGATGAACTTATTCATCGAGTTTACCTCCAAAGGTGGCTTTTACTTTTATGGAAATTCCGCCCCGGGGCGCGAAGTTGCCGACGACCTCGGCGCAGCGCGGTTTGCAGGCCGCGACCACGGCGTCGAGAATGCGGTTGACCGACTCCTCGTGAAAGGTGTTGAAGTTGCGGAAGCTGAACAAATACAGCTTCAGCGACTTGCTTTCCACGCACAGCTTGTCGGGGACATACCGGATGATAATATGGCCGAAGTCGGGTTGATTGGTCACCGGGCACAGCGAGGTGTACTCGGGGCAATCAAACGTGATGATGTAATCGCGGTCCGGGAACTGGTTATCGAAAGTTTCCAACCCGGCGTCGGCCGGATTGTCCGGATAACGGGTCTGGGATGCTTTCAGAAGCGTGAGCTTCGAAAAGCGTTCTTTGGTGTCGGCCATGTGGCATTTTCCTTTCCTTGGCGTCCGAAAACGTTGTGATTTATGTATTTTCCATATAAAATACCACCGAATATCAGGATTTCAGCCTTAAATCGCAGTAATTTCGTTTTTTTTTCTTGATTTTTACTCCGGGGCGATTATATTCTTAGTATTTGATAGAATATACACGTAATCGAAATAACCTAAAAGCAAGGGTGTTTGGATGAAATCAGCGAAGATGAAGTGGTTGGCGGCGGCAACAATGCTGGCGGTGGTGGGATTGACGATTCCGGTTCAAGCGGACGAAGCCAATCCGTTTATGAAACTCGGACGCGGCATTGCCAACGTCGCTTTCGGACCGCTGGAAATTCTGATCCGCCCCTACGATGTGGCGCAACGCGAAGGCAATATTGCCGCACTTACCTACGGGGTGATCTCCGGAGTCGGCTACACGATAGCGCGTGAAGTCGTCGGCGTGATCGACATCGTGACCTTCCCGATGCCGCTGCCGGGTTGCACCGAAGACCCGCTGGACGAAGGCTGGGGCTACGGCCCGATGATGCGTCCGGCGTGGGTGATCGACACCGACCACAATGCATTCGACTTCTTCTACAACGACGATTCGATGCTGACCAATCACTAATCGGTCGTACACAGGATGGTCCGGTCCGGCGCAAACGGGACCGGACATGTCTGACGTTCTGTCAAGCCCGCTGCTGCAAGCGGGCTTTTTTTTATAAGCTGCGGAGAGTATCATGAGTTTTTCCTGTGGGTTTGTGGGGCTGCCGAATGTCGGCAAGTCCACGTTGTTCAATGCGTTGTGCAAAGGCGGCGCCGAGGCGGCAAATTTCCCGTTTTGCACGATCGAGCCGAATACCGGCATCGTACCGGTGCCGGACGCGCGGTTGCAGGTGCTTTCGGATCTGGAGAAATCCGGCCGGATCGTGCCGTCGACGCTGAAGTTCATCGACATTGCCGGCCTGGTCGAGGGGGCCAGCCAGGGCCAGGGGCTCGGCAATCAGTTTCTGGGCCATATCCGCAACGTCGACGCCATCGCGCACGTGGTGCGGCTGTTTCAGGCGCCGGATGTGGTGCATGTGGCCGGGCGCGTGGCGCCGACGACCGATCTGGATATCATCATGACCGAATTGATGCTGGCCGACCTGGATATGCTGGAGAAGCGCCTGGACAAGGCGCGCAAGCTGGCGCGCTCGAACGACCCGGACGTCAAACTGGAGCTGGACCTGATGCGCGAATTCGCCGCCAAGTTGTCCGAGGGACAGCGTCCGGTCTGGAATAAAAGCGATGCCAAAATCGACGCCGCCGCCAGGGGGCTCGGGCTGATCAGCGCGATGCCGGCGTTCATCTGCGCCAACACCGACGAAGAAACCTTCCGCACCTTCGCCGACAATGACGCGGCGAAGGCGTTGTGCGAATATGCCGCCGGATACGACATGGAGGTGATTCCGGTATGCGCCAAGCTCGAAGAGGAGCTCGGCCAATTGGACCCGGAGTAGGCGGCGATGTTCATGGAGGAGCTCGGCATCTCCGAAACCGGTCTGGCGAAGGTGATTCATACCGGCTACCGGTTGCTGAACTACATCACCTTTTTCACCGCCGGCCCAATGGAGGCACGGGCATGGACGGTTACGGCCGGGACCCCGGCGCCGCAGGCGGCGGGGAAGATTCATACCGACCTGTGCCGCGGCTTCATCCGGATGGAAACGGTCGGCTATCAGGACATGGTCGACGCCGGCGGCTGGAACAAAGCGCAGGCGGCCGGCAAACTCCGGATCGAAGGCAAGGACTATCTGATGCAGGACGGCGACGTCATTCACGTGCGTTTTTCGGTCTAGGAAACGAAGTCTGGCGGTAATGCGATGTCGGAGTTGCAGCGGAAAATCTTGAAGAGTTCCTCTGGGGTGGCGGCTTCGACGCTGCTGTGCCGGCTGCTCGGCTTGATCCGGACCATGCTGGAAGCATGGGTGCTCGGCGGCGGCGCGCTCGGCGCCGCCTGGCGTCAGGCTTTCCTGCTGCCGAACCTCTTCCGCACCATTCTCGGCGAAGGAGCGCTCGGCAACGCGCTGATCCCGCTGATCACCCACACCGAAATCAAGTCGGGCCGTGCCGAAGTGCGCCGGGAACTGGCGGTGATTTTCGCCGCGCTGGGCGCATTGCTGGCGCTGATCGTGATCGCGGTTTCGGTGGTGTCGCTGTTGCTGGTGCCGTTCGTCACCGTCGAATACTGGCGCAAGGCGCTGCTGCTGGCGCCGGTGGTGATGCCGTACGGTTTTTTCATGTGCCTGGTGGGCATTTCCGGTGCGGTGTTGAATACGCGCAAGGTCTTCTTCCTCCCCAGCCTCGGCAATCTGTTGCTGAATGTGATGGTGATCGGCTGCCTGTGGCTGGCCGCGACCGCGACCGGCAACGATTTGAATCTGGTGCTTGAAAACTCCAACCGCGTATTGTACGCCCTGGGCGGTACGGTGCTGGTGTCCGGATTATTGCACCTGGGACTGATGGGGTTTCTGTTGTGGTATTACGGCGTCTGGCCCGATTTCCGATTGACGGCGTTGAAGAGTGTCGGTGTCTTGAAAGAGCTGTTCCGGATGGCGCTGCCGGGGCTGCTCGGCAGCTCCGCGTCGCAGATCAGCTTCGTCATCGACCAATTGCTGGCCGGCTGGATCTCGGCGCTGGCGGTGACCGCGTTGTACAACACCGAGCGGCTGGTCTATCTGCCGATCGGGGTATTCGCGCTGTCGCTGGGGACGGTGATGATGTCCAGTTTGTCGCAGGCGGCCGTCCGGCACGATTACCGGGAAATGTGCGACAACGTGACCTGGGGACTGCAATATGTGCAATTCGTCTGTGTCCCCTTGACGGTGTTTCTGATCGTATTCCGCCGCCCGATCCTGACGCTGCTGTTCCGGCACGGCAACTTTTCCGACGAAGCGCTCGACGCCACCGCCTGGGCGATGCTGTTTTACGCCATCGGCATCCCGTCGTTCTGTTCGATCAAGGTCCTGCTGCCGGCCTATTATTCACGCAAAAATATGCGCACCCCGCTGAAGTGTTCGCTGACCGCGATCAGCGCCAACGTCGGCTTGAACCTGATCCTGATGTGGCCGCTGGCACAAGGCGGTATCGCGCTGGCCACCGTCATCTCGTCGATGATCAACAACTCGCTGCTGCTGCGCCACCTGAAACGCGAAAACCTCCCGATACGGATGCGCCCGGTCGCAATCACCATGGCCCGCACCCTGCCGGCCGCCCTGCTCCCCGCCGCCGGACTGTGGCTGGCTTACCCGTGGCTGCGCCAAACTCTGACACTCCCCCGCTGCCCCGCCGACCTGCTGCCCCTGACACTGGCGGCAGGCAGCTTCCTTTTGGCCTACTTACTCCTGAGCCGCCTCTTCGGCTGCACCGAAGGCACCACCCTCTTCTCCAGCTTACGCAGGAGGTGAGTGAGTGCCCTTGGGGAAAAGAGAAGGGCCCCCTTTTGAGGAAAGGGGCTCCCTTCTCTCTTCCCCAAACCCCTTCTCTCA
>JAVBQJ010000086.1:0-58492 GCA_031549115.1 Victivallaceae bacterium
CGCGCAGCTGGAACGGACGCCCGAGGACGAACTGGTGCTGGCGATGACGGATTTTTTTGCTTTCCTCAACAAGCTCCTGCTGTCCGAAAGTACACAGCGGCCGCATTATGCGGCGATCATGCTGACGGCGGAAGCGCTGGCGCGCGACTTCTCCGGACGTCTCACGCTGGAAGACGCCGCCCGGCTGGCCCGGCTGTCGCCGTCGAACTTCCGGCGGCTCTTCGGCATGTATTTGCAGACGACTCCGGCCGAATACCGGCGGCGCAAGCGCATCGAACGCGTCCGGGTATTGCTGGCGTCGACCGCGCTTCCGCTCAAGGAAATCGCCGCGATGACCGGGTACCCGGATATTTACACCTTTTCGCATCAGTTCAAGCGTTGCGTCGGCCATACCCCCGGAGCCTACCGGAAAAGCACCGGCCTGTGCGTCGATTGATTCCAGTACCCGGTGAATCCGTTTCGGAGCTTGCAATATCCGGGCAAAAGTGTATGGTAACACGAAAGGCACATGCAATTATATTGGAATGAATCATGAAGTTGTTTACGACAAAAGTTGTTCCCGATTATCGCCGTATCGTGGATACGGTATGCAATCGTAAAGCGGATATCCTGCCACTGTACGAACACAACGTCTGCTATGAAGTCATCGGAGAGTTGACCGGAACCGACCTGCCGAAGTTGATGAGTACCGATCTTGACGCCGGGTTTCAGGTATATAACGGATTTTTCCGGCAAGTCGGCTATGATGTGATTACCTTTGAACAATGCATCACCGCGGCGATGCCGCCCGGGGGCGCACTGTGCGGCGGCATGGGACCGATTCAGGACCGTGCGACGCTGAACGAATTCCCATGGGCGGACATTCCGGCTCGTTGGTATGAGATGGCGGCACCGCGCTTCGAGGCATTGGGTAACCATATGCCCAACGGCATGAAAGGCATCGGCGGGGTCGGCAATGGAGTCTTTGAGATTGCCGAAGATCTGGTGGGCCTGCAATACCTGCCGTTTCTGGAGTTCGACGAGCCGGAGGCCTATGCGGATTTATTCAAGCGCATCGGGGATTTGATGGAAGTGATCTGGACACGTTTTCTGAAGGAGTTCGGTGACATATATTGCGTTTGCCGCTTTGGCGACGACTTGGGCTTCCGCAATTCGCTTTTGACCATGCCGTCTACGGTCCGGGAGCATATCATTCCGCAGTATAAACGCATTGTCGACCTTGTCCATGCTTCCGGAAAGCCTTTTCTGCTGCACAGTTGCGGTTGCATTTTCGAGGTAATGGAGGACTTGATTGCGACCGGGATCGACGCGAAACACTCCAACGAAGACGCGATTGCGCCATTTGAGCGATGGATTGCCGACTATGGAGACCGGCTCGGATTGCTTGGAGGCATCGATATGGATTTCATCGTCAGCCAAACGCCCGAAAAAATTCGCGGAACGGTGATCGAAAAAGCAAATTCCTATCGTAAAACCGCCCATGGTTATGCGATCGGGACCGGAAATTCCATCCCCGATTATGTACCGGCCATAAATTACCTGGCAATGCTTGAAGCGGTAAATACCATTCGGGAATCCCGGCAATAATAACTTTCCGGCATGGCGACAAATCATGCTGCATATTTTAAACGACCCGGTGAAACCGGGTTGACATCGGAACAAACCCGGTTATATTATTGCATGCCCGGAGTACGGCATTTTTTTCCGGTGTTTTCGATGCGGCATGAAATGAGTTTTTGGATATAAACTTCAGGTGGCGATTTTCCCTATGGAAGCAAAACTGGTAATCATCATCAACGGCAAAGGCGGAGTCGGCAAGGACGCGTTCTGCGACTTTGTCGCACAGAAATACCGAACCGTGAATATTTCCACCATCACGCCGATCAAAGAAATCGCCGCCCACTACGGCTGGACCGGCGCCAAAGACAGGAAGTCGCGCAAATTTCTGGCCGACCTCAAAAAAACCTTCACCGACTACAACGATTTGCCCAACACCTATGCGTTTCAGGAATACCGGAAGTTTCTGACCGGCGACGCGCAAATCCTCTTCGTCCACATCCGCGAATGCGAACAGATCCAAGCGTTCAAATCCCGCGTCGAACAGGAGCTCGGACAATCCGCCTGCCCGCCTGTCGCCGTCGTATCGCTGCTGATCCGCCGCAACGGCCAGGGCTTCCCGCAGAGCGCCTACGGCAATGCCGCCGACGACGATGTCGAAAACCTCAACTACGATTACTGTTACAACAACGACGGCACCCTGGACGATATGAAGCGCGGCGCCATCGCCCTGATAAAACAAATTATGTCACAAAATAAATAAGTATGCTTCATTGAGAATCAACAGACGAAAGAGTTTCAGATGAAAAAGGCGATATTGATTTTTCCTGAAATAGAATTCTTTCCCGTCCAATACCCTACCGGCTTATATCAACTTGCAACATATTGTAAAAATCATTATGATGTTATTGTTCTTGACCAACGTTTGCTGAAGGAGCAGTTATTTCAAACGATTGATTTTCATTTAAGCCAAGGCAATACTTTGTGTATTGGCCTCTCTGTTATGACCGGTACGCAAATTAAAAATGCTATCGAAATATCAAAACATTACCAGAAAAGAATTCCAATCGTTTGGGGTGGACTTCATCCTACTATTTTGCCCACACAAACAATTGCCGACGACTACGTCGATTATGTCATTCGGGGGGAAGGCGAAAGTGCCTTCTTACAACTCCTGTCTTTTCTTGACACGGGAATCGCTTCAGAAAAATCATTCTTGACAAGAGGATGCTTGAATAATACTTATAATGTCTTTGAGGACTTCGCCAACGCAGAGTACATTGATTTCGAAAAATTTCCGGTGGCTGAGCAGTATATCGTAAAGCGAGATGGCTTTGCGAGAGCTTTTTCCTTGGAAACTTCTCGCGGCTGCCCCTATGGATGTGCTTATTGTCACAATACTGCATTCAAGAAGCGTTACAGGAAAAAAAATGCCGATCATGTTATTGAAGTCATCAATGAACTTATAACGCGTTATATGATTGACGGTATTGTCTTTCAAGAGGATAATTTTTTCATTACTGACACCAGAAGTGCCCGTATCATTGAATACCTATCCCGGCAAAGTTCACGTTCTCCTATAGGGTGGAAAGCCAATTGTCGGATCGATTTTATGCTAAAAAAAATTGAAGATAAAAAGTTTATGAACTCACTGAGAAGTTCACATTGCCATCTTCTTCAATTCGGAGCAGAGTCTGGCTCAAACAGAATACTGAAGTTAATCAATAAAGGGATCCAAGTTCAAGACATTATTCGCTTGAATCAAAAGCTTTCCGGCATCCCGATAAAAGTGAGATATAACTTTATTGTCGGCTTTCCTGGCGAAACAATGCAGGAAATCAATTCAACCCTGACCCTTATCGACCAGTTAAAAGCCGAAAACCCCAATATGGACGCTCCATTTCTCAACATTTATACGCCCTATCCCGGAACTCCATTATTCGCCGAAGCCCAAAAATTGGGGTTACAATCTCCACAAAATACGGAGGGTTGGATTAATTATCAATGGAACTCATGTGTGGGTAATTGGCTTGACGTTGAAGCCCAGGAATTCTTAACTAGGCTAAGTAAAAATTACATCAACAACTCACAATATTTAAAGTGAAAGAAGAGCAAATATGGAAACTTTAAAAATCCTCAAAGTCATATGCGACAAGAAATTATTTATGGCTTCGGAAATAACTCTCTTTGTGTTGGGAGTCGCCCTGATTGGATGGGGGAGTGCGTGTACAGGAATTTGGTATACTATTCTGATCTCACTGGGTACGTCTTTCATTGCTTCCTGCGTCGTTATTCTTTTAGATTTATGGAAGCAGTTCTCGGATTCGCAAATCTTGGAAAGTACTATCAATGTCATACACCAAGCTGGAATTGTTAAAGTATACCGCAAAAGGGACCTGGACAAGTATGACTCCTTGATGGCTGGTTTTAAAACAGAATTAAACATCTGCGGATATTCGCTGAATGCTTTTTTTGATAGCTACAGAGACCTTCTAATAGAGAAATCCAAGAACATACCTGGTATTAAAATAAAAATACTGATAGTAGATCCACAATCCGTCTTTTCGAGCAACAGAGCCGAATCGGAAGGCAATGCGCCCAACGCCTATATTGCCTCATTGGAAAGACTCCGAAAAGCTTTCGCCGATTACAGCAATATTGAGATACGGAAAATTCCTACTCCTCTATCCTCCATGATTTTTAGAATCGACGACACTATTTTTGTTGGACCTCACTTTTATCAAACACTAAGCAAATCGACCATCACATATGAATTGTGTCCCAAGGGTTTTTTATTTGAACAATATTTGGAAGAATTCAATAGGATGTGGGAAAAAGCTCAAAATGCGAATTCGAATGTTGTATAAAACTTTCGAATCTCCGAAAAGCGCAGTGGAAATTCGAAAGTTTTCGGCGTGGCACATCACCCTGATTTGCGATCAAACCCTGCGCAAAAAATGAAACCAACCATCGTTGCGGATATCGCAACATCCAAAATTGGATTCGCCTTTCCTGTCTTTTCCCCTTTGAAAAGCTGGATATGGCAAATTACTTTGACACAGGAACGCCCCCGTGAACGTCAATAAAAAACTTTACCGGCAGCTGATGAAAATGCTCCAGGAGGTGCTCTCCGGCAGCCCGCTATTCACCGTACTCGCCGCCGACGTCCCCAAAGAAGACCGGGAGTTCGGCTTGCATGCCCATACGCATCGCTACTGGGAGCTGAAAATCGATGTGAAAAAGCCGGACGGGTCTCCGGTCCGGGTTCACATGGTCGCCCCGAACGTGGTCCATTACGAATCCGGCTGCCAGTTAACGGTGGGCTATAACCTGACCACGCTTTTCCTGGGCATGGAGTTTCCGGGAAAGACCGCCAATCTGGACATCGCCCTGGCGCCGCAGGAGAGCAACCGGTTGGATGAGCTTTCCCGGCCGCTCCTGTCCATGCCCGAAGAGCCGCGCTACGAAACCATGCGCAACCACGTCGGTTCGGCGGTATTGGAAAATCTCGTCCTGCTGCTCGAGGATTATTTCACCGCCTCCGAGAAGTCCGCCAGCATCCCGGTGATCAAAGCCGCCGAGGCCTATCTGGAGCGCAATTACTACCGGCCCGACCTGAGCATCGTCGAGCTGGCCGAATTTCTCGGCATATCGCAGCAGCACCTCAACAAGATATTCAAGGAGAGCTATGGCGTGTCGCTGCGCCAGTGGCTGATCGTCATCCGCCTGAACCGGGCCAAAGCCATGCTGGAAACCAATCGTTATCTGATCAAAGACGTAGCCGCCATGACCGGCCATCGGAACGCCTTTTATTTCTGCAACGCATTCAAGAAATACTTCGGCTATCCGCCGCGCCGGCTGATTTCCCGGACACCCGGCCGCCTCAACGATACCAGGTTGTTGTTCAAAACCGCGGAGAATCCGCCGCCGCAGGAGTGAACAGGCCACAGCGATCTTCATTTTTTATAATTTTTACTTGGTTATTTTATAACCTTCATGCATTGATTTTTTTCAAAAAATATAATATACTATATACAAGCAGACGTGAAATTTACAAAACCCGGAACCGGAAAACAAAGGAGAGTCCGACATTATGAAAAAGGATTTCACATTGATTGAGCTCCTGGTCGTCATCGCCATTATCGCCATCCTGGCCAGCATGCTCCTGCCGGCGTTGTCCAAGGCGCGGGCGGCGGCGCAGCAGTCCAACTGCCGCGGCAACCTGAAGCAAATCGGCCTGGGAACGGCCATGTATTCGGGCGATTACAATGAATTCTGCGTTCCCGGACCCTATTGCTACGGTGCCGATGTGCCCACGCTTTTCGGCCGTACCCCCGCCCCGAACGAAGGGCTCGCACCCTATATCAGTTGTTTCACCGACAACGCGCCCTACTGGAGCGCCGTCACCCGGTGCCCGTCGCAAAGCACGCAGCAGATTTCCTACGGCATTACCGGAGCCGAGAGCGACGCCAAGTTCAACACCAATAAGCACGGCGCCTATTCGCTGGAAATGCACAGCCTGATCCGACAACTTCCCTCGGTGAATAAGCCGTCCTACGCCGTTTACTTCGGCGAGCTCGATCCGGAAAACGTCAGCGGCTATCTGCAGTGGTACAACGCCCAGTTCTACGGTACCCGTACCCCCAAGATGCTTGCTCTCCATGGCGGCAAGCTCAACTGGGGTATGTATGACGGCCACGTCGAAACGCTGGGCGAAGAAGCCACCACGGATGAAAGCCGCATCAAAGTGGATTGAGTCCCCCTATCCGTTCCTCCATAAGGGCGATACGTTCCATTGCGCGGGCCTGTCGTCCTTTTTCTCCAGCATCAGGAGCTTCCGCAATGAAACAATTACTCTTCGCCGGGATAGTTTGCGCCGTTTTCCAGATTTGCCCGGCCAACGGCGCTTATCGGACCGGCTGGCTCGACAATCTGCAGAATCTGCCGCAACACAGCAGTGCCGACGGCAGAGCCTTTCCGGTGCGTTTGAGCGCGGCGGCCAATGAAACCGAACACTTCCAGTTGCTCGTCCGCCCGGAGCCGGCGGATACGGGGCTCGCCGGCGTCACGTTGTTTTTCAACGACTTGCGCGACGAAGCCGGTAATTTCATTCCCGCCGAAAACATTTCCTGGCGTCTGGAATACTACCATACCCTGAACGTGCCCTCCGAAGGCATGGACAAAACCCCGATGGGCCTTGCCGGCCAAAGCGGCAAAGCCCAGGAAAGGTGGCCGGACGCCCTGTTGCGGGTCCATTCGTTCGACATCGCTCCCGGCGACATCCAGGCGCTGTGGTGCCAGGTCCGGGTCCCGGCGCAACAGCCGCCGGGAATCTATCGCACTACCGCCTCGCTGATTCCGGCCGACGCCGAACGCACGATCATCCCGATCGAAGTACAGGTCTACGATTTTCACCTGCCGGAGCGGCTCGCATTCGTCAACATGAGCGATCCGCAGGTCATGGACGGATTGGACCGGCTGGCGCGCGGTTCGCAGGCCTGGGTCAATCTGCTCTTCAAGCGCCGCCTGTGGCTGCTCGACCATGGCATTTCCGGCGGCTATCTGCAGTCGGAACAAATGCGCACCGACGACTGGATGCCGCTCCAACATTGGCCGGCGGCAAAGGAACACGAATCGATTCTCACCCACCGCCAGAACCGCACTTACGCGCTCACATTCGACGCCGACGACTTCATCGATCCCGTTCGGGCGGCGCGTGTGAAACAATCGGTCGATTTCGTCCGGGGCGAAAAGTGGGATCAAAACCTCACATTCATTTACCGCCCCGACGACGAACCGCCCGCCGACCGTTATCCGGTCATCCGCGCCGCCTGCGACCAGGCGCACCGGACCGATCCGGGTATCCGGACGCTGCTGGCCTGTTATGACATCGCCCCCGGATTGTACGGCGCCATCGATATATGGTGCCCGTCGCTGGGGAATGTCCGCGACAGCTGGGAAGCGAAATTCCGGGAACGGCAGGCCGCGGGGGAAGATATCTGGTTTTACGGCAACGACTTCACCTTTCCTGTCGATGTCGGCGCCGTCCATCACCGGGTACCGGGCATGATGGCGGCGAAGTTGAACATGCGCGGGCAGTATATCTTCGGCGTCAACTGGTGGATCGGTCCGGACGGCGAAGTCGACCCCTTCGACGACATCACCGGCGGCGCCAACACCTGGAACGGCGGTTCTTATCTGGTTTACCCCAACTACAAGTTCCCCGACCAGGAGCTGTTCATCGGGTCGATGCGGCTGGATCTGCTCACCGAATACCGTGAAGATTTCGAATACTTCGAGCTGCTCCGCGCCCGTCTCGATGCCGCGTTGGAACAATTGGGAGCGGCGGAACGGCCGGAATTCCGTTATGCGGCGGACAACCGCGCCTGGGAGCTGGCGCACACGCTGGTGCGCGGCGTCAACGATTACGAAACCGACACCGACAAGTGGTTTGCGCTGCGCCATGCCGTCGCCGAAGAGATCATCGCCGTCCCGACCGTGCCGGTGGCGGTATTCAACTCCGCACTGCGCTCCGGCGAGAGCGGCGATGTGGCCGATACCGAGCTCCATCTCGCGATCGAAAGCGGCAGTACAGTTCTGTGCAATGACGAACAACTGACCCCGGCGCAGTCGCTTCCCCAAGCCGACATCTACGCCGTCACCCTGCCATTGGCAATCGGAGCCAACCGTTTCGATTTCTCCATCCGCAAGGGCGACGCGGTCAAAAACGTCACCAAGGTCTACACCCTGCAGCCCGACCCCGAAGTCCGGAGCGCGATTGCGCGGCAGCTGGAACAGGCCCGCGAGGTCGGCGTCGCCCTGCCGTCCGCCATGGCGCCTTCGGCCGCGGACTTCGTCGCCGGCCGGCAATGGACGGCAGCCGAAAAGGCGGAACTCACCCGGGCGTTGGAAACCCTGAACCAACAGATTTACCAACGGCTTCTGGAACAGGCGCGGGCTTCGGCGCTGCCGCCGGAGTACCAGGAGAAGTTTCTCGCTTCGGCCGCCGATGCCGCGACCCGCGGCCAGTGGCAAACGGCAATCGGGGAGCTGCGGAATCTGCTCGCCGTCACGGCGATCGGCGCCTGCCGCATCGAGCCGGTGGTCGTCGGCGACTACCCCGGCTATCGGTTGCGCAACGGCGTGCTGACTTTGGAGCTCATCCGCCCCGGCGCCCGGATTATCTCGCTGGACTACAATCAAATACCGCTTTTCTTCCACGGCTTCATCCGCCCGTTGGATATCGGCGACGGCGCCTACCGCGACATCGGCGGCCTCGAAGAGGTGATCGGCAGCTTCATGGATTACAAGTTGACCATGGGAACGTGGGATTACCGTATCGCGAAGGCCACGGCGGATGAAATCGTCCTCGACGCCACGATCCTCTACGACTGCAAAATCGCCGGGCGCGTCGAATTGCGGCGACGCCTCCGGCTGGAGGCCGAACGTTCCGACTTCACTCTCGAATACACCCTGACCAACCGTTCCGGCAAAGCCGCGGAGATCTATTTCCGCTCCCACTACGAACCGGCCATCGGCGCCAATGCGGAAAACCGCGGCGGCGATCCGGTCGGCGACCGGCTCTTCGTCGCCGGCAGGGCGGAACCGGCGTTCGCTTACACCATGACCGGGGCGCGACACGAGGATTTTCAAACCGAACTGACGGCGCAGGGGTGCGGCGTTTACGATCCGGATGAGCAATTGGGGCTGATCTTCCGCTCCGACCGTTTGAACCAGCTCTATTCGTGGATCGACCGGAGCGACGACACGCCCTACCGGAATCCCTGGAACAGCACCCGCAACAAATACACCATGGAGCCCAATAACTGCATCGGCAACTCCGCCGCGCCCTTCCCGGTCGCACCGGGCGAGTCGGTCACGTTCACCAACACATTGACCATCGTCAAAGCCGCCGACGCCGCGGAATTCGTCCGGCAATTGGAGACCGCGCCATGAAACCGTACCTGATTTTGCTCGCGCTGAGCATCCTGTCCATTGCCGCCATGGCGGAGATCGCGGCGCTCGGCGACAACCATTTCCTGCTCTCCGGCGCGCTGCCGGAAGCGGTGCGCTACAAGGTGAAAATCGAAACCGCCCGCGGCGGCATCGTCCGCGAATACGAACGCACCGGCCGCCACTATGAGGTGGTCTACAACGGCACCGACAGCTTCGGCAAACCGCTGAAGAAAGGCACCTTCGACTGCTACATCGAATACGTTCCGGCGTCCGGAACAGCGCAGCGCGAAAAAATCGGCACCATCGCCATTGCGCCGCCCGAAACGGAAAACATCCTCGCCTATATCGAGCACCCGCTGGTGAAGATCCGCCGCCATGCCGATACCCGCGACGCCTCCGGCTGGGCCGGAGCGCCGCAACTGCGAATCAAGGCGGCCGCCAACGAATACATTTCGTTCCAGGTGGTGCTGGCGGCGCGGCAAAGTCCGTTTTCGGTCACAGCGCTCCGGCTCCCGCCGCTGCGCAACGAACGGGGCGACCAGCTCGCCCTCGGCCTGAGCATCTACGCCGAGCACTATTTGCAGGTGAACAAACCGACCTGGCCGATGCATGATTATCAGGAGCGCTATTCGCACGACCGGGGGATTTTCGACGCCATGGAGCTGGAGGTGCCGCACCGGTATTACCCCGACGCCCTGATTCCGTTGAAGCTCCCCCTCGCAATCATGCCACCGGCGGCCGAAAACATCACTCCGCTCTGGTGTGACGCCGTCATCCCCAAGGGCACCAAACCCGGCATCTATCGCGGCAGCCTGGAAGTGGATACCGACGCGCGCACATTCACCTTTCCGGTTGAAGTGGAGGTTTTCGCGTTCGAGCTCGGCGATACGGCGCTGCCGTCGCTGTTTCCATTGCGCACCCGCGAAGGCACCGAGGCCGAACGCGACGAACACTTCCAATTCCTGCTTTCCCGCCGCATGGTCGGTTCGCTGCCCCGCGAATTGACCGCGCCGGGGATGGAAAAGATCGCCAACGACCCGCGCGTCCCCTGCTTCCATCCGTTCGAGCGCACCAACAAGATCGAAGCGCTCGCGCCGATCATCGAAGCCGGAAAGCGCGGCGGCTGGCTGGACAAGCTGTATATCTACACCTACGACGAGCCGTCGCGCGAAGAATTGCCGCATCTGCTCGAATTCAGCTCTCAACTCAAAAAATTGGCGCCCGGGGTGCCGCTCTTGATCACCTTTTGCGTCGGCGATCCCTACCCGCAGTCGCTGATCGGCGCCATCGGCATCTGGTGTCCGCACTATTCGCTGACCGGGAAGGATTTTCCGGCGGCGCAAAAGGGCGGCAAGCGCTGGTGGTACATCAATCCGTTGCTGCTGCTCGATTACCCGGCGGGAGCGCCGCGCGCCGCGCTGTGGAAGCAGGCCAATTACGGCATCGAAGGGCTGCTGCTCTGGGATGCGCACTGCTATTCACGCTTTCCCGATCCGTATAACGACGCCGACAACAGCTGGGGCGAAGGCGTCGGCAACGGCTTGATCGTCTACCCCGGAGCGCCCGTGGGTGTGGACGGGTTGGTCTCTTCGATCCGGCTGGAAACTCTGCGCGACGCAATCGAAGACTACTTCTATCTCGCCAGACTCGAACAACTCACCATCGAGCTGGCGCGGCGGCGGGGAGCAACTCCCGCTGAAGCGGCGGCGCAGGGGCGCGCCGCGGTCGAAGCCTTCAGCGCCGCGATGATCGAGCCGCTGGAAATCACCGTTATCGGCATTGAAAGCAACCGCGAAAAGCTCGCCCGCGCCATCGAACAATTGCAATCGCAACTCACGTCGGAGTAATACCAATGAAAGCAAGCATCCTGTCCATCCTGACCCTTTTTGCCGTCGCCGCCCAGGCGGAAAGTACGGCCCCCACGCTGAAAAGCACCCGCGGCATTACCTACACCGACGGCATGTTCGACCAGGCGGTGAGCGCCGGCCACAGCGTCAAACGCCAGCAGCTGTCCGCCCGGATGGTCGGCGACAAGGGCGCGCTGTTTTTCCCGGCCCCCTACCGCCAATACGACGGGGAAGCGCTCAAAGCGCTGCCGAATTACCTGCGGATTTACAAGGAGGACGCCGACGGCATGACGGTCGACGATACCGCGGCCTGGCAGATCGATACCGGCAACCGCCTGAGCTGCGCGGCGGCCGACTTCGACCGGAGCGCCACCTATTACGCCGATTATCTGGTGTTCGATTACCTGGAGGCGAACCTGAGCGAACTCAATATCGACATGAAGCGCGGCACGGTGGAGTTCTTCGCCGCCACCGAATGGGATTACCCGCAGGCACCGGGCGAAATCATCGGTCTCTTCGCATTGATCGGGGTGAGCCCGGACAACGAAAACATTCGTCTTCACATGGAACGGCGCGGCGCCTACTGGGCGTATAAGGCGGTTTTCGGCAGTACGCTCAAGGTTGACGCCAATGTCGGCGCCGTCGATGTGCTCAAAGCGGGCGAATTCCACCACTACGCCGTCACCTGGGACGAAAAGGAATACCGCTTCTACCAGGACGGCGTGCTGCGCACCGCAGGCGTCCAGCCGGCGATCAGCGCCAAACTCAAGACGTTGGTCATCGGTTCCCTGCCGGACACGCCGCCGAACTTCTACGGCTGCCGCTTCTGGGGCTGGGTCGATGAATTCCGCCTCTCCAAAACCGTGCGCAGCGCGCAGGAAATCGAAGACGCGGCGCAGGGGCTGGAGCCGTACCGGGCCGATGCCGACACCGTGGCGCTCTACCGCTTCGACGCCGACACGAACCCCGCCATCGAGTGAGCCTGGCCGCCATGAAACGACCCGAATACTTTTTCTCGCCGCCACGGGGATTCATGAATGATCCGATCCCCTTTTATCACGCGGGGCAACTGCATCTGTTTTACCAGGCCACACTGGACGCGGCGGCGTGGAGCCGTAAATTCTACGGACACAGCGTCAGCCGCGACGGATGGCACTTCGAAACGCGCCCGGACGCCCTGACGCCGGGATCGCCCTGCGACGCGCTGCATTGCTACACCGGCAGCGTCATTGCGGGCGGCGACGGCAACTTTTACTGCTTCTATACCGGGGTCAACGCCGACGGGCAGAATATCGCGCTGGCGGTGAGCTCCGACCTCGATCGCTGGCACAAGAGCGCGGACAATCCGCAGTTGACCGCCCCCGCCGGTTACGATACGGCGAACTTCCGCGACCCCTGCGTGTACCGCGAAAACGGCGTATTCCGGATGTTGGCGGGAGCGCGCAACCTGCAGGGCGGCAGCGAAATCCTGCGCTATTCGTCGCCCGACCTGAAGCAATGGCACCCGGAGGGGGTGTTTTATCGCGACGCGGCGAATTCGGAGTTTTTCGAATGCCCGGATTATTTCGAACTCGACGGCAAAAAAATCCTGCTGTTTTCGCGCAACGGCCGCACCTTCATCGCCGCCGGGCAGGAAATCGACGACCGCTTCGTCCCGGAAAAAATCCAAAGCGTCGAAGCCGGAGGCCGAAGCTTTTACGCCGGCAAAAGCTATGCCGACGACGCCGGACGCCGCTTCCTGATCGGCTGGATTCCGGCGGTATGGAGCCCCGAAGTACAACAGGAAGCCGGCTGGGGCAGCCTGCAAAGTGTGCCGCTGGAATTGCGTTACCGGGACGGCGGATTCCGCTTCACCCCGCTGCTGCCGCCGGAGCTGCCGCTTTGCCTGGCAGGAAACCTCGCCGCGGATTCAGCCCCCATACAGCTGCACCTCTCCGGCAACCGGGGGAGGATCACGCTGGCCCCCGGATTTCTGGAGGTAAAAGTGGACGAATCCCATTATCACCGGCCCTTTGTCACACCCCGCGATTTCTCCCGTGTGCACGGTGATTTTTCCGGGGCATACACGTTGCGCGTCACCTGCGACCGGAATATAGTATTGGTCGACTGGAACCATGAAATCATCTGGATCGAACCCATTTGGAGCGAATGAAAAACCATGTCTGTCACCGGAGAAAAACTCTTCACGCAAATGCAGCCGGATATGCCGGTGCTGTTCGTCAACCCGTTAATCGTTTCCAGCGCCCGCCGCATCCCCTACTCCCGTAAGAACGGGCGCGCCCGCGCCATGTACGGCTTCGACGGCGAAGCCTTCGGCATGTTCACCGCCAAAATGCCGACCTCCAACCTCGGCTTCCGGATCGTGCAACCAACGCTGCAGCCGTTCGGCTTCACGCTGGACGCGCCATTCGAGCAACCGCTCGAGGGCGGCGACTACCACACCGTGATCTATCACGAAGGCAAATACAAAATGTGGTACGAGATGATGTCCAGTACGACCCGCGAAGACGACGATACGGTGATGATGTATGCCGAATCCGACGACGGCGTCAACTGGACCCGGATCTGCGGTGACTTCACCGACAACCCCGCCTGGCACGGGAGCAATGCCGTCTATCCGTCCGGCGGCGAGGAATTTTTCTCCGGCGGCATCGTCTTCCTCGACCCTTGCGACCGCGAATTCCCGTACAAGATATCCTACCTGTCGCGTGACCACAGCGTCACCCATCCCCGGCTCGCCTATCTGTGGGGCTGCCGCGACAGCAACGTCAACCGCAATACCCACAACTGCCTGCGGCTGGCCAAGTCGCGCGACGGGCTGCATTGGCAGCCGGTGCCGAAGCCGTTCATGGCCAATATATTCCCCGACGCCGAAAATACCATCTACTACCACGCCCGGCTGGAAAAATACCTGGTTTTCCTGCGCACCCGGGTGTTTTACGCCCGCGCCTTCGCCCACTTTCAGACCGCCGATCTGCGCGACCTGCCGGCCGACGCCTACAACGCGCGGATTTTTTCCGAAGACCCCGCCTACGACATCGAGGGCTTCAATTACATGCCCTATTGCCATAACGACGCGGTTCACCTCGGCTTCGCCATTGATCACGATTACCGCTACGACAGCTTCTTCCCGCAGGCGCTCTACACTTCGCTCAACGGTGTTCAGTGGTCGCGCATCGCCAGCGAGGGCGACGGACTGATGCGCCCCGACCGCCTCACCGGCGAAATGAATGGATTGGCCTATCTTTCAAACGGCATGGTTCCGTTCGGCGACGGCGCCCAGGTGGCGGTCCCGGCTTCGTTTCTCCAGGTCGGGCATGATTTCATCGCCCACGCCAGCGCCAAAACCGAATACCACTGGGCGGTGTGGGAACGCGACCGCATCGGTTATATTTATTGCGCCGACGACCGCGAAGGGGTGTTTTCCACCATCAACTTCGAAGTCCCCGAGGGCGTCGAGCTCGAACTCAACTTCCACAGCGGCTTCACCGGCGAAATTCAGGTGCAGCTGGCGGATGGCTCCGGCCGCCCCATCGACGGCTTCCGCTTCGGCGACTGCGACTTCCTGAACGGCAACCAACGCACCGCCCGGGTCAGCTGGCAGGGACGGAGCCGGCTGCCGGAGTTCGCGCAGCGCCAGAGCGAGATCCGCGAATTCAACAGCGCCATGGAATACGACAAAACCGAAGTCGCCGGGCTGATGTTCCAGTTCCGCCTCCGCAATACCAAACTGTTCGCCATGACCTTACGGAAAGCTTGAAAATGATCAAAATTTATTCATCCGCCCGCCCCCATTGGAGCGAACTTTACGCCGCCGCCTGGGCAATGGCGGAAAGCAATCTGGAAATTCCGGCGCAGAAAGGCTGGAAAACGCAGATGTCCTGCATGCCCGGCAGCGGCAAGATCTGGCAGTGGGATTCGTGTTTCATGGCCATCTACGCCAAGTATTCCAACGGCCGCATCGAGGCCATGAACAACCTCGACAACCTCTATAACATGCAGGCGCCCGACGGGTATATCTCGATGACTTACATCATCGAAGAGGAGCGCGAAGCCTACGGCCGCCGCATCAACCCGCCGCTCTTCGCGTATGTGGAGTGGAAGCATTACCTCTACACCAATGACCGCGCCCGCCTGGAACGGGTCTATGCGCCGCTGGTCAAATACTTCGACTGGATCGACGCCAACCGCCGCCGCGGCGACGGCACCTACTTCTTCGAAGACCCCGGTTCAACCGGCATGGACAACTCGCCGCGCGGCGCCTTTCAGGCTCACGATCTGGCCGGCAGCGACATCTGTTACGTGGATCTGCTGTGCCAGCAGGCGCTGAGCGCCGGGTATTTGAGCAGAATCGCCGCCGCCATCGGCGAACATCAGGATGCCGCCCGTTTCGACCACCGCGTCGCGGAGCTGCGGCAACTGCTCAACGCCCACCACTGGAGCGACAACAGCGGCTTTTTCCACGATTCCTTCGTGCGCGGCGGCTATTATATCGACAAAAATCTCCATCACTGCCGTATTGCCAACCAGACCATCGCCGGCTTCTGGCCGCTCCTGGCCGGATTGGCATCGCCCCGGCAGGCGGAAAGCCTGGTGCGCCACCTCTCCGATCCGGCCAAGTTCAACACCCCCTACCCGGTTCCCTCGGTATCCGCCGACGACCCCAATTACGACCCGCAGGGGCTCTATTGGCTCGGCGGCGTCTGGCCGCCGACCAACTATATGGTGATCGAGGGGCTCAAACGTTACCAGTACCGCGCCCTCGCCCGGGAAATCGCCATCCGCCACATCGAGCAGATCCACCAGGTCTGGGCCCAGGATCCGCAGCATACCATCTGGGAGGCGTATTCGCCGCAGTTCGCCCGGCCGTCGACCAACGAAGACTGCGTGCCGGTCCGCCCGAACTTCGTCGGCTGGGGCGCGCTCGGCCCCATCGCGATGTGGATCGAGACCGTCTTCGGCGTCGAAGTCGACGCGCCGCACAATACCATCGCCTGGCATCCGGACGCCGATGGCGGCGTGCAATCGCTGGAGGGGCTGCGCCTGGGCGAAACCGGCGTCGACCTGGCATTCGACGGGCAACGGACGCTGCAAGTCACGAGTAGTGCCGCGTTTTCGCTGCAACTGCACCATAACGGCAAAAGTATGGAATTCCAAATCAATTCCGGAACCGACACATTCCGTTTATAACCTCTAAGAGGATGCGCAAATCATGAACACCATTCCGATACCCGGCCGGGTCAACGCCGCCGTCATCGCCGCCGAATACCAGGCGCTGGAGGAAATTCTGCACCACGCCACCTGGCGCGGCTGGGGCGACATCGAGGTCGCCGTCCGCGATGGCCGCCTGCGAATGCTGACGATCCGGGCCGGCAACCTCAAAGCCATCCCGCCGCAGATCGCCAGCTTCTCCTGCCTGGAAAAGCTGGATCTGGGATACAACGACATCGCCGTCATCGAACACCTGGATGCTCTGGCGAATCTGCGCGAATTGAATCTGATGGCCAATTCGCTGCGGTCGATGCGGGGCATCGAAAACCTCGCCGCGCTGGAAAAGCTCACGCTGTTTTTCAATCGCATCGAAACCATCGAAGGCCTGGAACGGCTGACCCGGCTCCGGCATCTGGATTTGAATTCCAACTGTGTCACGGCGATCGCCAACCTCAACCACCTGACGGAGCTGCGCGGCCTGTATCTGCATGACAACGCGATCCGCCGCATCGAAGGACTCGACGGCCTCGAGGGGCTCGAAGAGCTGACCTTGTGGTCGCGCTCCCAGCCGTTCCGGTCATTCGTCAAAAAGGAGGATTTCCGCTCCAACGCGATTGAAACGGTGGAAAATATCGCCGGCCTGCCGGCGCTGCGGCTGCTCGATCTGACCAACAACCAAGTTGCGGCAATCGCCTGCGAACTGCCGCCACGCCTGGACAAACTGATCTTAACTCTCAACCCGATTGCCGCCGCGGTTCCGCCGCAGTGGCGTCAGGATCAACGGCTGGAGTTCTGAACATGCAGTCTCGCCAGCGGCGGAATCTGACCGCGCTTTACCATTACAATTTTTTCACATCGCTGGCCTTGACCATTGTCGCCAGCATCGTATTCACCGATCAACTGTTGCTGCGGCTCGATTTCGATCTGGACAAATTCGCTTATGTCAAAAGCGCCATGTTCATTGCGCCAGCGCTCTTTTATCAGTTGCTCGCGCCGTTCCTGCAAGCGCTGGACCGGGACAAAACGATCTGCCTGTGGAGCTACTTCCTGCGCATCGCCGTTCCGACGGCGCTGCCGGTGATCGCACTCTTCACCACCGACAAAACGGTATTGTTCTGGAGCGCATTGCTGATTTTCGGATTCAGCTACACCATGGCGGCCTTTGCCAACAACACGCTGATGGTGCTTTACCACAAGGTGCTGCCGGGGAACAGCTTCAACCATTATTCGGCGATCATTTTCCTGTTGTTCAATGGACCGGTGTACTTCAGCTCATTGGCGGTAGCTTACGTGATCGACTATTTCGCCCATTGGAGCAACCGCGATTTCTATTGGTTATTGGGCGGTTTGCAGCTATTGATGGTGCTGTTTGAAATCCCGGCCATTTTCCATCTGCGCCGCCTGCGCTTGCCGCAGGGCGAACGCCAGGCGCCCCCCGCTTACGCGGCATTGTTTTCGCCGCTGCGGGACCAGGTGTACGCCAAGGTGCTGGCGCTCACGGTGCTGCGCGGCGTTTGGACCGGGTTATTGGTGAGCTTCATCACGGTCTACTTTCTCAAAGTGGCCGGCTTCAGCAACTTCAAAATCGTCCTTGTCACCATGTTCACCTCCCTCGGCGGCATGGCGGCGGCGGCGCTGTTGGGCAAACTCATCGACCGGCAAGGGTACCGCATCTGGCTTTTGTCCATCACCGCTCTATTGCTGACGGTGAGCGGGGGATTCGCGCTGTTTTACGGCAACTGGTGCTGGGAATGGCTGTTCATCGTGCTGGTCTGGGACGGCAATTCCAGCGTCGGCGGCATGCTGCTGCTTTTCCTGGAAAACACCGCGGCCACCAAGCTGGCGCGGGAAAGCGCGGTCAATCTCTATGTGGGGTTGTACAGCTTCGTCCGCAACCTGGCGACATTCGCCGGGTGCATCCTCGGCGGCGTCTGGTTCAAATACCTCACGCAGCAAGGTGAAAAAGCCTGGCATTGGAATCTGGCGGAAACCTTCCGCTGGTACTTCGGCAGCTGTGGTCTGCTGCTGCTGGCGCTGCTGGGTTTGCTGTTCTACGCCTGGCAGGACACGAAAGCTCCGGCCGGCCGGTGACCAGTTATTTCATCAATCGAATTCCGGCTCCCATTTGCCATTTTCCCGATAGGCTTCAAAGCACAATGAAATTTGCTCATCGGTGCACTTTTCAACAGCAAGTTCCGGAAGTTCATCGATTGAAAAGAATTTGCATTCGGTTGTTTCCAAGTTTTCCCGGAACGTGCCGCCGATGAGCTTGCAAAGAACAAAAATCTTGCAGACGCCGTAAGCGTAACGGGGAGAATTGTGGAGATTCCGGTCATGAATGGAAATAATTTTTACCGCATCCACCACATAACCCGATTCCTCGAAAACTTCCTTGACGGTATTCTGCCGGATCGACTGATTCACATCGACCCAGCCGCCGGGTAACGACCATTTTCCTGTTTTTTCATGAACCAGAAGAATTTTACCGTCACGAAAAACAGCCGCTCTGGTATCCAGTTTCGGGGTTTGAAAACCGGTTTCATTGCAGAAGAGATCTTTTATTTCTTCCGGCGGACGTTGCGCAATTCGCGACATCATCTGCGCTGAAAGTTCTCGGATGCGCTCAAAACGCTCCTTGTCAAAATCATCTTTTGTGTATGTCAATCCTATCTGAGCCAACGATTGCAGCTCAATGATCCAATCCAGCCATGTACTCTGTTGCATATTTCGTTATCTTTCCTGAACCTTCTCAAACACGCCAAAAGGGCGAAAAGCCCGGCTCAAGGTTTGGACTTCAGAGAACAAAAAAAATGGTCGGGGTGGAGGGATTCGAACCCCCGACTTACTGCTCCCAAAGCAGTCGCGCTAGCCAGACTGCGCTACACCCCGAAGACGCCGTGCAATTGAATCCAATTCCACGGCTTTATTATGAAATACCGGCTCCGCCGGTATGGAAAAACTACCACTTCAACAGGGTAGCTCCCCAGGTCAGGCCGCCGCCGAAGGCGGTCAGCAGTACATAATCGCCCGGCTTCACCAGCCCGCGGCGGTTCATTTCATCCAGGCACAAACCGATCGACGCCGCCGAAGTGTTGCCGTAACGGTTGATATTCATATAGACATTCTCGCCCGGGACATCCAGCTTCTGCGCCACCGCCTTCAAAATCCGGTAATTCGCCTGATGCGGCACCAGCCAGCGCAGCTGCGACGGACTCACACCCGCCTCCGCCAGCACCTGCTGGCAACTGTTCACCATCTCCGTCACCGCATGCTTGAACACCTCTTTGCCGTCCATCTTGATGCAGTGCAGCTTCTGCGCCACTGTTTCGGCGGTCGCCGGCATCCGGCTGCCGCCCGATTGCGCTTTCAATATCTCGGTGCAATCCCCGTCGGAACCCATATCCGAGGCCACCACCGTGCCCTCGCCTTCCGGAACCTGTTTCAACACCAGCGCCGAAGCGCCGTCGCCGAACAGCACACAGGTGTTGCGGTCTTCCCAATCCACCAGCGTCGACAGCTTTTCCGCCCCCAGCACCAGCGCATATTTCAGCTTCTTGTGCGCCAGCAACAGCCCGTTCGCCACCTCGATCGCAAACAGCAAACCGGAACAGGCGGCTTCCAGGTCGAAACAGAACGCGTTCTTCGCCCGCAATTCACGCTGGACGATGCACGCCGTACTCGGAAAAGGGTGATCCGGTGTAATCGTCGCCACGATGATCACGCCGAGTTCGTCGGGCGCAATCCCCGCCATCTCCAACGCGCGGCGGGAGGCCTCGAGCGCCAGATCGCTCGTCGCCTGTTCCGGCGACGCCAAATGCCGTTCTTCAATTCCAGTCCGGGTGCGGATCCACTCGTCGTTGGTCTCCACCATCTTTTCCAGATCGGCATTCGTCAATATACGCTCCGGCACATACGATCCGGTTCCAACAATCTTAACACTCATAAAAGAGCTCCGTCAAACTTTTTTCGGTTTCGCCAACGCCTGAGCGGCAATATACTGCTCCAGCTCATCGGTCGTCGCATGGCAATCCCGGATCCGGGCCACCATGCGGTCGTTGAGCTTGAACTCTCCACACTCCAGCGCAACCCGAATCGCGTTGCGCACAGCTTTCGGGCTCGAAGACCCGTGGCCGATAATACATGTGCCGTTTACGCCCAGGAGCGGCGCCCCCCCCAGTTCATCGGCGTCCCCCAGCGACTTCAATTCACGGAAAGCATTCTTCGCCAGCATGGCGCCGGTCATCCGGATGGCGTTCTTGGTGAAAAACTTTTTCATCCAATACATCGTCGCCTTGGCCATCCCTTCGGCCCCTTTCAGGAGCACGTTGCCGGTAAAACCGTCACAGACCACCACATCGGCAATTCCTTCGAACACCGTGTCGCCTTCGACGTTCCCGATGAAATTGATCGGCAGCGACTCCAGCAGCTTGAACGCCGCCTTCGTCATATCGTTGCCTTTCACATCTTCGCCGCCCACGCTCATCAATCCGATCCGCGGCGACTTGTTCCCCAGCAGGAACTCGGCATAGACATCGCCCATCAACGCAAACTGAATCAGATTGAGCGCACGGCAGTCGGTATTCGCTCCGGCGTCGATCATGACGTAGCGTCCCTCACGGGCCGGCATACTGACCGCGAGAGCCGCGCGGTCGATCCCCGGCAGCGTCCGGTTCAGCACCTTCGTGCCCGCCACCGCCGCGCCGGTATGCCCGGCAGTGGATATGCCATCGACGCGCCCCTCTTTCATCAACCGGGCGCAGGTCGTCATCGACGAATCTTTTTTCGCCCGGATGACCGAGGTCGAAGGGTCACTCATTTCGATCACGGTTTCCGCATGTTCAATGGTCAACTTGGGATGACTGGCAATGCCGTACTTCATCAGGTAAAAGCGCAGCTTATCCCGATGACCGACCAGAACGAATTCGTGTTCCGGAAAGTCGTACAGCGCCTGCGTCAATCCTTCGATCACCACTCCGGGAGCATAATCGCCCCCCATTGCGTCTACCGCGATCCGCATAGGTATCCCCCGAATCCTGTAGGGTTACTCCACCGTCAAAACTTGCTTGCCTTTGTAGGTCCCGCAGCTCGGGCAGACCCGGTGCGGCTGCGCCGGCGCATTGCAGGCGCTGCAGAATGTGGCCTGGACGCCTTCGTAACGGTTCGCGGCCTTGCGCATCCGCTTTTTCATCTTCGACATTTTTCGCTTCGGTACGGCCATTTTATCGTTCCTCCTGAATTATATGGTCACATCAGTGTACATGAACCATAAAATATACACCGCTTCCCGGCTTTTACAAGTCGCAATCGCCACTATTCTCGCCGCCGGCGTTTATTTTTCCATGCCGTCCGGTTCGAGAACCGCAAACGCCGGCAGCCCGCGGACCCGGCAATATTCCAGCAACGGTACAATGGCGGCCTCGCCCAGATCTTCGGCCCGGAACTTCACCACCACGAAGCGCTCCAGCTCCAGTTGCACCGCCGCATCCGGGAAGACATTGCGCTCCATCGCCGCACAATTCTTGCACCAGCTCGCATGGAAGTCGATCAATACCGGGCGCGTGCCGTGGCGCGCCGCCGCCAGCGTTTGTTCCAGACGCGCCAGCTCGCGCTGCCCGGCGGCTTCGCCCGACGCCAGATTCCAGGCCAGCACGGCATAATACACCGCCAGCCCGAAAATGAAAGCCGCAAACACATATTTGACATACACCATCCAGCCGCCGGGCTTCGGCAACACCCGGACGCCGAGGCCGATCAACGGCCACGGCAACGCCATTCCAAGCCCGAGGGTGAACGGCAGAAACAGCGCCCACCAATTCCCCTGGGCGTACTCCCCGGCCGCCAGGGTCAGAACCGCGATCACCACCGGAGCCACGCAGGCACCGGCCAGAAGCGCCGCGGTGACACCGAGTACGAAGGCGAGAACCCCGGGCCAGACCTTCCACTGCGACAGCCGCAACGACGACGAAAACCGGGACAAATCCAACTGGAAAATCCCGCTCATCGCCAATGCCAGCAGCACGAACACCGCGGCAATCACCGCGTTGAATATCCACGACGAATGCAGAAAACCGAAGCGCGCCCCGGCCAACACCGCCAGCAAACCGAGCCCGCCGTACGCCAGCACCATGCCCAGCGCATAAAACGACGCGCGCCGGAACGCCGCCCACCGCGATTCCGCTTTTTTTCCGGCGCCGATGATCGCCAGATTCACCGGGATCATCGGCAGCACGCACGGCGTCAGGTTGAGCGCCAGCCCGCCGGCAATCGCCGCCAACAGCACCATCCACCACGACATCCGCGTCCAGTCGGACTCGGCGACGGCGGTCGCCCCGGTTCCGTCCGGCAGCTCTCCGGAATCGCGCAAAAACTCCAACATGGCGGGAACGTCCAGATAGCCGGCCGCGGTCCGGTTCAACGAAAAATCCCGCAACGACGGGAGCGAATCATAAACATCGCCCTCCGCTTTTTCATCATCCGCATCGGCAGGCTCCCGCACCGACGCCCGACCCGCCGCATCCACCGTCAGCTCCAGCGACTCCGGCATGAAGCAGATCCCGGGCAACCCCTCCTGCGCATCGCGGCACCCCTGAAAATCCACCGCCACCGTCCACGGCGCCGCCGCCCCCGGTTTTTGATAGCGCCACACCGGCGCGGAGGCGGCATTGAATACCGGCACGGGTTTCGCTTCGAACACATCCTCGTGCATGACCGGATCCGGAAACTCCTCCGGCGCCAACGCCACGCCATCCCGGTCGGTGACCCGCAATTCCAATCGATCGGCATACAAATAACAGCCGGACTCGAAATCCACCGTCACGACCAGCATGCCGTCGGCCAAAGAAACGTCCCACGCAAACGGCGCTCCCGCCAGCGACAACGCCGCGCAGGCGCTCATCCACACCAGCAACATCCATCGTTTCGCCATAATCCCCTCCCCGTTTATTCGGAGACTCAATATATCCGTTTTGCCGTAAAAAAGCAAACACTTTTTTTGCATCCCGGCCAAAGCCATAGTATAGTAACAGGATAATCCAAGGGAAAAATTATGATGAACAACAGTTGGCTGCGCACGTCCATGCTGCTGGGCGCGATCGCGGCCGGCGCTTTGCTGCCGGAGGCGCACGCCTGCAACGGTCTGATCCGTTATTTCATCGCATTGATGATGCTGTCGGTGTTTCTGCAGTTGCATTTTTCGCGCGACATGTTTCACAGTACGCATTGGCGGCTGCTGGCGGCCAACCTCGCCATCGCCGCCGGCGCCTGGGGCACTCTCCGGCTCGCCGGCGAACCGGAGCTGGCGTTGGCGGCGTTTTTCATCGGCATCACCCCGACCGCGACGGCGGCGAGCGTGATCACCGGATTTCTCGGCGGCAGAGTGCCGTACGTGATCGGCGCCTTTCTGTGGACCAACCTGGGCGTCACGCTGTTGATGCCGGTGCTGCTGCCGGTATTCCTCGGCGCCAGCCACCCGGAGGGTTTCGGCGATTCGTGGCTCGCCATCCTGAAAAGTCTCCTGTTCGTGGTCGCCATCCCGCTGGCGGCGGCATTCCTGATCCGCCGCTGCCGCCCGCACTGGGCGCAGATCGCGGCGCGAATGGGCATGGCTTCTTTTACGTTATGGGCGGCGACGATTTTCCTGATCGTGGCCAACGCCTCGCATTTTTTGCGTTCACAACCGGATATTCCGTGGGAACGGGTGGGCTGGATCGCATTGACCGGCGTGATCCTGTGCGCGCTGAATTTCGCCGTCGGCTACCGGCTCGGCGGACGCGATTACGCGCCGGAGGCCAGCCAGAGCCTGGGACAGAAGAATACCTCGCTGACCATTTATCTGGCGCTTGCCCACGCCGACGCGCTGACCGCGCTCGGCCCGACCTTTTACGTGCTGTTCCATAATCTGTGGAACGCCTGGCAGCTGCACCGCCACGATCGCCGGAAACAACGCAATGGACCCAACTGATCCAACTGCTATTTTCGGCAAATCCAATATATTTCAGCACTTTTTTCAATTTATTTGCAGAAAAGGTATTGACTTTTTTGCGAAAATTGACTATACTATAGACCAAGATGGATCATATGGCACCATAACCCAATCAATCCAGAGAATTTCAGGCATATGGAAGATATTTGTCAGGCGATTACATTGAATCCGGCAGCGGCGGAGCCGATTTACCAGCAGTTGCAGAATCAACTGCGCCGGGTCATCGCCGATTTACCGGACGGGACCCGACTGCCGGCCGAGCGGCTGATGGCGGAAAAGCTCGGCATCGCCCGCAACACCCTGAAAGCGGCGCTGAATCAACTGGTCGGCGAAAACCGGATCGTCCGGCGCGGTTACCAGGGCAGTTTCGTGCACCGCCCGAAGCCGGAAGCGGCGAAACCGGCAGCAACGACCATTTCGCTGCGTCCCTATCTGGCGAACCGGAAAATATCGCGCAAGCCATTGCGGCTTATGCTATTTGAAGACTATCCGACGCAGCGCATCTTCTGGAACCGGACGGTGGAGCTATTCAACCAGAGCAGTCGCGGCGTTACCATCGAGCGTATCGTCGGGCCGGACGTCGCCGCCACCGATATCACGGAACTGGAGGATTTCGTCACCCGCGAACAAGTGGATATGCTGCAAATCAGCCGCTTTCCGGCTTACGGACGGGTCACCGCGACCCTGAGTCCGGAGCTGCGGCACCGGCTGGCGGACAGCTCCGAATTCATGACCGAACTCTTTTCGCCGCAGCCGCAGCCGCTGGAGGGGCGCCTGGTGCCGGTCTATACCAACTTCTACAGTTGCTACTACAATCGCACCGTGCTGACGAAATACGGCATCGACGACCTGGCGAAACGCTGGTACAGTACCGATCACTTCGCGCTGCTGCGCGATTTGCGCCGGGAAATTCCCGAAGGCGAATACCTGATCGGTTCCATCATCAGCCTGGTGCTGGCGCAGGGCTTCGGCACCGACAACATCGAAACCCTGCTGCCGTTCTGGCGGGAGCTGCGCGCCACCGCGCACGACCGGATCTACCGGCCGGTCTATCCGCAGGATATGCACCAGCAGCTGGAGGCGACCATGCGGCACAAGCAGAGCATGTTCATCGACTGGTCGTTGACCGCGATGCAGAAATTTTCCGATCTCGGTTTCGAGCCCGGTTCGTTTCCGCTGCAACCGCAGCCGGGGCGCCGGGCGCTGGGCTCCGGCTCCTATCTGGCCATCGTACGCTTCTCGCCGCGCTACGCCGAGGCCCATGAATTCCTCGATTTCATGCTCTCCGGCGAAACCCAACAGCGGATCTGCGATGAATTGAATGTGGTCCCGTACAGCCGCAACGCGGCGCGTTATCTGCATCGGGTGTTTCCGGACTTTCCGGAAAGCTGGTGGACGGACACGCTCAAACAATATACCGCCTGCGACAATCATGAATGGTCGGAGTTTCTGTCCATTCCCGCGGCCGACAACTTCCGTGAAATCCAGGGCGGCCACATCGACGAAATGGAAGCCATGCGCCGGACCCGGGCGCAATGGCCGCTCTTCCTCGAACGCAAGCAGCGCGAACTGGAAGGCATCGAAGCGTTTTCACTTTATTCGAATCTGCTGGGAAAATAACGGCGGAAGTTTTTTCTCCGGTTAATTTGATTTCTCTGAACAGCAACGAAAGGAGAGTTCATGAAATTCATCACTCCAATTCTTACCGTACTGTTGTGCGGCAACGGTTTTGCCGCCGCGCCTCCGCTCCCGGTTGCGGGAACCTGGCAGGCGTCGGATGCCGGCGTGCGCGTCGGCCAGGACGCCGGTATGACCGAATTGACGTTCGTGCCGCAAAAAGACTCGCAATGGCCGGAAGCGCGCATTCCGTTCAGCGCCGATTTGACCCAATATAACACGCTGTCGTTCACCGTCGAGGCTTCCGCGCCGGGCGCATTCCTGATTCTGTATGATCCGCGCGGCGCCCGCGACATCATCGGGCTGTCCAACGCCATGGAGGTGCGTTCCATGCCGGTGGGAAAGCAGATCGACTTCGCCTGGAACTTCGTCAAGGTTCCCGGCTGGATCTCCGGCGGCGGCGGCACCTTTGACTTCTCCCGGGTCACCACGCTCGGAATCGGCTATAACGCGGCGGAAATTCCCGCCGGACAACCGGTGACGGTACGCTTTTCCACACCGGAATTTTCGTACCATGCCGCCGACGCCGCAGAACAGGCGCTGGCGGCACAGCGCGACGCCTATATCGCCGCGTTGCCGCAGGGCACCACCGAGGGGAAAAAGGTGATCGGCTTCTGTTTCTATCCGGTGACGGGCGGCATGGCTTGTCTTGAAGATTTGGCGAAGCCGGAGGTATGGCGGGAATTTGCCGGGCTGCCGTTCGACGGACTGTATATCGAAGCGCTGCCGATGCCGTTCCGCGACCGCGTCTTCTGCGCCGGGGAGTACCCCGATGCCGCCTTCGATGCCGCGCTGGCCGCCGGACGCAAAATCGACTTCGGCCGTTTCACCGAGAACTTTCTGCGTATCGATATCGTCTCCCAGCAAACCGACGCCGACGGCAACGTCGTCCCGGTCGACTGGTTCGACGAAACGGTGATTCAGGCGATCGAACGCAAGGCGCATCAGCTCGGCCGGCTGGCCCTCGAACTAGATTTCGCCGGTATCGGCTTCGACAACGAGGCCTACACGCCGGATCACCCGTACGATTATGTGCGCGGCTACCAGTCGTCCGGACGCAGCTTCGAGGAATACCGGGAACAGGTCCGCCGGGTCGGAGCCCGTTTCGCCGCCGCGCTCGGCGAAGAGGCGCCCGGCATCGACATCATGCTGCTGTTCGGCAACAGCAGTGTCCGGATGCGCGAATTGGCCGAAGACCGCCACGCGCTGCTGCCCGCCCTGATCGACGGCATGCTTTCCATCGACAGCGTCAACGTCATCGACGGGTTCGAGGATTCCTACGAATACTGGGAACCGGAGCTTTTCCGGGATGGCTTGTGGACTATCGATTATGCGGCACGGTGGAGCAGCGATCCGGCGCGTTATCGCGAACGCCTCGGACGCGGCTTCGGCATCTGGTTCAAGAATCCGGCGCCGGTCTCCGAAGAAACCTTTCGCACCGGCCTGCAGAGTGCGCTGGAGAATTCCGACCGCTACGTCTGGATTTACACCGAGGGATACCCGCGCCCCGACTATCCGGCGTCCTATCTCGAAGTCATTCGCGGCATGGACCGCTAAAGCAATAGTAGAATTACACACATACAATCAACAGGAAAGGAACGGTCATGAAAAAGAAATTCACCCTCATAGAGTTGCTCGTCGTGATTGCGATTATCGCGATTCTCGCCAGCATGCTGCTCCCGGCTTTGAGCAAGGCCAGAGCCGCCGCCCAACAGACCAAATGCGTCAATCACATGAAACAATTGGGCCTGATCTCCATCATGTACGGCAACGATTACGACGGCTGGCTGCCCGGCGGATTTTCCGTCGGTTATCCGATGGCAGTCCGCTGGAGCGATGGCTTCGCCGGCAAAGAGGGCGCGGGCCTCTTTGTCGAACTGGAATATCTGCCCGGCAAGGACACCGGGGCGAAAACCTACGATTCGCTGTGCTGTCCCAACCGGCCGACCGGCAGCGCGGATACCTCGATTCTGTGGTACTTCGGCTATGGCGACAGCTGGCGCATCAACAGCATCAACCGCTTTCCGGGAACCGACGATCAAGTGTACCTCTTCGGCGACCTGCGGTATGAACCGGAGGGGAAGATGGTGGAAAATCATCCCAACAAGACCACCTGGTGCAAAACCGACGGCTCCGTCACCGTGCTGCAGTTGAACGATCTCGGCGAAAAGAATCTGGCGGAGGGCATCAAGTATTATTGCCCGAAAGATTCCCTGATCATGTGGTAACAGATCCACGAGCCGGAAAGATGCATATGAAACGACTTCGCTCCCTCGTGTTCGGCGCCGCCGTGCTGCCGTATGCCATTGCCGTCGCGCTGCCGCCGGCAACCGTCGCCGATAACCTCGAACGCTGGGAGAAGTACGTCGCCGATTATGAGCCGGATTACAGCGGCGGCGCTTACCTCCTGGAGGCGCCGCCGGCCGGACGGCTGGATACGCCGCTGCCGCTGGCCCGCAACGGCAAAGCCGCCGCCGAAATCATCGTTCCGGCCGATGCGGACAGCTGTCTCGCGCTGGCCGGACGCGAGCTGGCGCTGTGGCTCGGGCAATTGACCGGAGCGGAATTTCCGGTTCTCACGGAGCCGTCCGGCGCCGCGGTCACGCGCCTATGGCTGCAGCCGGAACGGCTCCCCGCCGGCGCTCCCGACGATCTGGCGCACTTGAGCGGCACCGACGGTTATGCGATCCGCACCCGCGGCAGCGATATTTATCTATTTGGGCCGGAGTCGAAAAGTGCGCTGAATGCGGTTTACGCCTTTCTCGAGGCCAACTCCGACATCATCTGGCCGCGCCCGAAGAAGGCCTTCGAAGCCGTTTACACCGTGAACCCCGATCTGGCCGCGGTCTGGGGCGACGCCACTTCGCGCCCGCTGTCGCGGCTGCGCGGCTGGGGCACCAATTACGGCCGCAATCCGGAGGATGAATTGTGGATGGCGCGCAACCGCTGCAACTATCCATTGGGCGGCGGCGGCTTCGATCCGTCGTGGACGCCGCCGCGCAAGGAGACGGGCGGCTATTCCGAATACGGCGGCGGCCACAACCTTTTTCAATACATCGACGAATCCTATTTCGCCGCGCATCCGGAGTATTTCGCGTTGATCAACGGCGAACGCCAACCGCCGAAAGCGATGGAAAACCAGCTGTGCTTCACCAACGCCGCAATGACGCGGGAATTCACCCGCAATGTGCGCAAGGTACTCGACGCCGCGCCGCGCGACATCGACTGTTTGAACATCAAAATCGAGGACAACTGGGGCCTGTGCGGCTGTCCTGCGTGCGTGAAGCCGATCGCATTGCCGGACGGGCGCGTCCTCGCGCTCACCGACCCGGCGTTCCGCTCGACCCAGTTCTTCCAATTCCTGAATACGGTCGCGGAGGCGGTTTCCCAGGCATACCCGCGGCTGGCCATCGGCACTTACGCGTATTTTTTCACCGCCACACCGCCGGCGATTCCGCCCTACCCGACCATCCGGGCCTACTTCTGTCCCTATGTCCGCAACAACGATAAATTCCCGATCGCGTCGCCGGTCAACCTGGAGTGGTACGAGCGGCTGCATGCGTGGAGCCGGGTATCGCCCCGGGTGACGCTGCGCGAATATTACGGCGTCGGCACCAATTTCCCGCGTCCGCTGGCCGAAGTCGCCGCCTGGGATATGCGCCAGTGCGTCATCGACGGCGTCGTCGAATTCACCAGTGAAATCTGCCCCGACGGCGGCTGGCTCGGCAAAGATTATGGTACCGAAGAGATCTGGGACGCGTCGATGCTGGACTACTGGGTCATCACCCGGCTCTACTGGGATCCGACCGCGAATGTCGAAGAGCTGCGGCGTTACTTCCTGTACCGAAGCTTCCGCGAGGCCGCGCCGGCAATGGCGCGCTATTACGGCACATTGCGTCAATTCTGGTACCGGAGCGACATTCCGTCGACCTGCGGCGACAAACCGCTCGGTTCGACCCGGAATTACATCATCGATTCCGGCTTGGAGGCGGAGTTGCGCGGTTACCTCGATGAAGCGGCGGCGGCCGCCCGCCATCCGCAGGCGCGAGAGCTGGTCAACGCCCACCGCGCACGGTTCGACCAATGGACCCGCGAGGCGCACGAAACCCAACTTCCGAGCGCCGCCATCCCGTTGCGCCCGGAAGCCGCCGCCGAATTCGATCACCCGTCGTGGGCAAACGCGGTCCAGCTCGAAGGTTTCCGGCTGCTCGGCAACCCCGCCGGAGAACCGCAATGGCAAACCGAGGTCAAATTGCAGTACGACGTGCGGAATCTGTATATCTTCTACCGTTGTCTGGACGACGCGCCGGAACAGGTGCATGCGGTGCGCAACGACACGCCCCTGGAACGCTGGACCGAGGGTGATCACGGCGAAATCTTCCTCGCCGACCCGAACGACGGCGGCAATTACTTTCAATTCTGCTTCGATACGCGCGGCAACCGCTACGATCTTTCGGCGCGCGAAGGCGCCGGCTGGGACGGCGGCTGGGCGGTGACGACGCGCCAGGGCGACGGCTGCTGGGAAGCGATCGTGACGATTCCGTTGGCGACCATCGGCTTCGACACTGCGCTGGACCGGAATCTCACCGGGTTATTTTACCGCGAATACAGCCACGGGAGCCAAACATCGGGCGAACATTCGACCTGGGGCGGCGCCAACGTCGGCAGCCGCGCCGAATTCGGCAACCTCGAATTCATGCGCTGACACCAAAATAAAAAATAGAGCCGCGAAGCGGCGGTCTGCACTCCGTCATACGGAGTCGAGGGCGAAGCCGAACACGAGAGGGCTTGTCCCTCTCGGGCGAAGAGTCAGTCCGCGAAGCGGACGTAACGAGCTGTCCAGCAGGCGAATTCTGCTGGTCGATGCGAAGCGAAAACGAGGGGCTTGTCCCCGAGGGGGAAGAGCAAGCTCACGAATGTGAGCGTAGCGAGCTCCAGGCGCGCAGCGCCTCGAAAGGAGCGAAAGTATAGTAAGCGAGCCTGCTGGCGAGCGGAAGCCACCCGAGGTAGCGATGGTGTAGGTTGGATTGGATGCGTGAGCGACAATCCAATCTACACATAGAGCGAACGAGGCCGCCGCACCAGCGGCGAACAATCATGCCGATCATTTCCCCGGTTGCAAATCGGGATCAGGCCCGGTATATTACCGTAATTGTAACCCTGACCGGAGGAAACGAACTATGCGTAAGTTGAATTTTGTCGTCGACGCGGATAAATGTATCCATTGCGGACTCTGTTTGAAAGACTGTGTGCGCCAGATCATAAGTTGGCGTGACGGACTCCCCGTGATCCTGCCGGAACGCGAAGCGGAGTGCATCGGTTGCCAGCACTGCCTGGCAATATGTCCGGCCGCCGCCGTTTCCATCCTCGGCTTCCAACCGGAAAACAGCGTTGCGACCGACGTCCGCAAGCTGCCGGGCGCCGAACAGACCGACTACCTGATCCGGAGCCGCAGAACCACCCGTCAGTACACTGCCGACGCGGTCCCCGCGGAGCTCATCGGCTCCCTGATGGAAACGCTCCAATATGCGCCGACCGGGCGCAACGACCTCGGACTGACCTTTTCGCTGATCGACAACCGTAACGACGTCATAAGCCTGCTGGAGCGGATCGGCGAGTTGGTCGACGCTCAGCCGGCATCGGAGAATCCGATCATGAACTTCCTGCGGGACACCGTGGCCGCCTACCGCAATAACGGTGCGGATTATATCTTCCGCGGTGCTCCCCATGTGCTGCTGGCGACCGCCGACGAAACGTCCGGCTGCCCCTCGGAGGACATCGTCATCGCCCTGACCACCTTTTCGCTGGCGGCGGAGAGCCGCGGAGTCGGCACCACCTGGTGCGGCTACCTGAAAATCGCCGCCGACTGCCTGCCCGGATTGCGCGAAGCCATGGGCTTCCAGTCCGGCGAATATTTCTACGCAATCCTGTTCGGCAACCCGGCGGTGCGCTATCCCCGCGGCGTCCAGCGCGACGGCGCGCAGCCGGTCCGGCGGTTGGCGTTTTGACAGGAAAGACTTGACAAAGAAGCATTACGGCGTTATATTGGCTTTTTATTGTTTGGATATCCGGAAACTATTGCACAAGGACAATGGATGAAAAAAACTATTATTCTGTTGGTGATCGCGGTGATTGCCGGTTCCGCCTATTATTTTTACGGCAAATACCGGGATGCCGAACGAAACAGTGACGCCCTGGCCTCCGGCAACGGCCGCATCGAAGCCACGGAAGTCAACATCTCCACCAAGCTGGCCGGCCGTATCGACGATATCAAAGTCGACGAAGGCGATTTCGTCACCGCCGGGCAGGTGCTGGCGGTGATGCAGACCAATGTCCTGCAAGCGGAGCTGGCCCAGGCCAAAGCCAAACTCAAGCAGGCGATCACCGCCGAAGCCAGCGCCAAAGCCATGATCAATGTCCGCATCAGCGAAAAGGAAGCCGCCAAGGCCGGCGTGCTGGAACAGGAAAGCGAACTTGACGGCGCCCAGAAGCGTTACGACCGCTCCAAAAAATTGACCGATGTGAACGTGCTGTCGCGGCAGCAGTTCGACGACGACGAAACCGCGCTGCGCTCCGCCGAAGCTACCCTCAGTGCGGCACAGGCCAGTGTGGACCAGGCGGAAACCATGATCGAAACCGCCAAAGCCGACGCCGAAGGCGCCGCCGCCGCCATTCAGGCGGCCCAGGCCGATATCCTCCGCATCGAAGCCGACATCGACGACAGCACGCTTTCGGCTCCCCGCAGCGGACGCATTCAGTACCGCATCGCGCAGCCCGGCGAAGTGATGTCGGCCGGAGGCCGGGTGCTGAACCTGGTGGACTTGAGCGACGTGTACATGACCTTCTTCCTGCCCGAGGAATCGGTCGGCAAGGTTCCCCTCGGCGCCGAGGTCCGCATCCTCCTGGACGCGCTGCCGGATACCCCCATCCCCGCCCGCGTTTCCTATGTCGCCAGCGTCGCCCAGTTCACCCCGAAAATGGTGGAAACGAAAAGCGAACGGCAGAAGCTGATGTTCCGGGTCAAGGCGCGCATCGACCGCGACCTGTTGAAAACGTATATGGAAATGGTCAAGACCGGTATCCCCGGCGAAGCGTGGGTCAAGCTTGACCCGGCTTCGGAATGGCCCTCGTTCCTGACGCTGAAGGAGAGGAAATGACCATTCCGGCTTCCGGACAGGTTTTCCCCGGCGACCCGATCGTCCGGGTGAAGGATGTCCGCCTGCGGTACGGCAAGAAAACCGCTCTGGAAGGCGTGACGCTGGATATTCCGCCGCGCCGCATGGTCGGCTTCATCGGCCCCGACGGCGTCGGCAAATCCAGTCTGTTGTCGCTGATCACCGGAGCACACGCCATGCAGGAGGGGACGCTGACGGTGCTGAACGGCGACATGCGCGACAAAGCGCACCGGAGGCGCGTTTGCCCCCGCATCGCCTATATGCCGCAAGGGCTGGGGAAAAATCTCTATCTCACGCTGACGGTGGAGGAGAATCTTCAGTTCTTCGCCCGGCTGTTCGGCCATGACGCCGCGGAGCGGCGCCGCCGGATCGACCAACTTACCCGGAGCACCGGCCTATACCCCTTTCTGGACCGTCCCGCCGGCAAATTGTCCGGCGGCATGAAACAAAAACTGGGGCTGTGCTGTGCTCTGATTCACGACCCGGAGCTCCTGGTACTGGACGAACCGACGACCGGCGTCGACCCGCTGGCGCGCCGTCAATTCTGGGAGCTCATCGACAACGTCCGCGCCGAGCAGCCGCAAATGGGAGTCATCGTCGCCACCGCCTATATGGAGGAGGCGCGGAACTTCGACTGGCTGGTCGCCATGGACGACGGCAAGGTGCTGGCCACCGGCACACCGGAGGAATTGCTGGCGCAGACCGGAAGCGATTCGCTGGAAACCGCGTTCATCCGCCTCCTGCCCGAAAGCCGGCGCGCCCATCATGAAGACGTCGTCGTGCCGCCGCTGCCGCCGGGCGATGAAAACGATATCGCCATCGAAGCCCACGGACTGACCCGCCGCTTCAACACCTTTACCGCGGTGGATCACGTCAGTTTCCGTATCCGCCGCGGCGAAATCTTCGGCTTTCTCGGCTCCAACGGCTGCGGCAAAACCACTACGATGAAAATGCTGACGGGCCTGTTGCCCCCCTCCGAGGGCGAGGCGCGGCTTTTTGGCCGTCCGGTCGACTCCGGCAGCACCGAGGCGCGGCAGAATCTGGGGTATATGACGCAGGCGTTTTCGCTGTACAGCGAATTGAACGTGCGGCAGAACCTGCTGCTGTATGCCCGTTTGTTCCGCATTCCCGAAGCCGAGGTGAAATCCCGGGTCGAGGAGATGCTGGAGCGCTTCGAGCTGAAAAATGTGGCGGATGAATTCCCCGACGCGCTGCCGCTGGGCATCAAGCAGCGGCTATCGCTGGCGGCGGCGGTGGTGCACCGGCCGCAGATTCTGATTCTCGACGAACCCACCTCCGGCGTCGACCCGGTGGCGCGGGACGGCTTCTGGAAGCTCATCATCGAACTGTCGCGCCAGGACCGGGTGACGATTTTCATCACCACCCACTTTATGAACGAGGCGGAACGCTGCGACCGCATCTCGATGATGCACGCCGGCAAATCGCTCGCCTGCGATGTCCCGTCGGCTCTGGTCAAAGCGCGCAATACCGCCACCCTGGAAGAGGCGTTCATCGATTATCTGGTCGAAGCGGAGGCGAAAAACCCGGCACCGGCCCAGACGGCGTCATTTGCTCCGGCACCGCAAAAGACCCGATCGCCTTTGCTTCAGCGCCTCTCCGGCGTTTTCAGTTTTCAACGCTGGTACAGCTGCTGCTGGCGGGAAACGTTGGAGCTGTTCCGCGACCCGGTGCGGTTGACGCTGGCGCTGTTCGGCTCCATACTGCTGATGGTGGTAATGGGTCTCGGCATCAGCATGGACGTGGACAATTTGAGCTTCGCCGTGCTGGATCGCGACCAGACCGCGCTGAGCCAGAACTATGCATTGGACATCTCCGGTTCGCGCTATTTCACGGAGAAACCGCCGCTGCTGGATTATGACGATCTCGACTACCGGATGCGCAGCGGCGAAATCACCATGGCAGTGGAGCTTCCGCCCGGCTTCGGCCGGATGCTGGAGCAGGGAGTGACGCCGGAGATCGGCATTTGGATCGACGGCGCCACCCCCATGCGCGCGGAAACCATCCAGGGTTACGTACAGGGCATGCACAGCAAATGGCAGGAAGACCTGATTCTGCGCCGCGCGGGGCAGGATATCCCGCTCAACGCGGCGATTGAAACACGCTACCGCTACAATCCGAATGTGGAGAGCCTGCCGGCGATGGTTCCGGCGGTGATCCCGATCCTGCTGATGATGATTCCGGCCATTCTGGCGGCGCTGGCGGTGGTGCGTGAGAAAGAAATGGGGTCGATCATCAACCTGTATGTCACCCCGTTGACGCCGGCGGAATTTCTGCTGGGCAAGCAGGCGCCGTATGTGGTGTTTTCGACGCTCAGTTTTCTGCTGCTGCTGCTGATGGCGGTGATCGTGTTCCATGTGCCGATCACGGGAAGTCTGCCGACGCTGCTGATGGCGCTGCTGATTTACTGCATCATCTCGACGGGGATGGGACTATTGGCCTCGTCGGTGACCAGCAGCCAGATCGCGGTGATCTTCATGACCATGATCGGCACGCTGCTGCCGGCGGTCCAGTTCTGCGGGCTGATCAATCCGGTGTCGACGCTGGAGGGTTTCGGCCGCCTCGTCGGCGAATTGTACCCGACCACGCACATGCTGCTCATCAGTCGGGGCGTATTCAGCAAGGCGCTGGATTTCAGCGATTTGCATGTGCCGCTTTTCCGTCTGCTCCTGACCGTCCCCATCATTCTCGGGATCGGCATTTCGCTGCAGAAAAAACAGGCGTCCTGAAGCGCATGACAAACGATACGCCGCATTCGGCGGCAAAAGGAGAGATAACGGCATGAGGCAAAAAATAAAGAACATTTTCCAGCTCGGTCTCAAAGAGCTGCGGGGACTCGGGCGCGATCCCCTGATGCTGGGACTGATCCTTTATACGTTCACCATCGGGGTTTACATCGCCGCCACCGCCAAGCCCGACTCCATCACCAAAGCGGCGCTGGCGATCGTCGACGAAGACAACTCCCAGCTTTCCCAGCGCATCGGCAACGCGTTTTTTCTGCCCATGTTTCTGCCGCCCGAGCATATCGTGCTGCCGAAAGTCGATCCGGTCATGGACCAGGGGCAGCATACGTTCGTGCTGGTGATCCCTCCCGATTTTCAGAAGGATGTCATCGCCGGCAACCAGCCGGCATTGCAGTTGAACGTCGACGCCACGCGCATGTCGCAGGCGTTCACCGGGAGCGGCTATATCCAGCAGATCGTCATGAAGGAGATCCATTCTTTCGTGAGCCGCGAAGATTCCTCCTCGGCGGAGCCCGCCAGCATCGTCGTCCGGAACCGCTTCAATCCGAACCTGGTCCAGGCGTGGTTCGGCGGCATGACGGAAATGATCAACAACATCACCATGCTGGCGATCATTCTCACCGGGGCGGCGTTGATCCGCGAACGCGAACACGGCACTTTGGAGCACCTGCTGGTGATGCCGGTCACACCGTTTGAAATCATGGCGTCCAAGATCTGGGCGATGGCGCTGGTGGTGATGTGCGCGTCGGGGCTGTCGCTCCTGTTCGTGATCCAGGGGGCGCTCGGCGCGCCGGTCGAGGGCTCGAAAATACTGTTCATGGCAGGAACGCTGCTGCATTTGTTCGCCACCACCTCGATGGGGATATTTCTGGCTTCCATGGCCCGCAATATGCCTCAACTCGGCATGCTGCTGCTGCTGGTGCTGCTGCCCATGCAGATGCTTTCGGGGGGCGTCACGCCCCGGGAGAGCATGCCGCGCGGCGTCCAGTTGGTAATGGAGCTGGCGCCGACCACCCACTTCATGGAGTTGAGTCAGGGAATTCTATTCCGGGGGGCGGGGCTGGATGTCGTATGGCCGTCCTTTCTGGCTCTGGCGCTGATCGGAACGGTGCTGTTCGTGATCTCGCTGATCTGCTTCCGCCGGACCGTGGCGCAAGTCTCCTGATTTTCCTGCGAAGTTACCCCTTTCCAAGATGCCGTCGTCTCATGACGGCACCCTGGAAAGTATTACTCCCGGAACTTTTTTCGTTTTTTTTTGCTTTCCCCTCTTGACAAAAGCCCTTTTTTTGTCTATACTTTATAACAAAGTAATACTCTACCAAAAAAAACACGGAAAACAATCCGCGGGAATCCGGCAAAAAACCAAGATAAGTATTACTTACCATCAGGAGATAAAACGTATGACAGCCAGACCATCCTCCCACAATCACTCTTTGACCGACTTCGCGGTGGAGCGGATTTTACAGTATATCCACGAGAACAATCTGGTGGAGGGGGATCTCCTGCCGTCGGCGGAATTTTTCTGCGGCCAATTGAATATCTCCCGGGTCAGCTTCCGCGAGGCCATGAGTCAGCTCAAAGGAATGCGCCTGATCGATTCGAGCCGCGGCAAAGGCTTTGTGCTCAGCGCCGGCAACATCCATCAACTGTACGAATTGATCCTGCCGATCTATCTGAAAAAATGGGACAATATGATCGAACTGGCGGAGCTGCGGACCGTTCAGGAGCTGGGGGCGTTTCCGCTCGCGGTGCTGCACATCCAGGAGCCGGAGATTCAAAAGCTCGAACAGGTCGTCGACGAGATGTTCGCCGTGGTCAAGCGTCCGAATTTCCTCTCCGGCGACTACATCCGGCTGGACGCGGAATTCCACCAGACGCTGTGTGCTTCGACTCAGAACCGGCTGCTGGAAATCGTCTCGCGCCATTACTTCCACTACTGGCTGGAGTGCCTGAAAACGGTACCGATCGACCGGCAAGAGGATCGCGATACGCTGTACAACTCCACATTGTCGCACCGGACCATCGTCATCGCGATCCGTCAGCGGGACACCGAGGTGGGCCTCTTGGCTTTGTACAAGCATTACCAAAAACTGCTGAATTCCTTTCAATCATAACCCGAACCCGGAGGAGGAGCCATGTTGCGCTGGATCGACGCGGCGGTAATCGGAGTCTACTTTCTGGCGGTGACGCTGATCGTATTTTTCGTATCGAGACGCCAGAAAAACAAAGAAGACTATCTGATGGGCGGACGTTCGCTGCATTGGTTTCCGGTGGCGCTGTCGGTGGTGGCCGGGGGATTTTCCTCCATCAGTTTCATCGCCGCGCCGGGGTATGTGTACGCCAACGACCTCGCGTACATGCCGGTGCTGTTCATGGGGCTGTTGAGCATTCCGATCGTCTTTTTCCTGGTCGTGCCGTTCCTGTACAAGCTGTCGCTGGTTTCGATCTACGAATATCTGGAAACCCGCTTCTGCCCGGCGCTGCGCTATCTGGCGAGCGCGCTGTTCATCATATCCAAGCTCGGTTACCTCGCGATGGTGATCTTTGTGTCGTCATTCGCGCTGGCGACCATCACCGGCTTGGCGACATCGACGGTTCTGTTGGGGATCGGTCTAGTCACAGTGATACTGACCACATTCGGCGGCATGCGCGGTACCGTCTGGGCCGACTTGCTGCAGTATTTCACGATTATCGTCGGCATCGGCGCGGTCATGGTTTACTTCATCGCCACCGGCGACGTCGGCACGTATTGGGAGGCGGCGGGCAATGCCGGAAAAACCAAAATGTTCCATTGGGACTGGGATCTGGGAGCGCTGTCGGTCTGGGCGGTATTCCTGAATTGCACGCTGCTCGGCGTCGCCGGGGTGTGTTCGGACCAGACCAACGTCCAGCGCATGCTGTCGACCCGGTCGCTCCGGGATTCAATGAAAAGCTACCTGTTTTCGCTGATTTTCGGCACCCCGGTCATCATCGCCCTTTACGTCATCGGCGTATGGCTGTACGGCTACGTCCAGTTTCACTCCGACGTACCGCCGGAAATCACCGCTCATGCCGACAAGGTGTTTCCCTACTTCATCGCCCACAAGCTGCCGCCGGTGGTTGCCGGGGTGGTGTTGTCGGCGATTCTCGCCGCCGGTGTTTCGACCATCGCGGCGGTGCAGCATTCGCTGACCTCGACCTTCATGGTCGATTGGTACGAACGGATCTTCCGCGGTCACTCCGGCGGCAAGAAATACGTGTTGATCAGCCGCAGCGCGTCGCTGTTGTTCGGGTTGCTCGGCATCGGCGGCGCCTTTTACGTGATGTATTTCGGCAACACCATCCTGGAGGCAAGCCTGATCATCGGCTCGATTTTCGCGCCGCCGCTGGGAGGAATCTATTTGCTGGCGATTTTCACCCGGAGGACCACTTCGGCAGGCGCGGTCGCCGGCTGCCTGATCGGCACCGCGGTCACCATCCTGTCGTGGTGGGTGGACAAGGTGGACGTGCTGAAGATTAACTTCATGTGGATCGCGGTCTTCGGCATCGTCGCCACCTGCGTCTGCGGTTACGCGTTCAGTCTCCTGCCGTTCGCGCCGTCGCGCCGGGAAGCGGCAGCAACAGTCCCAACCATGGAGGAAACCAACGTATGAGCATCCGACCTTTTGCCGCCTTCTGCGCCGCGTTGCTGGCAGCCGGCTGCACCGCCGCAGAAATGCGGGTGATTCACTCCGGCATCGTCAACGACCGCATTCCCAATGCCCAATGCCCGTTCGGCCTCGCCCGCGACGCCGACGGCAGTTACGTGACGGTGTTCGTCAACCATGGCGACGCCGTGGCGGGCTGCACCAACTTCTTCGCCCGGACGGAAGACCTCGGCAAAAGCTGGAGCGAACCGTTCCTGGAATTCGCGCCGGAGGCGGCCGAGGTCGGAACCGGATTGGCGTTCACCCAGCTGCGCGACGGTAGAATCCTGGGGGCACTGATGGAAATCACGCACTCCGATACCTCGTTGGAGGGATTCAAAAGCTACCGCACCGGCACCGCGAAAATCGTCGCCATCGATCTGGAAAAGCAGGAAATCACCCCGGTGGCGGATTTGGCCGCGCCGGTGGCCGCGCTGCCCGCGCCGATGGGCAACAACATCATCGAACTGAGCAACGGAGACCTGCTGCTGCCGTGCTATGTGTATTCGCAGGGGCCGCCGGAAGCGGATTTCCCCTACGGATCGGGCTTCTACCGCAGCCGCGACGGCGGCAAAAGCTGGGCAGCCTTCGAACGGATTTTCCGGGAACCGGATCCGGAGCGGCCGCTGGGCTTCAACGAGTCGGTGATTTTCGAAAAAGCGGACGGGACACTGGCGGCATTCACCCGGATCGACAGCCGCCCGGTCAACAATATGTGGAAATCGGTTTCCCGTGACCGCGGCGCCACCTGGTCGCCCCCGGAAGAAACCGACATTCCGGCGGTTTACCCGGTCGGGCTGCGGACGCAGGCCGGGGATTACCTGCTGACGGCGGGGTACCTCGCAGCGGCGACGCCGCGCACCACCACGGTATTTTACAGCGCCGACGGCGAACACTTCACCCCGATCGGAGCGCCGTATTATTCGCGCCCCGGCGGCGGTCGGCCGCACAACACCGCGACCGGCGGATCGCAGGCGCTGATCGAGACCGAGCCGGGCAAATTCCTGCTGACCTTTTACGGCGCCGACCCGGCGCTGCCGGGCCGTGACAGCTGTTATGTGGACAGTTGCTACTTCGAGTTGAAAAAATAACGGCATAGCCGCAATCCCATCCCCGAAAAGGAGAAAAATGAACATCACGCATGGAGAACTTTGCGCCACCGTCGCGGGAGGCGCGCTGACGGAGCTCCGTCCGTCGGGAGCTGAAAACTTCGCCGGCGCCCCGGTGCCGTTGTGGGAGGTGACCTTCCGGAACCGCAACGGCGGCAAAAGCAGGATTCAGGCCGACGCCGCCGGTATGGCCGAGGAGACAGCCGACAGCATCGTCTGGGAGCCCGAATTGGCTCCGGGCTGCCGCTGCCGGATCAAAGTGACGGTGACGCCGGAGAGCGACAGCCTGACGCTGTGGCAGATCGCGATCGAAGCACTGCCGGAGGAGTGGAGCGTCTTTCAGGTCACCTTCCCCTGCTTCGACTGGCAGGTCGAGGATTCCGACCGCTACCGGATGGTAATTCCGGCCGACCGCGGCATCGAAAAGGTCAACCCGCTGACCCGGCTGCCCGACCGCAGCGAACTGTGGGTCCGGCGCAAATTCCGCGAGCGTTCGTATCCGAACGGCTTCGCCACCATGCAGTGTTTCGGCCTGATCCATGACGACCGGCTGCTTTACTTCGCCGCCCATGATCCCGAACCGGTGGTCAAGAACTTCTACTTCGAACCCGATCCGGCGGCCGGCGTCATCCGGATGCGCCCGACGGTCAAAACCGCGTTGCGCTACGGCGAAGACTACCGCTCTTTCCCCTGGGCGCTGGGCTTCGGGCGCGGCGACTGGTTCGACGTCGCCACCCGCTACCGCCGCTTCGCGCTGACCGCGTCGTGGACGCGGGAGGGCGCATTGGAGGACAGTGACCGGACCCCGCGCTGGTACCAGGATACGCCGATCGTGCTGCTGAAAGATTACCGGGGCGAACTCTACGACGTCGAAGCCTTCACCCGGGTGGCGGAATACCTCCAAGTGCCGCTGCTGATGCACTATTACATGTGGCACATACCCGCGTTCGACGCCGGCTATCCGTTTTTCTTCCCGGCGACGCCGAACTTCCGCAACGATATGAAGCTGCTGCAGCAGGCCGGGATCCGGGTCATGCCCTACATCAACGCCTACTCCGCCGACACCGAAACCGAAGAGTGGAAGTACCTCGAACCCTCCGCGATCCGCAAAAACGAAGGGTTGGAGCTGCATGCGCAAGTGTGGAGCCAGAACCGCGCCCTGGCCGCGATGTGCCCGGTCGACCCGTTGTGGCGGCGCATTCTCAGTCTGGTGGCGCTGCGCTGCGTCGAAATGGGCGTGGACGGCGTCTACTTCGACGAAGTCTCCTGCAGTCCGGCGCACAACTGCTATGCCGACAATCACGGCCACACCCCCGGCGACGAGCGCGCTTTCATCGCCGGGCACCGGCAACTTTTGCGCGAGTTGCGCCAGGAGGGCCGCCAGATCAATCCGGATCTGATCCTGACCACCGAAAGCTGTTCGGAAGCCTATATGGATGTGCTCGACGGCTATCTGATCGGCAACAACAACGCCGGTGACGAAGTACCGTTGTTCGAGGCGGTCTACCACGATTACACCATCGGCTTCGGCCAGTATATCTTTTGCGACGAGCTCGACGATCCGCGCTTCGCCGGCGCCATCATCGGCAAGTGCGCGCGGCAGTTCATCTACGGGGCGCAATTCGCCTGGTCGCGCATTCCGTTGCTGGCGATTATCGAAGCCGCGCCGGAAGCGGCCGGGTTCATCAAAACATTGGCGCATGCCAAAGTACGCCATGCCGACTTCCTGACCCGGGGCAAAATGCTGCGGCCGCTGTGCCTCGACGTCCCGAACCTCACCCAACGCTGGCTGAAAGCGTGGAACGACAACACCGGCGAGGAAACCATCCTCCCGACCGTGCTGAACAGCGTCTGGATCCGCAACGACACCGCCATCGCCGTGGTGCTGGTCAACATCGGCGCCGAACCGGTCACGGTCACCGTCGAACTGGCGGCGCATCCGGAGGATTATCCGTTGCCGCAGCGCGGTTCCGTGCGGATCCACGATCACTTTCAGGGCGAATGCCGGGAAGCGATCGCCGCCGGCAACAGCGATGGTTTTTCGTTCCGGCTCGAACCGCTGCACTGCGCCGTGGCGTCGATCGGCAGCGAAAAACCGTACGGCGTTCACGGTGTCCAATGAATCACCCCCGAACACAGGAGACCATTCAGTTCCGTTTTAACGTCCCGGTCGTTTTCAGACATTCGAACAAAACAACTATAGGAGAATACGGGAAATGAAAAAATTCACACTTATAGAGCTTCTGGTCGTCATCGCGATTATTGCCATTCTCGCCAGCATGCTGTTGCCGGCATTGAGCAAAGCCCGCGCCAAGGCGCAGAGCATCAACTGCCTCAACAACACCCGGCAGATCGGCACGGCGATGGTGATGTATGCCGGCGATTTCAACGATGCGATCGTGCCGGTCTACCAGCTCTGGGCGGAAACCCAGGCCGGTTTCGACTCCCGCTGGATGACGCTCCTGTCCGAGTATGTCGGAACGAAGCTGGTTTACTACGGTGCGGCCGGGACCGTCACCGACCGGAGCCGGAATTCCTTTGTCTGTCCGGCCGAATCGGGAGCAACCAAACGCTTCAACGTCAATTACGGCATCAATTACGGGCAATTTTCACTCGGTACCGACCTGATCGGCGCGACCGGCTGGTCGTATCCGGTGCAGTTGAGCCGGCTGAAGAACCCTTCGTCGGCGATGGCGGTCATGGACTCCGGCGTCACCGACGGGTATCCGTTGTGGTATGTCAACACGCCGCTGAAGTGGGGCGAGTTTACCCAGGACCGCAACGGCAACGGCATTCCGGATACCTCGGCGGGACAGACCTACGACTTCAACATGGCGGCGATCCGGCACGGCGACAGCATCAATGTCACCTTCGCCGACGGCCACGCGGCCAATTTGTCCGAACGCGAATGGTCGAAGAACGAAACCTGGGAAATTTTGTTCTGACGCGACTGGCGAAGCGGCGGTTCCGGAGATATATTGCCCGGTAAATTATTTCACCGGGAGGTAGTCAATGATACGTATTCTGGAAGCGGGAAGCGATTTGCAGCACTTCTTCGGGCAACTGCCGAAAGCGCCGCGCATCTGGGTCTGCGCGCCGCACCCGGATGACTTCGACGCCATCGCGGTCACGCTGCGGCGTTTGGAGCAATCCGGCGCCGTGTTGTTTCTCAGCGTCGCCGGTTCCGGCGCGTCCGGGGTCGAGGATGTCTTCGCCGCCGCCGGCAAAGGGGCGGTCCGCGAAGCCGAGCAACTGGACAGCTGCCGGCTTTTCGGGCTGCCGTCGCAGCGGGTGCGCTTTCTCCGGATGACGGAAAACGCCGCCGGGGAATTGGCCGACACGCCGGAGAATCCGGCTCTGCTGGCCGCCGCTTACCACGAGTTCCGGCCGGATGTGATCGCGCTGCCGCACGGCAACGACACCAACGCCGACCACCGGCTGATCTTTCGGTCGGTCAAAAGCATCGCGCCGGACACGGCGCTCTTGCTGAACAAAGACCCGAAAACCATCGAACTGCGGATCGATCTGGCGACTCTCTTCGACGAAGAGGAGGCGCGGTGGAAAGCTTCGCTGCTGCTCTGCCACCGTTCGCAGGACGCGCGCAACCGGCGCACGCGCGGTTACGGCTTCGATCACCGGATCCTCGCCGGCAACAAGGCCGACGCCGAAACCATTTGCCGCCGTTTCGACGCCTATGCGGAGCTATTCGAAGTGTTTGTGAAAGAGTGAGCGTCAGCGCCGCCGTTCCCGATAACGGTGAACCGCGACAAGTAGCAGCAAAGCGACGGCGACTCCGCCCGATATCATACTGAATGTATTGCTGTTGCGCCAGAACCATTCGTTCCACGATGCAATGACCTGGCCGGTCCGGCTCGCCGCGGAGGTGAGGAATCCGGGCCTGGACGGATATGCGATGGTGCGTGTCGCCTGCCGGAAGTGATCCCGCGTCAGAAACCCCTCCGGAAGCGACTCCGAAACCGCAAACAATTCGGGGTCGATCGATGTCCCGGTGTCAACCTGCCGCAGTTCGACAGCCGCAACCAACTTCCCGTTTCGGGCATATTGCCGGCGCGCATAAATAAAGCCGGTATCCCGGTCGATGACGAATACGCGCCGAATCGGGTACCGGGTGTTGAGTATGCTTTTCTTGTCGGAAGCCGCTTCGATGGGAAACCCGGTCTGCAGAATCATCTCTTTGTCGTTCAGGTAGCAGATCGTCACGGTAATGAGCCAGCATGGGCGGTCCTGGTAGGTGCGCTCCTCGCGGGTGAACTTCGCCATCGACAGCTCCATGGCCGGAATCGGTTCATAGCGCCAATCGCAGGCGCTGAGCAGCAACACCTCCCCGATACGTCCGGTTTTCCCTTCGATCGTGCCATACTGAGCCGAAGAGGATTGTATGTAGACTTCAATCGCTTTGCCGGATTTCCGCACTTCGGCCCGTTTCCACGCGTCGCCATCCGGGCGGGGTTGGTAATGAAAAAAGACGTCCGCGTCGGGATTGAACGGATCCGCCTTATGCAGCACGGCCCGGAACGGCAACTCCGGCTGGCGCTTCAGCGCCGACAACAGAAACTCCCGCGCCTGTATTCCCGTATCGAGGTTGTAATCCTCTCCAAACCGCTGGTTCCACTGCGCAATCGCCTCCGGCGGCACCTCCACGCCGGGAGGCAGAATAATCCCCAACAGATTCCACGATACGCCAATGCAGCACAATAGAAACCATTTTTTCATCGCAGCACCCGAATGTACCAGTTCTTCCCCCGCAACAGGGTCGTGTCCTGCGAAATGGCCCCGCAATCGAATTCCAGCGGCGCATACTCCACTCCGCAATCGTTGACGGACAGAGAATAAGCGTCGGAGCCGAGCTTTTTCACCTGCAAAATCAACCCGGAGTCCACAAAACTGTACGTTCTATCCACTTCGGAAACCGTCGCCAATGGCAGCAATGAATATAGCGAAATACCATCCTGATCAAATCCGGTCATCAACATCGACCCGGGAAAGTTTTTATGTATTTGCTCCAGCGGCGTCCCCATCGCTTGCTTTTTTCCAAGGAAAAGGTAGCATACCCCCGCAATCACAATCGCGGCCACCGCCAGGGCAATAACAATAAGTGCGCGTTTTTTCATAGATGTTGGTGCTCCGTGTGGTAATTACAACCGCAAATCCGGGGCCGCGCTCTTCGAGAGTCGCGCCCCGGCAAACGCGGGGGCTCCGCCCCTCCCCACCCCGAACGCTCAAGCGCCGCTCGGCTTAACGCGGACTTGCCGCCGTCAGGGCGGCAAGTCCTTAGACCGGTCGCTCCAGCACTACCGTGCTTCCGCTCGCGTCTGCTCCACGGCCGCAGAGGCCGCGGCGCCAGAGCGCCGGCGCCGCTTCGCGGCGTTCCCGTGCGCGCTCCCGAGCAGGTGATTGATAGAGTAGGAGTGCTGACCACGGTTGAATTCTACTTTATGCGCCAGACGGCGGCGGCGGTGCCGGGGCCGGAAAGGGTGACGCGTTTGCCGCGCAATTCCGAGCGCGCGCCGCCGTCGTAAACGCATTCCAGCGTCTTGGCCGCAAACGGCAGCTCCAACGTTTTCTTCCACGCCCGGCGCGCCGGCTGAATCGCCACCAGGTAGCGTTCGCGGCCCTTGCCGCGCACGTACACCATCGGGTAATCCGCCAGCAGCAGCTCCAGTTTGCCGTCCGCCCCCAATGCCGCCGTACTCCGGCGCAGCCGCAGCAATGCCCGAACCCGCTGCCACAGCGAATCTTCACGTCCCTGCTGCTCCGCCACCGTCGGCCGCCCCGGCTGCTCATCCACCGGCAAATACAATTTCTCCTTCGCCGCGGTCGAAAATCCGGCATTGGCCGCATCGCTCCACTGCATCGGCGTCCGCGCCTGCGTCCGGGTGAAGCCGCCCTCCTTCGAGGTCAGGCGCGTCAGGTTGCGCATCCCGATTTCATCGCCGTAGTAAATGAACGGCACCCCCGGCATCGTCAGCAGGAATGCGAACGCCACCGCCAGATCCCGCTCATCGCGGAAGTCGCTCAATCGCGGCATATCGTGGTCCCCGGTCGGCAGCGAAATATAGCCGTCGCGGCAGGTCCGGCGGTAATGATCCATGTAGATATTGAAAAAGCTCTTCGCATCCCCCTTCCCGGCGGCGTCGAAGTAGCTGCAATGATTCTTCAGCCGGTAATCGTTGCCGTCATTTTCATAAAAGAGCTTCTTGTCGACCGGAATGAAAATATCCCGCTTGGGTTCGTTGCGAAAGAGCGACGTGTACGCCGGAGTCCCGCAATGCAGCATGAAGTCGCAATGGAACCCGGCCTTCAGCGCCTGCGGCGCGTAGGTCCATTCGGAAATCAGCACCGCTTCCGGGTATTCGGCGTCGAACATGGCGCGGACTTCGCGCCACAGCGCCATCGTCGCCCGCTTGCCCGGATCGTTTTTGACCAGCGACGGCGCCATATCCACCCGGAAGCCGTCGGCGCCGCGGTCGAGCCAGTAGCGCATGTTGTTTTTCAGCTCCTCGCGCACCCGCAGCACGTCCGGGTGATCCACCGGCAACTGCCACGGGTGTTTCGGATCCGGCTTGGCGAAGCCGTAATTCAACGCCGGCTGCATCGCGAAGTAGTTGACCATGAAGCTGCCGTCCCGGTCGGTGGTCCCCGAAATCATCGGCAGGCCGCCATTGGAATCCAGCCAGCTGTTGTTCCAGATGTAATAATTCGAATATTCGTTTTTCTCCGGCCGGCTCGACGCCTTGAACCACGCATGCTCCAGCGAAGTGTGCCCCGCCACCATATCCAGGCAGATCCGGATGCCGCGTTTTTTCGCCTCCATAAACAACCGGTCGAGGTCTTCGTCGCAGCCGAAGCGCTCCGCGACGTGCCGGTAATCCGACACGTCGTAACCGCCGTCGCCGAAGCCGGAACGGAAACACGGGCTCAGCCATACCGCGTTGACGCCGAGTTCGACGAGGTAATCCAGCTTGGCGATAATGCCGGGCAAATCGCCCATGCCGTCGCCGTTGGCGTCATAGAAGCTCGTCGGATAAATCTGATAAAAAACCGCACTTTTCAGCCATTCCGGTCCCAGTCCGTTCATAAAATCCCATCCTGCTTTGCGTTTATCGGTTGCATCCTGAATTTCCCTACTATACGCCGGAAATTCCACTTTTTCAATCCGATCGCCGCAAAACCTGCCGCCGCTCCGGCGATGTGGGCCAACGGCACCACTTCGAACAAGGTGCCGCTCCCGGCGAAAACCGTCGTCCCGGTCGACAGCTCCCAGCCGGTTTTCAGCAGGAAACCGGTCAGCGCGATCCCCGCCACCCACCGTTCCATCCGGGAGCCACCCAGCAGCAGCTTCAACGCCGCCGCCGCGAACAACGCGCAGTCAAGGCCGGACAAGCCGCGGTAAACCGCCAGCTCCGGCGCGCCCGCGACCACCGTCAGCGCCACCACCGGGACGGCAATCGCCAGCGTGCGCCAGACCTCCCGTTCCGTCAGCCACAACCCCAATATCACCATCGCCGCCATATCATAAAACCAGTGCGCTCCGGTGAAGTGCACCAGGTGGCAGCCGGCGGCGCGCCACACCAGAGCGCCGTCCCAGCCGGCCGCCGGATGAAGCTCCAGCAAACCGGCGGCCTCCGGGATCAGGCACAGAATCCCGGAAAGCAATGCGATGGCGAGCAGAGTTTTCATACGCCCGTCACCTGCTTTTCCGCCCCGCAATGTTCGCAATACGGCAGCAGGGCATGCCGGACTTTGCCGCAGACGGAACATTTTTCAAACAGCCGTTCGCCGCAATTCGGGCAAACGTAAACGCCATTGTCGCTGTTCGGCCGCACCGTCGGCACCGTCTCCTTCGCCAGCGAACGCGGTGTCCAAAACAGGAAGCGCCGGACGCTGTTCCGGATCGGATAATTGCAGATCGGACAGACGAAAAAGTGATAGGCTTCGCGGTATTTCTTCAACAGATACTCGATTTTCGGCTTGATCTGCAACCGCAGCAGATGAACGACGAACCAGATCAGGATCGCGATTACCGCGCCGATCATCACGTATTTGATGCAGCGCGACGGGAAATACTGGTGCATGGTCAGTCCGGTCCGGATCAATGTCGCCGCGGCAAACGCCAGCAGCACCTTGAACGGCAGCCGTCCCCGGTAACGGTAGCACAAATAACACGACAGCAGCAGCAGCGGCACCAGGATCGCCAGTTGCGAAAAGGCGAAGCGCATCTGGTAGCGTTCGTAGGCGGCACGATACTCCTTCCAGCCGCGTTCTTCCTGCTCCGACACCTGCTTGCGGATGCCGCCGGCCTCATTCTCCAGCGCTTGTTTGGTTTCGGTCAGTTGCAGAATTTTCCGGTTGTTTTCCGCCTGCCGCTGCTGGATACTCAAGAATTCGTTGAGGGCGGGTTCCACCAGCTTGCTCTCCGCCTTCGCATCCAGCAACTGCTTGATGGTCCGCTGCAGTGTCTCCGCGGTCTTATCGAAGTTACGGTTGCTTTCATTGCATTGCGCCAGCTCCGAATTGCATTGCCGCAGCTGCGTGTCGATCTCGCGCTGCCGCCCGGTCAACTCCGGCTCCACGTATTTCAGCCGGTACGGCCCCGAATCCGGCACCGGTATTTCCCGGACGTCGTGCAGCACGAAGCCGTACAGCATCAGGAACATCCCGGTCAGCACCACCAAGGCGGCATTGACCAGAAGGCCGATCTTCCATGCGTTTTGCAAGCGGTTCTTTTTCATGAGTTATGGGTCCTTTTGATTGAAAATTGTATGGGCATGATTCATTTGTTATTTGTTCGCCGCCGGTGCGGCGCCTCGTTCGCTCCATGTGGAGATTTAACCGTCGCTCACGCATCCGGTTAAATCTCCACCATCGCTACCTTGGGTGGCTTCCGCTCGCCTCCCGGCTCGCTTACTTTACTTTCGCCCCTTTCGAGGCGCTCCGCGCCTGGGGCGACCAGCAGGATCCGCCTGCTGGACCGGCGTCTCCGTATGACGGAGGGCAGACCGCCGCTTCGCGGCTCTATTTCTTTTTTTATTTGATTCTTTTTCTTTTTTATTCTTTTTCAGGGTGCCTCCGGCCAGGGCGACGCCGGCCACGGTCGCCAGCACCAGTATCCATACCGGCTCCAATGCCCCGCCGCCCAGCCGCGGCGCGCTCCCCCGGAACATCGAGTTGTTGCTCCGCGACGGCTGCGCCGGAACTTCCGTACGCCGCTCCGGCCGCGCCACGTCCGCCCGGTAGTTTTTCACCGGCTGCGCCGCCCGCGCACTCTGCGCCGTCCGCTCCGCCACCACCCGTGTCCGGTTGTTCCGCTCCACCCCATAGGCGGAAAACGCCTCGTCGGAGAGCACCACCATCGAAGTTTCATCGGTCACCAGCTGGAACTTCACCCCCAGATCCCGGATCAACTGCTGCGTCTCGGCGCCATCCGCCAGACCGGAACCCGCCAAGGTATCGAACATTTCGATCCGGCTCATCGCCCACAGGCGCTCCAACTCCGGATTGTCGGTGTCGCTCTCCGGGAAATCCACCACACACTGGTAACTCTGCCATTCACCGGAGCGTTTGACCTTCATCGTCACCGTCGCTTCGCCGGATTTGCGGTAGCGCCCGAAAATCACCAGCTGCTGCCCCCGGTAAAGCTTCTTCACCGCGTCGCCGGTCAGGTCGAAGGTCGGCACGCCGTCGATCGACACCTTGACATCATGCAGACTTTCCGACGTGATCTTGCTTTTCGCCAGCATGATCCGGCCGATGATGTCGTCGTCATTCGAAACCGCGTCGTAAAAACCGCCGGAGGCGTCGCAGATCACCCGCATCAGCGGCCAGTTCGCACTGTTCCCCATCAGGAAGCCGAACACCCGCACGTCACGGTCTTTCAGCAGTTGATGAAACGCCTTCGGCGCGACGATACCCTCGTTGGTCACACCGTCGGTCACCAGTACAATGCTGGTCACCCGGTCGGCATCGCTCTTGTCCAACGCGGTTTTCACGCCGTCATACACGTTGGTGCTGCCGGTCGCCTGGCAGCGGCCGAGCTTTTCCGTCCAATGCGCCGCATTTTCCGGCGTCGCCGCCACCCAGCCGGAGGTCAACTCGCGGGCGCGGGTTTCGAACATCACGATCCGGAAGCGGTCCTGCGGATTCATCTGCCCCAGCGTCCGCCCCACCCCGTCGGCCAGCGTCCTGAGTTTGCTGCCCGACATGCTGCCCGACTGATCCAGCACGAAAATATAATCCGCGCCGTTTTCCAGCTTCCCGAGATCGATTCCCGGCGTCAACACCATCATGAAGGTGCCTTCCGCATCGCCCGGACGGCGGAACGGAATCACCTCCAACCGTCCCGGCAGATCGTCCGCCAGCTGATAGTAAAACACGAAGTCGCGGCTCAACCCATCCGGCAGCTCGTAACTCGCCTCGGCGCCGCCGGCCGCCAGATCCAGCTGCTGCGACACCACATTGCCCTGCGGCGCCCGGATTCCCGCCAGCGGCCACGCCGAACGCACGATCACCCGCATGTTCGTCACCCCCGACGGCCGGTCGTTCCGGGTCCAGAAGTTCAACGCCGCGTCGTCTTTGGTGTTGCCCTCCTGCAACGGATACAGATACCGGACCACGCCGGTATCGACCGGCAGCGGCTGGTAGTAAACGAAGCGGACCGTCGCCACCGCCTCCGGCGCCAGATTGGCAACCTGAAAGGTGAAGTCCTGGTAGCCGTCTTTTTCCGCCAGCGCCGCCTGGTTGCCTTTCGATTTTTCCTCGCCGTAAATCTTCCGCGCCGTCGCCTTGTCGAGCACTTCGCCCTCGATCACGCTTTCGCCGATCCGGACCGAACACTCCGACAGGCTCGCCGATACCGGCAGCGGAAACGCATACAGCGCCTCGACCGTATTCGGGTTGACGTTCTTGAATTGCTGGGTCACTTCGGTCCGGGCGAAACCGTTGTTGAGAGTGACCAGCACATCGTGGCTCAGAATCTCCGCCGGGAGTTCTCCCGAGCCCGCCGGCGTCAGGGTCCCCGCCGCTTGCGCCGTCCACGCCGTCAATACCATGCTTCCCCACGCGATCCATTGTGTCATTTTCATGTTTCATCTCCTGGTTCAGGGTTGTTGCCATATATATAGCAACCGGCGTGCCAACCTTTTTTGAACAGGGACCGGCATCACCGTCAAAGAAGTGAAACAATTTTTGCATACACGATTGACATTTCATGCATATCATGTATACTATAAGCAGGAGGACATTTCATGGCGTTGATTCAGGATCACGAACGCGAACGGCTGGAGGCCATCGGCGCGTTGAATTACACCAATCCGTTCGAACCGGAACGGCTGCGGCTGGAGGGGCGGATTCTCGGCAACGACGGCCAATCCGCGGGACCGGTGTGGAATATGCACACGGCCACGCGCCCGGAGGTCAGCCGGATCGCCCGGCTGGCGGAGGAGTGGAGCGACCGGCTGCATCGGCGCATGCAAGATACGGCGGTGGCGGTCGACAGGCGCGAACATGAAATTTACGAAGCCGTGGTGTTCTACCGGCTGTTCGAGAAATACCGGCAGCCGATGAGCCAGGCCATGTTGACCGCTCCGGATGAAACCTGTTTTCCCTGCTACCGCGATTTCCTCGCCGATTACCGGCACTACTTCGGCAACCGGCGCGGACGCGAACTGCCGCAGGCGTACACCCCGGAAAAGACCTTCGCGGTGTACTACCAGATCCATCGCGCCTTTTACCATATTTTCGACTTCATCGCCGGCAGTTCGCTCGCCGCCGGACGGTTGCGCGCCGCGATCTGGCAATCCATATTCACCTGTGACCTCTACCGTTACCACCGGGTGTTGTTCGACCGGATGAACGGTTTGACCACCCTGATCACCGGCGAATCGGGGACCGGCAAGGAGCTGGCGGCGCAGGCGGTGGCGCTGTCGCAATATATCCCGTTCGACGCGGCAGAGCTGCGTTTCCGTCATCCGTACCGGAGCTGTTTCCTGCCGATTCAATTGTCGGCGATGCCGCGCACGATGATCGAATCCGAATTGTTCGGCCACCGCAAAGGCGCCTACACCGGCGCGTTGAACGACCGCAAAGGGTATCTTGAAGAGTGTTCGCCCTCCGGCAGCGTATTCCTCGACGAGATCGGCGAAATCGACGCGGAAATCCAGGTCAAATTGCTGCGGGTGCTGCAAAGCCGCCAATTCCAGCGCCTCGGCGACACCGCCGGCCGGAGCTTTCACGGCAAAATCATCGCCGCCACCAACCGCAATCTCCGGGATGCGTGCGTCGCCGGCGAATTCCGCGACGACCTCTATTACCGGCTGTGCGCCGATACCGTCACCACCGTGCCCTTGCGCGAGCTGGTCAACGGCGAAGCCGCCGAACTGGAGCGCTTCGTCCGCCTTTTGTCCGAACGGCTGCTCGGCGCGGAAGAGGCGGAACGCTTCACCGCCGAAGCGATGCAATGGATCGACCGCCATCTCGGCTGGCGTTATCCGTGGCCGGGCAATGTGCGCGAGTTGGAGCAGTGCGTCCGCAACCTGTTGATCCGGGGGCATTACGAACCGGCGGCTCCGGCCGGGAGCCCGGCCGGAGCGTGGGATGAAATCATCCGGGCGCAACCGAACGCCGAAACGGTGACGCGCGATTACCTGCTGGCGTTGTACCGCCAGACGCCGAATCTGGCGCAGGTGGCGCGGATCGCGGCGCTGGACCGCCGTACCGTCCGCAAATTTCTCGAACTGTGACTACTTCACTTCCCAGACGCCCTTTGCTTTGTCGAAGACCAGCTTGTCGGCGTTTTCGTTGTACCACTTCTGCATCATCACCAGACTCGGGGCCTGGCGGGTGCATTCCACCAGAAGCTGCAGCGCTTCGGGAGACGAATTGCCCTTCATATTCAACAGGAAAATCGCCTGTCCCAGAGCTTCTTTATTCCCGTAAGCCGCAGCGCGGGCTGCCGTAGGGATAAGCGCCCATGTGTTGTTCCCGTTGCGGCTTAACAGCTCCCACGCCCTGGTGGTCACATCCCCCAAGTCGACATCCGGGAACGACTTTATGGTATTGAACAGGAAGTGCAATTCCGGCCGCAGCGCATACAAATCCAGCAGCCGCTGCCGGTCTTCCGGCGTGTTGACATAAGTGCTCAGCACCTCTTCCAGCAGATATGTATTATGGGAATACCGGGCCAGTTGAAAAATCGTTTCTTTGGCCTCTTCGCTCCAATTCTTCTTGCCCACCGCCTGGGCCAGACTCGGGTGTCGCGGCAGCAGCGCCAATACGGTTTCCATATCGTCTTCGCCGACCAGATCGTTGATCGCATAATCAAGATAATAGAAGTGCTCATCCAAAAATGGGATCAGTACATCCAAATGGCCGGGGCCGATCTTTTTCAGCATCTCCACCTGCGGGTCGCCGGCGCTGAAGCCTTTCGACCCCAAACTCGCACTGCGGATGTCCGCGACATAACACCGAATATCCTCGTCGGTCGGATTCTCCGGCAATGCCTGAATTTTCTCCACGGCCTCCAGTTCCACGCTTCTGACCGAGTCCCTTGGTTCATTCGGCGCCACCCGGCTCAACGCCGCAATGCGGCCGTCCGGAGTATTCATGGCAATCACCTGCAATGACGCATTGATTTCCCTGAGCTGAGCCAGCAGTTGTTGCTGCGCCGGATCCGGAGTACTCCGGCATCCGGAAGCCAGTCCGGCAACAATGGCGGCAACGGTCATGGCGGCATATTTCATGGTGCACTCTCCCTGAGTTCAAATTGCTTCGATTCCGGATTGAAAACGATGGCGTCCCGGTGGGCATCGAAAAACGCGGCGGGGTCGGCCTGATTTTTCAGAAACGGCGCCCTGGAGAAGGCCCATTTCCTTTGGTATTCCTGCTCCGGAGGCCATGTATGATGAATCCATCGGCCGAGCGCCTCCACCGAACCGCTCGACATCGCCCGGAGCATCAGCGCCGGGGGGATCTCCAATTCATGCGCCACCGCATACTCCCACATCCGCAGGAAAATATCCTTGAACTCACCGTATCGCGTGAGATTGTCGCCAATCCCGGTCGCTTCCGGATGCGCAACCACAATCCGGATCAACCTCTCGCGCGCAACCGCATCATCCAGTAAAATCGGAAAAAAGCTCTGCAACGGTCCATGGTTCATTTGGGGATTTTTTTCCAACATCCGCAGAATCGGCTCGCGAATTTCTTCCGCCGTCACCGGCAGTTGCAGCAATACCGACAGCAACGGCGGCGAATCCGGCAATGCTGCCAGAATTCTTTCCTTATCCCCCGGCAGGAGCCAATCGGTGACCTTTTCCCGGAAATAAGGGCCCGCCATATAATCGCCCAAAAGCGGGATATGGCCGGGAGGAATTCGCCCGACCAACAGGGTGGGGATCTCCACGAGAACGCTGGGAGGCAGATCATTGAGCAACAAATCATGAACCGCTTTGGCGTAAGCCACAACCTCCTCCGGAGTCGGATCGGCCGGCAAAAGTTGCAGTTCACGGGGTTCTTCTCCTGCTTTCCGCGGCGGCAGGAGAATTTTTCCCGGCTGTATTTTCTCCGACAATTTCTTCAACGCGGCATTGACCGCGGTCAATTCCCGGTCGAGTTCGGCGTTGAACTCCGCATCCGGGTTCCGGCACCCGGACGCCGCCACAGCCAGAATCGCGGCATAAAGCCAGTAACGCATACCATCCCTCCCTGGAATGACGAAAATAACGATTGCATCATGTGGAGTCCAGCCGTCATTCGGCATTACCTGCCGGAGGCGGCAGGTCCGGTGTAACTACTCCACCTCCCACCGGCCTTTTTCTTTGTCAAAGACCAGCTTGTCGACGTTTTCCCGGTACCACTTCTGCATCACCTCCGGATTCGGCGCCTGGCGGGTGCACTGCACCAGAAGCCGCATGGCCTCCCGATTCATCCCATGCGGCTGATCGTCCATCGTATAAATCGCCTGCTCCAGGGCCTTTTTATTGCCGTACGCCGCCGCCCGGGCGGCAACGGTACCCCTCGACCAGCCTTCCCCGCGCAGACGTTGTGTTTCCCACGCCCGGGTGGTCAACGCGGCGAGATCGACATCCGGCATACTTTTTAGCATCCCAAAAAGAAAATACGCTTCCGGGCGCGAAACATACAAATCGATCACCCTCTGCCGGTCTTCCGGGGTATTGACGTAAACACCCAACGCCCCCTGCAGCTGGTAGATATTATTGGAATATTGCGCCAATTGGAAGATCGTTTCTTTCGCCTCTTCGGTCCAATTTTTGGCGACTACCGCCTTGGCCAGTGCCGGACACTGCGGCAACAGCTCCAGCACTTTCTCTTTGTCTTCGTCACCGACCAGATCGGCGATCGCATGATTCAGAGAAAAGAACCGCTCATCCAAAAACGGCGTCAGCACCTCCAGGTGTCCGGGACCGATCATTTTCAGCATCGCCACCTGCGGATCGCCGGAGCTGAAGCTGTTCTGTCCGATCGACGTATTTTTGATGTCCGTGACATAGCGCCGGATATCTTCATCGGTGGGATTTTCCGGCAGCGCCTGAATCCTTTTCAAAGCCTCGACATCCGCGCCACGGGCCGGCCGGATGGAACTCACCATGGGAATCCGGGCCAGTGCCGAGTTGCGGTTGTCCGGAATGTTTTTCGCGATTGCCTGCAACGAAGCGTTGATTTCCCTGAGTTGCGCCAGCATCTGCTGCTGCGCCGGATCCGGGGTGCTCCGGCAACCGGAAATCACTCCGGCGGCAACGACGGCAACGGTCATGGCGATATATTTCATTGTGCCCTCTCCTTGCATTCAAATTGCTTCGATTCCGGATTGAAAATGATATTGCCTTTGTGTGTTTCAAAGAAAGCGGCCGGATCGGCTTGCCCCTCCAGGAACGGCGCTTTTTCCACGGCATATTTCCTTTGGCGCTCGTTTCCTCTTTCCGGATCCCACGCGGCCTGAATCCACTTTCCAAGCGCCTCCACCGAACCGAGCGACATCATCCGGGATGTCAATTGCCGGGGAATTTCCAAGTCATTCGCCACCGCGTATTCCCACATCCGCGTGAAAATATCCGTGGAGTCATTGTATTCCGCGATGGCCTCGCCGATCGCAAACAACTGTGGATGCTCGATCACAATCCCGGTCAATTCCTCCCGGGTGGCGTCATCGTCCAGCAGGACCGGATAATAAATCTGCATACTCCAGGGGTGCGTTTCGGGGTGTTTTTTCAACATCTGCAGAAGCGGCCCGCGGATCTCCTCCGCCGTCACCGGAAAATACGACAATGCCGCCAGCATTCCCGGAGAATCCGGCAGTGCCGCCAGAATTTTCACTTTGTCTTCCGGTCGAATCCAGTTTCGGAGTTGCTGCCGGAAGTAGAAGTTATCCAGATAACCGGCCAGCGACGTAATATGTCCGGGCGGAATCCGCGACACCAGCCGGTCAAATACATCTCCGGAGACGGAAGAGCGCCGCTCCTTGACCTGATCGTAAATCGTTTTGGCGTAAGCCGCGACCTCTTCATCGGTCGGATCGGCCGGCAGCAGCTGCAGCTCCAGGGGCTCATCCCCCTCATTCAAAGGCGGCAAGGCAACTTTCCCCGGCTGCATTTTTTCCGCCAACTCCTTCAGCGAGGTGTTGGTCGCGGCCAGCTCCCGGTTGAATTCGGCGTTGAACTCCGCATCCGGGTTCCGGCACCCGGTCGCCGCCACAGTCAGAATCGCGGCAAAAAACCAGTAACGCATAGCATCCCCCTTAGTCGGTCTTTGCGTCTCCCCCCCTACTATAGAACCTTATTTTTTCAAATGCAATACAACAATTTTTTTTCAATTAAAAAATTTGCATTTCATTTCTCAAGAGCTATATTTTATCATTAAATATATCGACAAAGAAAATAGGTATACTTTCATGAGCTTCGATCATCATCTGGATTTCGGGGTGCTGCGCGAATTGCGCAAACAGGAAAACTGGAGCATCGCCGACTTGTCCGAACGCTGCGGCGTCGCCGCCAGCGTCATTTCCAAGCTCGAGCGCAACCAGTCGATCGCCGAACTCGACACGCTGCTGCGTATCGCCCGCGCTTTCAATTTAACCCTCAGCGACCTGATCCATCTGGTCGAGCGGCGCGTGGCGCACCGGGTCGCCGAAGAGGCCTACGACTCCGACGGTTTCAGCTTCCGCCGGGTGCGTTTCCAGAATCTGAACTGCATGCAGGCGACGGCGCCGCGCGGCGCCAGATTGTCCAAGCCCAGCCTGCATCGCGACGATTACGAATTGTGCTGGGTCCAATCCGGGGAGGTCGAAATCACCCTGGCGGAAGAAAAATACCGTGTCAAAACCGGCGAGGCGCTGCAGTTCGACGCGTTGGTGCCGCACACCTACGAAGCCCGCGAAGAGTGCAAGCTCACCATCGTCCACATCCGCAAGGGAAAACGCTTTTAACAAGGAGAATTCATTATGGTTATCTGGCTGGTCGACGATCATTACGGAGCCAGGCCGGGGCGATGTATTTTCGACGCGTTGGGCGAAGCTGATA
>JAVBQJ010000027.1:0-4959 GCA_031549115.1 Victivallaceae bacterium
GCTTGCAGAATAACAATGGGGGTAAGGGGGGGTATGCTCAAATTGCGAAAAACAGAGGAATTTATGATCCAAAAATGAAAAATTTCGAATCTTCGGAACATTTTCCGAAGATTCGAAAGCTTCATGCAATATTCAGGCTAAGATAATTATACTATATTTTTCAATTCGATACAATAGTCGGTTACTGGTTTAAATATCGCAAAACTGTTATTTTTTCATTTTCGTGCCGTCCGCCAAACCCGGCGGTGCAGCGGCACGATCACGGCCAGAAAAGCCACCCATCCCGCCGCCAACGCGCCCGGCAGCGTGAAATAATCCTGAAGCAAGTAGGTCACGAGCAACATGATCCCGATGGTCATCATCACCACCGGGATCTGACGGCAACTGGAGTACAGGCAGTTGCGCGCCTCATAAGCCGCCACCACACCGACCATCGGAAAGATCGTCATGAAACCGCCAAGCTGTTTTTTCAGGATCAACAGAAAAAGCACCACTCCGGTGAGCGCAATCACCTTCAGCGCCGGGTGCATGGTGCTGCGCGATCCCTCTTCGTCCCGGTGCGGGAACCAGCGCAGCATTGCCGCCGCCAGCAAGAAATTCCAGACAACCGCACCGTAAAACCACCACCCGTCGCGTTCCGGCAACAGCCAGTCAAGCACATATGCGCTCAGGCAATAGGCCGCCGCCGCCGCCACAATCGCCGGCAGTATCGGCAGCCATTTCCGGACGTAAATAATCCGCACCAGGTGGGTGAAAAGCAACAGCAGCGTCAGTGACAGCATATTATCCGCATTGACCGCCTTATGCAGCGACAGAATCGCAATGGTACTTGGAATCGGCAGCGCCAGAATCAGCGCTTTGTATTCCGGGCGGTACAGATAGGCCACCCCCAGCGACAGGATCACGACGGACGGAAACAGCAGCCAGTCCCAGAAGTCCATACCCGGAATCATCGACCGTCCTCCTTGAACAAGCCGGCGATCAGCGCAATTCCGGCCGCCACCACCTGGTCCAGAGCACCATGTTCCAGATTGGACCACGACGAAAAATTCGCTTCGTGTCCGCGCTGCTGCACCGGATAAGCAAATGCCTCCCGGGTCGGCAGATATCCGGCATAATGATTGGCGCAATGCGCGACCAGCACCAGATGGTCCGGGAAGTGCCGCTTCAGCTCCAATTGCCCTTCGCTGAACGGTTCCCCCGGCAGGCCGCAAATCACGAAATTCCCGATCCGGAACGCCTGCAGCTCATACTGCAGCACGCCGCCCGAACGCCGGATTTTATCCAGCACCCCGGTGATGTTGGCCGCCATGAACCAGCGGTAATCCGCCACGCGCTCCGGTTCCGACCATTGAATTTCCGGGTGCGCGCGGTAATAGGCAAGCCGGTCGCCCAGTTCTTCGGCCTCCGGCTCCCGATAAGGCAAAGCGATTTGTATATTCGCAACCGCCAGTGTCGCGGACGCCTCCGGACAGCAGCGCGTCAAAATATCCAGCGCCGCGGTTTCCAGCGGCGCCACCATCTCTTCCGTGCTCAAATCGACATTCACCGTCCGAAACGGATCGCGCGGATTGAGATTGCCGCAGCTGCCGTTCACCGTCAGCGCCACGGCTTCCGGATAATGCTTCTCCAGCGCCGCACACCAGCCGCCCGGCCAATCCCCGGCGATCACCGGCTGTTCGGTAAAATCGCAAACCGGGTGGCAGGAATAGTGCTGCAGCAAGCCGACGATATGTCCTTCGGAGTTGCGAAACGCCACCACGCTTACCTCGGGGTCGATCGGCCCCTCGAGCCGGAGCAGCTCGTCGCGCACCTTTTCCACCGTCAGCTCGCTCGGCATGAACACCCCGCCCCGGCGCGAAACCGCCCGCCGGTTGAACGCCGCGTAACCGACCACGCTCCGGCCGCCCTCGACCGTCACGACCTCACGCGCGGCCATGGCGGCGCGTACCGCCGAATCCAACTTTTCCAATAAAAAGTCCCGGTAAAAACTTTCGCCCCCGCGCAGCCACTCGCAATCCGGCGGCACCGGAACCGATTCGTCCAGCATGAAGTACCCCACGCCCGGCGCGGTATGATTTTGCACGGCGTGAACCATGATCGCAACCGGCGCACCGACAATGTCATTGACTTGCCGCCGGATCAGCGCAGTCACGTCGCCGGTCACGATGGTCACATCCAACGCGATCAGACACAGCTTGACCGAGCCGGCTTCCAACAGCATCACGCGCGCATAAAGCGGGCTTTTCACATACTCCGGACGGCGCAGAATCCCGATCATGCCGGAAATGTGCGCATGCGGCGGCGGCGTGATCTCAATTCTGGCAAAACCGCCGGTCAACTCACTTTGTTTCATGGTCATTCGTCTCCTTGGACGTATAGAATGTTTCTCTCAATAATTGGCCCTTTTAATAGCATAAAACAGGAATCACTCCAATACAATGCTTCATTACGGTGAAAAATAGCTCATTCCGGCGAATTCACAGAGTGGAAAATCGCCGGCTCGTTGGAGCGGTGGTCGCGCACGACTTTGTCACGCTGTTTGGCAAGCCAGGCGGCAAAGCTGGAGGGCGAGGAAAAACCGAGAATATCGGCAATCTCCTTTTGCTTGAACCCCGCCCGTTCGGACTCGAGCATGGTCTGCAGCCGGATGCGGTTGATATACTCCTTCACGCTGCACTGGTAGTGGACGCGAAAGAGCTTCATAAAGTGGAATTCACTGTAATTGACCATCTGCGCCAGTTTGCGGATCGAATCGCCGCGCCCTTTGGTCATCTGCAAATGGCGGCCGATGGTTTCGATCCGGTAACTCTGTTCCGTGGCACGCTTGTTCTGGCCGGTTTGTATTTCGCCGATTTCCTGCGTCAATATCTCCGCCAGCAGCACGCCGAAATAGCTGCCCAGACGTATCCGCGACAATTCCGCCGGGAGCCGCCCTTCCAACGACTGCTCCCAGCACTTGTAAAGCAGCATCGCCATGCCGACGTCGGCAACGTCCAGGATATGCAGAACCTGCAGCCTGCCGCTCGGCAACACCCGCTGGACGGCCGCCGAGCAAGTGCCCTTGATATCGTAGCATACCCAGATCACCAGCCGCTCCTCCGGCGACGGCGCGAAGCCGAAATCATGCGGCTCGAAACAATCCACAAAGAACAACTCCAAACCGCTGCCACGGTAAAGCCGTCCTTGAAAATAGTAATTGCCGGAGCCGCTCAAGACCATAAAAATTTCGCGATTCGGATGGCGGTCGCGCCGGACCTGGCCGAGATGTTCACACAACGCCGCGGCATTCAGCTCCGGCAGCTCCGGCACCAGCGTACGAAACATCAACCGCCACTCTCCCTGCCGGCGCAAAGCGGCAGTCAGAACTTCCTGAATCTCTGTGGTGAACATATATGGTATTTTCCAGATTGTTGCAATCCGGTAACATACCACTTCTTTCGATAAAATCAAATGCGTTTGTCGGCGGCGAAGCTGTGCGCTTTCAAGCAAAAGGGTTTGACAAAGTATCATGGCTGCACGGAAAAAATGGTGCAAATTGTTAAGCGTTGTTAAAACGCGATGAATTGTAACAGGAAATCGGTATTTTTCCCAAAACGCCGAAAACCTACCACATTCTCATCAAGCGTAACACGAAATGCCGATTATCGCCCAAAAGCCCGAAACGTGTTACAAATCTTCGGGAAACAGACTTGCAAAATATAAGTTACATGTTATATTTTAATAATCATAGATTTGGGACTCAAGAGTCGTGAAAAAGAAAAATTTTTACATGATGCAATCAGTGAAAGACTTCATGCGGGAGCAGCCCGGCGAGGTCAAAAAAGAACTGAACGGCATCATCTTCATGCTGGAGCGGAGCGGCGTTCTTGAAATGCCGTATGGAGAGAAAATCAGTGGCGAGAACCTATTTGCCATTCGTGTGATACAGTCCGGCAACGTCCGCGTTTTTTATGTGTATGGAGTTCGGAACGCGATTTTCGGCATACATGCTTACGAGAAGAAGACCGAACAAATACCGGGCAAGGATATGCAATATGCCCGAAAAGTTGTAAAGCAACTATTGCAAGGGGGATTGTTGAAATGAAAAAAGACCACGCCGAGTATTTGACGGATGAGCAGCTCGCCGCCGAGGTGAGCCATATCGCCGCGAATCTCGAAACAACATACGCCGAACAGAGTGCGGAGCGGGACGCGTATTTCAATGACCCGGCCAATGCCGAAGAAATCGAAGAGCAGCAAGCCCGGATGGATTTAGTGATCGCGCTGCATAAGGCGCGCCAGGAGGCCGGACTGACTCAAAAAGAGCTGGCCGCCAGGATGGGAATATCGCAAGTTTGCATCACCCAATTGGAACGGGGCCGGAGAAATCCGACCTATACCACGCTGGCGAGATATGCACGAGCCTGCGGAAAAAAAGTGGCCATCAAGCTGCTTTGATTCACTCCCCGATCATCACCAGCCCCGGAGAAATCCGGGGGGGTTCGTTTTCCGGGGCTTGACTCCGGCCCGGAGGGGGTATATTCTCGATGTTGTGGACGATCAACCGCAACCGCCGAAACTTTACAACAATTACAAATAGACGTCCAATTTTATTGCCGAACCGCTCGGATCATCCAGAGGATACTTGCCCGTTCCTTTGCTCCGGAATACACGATTTCGAGGTAAGATTACGGCACTTTTACGGCACGGACTGAAATTTCGGCAAAAAAACCACGCTTTCGGATTGCCTTACCCCTCCTCCCGGGGTATATTTACCGCTCCGGACGATGCTGGAACAAGAGAAAAAAATGTTCTAAAAATGTTCTAATTCCTGCGTGAAAAGCATCAAAAAGCAGGTATTTGCAGGTTTTACGCACGAAAGCAGAAAACAGTGGATTTGAGGAGAAAAACGGGGAAAAACTGGTGGACCCGGCTGGGTTCGAACCAGCGACCAAGAGATTATGAGTCTCCTGCTCT